>CAYPLE010000074.1:18644-22326 GCA_964411445.1 uncultured Pirellulaceae bacterium
GAAGTGCTGATCGCTCGATGAGCTGAACCGTCCGGTCAAAAACCAAATTTCGGCAAACCACAATGCCGCAAAAACCGGGCTTTTCTTTAGCTAAGGGGCGACGATGGCGCGTTGCCGCCAGCTTAAGGGACCAGCGACCCTCAAGCCGCAGTTTTCATGGCTCGCCAAGATGCTTATAATCTCGTCGGAATCATATGTCGCTTCGCGAGCAGTCGAGAAATTGCCCGCGCGAGTGACCAACTCCAGCTCACGAGTTTTTCGCAGCAAGATTTTCTGGGCAAGGCGTAGGAGATTGACGATTCTACCGTTGACGGGTTTTTTATCGTCTAACTGCAAGGCTGCAAAAGATGACTCCAGACGCTGATTTCTACCAGTTCTCAAAAGAGGTTTGGGACGCTGTTCACGAGCAGGCTGAAAATGCGCTCGTTCGACGCGAATACCTTCCTGACGAATCGAAGATTGATTCGATCCGCTGCGTTTTCCTTGATGAGGAAAGCGAAGGATCTTATGGCCGACAGGTCTGGTTCTTCGAAGCCTCCGGCATGGATCCCATCGGACGAAGCCACCGGCTTTTCGGAGCCTTGGACTTCTCCGTTGAGTACGGATTGCTCGAACCCACTCGTGCAATGCTGTTGGACGATCCGCACCACAGACAACGGTTCCTGGAATCGATCACGCGCCCCTTAAAGAATCAAGTTTGGTCGAACCCATCCACCCGGGTGTGGGTACGACTGACCCTCGCCTCAGTGGTGATCCTGTCCTCTATCTGGCTGCTGTCGCTGGCCGCCGTCCTTCAATCTGGCTAGATTCGCGGCGGCCTGGCAGGCTTCACTCTTGGCTACAAACGCTTGACCCGGCGCTTTTGAAGTCGCTGGCCGTGGATTCTGTGCAATTGATTTGCTGGAATTTTGGCGTTTATCTTGCATTTGAGCAGCCCATGTCTGCCGGTTCTTGAGCCTAGTCGCTAACGTAGAGCGTCGCTGGTTCATCGCCAGTGGAACCTCCCGCGGAGAAATTCTGCCTGCTCAATTTCTCAGCGCTTGGGAAGATTGCAGACATTCGGCCGAACCACTCCCATGTGCGATGGCCGCCTCGCGATTGAGAAGAGTTCGAGTTTCGGTCTACGCCGCGGCATCCACACTCACAGCACGCTTTTCTACAGCTCCTGGCTAGCTAAAAAGTCGCAAGAGTCCGAGGCCGCGTGCGTCATGTCATTTTGAAAACATTGCTCGTTCCAGAAGTTTCATCATGGACAGCTCAGCAGCAATTGAGGTAACTGACCTCAAAAAAAGGTATCAAGGTGGGTGGATTTTTGGAAAAGGTTTTTTGGCACTCAAGGGAGTGAACCTGACCGTTAATCGTGGCGAGGTTTTTGGGCTGCTCGGCCCCAACGGAGCCGGAAAAACGACCCTGATCAAGATCCTGCTCGGCATTATTCGACGCTCCGAAGGCCACGCCAGCTTGCTGGGCGTCCCTGCCGGCAGCAAGGGTGCTCGGCGGAAAATTGGTTACCTACCTGAAAACCTCAACTTCCCAGCTCACCATACCGCTTGGCGAGCCCTTAAGCTGTACGGCCGACTGAGTGGAGTGCCGGAATCACACATCCGCTCCCGAGGGCAAGAGCTACTGGCAATGGTAGGCCTCGCCGGCCGCGATTCTGAACTTGTCCGCAAGTACAGCAAAGGGATGCGTCAGAGACTTGGACTAGCTCAATCGATGCTGCATGAGCCAGAGTTGATGATCTTGGATGAACCCACCGACGGCTTGGACCCGGTCGGCCGAAACGAAATCCGTCAAATCATCAATCGACTCAAAGACGAAGGAAAAACGGTTTTCCTGAACAGTCACATTCTTCAAGAGGTCGAACTGATTTGCGATCGCGTTGCCATCCTGGCTGGCGGCGAAGTCAAGGGTATCGGCACTCCTCGGGAATTGACGCAAAAACTCCAAGGGCAATTATCGTCACGGTTGCGCATTGAGTTAACCGGGCGTCCGGAACATGTAAATTCACTCGAGACGCGACTTAACTTGCATCACCAGGACGCCAGCTTGGTGGCACTGCCTGGCGAGCGATGGGAGTTTACGACATCGGTGGAAACCCAATTCGAAATTGATCAACTCGTCGACCTGCTTCGTCAAAACGACGTCGGCATTTGCAAACTTCAAAAAACGCAGCCAACCCTTGAAGAGGTATTCCTCTCAGCCGTTCAGGATGGGCAATAAGGCCATGAAACCGTATATCGCAATCCTCATCGACTCCTTCTGGGAAGCCGTCAGCAACAAAGTGCTTTGGGCACTACTCATCTGCTGGTCGCTCGTTTTGCTAGCGCTCCTGCCGTTCGGCTACATCTCAGAAACTAGCTACAAACTGAATCGCTGGGATATCCAAGATCGCGAGGGAGCAGCCAAGGCTCTGCGAACTGCCGTCCGAGGAGGCGGTTCGGATGAGATTCAAGCTATCGCCGCAAAGCTGCGCCCAGAGTTTGCCGAAAAGCTCAAACAGATAGATTCACCTGATTCCCCCGAGCTTGAAAAGATCAAGTCGAGCGACCTGGCCAAGGAACTCAATCACGTTCTGGAGGCAACCGACCTCTACGACGCTGAAGTCTTCGTCCTGCCCAAGGAAGGCAAACGCCGTGAACGCTTAGAACCGCTGATCAAAAGCAATCCCGAAAGTCTCTCAGAGATGGATCGCGAAGAGCTTAACCGTGAACTCATCCAGATGGGCATGACGCGATTTGTTGCCCGCGCGCAAGGTGAACAGCTTTGGATTGGCTACGGTGGGTTTAAACTTGGCAATGCCATCCCCATCAGCCGCCGCGCGATCCGGGAATACATTGAACCCCTTGTGCTGTCGGGCATTGTAAAACTGGGCCTCGGCGTCTTGGCGGTGCTTGTAGCCATCGTTGTCACCAGCCCCATCATTCCAGAGACTTTTCGTTCAGGGTCTCTTCACTTGTTGCTCAGCAAACCGATCTCGAGGGTTTGGCTGTACCTTTCCAAGTTCTTCGGTGGAACCATTTTCGTTCTCGTCAATATCACATTCGTACTCACTGGCCTCTACTTGATCGCCGGAGTGCGATTCGAAATTTGGAACACCGGGTTGCTGGCCTGCATTCCGCTTTTGATGTTTGTATTCGTCATTTTCTACACGGTCTCGGCGCTGGCGGGATTGATCTGGGGCAATGCAATCGTATGCGTCATTAGCTGTATGGTTTTTTGGGCCTCTTGTTTTGCTGTGGGTGCAGTACACGATGCCATGACAACGCATTTCGAAGTTAACCAGCAAGTGCTGCGGATTGTCCCCGCCGGAGATGACTTATTGGTGGTCGACAACGAAGGCCGGATCAACGTCTGGAATTCAGAGTATTCCGTTTGGCAACCCGCCATGGAACGGGAATCGCAACGCAAATCGCGAACGTTCGGTCCATTCTATGACGCCCAGCGACAACGGATCATCAGCAAGAGCTTCTTCAGCAATCCCTTTGGCGGTCTGGGTGGAAAGACCAGAGACTTAAACTTAATTAGCTTGGCAGACGACGATGAGACAACTTCCGATTCGCCGGAAACCGACTCGCAAGCTAGCGAAGTGGCCCCCCGCGGTGCCGACACGGCCGAAGCCAACCCCGAACCGATGAACGCTGACACTGCAAGTGACGCTGACACTGCAAGTGACGCTGAC
>CAYPLE010000074.1:22426-32018 GCA_964411445.1 uncultured Pirellulaceae bacterium
ACGCTGACACTGCAAGTGACGCTGACACTGCAAGTGACGCTGACGGCTCGCAAGGCGACGATGGAGCGAGCCAAACGCCCGCGAGCGAGAGCGATGACTCTGAGAGCGATGACTCTGACGATCCTCAGGAAGTCGACTCGCCAGCAGAGGCGAGAGAGGTACCACGCTGGGCCAGCGATGCAGCCACCCCACTACCGGAACAGCTATTTGATCTGTACGCCACCGATGACCGGCTGATCGCCATCTGCCGAACCGGGATTTATGAACTGCCGTTGGAAGACCTCAAGCTAGTCGAACAAAAGCCTGACTTCTTTGGAATGCAAATTCCGTGGATGAAGAAGGACGAATTCAAGGAAGTCACCCCGGACGAATTCTCGCCCGATCGAAACGTCTCCTCAACCGTTTCCGTGGACGGAACGCAACTTGCGATATACACCAGCGGAGCAGTCAGCATCATCGCTTCCGACTCACCCAAGTACCGTGTCGCCAATACTACTGAACTCCAATCCCCCGAAGACGACGAACAGACTTCGCTCGACGGAGGAAACGAAGCAGCCTTGCTATTGCTCAATTCGCAACATTGCCTCGTCGCTCGGGCGGGTGCTCCGATCCAGGTCCTCGACAACAATTTGAATCTCGCACACTCAGTGGCCATTCCGGACGAAGGCGAAGCACGACAATTGCGTTGGATTGGCGAAACACAAAAAGCCACGGTCCTAACCCACTCAGGCGAATGTTACGAACTCGATACGGTCGCTGGCACAATCCAACCACTCGCCCTGCCAATCAGCGGCGACGTTACCGCTATCGAGTGGCTTGATGACAGTAGGGCTTGGGTCGTGACGAAACCGGCGAACGCGTTCTTGGTTGATGCGGCCGCCGGCGAGGTTATCGAAAGAAAGGTACCAAGTTCCACCACGTGGTATTCCATCTTCCGCTGGGTTGTTCGCCCGATCTACTACGTCAATCCGAAACCAGCCGCACTTGACAATGCGATGAACTACTTCCTAAGCGGTAATAAAACGCAGTCGCTTTCCATTGTCGCCAACGACCTGGAGGAAGCCCAACTGGAATTTGACGTATGGCAACCGATCGTTTCCAACACCGCCTTCGTCATTTTCATGCTCGCCGTCGGCAGCATTTACGTCCTCCGCAAAGAGTATTGAGCGGCCTTAAGTACAGAGTTCAAGTAGTCACCGAATTGCCCCGAGATTCGATTCACCAACAAGCATCCGCCCGCGAGCAATCAGGCGACTTCGGCGTGTGCCGCCTGACTCTTTGTAGACTTGGACACATAGGCCCAGCGCATTTTGCAAGCTCCAAAGCGGAATAGCACAAACTTTCTGGCGACTAGCGAATTGGAAGTGTTCTAGCTAGCGGAGCTCATCTTGAAGGGTGCTCTTGCCGGAATTACCTGCATAAGTAGCAAAAGCGAAGCGTCAGCTTCCCGCACTTCTGCTGATTTCTAGTTCACTGGCGGGGGACTTTGACTCGACGGTGAGCATGATGCAAATTGTTAAGACGGCTTCTTCGCCCGCTAAAATCAAACGCCCTGACGGATGGGGCCGGAACGTGTGATCCGGTCGCGCCGCACTCTATGCCGACGAGCACGAAATGTTTTCCAATCATTCGCGACGCCAACAATTGCACGGAGCCCTTGCCGGCGCCGCAGTTGGCGATGCCCTAGGAAATGCTCGAAGCGGACTGAGTCGGCTTGCTGCACAGGCTGCGTATGGTGATGCCAAGCTAGCGTATCAATCACTGATGGCTGGCGTCTACAGTTGTGACACGCACCTCATGTTCATGGTAGCCCAAGCCACGCTCAACTCGCGCTCAGACACCAAGGGGTTTCGTCGAGCGTTCCGGCGACGCTTAAGCTGGTATCCGCTTAGCCTACCGATGTGCCAGACAAGCTTGCTGCGTGCTGCAGCGAAAAGCTGGCTGGCTCGCTTCGGAGTCCCTAGTGGCGTTCCCGTCGATAACAATATCGTCGCTGCGACAGTCGTTTTTGAAACGTTGGCTGCACATGGGAGCGGTCACCGAATGGAGCGTTGGGCCGAGGACACGGCAAAGCTCGTCCTTACGAACCCACAAGTGCTCGACTGCAGCAAAATGTTGTCTCGCGTAATCTCCTACGCAGCACTCCTCAAAGACGAAGAATTGAGCAAGGAAAAAGCTATTGAAATTGCAGCAACGGGCTGCACCGACGATGAGCTCAAGAACAGCATCGAACAACTGCAAACCCTCCTAAACGCTGGCAAGTCACCCGCCGAAGCGGCCGAGCACTTTGGATGGGGCGAAGGCATCTCAACATCGATGCTCCCCACAACAGTCATGAGCTTTTACTGCTGGTTACAAGCACCTGGGGACTTCGAGGCAGCCGTTCTGCCTGCGCTCAACCTAGGAGGTGACTCCGCCTCGATGGGTGCCACCGTCGGCGCATTGGTCGGGGGCTACAAGGGCATCGACGCAGTTCCTGCGAACCTACTCGACAAACTTGGCGGTACACCGCATGGCCCCGAGTGGATCGAGAAACTAGCTGCACGGCTGTCACACTGGCCACACGGAGAACACGATCTCCATCTTGCACCAGCGCAGCCTTCGGATCCGATCATGCAACTGATTCGAAACAAGTTCGTCTGGGCCCGCTTCAGCCTCAGTCGTATGGGTAGAATCCCCAGACGAATGTTTGGCGGCTAGCAGGAACGCATGCAACGTTACGCACCGAACTGGCGCTTGTAGATCGCCTGAATCAGCGTTTCGGTATCCTTGGCCTTTGCTCCTGCGGCGAGTGCATTCTCGATCAACTGACGGGCGTCGGATTCGCCGTGGCCAAGTGCAAGCAGTGCTTGATACGTATCTTCGACCACACCATCTGCTACGTCGCCTGTCTTCGGAGCATCGCGTCGAACGAGCAGGGCAAACTTTGGCATCTTGCGACGCAATTTGGCAATAATTCGTTCCGCGGTCGCTGGTCCAATTCCGGGCAATCCCGACAGTCCCTTGGCATCCTGCTGCTCAATCATGACGGCCGTATCCTGCACCGGCTGAGTCATGGCCCGGAGTGCTTTCTTGACACCAACACCATCGACCGAACAGAACAATTCAAAAAAGTCCCGCTCAGGCGTACTCAAGAATCCCACTAACTTCGGAGTCAAACGACCGCCGCTGGTGACGTTCCCATCCAAGTAGTGCAGCGTATGCAATGACACTTCGCTGCCCAGTGAACTTTGAAGGTGACGCCGTGCGTACTCGGCAATCATAACCTGATATTCCATCGGTGCCACCGACAGAGTGGCTGCTTCGTCATTGAGGGCGACTAAATCACCGGTAATCTTGGTAATCATTTAATTGATCAAACTGAATTCTTGCAAAGTGATTTGGAACAAACGCTAAGCTTAACGGTCTGTCTTCAGACTTAGATCTGCTCGATTCGCGGCAGGTCGGCAGCAGAAACTTGTAGGCTTGCCGTCGCCATCGCTGGAACGGCAAGAACGCTCGACCAATACGTCAACGCAATCGCAAGCGCGTCGGCAACGTCAGCGGGTTCAGGAACGGCCTTGAGTCCCAACTGCTGTTTGACAGCGAATTGCATCTGACTTTTTGGAGCCCGTCCGTTGCCGGTCAAGGTCTTTTTGATCTTCGTCGCGGCATAGGAATGCGCCTTCAAGCCAGCCTGGGCCGCAGCTAGCATTATCGCGCCACGCGCGTGCCCCATCAGTATGGCCGTCGTCGGACGATCATAGTGCGAGTAGAGTTGCTCGATCGCGAAAACATCCGGCTCGAATTCTGTAATGACGCTGGCTATCCCATCGTGCAGTTCCAGCAATCGCTCTTCTAGAGGCTTTTGCCGACTGCAACGAATCACTCCGGCATCAATCACGCTAAGGCTGCTGCCTTGGGCTTTGATGACACCGTACCCGGTAGTACCGAGAGCGGGATCGATTCCCAAAATGATGGACGACTTGGTCATGCGAATCCGTTCGACTGAGGAAGTGATGGGCTCAACACTCAGGCTGAGTATAACTGTCCGTCGGCACTAAGCCTTCTCCCAGGTGGTTCCCTCTTTAAGATCTTGCAGAGTAATGCCCAGGCCCGTCAATCCATCGCGAATTGTGTCTGACGTTTCGAAGTCCTTTTTCCCGCGGGCATTTGCTCGCAACTGGATGATCAGATCCATCAATCCAGCTACTGTTTCTGCGGCACCACCAGAGTCGTTTGCTTTTGGCTCCTTCAAGAACAATCCCAAAATGGCTCCAAGCTCACGCAGCACTTTCATGGCTGCAGTCAGCTCACCCATAGATGCATCATTTCGTTTCTTTGAGTCTTCAAGGTTTTCAGCATCGATGAAGCGATTCACGGTACGGGCAATCTCAAAGAGGTCGCTCGTCGCAGCCGCCGTATTGAAGTCGTCGTCCATTTTTTCGACGAACGCGCTGCGCAGCTTGGCTACTTCCGCGAGCAGGCCAGACTTTCCAGCCAAAGCCGAGTCTCCGTCGACACGCGACTTTGCGTATTCCAGTTCTTCGTCGCCGCGTTTGTAGAACGATGCGCCGGAGAGCCGTTCGAAACGATCGATGAGCCGATAGAAAGCAGCCAAAGCTTGTCCGGCTTCTTCAAGGCCGTCGGGCCCGTAAACGATCGTGCTACGGTATTGGCTTCGCAACAAAAAGAACCGGATTCGATCGCCCGTTTGTTCTTCGATCAGACGAGCAAGGCCCCCTGCCCCTTTGCTGCGCGAGATTTTCCCGTCGGTTGCATCCTCGGCAGACGCCTCACGATCAGACTTACCGCCTAGTTTGCCAGCGGCATTTCCGGCACGCATGAGGCCGTTGTGCATCCAGTACCGCACCATCGGCTTACCGTGGCAGCAACGACTTTGGGCGAGTTCGTTTTCGTGGTGCGGGAACATCAGGTCGAGCCCGCCGCCATGAATATCAAAGGTCTCTCCCAAGATCCGATGGCTCATTGCCGAGCATTCGATATGCCAGCCTGGACGCCCGTTGCCCCAAGGGCTATCCCAACTCGGCTCCCCCTCTTTGGCCTTCTTCCACAGTGCGAAATCCCCTGGCGAACGCTTCTTTGCAGCAGCCCCGCCTCCTTCGCCCTGCTGGCTGTCCACACTTCGATTGGAAAGCTGTCCATAATCCGGGTCCTTCATCACATCAAAAAAGACATCACCTTCAACTTCGTAGGCAAAGCCTTTGTCGATGAGCTCACCGATGAACCGGATAATCTCATCCATGTTATCCGTAGCCCGAGGCATAAAGTCGATTTGATTCACGCCCAGCGACTGCAAATTCGCCATGTAGTCCATGGTCATCTCCGTGGCCACTTGGCTCATCGGAACACCACGCTTATTCGATGCAGCGATCAGTTTATCGTCGACATCAGTAATATTGACGACAAAAGTGACGTCGTACCCTGAGTAAACCAAGTAGCGTTTAATGGTGTCGAAAATGACCGGGCCGACCATGTGCCCAATGTGTGCTTCGGCATAAACCGTCGGCCCACACAGATACATCCCTACCTTGCCAGGTTGGACCGTTTGGAAGGGCTCTTTTTGACGAGTCAGCGTGTTGTAAACGCGAATGCTGGATGCGGGCATGGTCTTGGATTCTGGGGTCTCAGAAGCGGTTGGCTCGCTTGCGGGAACGGCTGACACAGTAGCTTCACTCCATTAAGCAACGTTCTAGGTAAGGCAACACTTGAGGGCGCGCAAGCAATGAACATCAAAGCGCGAACAATCCCAAGGGTATGACTGCCAGGTTGATGCAGACATGATTGTCAGCATCGGCAATTCCAGCAGGCAACGATTCCGTTGGTTTTCTTAGCCAGCCGGGTCCGCTCAGTATAAGGTGTTACAGGTTTTCCAGGTACGCCAGTTTGACACCCACGGGGCCCCAAGTTACCTGAAGCAGCAACCAATATCGCTCACCAGTACACAGGACACAGAGTTCCCGGGCCAAAGGAAAAGCTAGCTTTTGTCAGATCGTGCCCATTTCCCTGATGCCCACGCCTCTGTGAATGGCCCTCGCCCCTGTGAATTGCCATCGCCCCTGTGAATAACGAGAAATTTGTTGTGAGCTAGCCCTGCTAACTAAGGCCTCGCCGCTGAAGGCTATCCAATGCGGTAACTGTCACCTCAACCACTGGGCGGGGACAGCCGCGAGTTTCGGACCGCCTCTTTCCGCAGATCCCCCAGACAACGCCCTGGTTAGTTTGGGCGGTATGCGGGATTGTGCTGTTGGATGTTCACGTGAGAATAGAAGTTGTTAACGTTGCTGAAAAGTGTCTCATAGAGCTGGAAACATCCTGTGGCGAATGCCTCCGAAATGGAAACGAAGTCTCCGGAAGTCGTTCACCCCAACTACTTGGCAGTCTTCTTGATGTTCGCGAAGAACTCTTTCATTCGCGACACGATGTTTCGAGCCAACTTTATCATTGAGGCAATCTCGAGCCTTTCTTGGGCGTTCATGAACGTCGGCTTCTACTGGATCATTTTCGAACACGCGACATCGATTGGCAGCAACACCGGCTGGGGGAAATACGAATTCTTCGTATTCATGGGGACCACCTGGATCATCAATTCGATCGTCCAAGCCTTCTTTATGCCCAACTCAGAAGAGTTCAGTGAATTGATTCGCACTGGCGGACTCGACTTCGCCATGCTCAAACCGATCGACACTCAGTTCCTGATTTCGTTTCGCAAGGTCTCTTGGCCGAGCCTTTCGAATCTACTGTTTGGCATCATGATCACCATCCTCAGCCTCTGGCACTTGTCCGGCCGAGAAACCAATCCTTGGACGCTGAACCCTGCGATGCTGCTGCTCTACCCGCTTTACATTGCGTGTGGCGTGGCGATTCTGTATAGCCTGATGACGTGTCTGGCGGCAACAAGCGTCTGGCTCGGACGCAACCAAACGCTATATGACTTTTGGTTTTACATTACCAATTTTTCGCGTTATCCGCTGGAGATTTACTCGCGAGGCTGGGGATTCCCGTTGATGCTGATCTTCACCTTTGTCGTCCCGGTGCTTGTCGTCGTAAACGTCCCAGCTCGTTTACTAGCTGAACCACTTTCGCCGCGTGCGTGGTGGGAATGGCCGTTAGCTGGATTCGCTCTGTTTGCAACCGTGGTCTGCGTCTTGTTCAGCCGCTGGGTATTCACCCGCGCTCTATTGTCGTATCGAAGTGCCAGCAGTTAACTACCGGTTGCTTTGAAGCTGGCGATTTCGATCGTGCGAGGATTCTCCTCCATCGCCTCAAAATCTGTGCTGTCGAAGGCTGCGTCGTCTAAGGCTGCATCGTCTAAGCCGAGGGACTCAATGTCCATGTTTTCGAGTTCGGCGTCATCGATTTCAAAATTATTGGGTAGCTGGATGGTGAATTTTGCTCCTCTGCCCTGGACACTCTCGACCTCGATGGCCCCTTGGTGACCATCAACAGCCAAGCGGCAGAACGCCAGTCCAAGGCTGTAGTCTCTTGCTTCACCAGTGTCTTCCAAGTTGTAAGGGGGAAAGATGACGTCCAAGTCATCACAGGGAAATCCTGCTCCATTGTCGCTGATCTCGAACGTGGTTTGCAGATCATCAGCGAGACAAGTGATCACAACTTGAGTCCCCTGACCACCGTGCTTCTTTGCGTTGTTAATCAAGTTGACCAACACGCGACTCACGATGGACTTGTCGCACCAAACATCGCAATCGTCGCCGACTTCAAAAGTAACGTTGCTATCATCCTCCAGCATCTCGCGAGCAGTCCGAGCAATAATACTGAAACGTGTCACGTGTTTTGTGACTGCCAGCGCGTCAGAGAGTTGCCGCCGCTGCTCGGGCAGTCGCTTGATCATCTCCGTCATGCTGCGGCAAGCTCCTGCGCCATCAGCAATCCTTTGCTCCACCGTCTGCTTCAGCTCGCCATTTGACTCGATGTCCGACTCGAGCGACTCGAGCGACTCGAGAGTTTCAAGTATCTCTTGCAACGGGTTCGTCAGATCGTGAACCAGCAATTTTGTGATGTACTGCTGCTGCCTATCGAGTATGATTTGCTCGCGCAGTAGCGATTCAAATGCTATGGATCTTTCGCGATCTCGTTTCCGCAGCTCTTCGACTTCGAGACGGGAGCAGATTCGCGCCTCAATTTCCTCAAGGACAAATGGGGCGGCAACGTAATCGACTGCCCCGCATTCGAATCCCTTTATACGTTGCTCGGCGGAATCATCTGCACTAATGAAGATGACAGGCGTCGGCTCCGTATTCTCGTTCTCTTTTAGTATTCGACAGGCTTCAAAACCATTGATGCCTGGCATATTCACATCCATTAGGATGAGACTCGGGGGATCAAGGTCCGCCGAACGAATGGCCTCCGCTGCACTCGTAGTTGCTCGTACCGCGTATCCGTTCATCTCCAAGAAAGTGGACAGAAGATCCAGATTCTCGGGATGATCGTCAACTATCAAGACCGTCGGTTCCTTTTCGATCGTTGAAGGTCTCATCGCTTGCTATACACCTCCGCAACAGAGAGTTTTGCTTCGAGTTCTTTAAACGCGAATCGATTGGCCAACGACTTCAGCTCGCCGACGTCTTTGCCATCTTTTTCGAGTTCATCCAACACGCTTAACAAGTCATTTCGTGAGAGCCGGGATGTCGCCGAACGCAACTTCGTGAGCGCCACCTCCCCAAACTTTAGCAATTGCATGTTTTCGGTGGCTGCCCCCTTCTGCGCACCGCCTTCGGTCAATTGCATGTTGAGCAGGCGAGCAACGGTGTGAAACAGCTCTGCCTCTGTCACGGGTTTGCGGATGAAGCAGTCGGTTCCAGTTTCTCGAGCACTTTCCTGATCAATGTCAAAGACGCTTGCCGACACAGTCACAATCCTCGGGTGATCACCGCCGGGCATTTCTCTGATTTTTCGAGTCGCGGTCAAACCGTCCATGCGAGGCATGCGAATATCCATCAGAATCAATTCTGGCATCTTCAGCTTGCACTGCGTAACCGCCTCAACCCCGTCGCATGCGTAAACCAAGTCTAGCGGTTCATCTTCGAGCATTTGCAAGATGACTTCTCGATTCAACTGAACGTCATCAACCACCAAGACGGTCGGAACGTCGGCACCTGCCGGCAAGATCAACGAGTAGCCATTCTCTGCATCCAAACTCGACTGCTCGACCTGACGCTGCGCTTCGCTGATCTTGAGAGGAATCTCGAGGCGGAAACAAATCCCGGGCCCCTTCTTGTCAACGATGAAGATATCGCCACCCAGAATTTCGGCAAACTTTCGACACAGCGATAGACCGAGCCCAGTACCCGCCTGGCTCTCGCAAGACGCAGTACTTTGTTCGAAGTCCCTGAAAATCAGTTCACGATCTCCGGCTGGAATGCCTGGCCCCGTGTCATCAATATCAAACTGAAGCACACGGCTATTGTTGGCTGCCTTTTCAGTATCGATCGAAAGCTTCACGTGCCCGCGTTTGATAAACTTGAACGAGTTGCCTAGCAAGTTCACCAGAATCTGCCGCAGTTTGGCGTGATCCGAAACGATCGTCTCAGGAATGCTGTTATCAACCTTGATTTCAAAGTTAATGCCTGAA
>CAYPLE010000075.1:0-20723 GCA_964411445.1 uncultured Pirellulaceae bacterium
GAAGACTTCGCCAGTCTTTGAATCGTCCGGATATTCGGGGACCTCTTTGCCGGCGACGATATCCCAGATGTAGCTGTCGCGAACAGCCACCATCTTGCGGATCTTCTGGTATTCGCCGGGAAACGTTTCGGTATCCCAAGTTCGGCGGCCACCATAAACGTACCAACCGTTTAACATGCGGTAGTCTTGCAGGTGAAACCAAGACTTGTCGTTCACAGCCGATCGAGCTCGATGGAACTCGGAGTCGTCCATCCCGATCGGATGCTGATCACCGAAGAACTGGCGGTCCAGCTCCTGTGCAACCAATCGATCGCCTTGTTCATTACAGTGGATGCCGTTGATTGTGTACTGAAGTCCTTCTTCGCCGTTGAAGGCAGCAAGGCTGGGCTCAAACAGATCGACTACGGGCAAATTTAGTTCCGCAGCCAACTCTTCAACGGCTGCCGAGTAGGCCGCGAGAGCTTTGTTGTTTTCTTTGCCATCTGGAAGATGCCGGTCTGCGGCCGCTTCGACAGCGATCGGTGTTGCCAACGCAAACCGCACGGGCCAGCCGTCTTTGGTGAATTTGCCTCGTGCGGAATCTATCCACCCGCGGTACTTGTCCTTAAACGCAGCGGTTTGCTCTGCCGTGTTGCCGGCAAAACTTTCATTGAATCCGAAGAAACAGATGAACGTCGAAGGCCCAAAGACCTCCAACGGATTGTCGATTCGAGTGTAATTGTCAGGCCGCTGTTGATTACCGACCTCATCAGCAGGCCAGCCAAAATTGCGGATGACGAGCTTCTTGTCGGGGAAACGGGTGTGAAGAAGCGTTTCAAAGTAGCCGAACAAGTTCATCCGCTCAGCGAGCGAGCCGCCAACGAAAGCAATGCGTTCGCCGTCACGGAACTCAAGCTTGCTCGCTTGAGTCGACGTGAATTCCCATTGGGGCGTGCCCTTGGGATCAGGGTTGCGAGTCGTCTTGCCCCAGTCGAAGTCGGCCGGAGTCAATCCCAGGTTTTTCCAGTAGTTCTTTTCGCGGATAAAGCCATAAAAACTTGGGTCAAACGGATCGACAAAACTGACGTCAGCCTTCTCCGGGATCTCTCGCCCAGTCAGGTGCAATGCAGCGTTTACAAGCATTCGCCGCAGGTCTTCATCCAACAAGTCAACCGAAGCGCCGCCAGTTGTGCAAAACGATGTGCCCGTGCCGCGACCGCCCGGCCGCTGGTATTCGTGGATCCAGGCGAAGGGTTGCATCGGATCGTTTCGCTTGTCATCCACATTGGCCGATGATGGGTCCAGACTCTCGGTCACAGCCGCACGCAGCAAGATGTTGTCTTGCTCGGTAAGGTGAATGACACCGTAAACGTCCGACGGACAGAAAATCTCGCCGACACCTCGAAGAATCGGATGCTCAGCATCTCCAGCGACAACGCTGCGGCAACCTTCAACTTTGTGCTTGCCGTGGTGGCTTACCCAAGTCTCACCGAAAATCTTGCGGCCAAATTCTCCATAGGAAATTCCACCAAACGAGCCTTCTCCATTGAACGCATGCGTGGAAGTTCGGATGCCAATTAATGGCTTGCCGGCTTCCAAATACTCTGTCACGTAGGCCGCTTGCTTGGCCGATGGTTGACGAAACCGCGTGCCTGTAATCACCAGGTCCGCGTCACGAAGTGTCTCCCAACCAACAATTCCCTTTTGATTATTGGGATCGATCGTTCCGGAACCGTCAGCGGCCAAGGCAAAAAGGACGGTACATTTAAATCCGTGGTGTTTCGTCAGAATCTTGCCGAGCATTGGCATGGATTCTTCCGTCCGGTACTCTTCGTCGCCGGAGATCAGAACGATGTGTTTCGCTCCTTGAACGCCCTCAGGCTCAAACACCAAGCGGTCGGCCGCTGAAGCTTGGGAGGCGAGTGAAGCGAATGAAGAAAAGAGTGTGGCGCAGATGAGCGCATAAGAAAATCGTCGAATCATACTTTGCACCGTTTGAAAGCGCCGGAGCGGCGTCAGGTTGTGGATACAGCAATCTCAAGGCGGGAGAACGAGCAACTTGACACATTTCCTGCGATGTCTCGCAGGCAACTCGAGTGCTCGTCGGGGGCAATATCATAGTCGAATGCCCGGAAAATTTCATGCCGGGCTACTGCCCAAACCTTCTCTAGGTGAGATGAACCGGCCTTGTTGCCGCTTGGTGGTCGCCAAGGGGCCATGGGCTGCCCTTGTGTGTTGGCGAACCATCACCGATTCACAAGCGACTTGCTCTTTCTATTTTCTCGATCCGGAACCAACGATAGAACAACGGAAGATACAACGCCGCAGCGAGAAGATGGGCGAGGATCCCGGCGGGGATCGAGATGACGAAGAAGTTGACCGAGGAACTGTAAAACAAAAGCACCCAAACGCCCCAAACGAGCGCCCCAGCAATCGACAACACGACGGCGCGCCGCAGTACCGCATACAGTTCCGCATTCCAGAGCTGCAGGACTGCTCGCCCAAGAAGTCGATGGATGAACAGTGTGGCAAGTTCAAGGAGCGGAAGCCCGAAAAACCAGACGCCGACAAAGACAGCGATACCTGCTGCAGCGTCGATTGCGAACATCAGGTCTACACTGGGCAACGGATTGGCGGCGTATCTCAGGTTGAACCAGTAGTAGTTGTAGGCCGCAGGGACGGATAAGATACACAATGCGATCCGCAGAGAAGTTTCAGCGCGTCGCCGCGCGATCGCCTCTTCGCTGAAATCCCGTTCACTGGCTGTCTCTGGCGGTGAGTAAGGGTTGTTGCTCATGTTGCGTTTGGCCACGTATTCACCAAATCGCTCTCTGCAAACCACTGCACCTGCACATCCGGCGGAAGCAATCCATGCTAGAAGCCGCGTTTGAGGATTAGCAGGGATCGGTCACTGGAGTGTTCGAGTTGTAATGGCAGTTTACGTGCCAAGTGGTCAACGATGTCGTCGGCCGTTTCCTCGCGAAGTGAATTGATCGTCTGCAGCAAGAGCTCTTGCGATAACCCACCGTTTGCCTCGCCAGCGACAACACTTTCAGATGCGAGCACCAAGATCTCGCCTGCTTCGAGATAGAGCTGCGTGGAGCGGAACGATGTGTCAGGCTGTGCAGCCAGAGCGGTTTCTGTTCGAGGCAGCGGTCGGAAGCCATGATCACCAACCAGGAATGCCTGAATGGATCCGGCTACCGCCAGACTGACACTTCCGCTGTCTGGATGAAGCACGCAATATCCCAAAGAACTTCGCCAGTCTCCATCTTGGGCTTGCCACAACACATCGTTGGCTCGCCGCAATATCTGCTCAGGTGTGTGGCGTGAATTCCAGCACGTCTCCACAACAGTTTGGACGCTCGTCGCCACCAAAGCTCCCGGGGCCCCCGTAGGTGTAGCCGCTCCAATCGCAGCGCAAATTTCACTTCTGCGGTTCATCGTCCAGTTATGAAAGTTGCCACCCAGCGAATGATCCTGGAACGTCCAGCCTGCCAAGTCGTAGTCTTGGTGCAGCAACTGGCTACCGGAAGGCAGTCGCGATGACTGCGTCAACCCGGCTGAATCAAACTGCCGCTCGATACCGCGGTTCTTTAGCACTTCATCTGCCAGCACGCAACGTTCGATGTCGACCTGGATTTTCTCAGATGCTGCTTTGGCAGCTTCGATGTCTTCGGTGCTAAAGTCGCGGACATGATCGCTGAACAGCCAGATTGTCCCCTGCGGCATTGTGGGGGAACCAATCGGCAGACACATAGCGGCAGCATAGTCTTCTGGACATTGCCACTCCCTCGCGAGCGCAGTGTTTTCTAGGAGCACAGCGTTGCCCATGAGAGCTTCCAGGTCGCCCAGCGAGCCGCGTAGGTCCCGTGGTGGCTTTGCAAGGCGATCTGTCGCCATTCCCCAGCAGCCGCGCATTTTGAGCTGACTGGTGGTGTCGTCGAGCAAGTAGACAGCGGCCGCGTCGCTGCCAGTCTGCTCCGCCGCGCGGAGTAGCGATTCATTGATTCGCGACGAAAGAACGCGTGTTTCGTCTTTGCGAACGCTTACACCCACGCTGGTCGCCAACGCCGCTTCTTGCTCCCGAATCATCGTTTCGGCTTCGTCCAGTTTCTGGACAAGGGCGTCAATTTGTGCGAGCAATTGCCATGCGACTTCTTCGCTGGTGATACTTTCCAACGCCGCAAACTCTGCGTCTAGCTGACCATCGATAGGAGCATCGCAAATCAACTTAACTCGACGCTGCAGCGGAAGTTGAGGCTCCCCTTCTTCCCGGTCTGCTTTCATCCCAAGCGCCGCAGAAGCGTTCATTCCGGTCGGACCGCTTCCAACAGGGTTGCCGTGAATTGCCCTTGGAATCCAACCAGTTGCCTTGGTGAACGCGCTGAGCGTTGCGGCCAAGTCAAAACCTTGTGGCTCGACTCGATCTTGAAGCTGGTCTTCGGTATGCAATTTCAGGTGCGAGGGTAGCTTTTTCGACACGCTCGGATTTCCTAATGGCGGGTGATCACTCTGCAGTTTTGCCAGCGCATCGTGCGCCAGCCCAACGGACTATCTGCCTGACGGCGGTGATGTCACATCCATGTGTCGTGAAGATTCGTTTGCGGATGCATGCCCGGACGACCTAAGTCGCACGGCTGTGTCGCCCGGGGCAGTGGGGCTGAGCATGCACGGTAGGAGAGGCCACGAATTTTCTAGCTGTCCTCAGCATGCGAGTAGATATCGGCCACGGTTGAGTTGAGCAGTTGCCCAAAGGCTGCGTTTCTGGCAAGCTCAATCGATTCGTGGTGACCATGACGGATGTAGGGATCGTACGTTTGTGCCGCCGCGAATGTTGAAGCGGCAGAATTAGGAGCATTCATCCTCCGGCTGGGAGAGCCGGCTTCGAACGCGTTCTGGCAAACGCTGCGGTGACTCGTTACGCTGTTAGACCGCTTGCGGCCCCTCCTTTCACCAGCTTTTTACGCGCATTGATGTTCATATGAGCACACTACTTGTCTGCCTTGGCTCACTATCGCTGCTATACATCGCCTATCGAGTGTACGGAGGTTGGTTGAGCCGGACTCTTTTCGAGTTATCCGCTGATGCCAATGTGCCCAGCAAGGCATTGCGAGATGACAACGATTTTGTGCCAACGAAACGCAGCGTAATCTTTGGTCACCATTTCACGAGCATTGCTGGTACGGGGCCGATTGTCGGCCCAGCCATCGCCGTGTTTTGGGGGTGGCTCCCAGCACTGGCCTGGGTCGTCATCGGAGCAATCCTCATAGGCGGCGTTCATGACATGGCCGCTTTGGTGATCTCGATCCGGAATCGTGGGCAAACGATCGGAGAAGTAGCTGGGCGGATGATATCGCCTCGCGCAAAGATACTGTTTCTTTCGATTCTAGCTATCGCGCTCTGGATCGTGCTTGCTATTTTCGGACTTGTCATCGCCAGCATCTTTAGCTTGTACCCAGAGAGTGTACTCAGCGTTTGGATTGCGATGCCGATTGCCATTGCCGTCGGACTGTGGGCGCACAAGACCGGGGGCTCACTGATGTTGCCTTCGGTTATTTCATTGACGCTTCTTTATGCAGCAACTTACATCGGTGTCTACTACGTGCAGTTTGACCTTGCCGACTATGTTATCCCGCCCGATGCTACTTCGCTTTGGCAGCCGAACGTCGTTTGGACCATCCTGCTTCTCGCGTACTGCTTTGCGGCCAGTGTTTTGCCAGTTTGGTTGCTCCTACAGCCTCGCGACTTGGTCAACAGCCACCAGCTCTTCGTGGCCTTGGGACTTCTGGTGGTCGGATTGGCGGTCGCTGGCGTCTCTGGGCAAGCGGATTTGTTCGCGTCGGCGGAACCCATTTCATCAACCGTCCCAGCAGACGCTCCACCGATCTTGCCATTTCTCTTTATAACTATCGCGTGCGGCGCCTGCAGCGGCTTTCATTGCCTGGTTTCGTCTGGAACGAGCAGCAAACAGGTGTCGTGTGAGACCGACGCGCAAGCTGTTGGATACGGTGCAATGCTTCTCGAATCCGCTCTCGCTGTGATCGTCATTTTGGCCTGCACAGCAGGCGTTGGGATGGGAGCCCTCGAAAAGCTACCTCAGGGGCAAGTTGGTTACCAAGTGGCGGCAAACGCGGAAGGGCAAGCAGTCGTTGGCCGCGATGCATGGCGATCGTACTACCGAGCAGGCGAGGACGGAGGTTGGTCCAAGCAGGGACTGCCTCAAAAGTTGCGAGCGTTCATCGAGGGCGGCGCAAATTTCCTAACATCGATTGGTATTCCCGTGCGATTGGGTATTGGAATCGTCGCTGTGCTGGTTGCCAGCTTCGCAGCCACAACGCTCGATACGGCCACTCGGCTGCAAAGATATGTTCTTCAAGAGCTGGGGGCTACCGTCGGCTTGCCAACGCAGAACAAGTATGTGGCCACAGGCCTGGCGGTTGGCATTGGCGGCCTGATCGCCATCTTCGCAGGCGAAGCCCCTGGCAGAGGTGGACTCGTTTTATGGCCACTCTTCGGCGCGACCAACCAACTGCTCGCTGGGCTCGCGATGATGGTTGCCACCTTTTATCTCTGGCGACGCAACAAGACGATTGCCTTTCTGGCGATTCCGACCGTGCTCATGTTGCTGATGCCTGGCTGGGCGATGACTTACGACCTCTTTAACAAATATATTCCTCAACGAAATTTCTTGTTATCCAGTTTCGGGATTGGTATCCTTCTTTTGCAACTCTGGATTTTTATTGAAGCTGCGCTGGTTTGGAGGAAAGCCCGCGGAGTACTCGAGCCGCAGCTCGAGCCACTACCTGCCGAAGTAAGCACCTAGCAATTCACGCTTGTCCTGAGGGGAAGGCATGCTGTTTTCCTTTCAGGGACGGCGGGCAAGAATTTTCCGCTGCAATGGCTAGTTCAACTGGCCGGTCAAGAGGCGTGTGCTGTAAATGACGACCGCACCCGTTACGATGATGCCAGTCCAGATGACGAATCGACCGTAGGCAGGCTTGCGGTGAGCAATGACCTGCGTGACGATGCAAACAATTGCAACAACGATCAGTTTGAAAGCGAGCATGCCAGCGAAATCAAACTGCTGATACAGGAAATTTGCAAGCGGATTTGCTTCGATGGCTCCCAGGTTCAACAGTAAGTAAGTCAGAAAGAAGTCGAGCACGCTAACGAGAATGAAGTAGCTCATCTCGTTTTGAAGCAGCAGTTCACCCCCCAGGCCGCTCCATCGCGGAGTTTTCATGCTTGCTTGCTGTGCGTCAGTTTGTTGCTCAACGCCGGAGCTGTGTTTCTGAGTTACCTTTTCCGCTGGCTGCTTTTGGGTCAGCACTTTGAAGGAATCTCGGGCTGCTTGTCGAATCCAGGGCTGTGCCCCCTGCTTGGCGAGTCGCTCGTCCGTTTCACGAAACGCACGCTCTAGCTCTTCTCCGCTGGCCGATGAATCGACCCCTAGCACAGCAAACGGGTCGACTGCGATCGTTCTCAAGTCATTTCTCAAGTCATTTCTCGACGGTACGTTTCGATTCATGACCACCTCCTTCGAGCATGCCACCACGGACTGTATGGCAATCTTGGCTTTATCGCAGATCTTGCCTTTTCGGAGAGTTGTAAGCTTGTCCCGCTGGCCCGTCCAGTCTACGGAGCTCCGCCGGACTCGCGGATGGCCCCGCTTCAAACTTGGGTTGGCCCTGGCCTTCCGTTTTGAAAAACATGCGAACGGCGACCAAGTCTGCTAAGCTTGTTCGACCGACAATCTGTAAAATCCTATTACTCCGCACTGCTGCCGCTTCACGTAGGAATGCGCCACATCAGTGCTTCCGCTCTCCCGATTTTGAAGTGCCCTGATGCGCCCGAGTATTGGCTCAACTGCTGCTTGGCTATGCCACCCGCTCTCTCGCTCCGCTCGCCTATTTTGGCAGAGTACGGTAGAGCCATTTTTTGCCATCTTGGTCGGCCTATGCTTGGCTACCAGCGGTGGTTGTATCGAAGGATCATCGGCTCGACGGGCGCGAGAAGCTTTTGAGGCGGGGCGTCTGTTCGTTGCTCAACCAACCATTCGGCCCAATCCGATTGAGCGAGTTCCCTTGGTCGCGATTGTCGACATCGAAGCGTCAACAAACGTAACGGCCGCATTGCGGATTGATGATGGAGTCAGGAGCTGGCGGCAGCCCTGGCCGTCGGCAGCCTCTCAGCGGCACCGTGTTGCAGCGATTGGATTGAAGCCGGATCGCAAGCACACAATTCGAGTGGAATTGAATGCACCGGAGGCAGGTCAGACGCAACTGAGCGAGCCACTTGAGTTCACGACGCCGCCACTGCCAGACAGTTTCCCGCCATTGAAAGTAGAGCTAGCCAATCCGGAAAAGATGGAACCTGGCCTAACCATGTTTGCAGCCAACATCTGGCGCGATTCGATCAGCGTGCTGGACTACGGCTACATTGTGATTGTCGACGAGCTTGGCGAAGTCGTTTGGTTTTGCAGAACAGACGACCGCATCGCAGACATGCGAATTCTCGACAACGGTCACATTCTGTACCAACATGGCAACTATCGCTACGCCTACGAGATTGACATCATGGGGCGTGATATCCACCGCTGGATTGGAACCAATTTAACCATTGCGCCCGACAAGGAGTCGATTCGGGTAGACATTGATACGACGCACCACGATCTATTGCAAATGCCTGATGGCGATCTCCTGACGCTCGCAACGGAACTTCAGGATTTCGATTCGTTTCCGACCAGTGAGTTTGATTCCGAAGCCGCCCCAGCGCCTGCCAAGGTGGTTTGTGACGCAGTTGTAAAGTTCGACAAAGAGACGGGTGAGATCCAGGAGCGTTTCCATTTGCGGGATGTGCTCGACGAACAACGAATCGGCTACATATCACTCGGAGGCTTTTGGAAAGACAAGTACGACTACTTGATTGGTGAGAAGGCTCGCGATTGGAGCCATGCAAATTCTCTGCTGTATCTTCCAGAAGAAAACGCAATCATCGTTTCCTTTCGCCACTTGGACTGCATCTATAAGATCGACTGGAAAACCAAGGAAGTGAAATGGATCCTTGGCAATCCCGACGGCTGGCATCCTCGATTTGAAAAACTCCTGCTTAAACCCAAGCAGGATTTCGATTGGTTCTACCACCAACACTCGCCACAGCTCACCCCCCAAGGGACTCTGTTGCTGTATGACAATGGCAACTATCGTGCCCGCCCGTTTCACGAGGCAACGATGGCGCCGGACAACAGGAGTCGCGTTTTGGAGCTGAAGATCGATGAAGCGGCCATGACGTTTGAGACAGTGTACGAGTATAATGGTGGTGATTCCAATCCGTTCTACTGCCCGTTTTATTGCGAGGCGGATTGGTTGCCAAAGACGAACAATCTGCTGATCACCGATGGCGGCCATATCGAAACCGCAGGCGGAACGCCCGATGACGACGTACCAGCGGATCGGCAATGGGCACGGATCTTTGAAATCTCGCGCGAGCATGATGACGAGGTTGTTTTCGAAATTAGCTTAGACAGTGGGATCGGCAGTAGTTTTGGATGGTCCATTTATCGCGCGAATCGCATACCAGATTTGATCAGCCCGTTTCGAATTGCTCCCCCCAGCGACGAAGAAGAAGTGCGGCTATTTCCACGAATTCGACATATCAAAGTCCCCGAACTGACAAGTCAAAAATGAGCGCATTCACGAGTGCTTTTTCTTCAAGATTTTTGTTGCGGCGTATGCGAATGCAACTGGAATGCAGTCGAGTGTTCAGTTGCGTTCTCGGCGTACTGGCTGCCATCACCGTCTGTTCGCTCGACGTCTTGGGTGGCGAGACGACCATCAACTTCGACTCAGACATTCGCCCGATTCTCTCTGATGCATGTTACCATTGCCACGGGCCGGATCCGTCCAGCAGAGAGGCGGGGCTACGGCTCGACCTAGCGGACCAGGCCGATGCGGCCAATGTGGATGACGATTCGGTGCTGACTGACGTTCTGTCCGCTGGTGAAGTTCGGGATAGCCAGCTATGGCAACGCATCACTAGTGACGATCCTGATGTGGTGATGCCTCCAGCCGATTCGCACCGGCCGCCTCTCACGGCTGAGCAGCAAAGCAAAATCAAGCAGTGGATTGAACAGGGGGCAAAGGTAGAAAAGTTTTGGGCGTATCGTCCGATTCAACCGCCGGCGATGCCCCAGTCCGCCGCAGCGAGAGCCCTTGAGTCGCCCATCGATGCCTTCGTCGTTGAAAGATTACAGGGCCAGTCACCGCAGGCTGACCAGTTGCCGGAGGCGGCCCCGTTGGCTGCAAACGCTACCGGTGCACCAATGCTCAAACCCAGTGCAGATCGACGCACCTTGCTCCGGCGGCTGACGCTCGACTTGACCGGCCTGCCTCCGACGCGTGAAGAGCTGCATGCTTTTCTGCAAGATGAAACTCCAGCAGCCTATGAAAAGCAAGTTGATCGATTACTGAATTCGGCCCGCTACGGAGAGCATATGGCCAAGTACTGGTTGGACTTGGTCCGATTTGCAGACACAAACGGTATTCATCATGACCACTTCCGGGAAATGACACCTTATCGCGACTGGGTAATCCGGTCTTACAATCAAAACTTGCCCTACGACAAATTTGTTGTCGCCCAAGTCGCTGGAGACTTACTGGCGTCACCTTCGCAGGACGAGCTGATCGCTTCAGGATTCAATCGATTGCACCTGGTCATCGACCGCGGAACGGCCCTGCCGGAAGAGAGTCACGTTCGAAATGTAGTCGACCGCACGACAGCCTTCGGTACTGCATTCATGGGGCTGACCGTTGGATGCGCGGTTTGTCACGATCACAAGTATGACCCCATCACTCAGCGTGACTTCTATCAACTGTACGCGTTCTTCAACAACATCGACGCCACCCCCGAAACTCCTGGCAGAAACGTCCACGAACCAGCCCTGCGATTGCCAACGCCAGAGCAAACCGATGAGCTTGAACGACTCCAGCAGGCCATCGCTCAAACCAACCAGTTGATCGCCAAAGCCAAGGGTTCAATTTCGACCAAGTCCAACTCCGACAACAGTCCTGACGGTGGATCGAGCAGTTGCGAAACCGATGACCAGGAACAGAGCCAACAGGAAATTACGAAACTTCAGCAAGAGCTTGCTGAGCTCAAGTCGAGAATGCAGTCGGTGCAGTCGCAGGTTCTCACGACGTTGATCATGAAAGAGCGCAAGGATCCTCGTCCTGCTCACATCTTGATCCGCGGGGCCTACGACAACCCGGGTGAGGAAGTTCAGCGGTCAACGCCCAGCTTCTTGCCGCCTTTACAGTCGCGCGGCCAAGCTCCCGATCGCCTCGACCTCGCCCGATGGATTACTTCACCGGAACATCCCCTTCTGGCCCGCGTGACGGTGAATCGTATTTGGCAACAGTTCTTCGGTGTCGGATTGGTCAGGACAAGCGAAGATTTTGGCAATCAAGGTGAAGTGCCATCGCACCCCAAGCTGCTTGATTATTTGGCCAGCGAGTACATTGCTTCAGGGTGGAATACCAAGCAGTTGATTCGCCGCATCGTGATGACGGAAACGTATCGTCAAACCAGCGAAGCAACTCCAGGGGAATACAAGAGCGATCCTGACAACCGTATGTTGGCGCGAGGTGCTCGGTTTCGCCTCGACAGCGAAGTGATTCGTGATCAGATTCTATTCACTTCCGGGCTGCTTTACGAATCGTTGTACGGTAAGAGCGTGAAGCCGCCGCAGCCGCCGGGATTGTGGAAGAACGTGTCGATGAAGTCATCCAGCACTTACTCCTTCGTTGCCGACCGGGGGCAGGATATCGTTCGGAGGAGCATCTACACGTTCTGGAAGCGTGCTTTGCCTCCGCCTCAAATGACCATTTTTGACGCCCCAACTCGGGAAAGCTGTATCGCTCGTCGAGAACGCACGAACACTCCGCTGCAGGCGCTCGTTTTGATGAATGAAGGCTTGTTTGTCGACGCCGCGGCAACTCTGGCGAGCCAGTTGCTCGTCGTGGACAAGTACTCCGGCGAAGAAGCAATCAATGTAGCCTTCGAGTCCATCACTAGCCACACTCCTACCGAGTATGAACGAACGACACTCCTGCAAGGCTATCAATCGCTGCGAGAATCCTACGCGACAAGGCAGGAAGAAGCCAAGAATCTCGCGCACCGCTCCCACTTGAAAACCGCCATTGCAGATGACCAGGCGGTAGATTGTGCGGCCATGACGCTGACCATTAATGCGATCTACAGCCTAGATACCGTCAAGAACCATCAATAAACCGAACCGCTCCGACTCCCACAAACTCAGATTCAACATGCAAACGAGTCAGCAACGATTTCGGCAACTACAACAGGTTGCCGATGCAAGTAACCGCAGGGTCTTCTTGAACCGCTTAGGCATGGGACTTGGCGCGACGGCGCTCGGTTCGCTCCTTCCGCAACTGCAAGCCCGAGGTGAGAGCCGCGTGGGTGGCCTGGACGGCGTGCCGCATTTTGCACCAAAGGCGAAGCACGTCATCTTTCTGTTCATGGCGGGTGCTCCAAGCCAATTGGATCTTTTCGATTACAAACCAGATCTTGGCAAACGATTCAAGGAGCCGTTGCCCAGTGAGATTAGTGGTGGCCAACGCGTAACGGCCATGACGCGTGGAAAAACTCAACTCGTCCAGCCTTCGATGTTCAAATTCGCTCAGCAGGGGGAAAGCGGCCTGTGGATGAGCGAATTGCTGCCGCATTTGTCCACCCAGGCTGACAAACTCTGCTTGATCAAATCAATGCATACCGATGCGATCAATCACGATCCTGGAAAGACGCTGATCTGCACCGGTTCTGAGATTCCTGGCAAAGCCAGCATGGGGGCATGGCTCAGCTACGGTCTTGGGTCGCTCAATGAAGACATCCCCAGTTTCCTAGTCCTCAACTCAGCGTTTTGGTCAGGCGACAAACGCAATGTCCAAGCGCTCTATAGTCGGCTATGGGGGACAGGCTTCCTTCCATCGAAACACCAGGGCGTCTTGCTTCAGGCGTCAGGAGATCCAGTCTTATTCTTATCCAATCCGGACGGCGTGGGGCGAGCAGACCGACGAAAAATGCTGGATATGGTTGGCACGCTGAACCGGCATCACCAAGATGAAATTGGTGATCCCGAAATCGCGACGACCATCGCTCAGCAAGAAATGGCATTCCGAATGCAAGCATCCGTGCCAGAGTTGACTGACCTTTCGTCTGAGCCGGAGCATGTTGTTGATATGTATGGGCCCGAGGTCGGCAAGAGCGGTTCGTTCGCACGCAATTGCCTACTAGCGCGTCGCATGGTCGAACGTGGCGTGCGTTTTATTCAACTCTATCACCGGGGATGGGATCATCATGCAGACCTTCCTCCAAAGATGAAGGCCCAGTGCTATGATGTCGACCAGCCTTGTGCGGCTCTCTTGAAGGACCTGGAAAATCGAGGGCTCTTGGAGGACACGCTAGTCGTATTCAGTGGTGAATTTGGTCGAACTGTCTACTGTCAAGGCAATCAAACGCGGGAGAAGTATGGTCGCGACCACCATCCGCGATGCTTTACATCCTGGATGGCAGGCGGTGGAATCAAAGGTGGCATCGAACACGGGCAAACAGACGAATACAGCTACAACATCGTCGATTCGTCTGGCCAAATAACAACGCGTTTTGAAGATGATGCTGTGCACGTCAGGGATCTCAATGCAACGATCCTTCATCAGCTAGGCATTGATCACAACCGACTTGTTTTTCCATTCCAAGGCCTGAATCAGAGACTAACCGGCGTGGAAGAAGCACACGTTGTTAGGAAGATCCTTGCTTGAACCACCTTGCTTAGCATATTCATTTGATAACTGGTCCATGGATGAGTAGTTCACACGAAGCTTTTGCGACCACTCGATGGACACTGCTCTGGCAAGCGGCAAAGGAAGACTCTGCCACCGGCCGCCCCGCACTTGAAGAAGTCATCTCGCGGTATTGGATGCCGTTGTACAGTTTTGCGCGTCGCCGAGGCCTTGGGCGTGAAGATGCCGAAGATGCAACGCAGGAGTTTCTGCAGAATCTAGTTTCCGGCAGGCTGATCGAGACAGCCGACCCAGCAAAAGGCAAGTTCCGTGGGTTCTTGCTAACAGCGCTGAAGCGTTTCTTAGTCGACCAGTATCGCCATCAAAATGCGCAGAAACGGGGCGGAGAGGCGCGTGTGTTTTCGTTGGATTTTGAGTCTGGCGAACAAGCGTGGTTGCAGTTGGAATCGAAAAGCACTGACCCTGATCAGATATTCCATTTGGCTTGGGCAGAGAGTTTGCTGGACGAAGTCCGCGGCAGGCTTCGAGGCGAATATTCTGGCGATGAACGCAACAAAGTGTTTAACGCTCTCATGCCGGTGCTCAGCCGCCAGCTTTCCAGTCAGGACTATGCCTCACTTTCGCAGCAAACGGGCCTCACCTCAGGCGCCCTTCGAGTAGCACTCCATCGACTCCGGCAGAGGTTCGCGCAGACATTACGATCTGTTGTAGCCGAAACCATTGACGACCCCGACGAAATCGATGCAGAAATTGGTCTGCTCGTTGACATAATGGCCAATCGCAGCAACGGCTCCCGCTGAGTGAGGGCTTTCTGCGTTACAGTCGGTGCATGCTTTCGAGTCTCAGGTGAGAGAATCCGCCCCGAAATGAGACTGCAGGTAGGGATCGATCGAAAGTCTTAGTTCCTCAATCAGCTCAGGGTCCATGAGTTTGTATTCGTCCGGAATGTGCAGGACGTGGACTTCCTTGCTGAGCATTGCCTCGGAAAAATGAGTGAGAAGGCGTTGTCGGTGTTTTGTTTCCATAGCGAAGACAATGTCAGCCCATTGCACATCGCGTAGACTGGCCGTACGACGGGCTTTGAGACTCGTGCCGCAAGAACGCACCTGGACGCCAGGGTGGTTCGAGTACACCTTTTCTGCCGTTGGGCTCCGCCACTGGTTCATCGAGCAGACGAACAAGAGTCGTAGTGATTTTCGCTCGTGCATTGTTCCAGTTCAGCCAAGAAGCAAGTCAGTTGTTCAGCTCACATCGAAGCCGGTTGAAATGGAGCTGGATTGCAGGACCTCTGTTCAGAACCCGATCACTTGCCATTCTTCTTGAATGTGTTGTCCTGAGGTTGTTTTTTTAGTGGCTTTAGACGTTTCTCCGGTTGTCGGTCAACGTCTCTGGCAATCTGAAACCACCGCTGTCCCATCTCTTGCACCAGCTCTGGGTGTTCCTTGGCAAGGTTATGTGCCTCGTTGCGGTCGGCTGCGAGATTGTAGAGCTCCCAAGGACCGTTGCGAATCGAAACTACTTTCCAGTCACCTTGGCGAAGTGCCTTGTTCGGCCCGAACGTAAAATACAGGTAATCGGCTGCTGGGCGATTTTCACCATCCAGGATCGGCTTCAATGACCTGCCCATCAACGGCTCAATTTCTCGGCCATCAATGCTCGTCGGATACTCAGCATTTGCAACGTCCAAGCAAGTCGCCATCAAATCTATCAGGTGCCCCGGTGAACGATTGATCGTACCCGGCTTGGCCTTCATTGCTGCCGGCCAATGAAAAATGGCGGGCGATGCGATGCCGCCTTCGTGGTTATTTTGCTTGTAATATCGAAAGGGCGTGTTTCCCACGTGAGCCCACCCGGTATCGTAACACCAATAGCTTTGGGGGTCGTATGGCTGAAATTCCTTGCCACGCGTTCGGTCAAACGGGCAAGCGCCATTGTCGCTAACAAAAACGAACAGTGTATTGTCGAACACATTTTTCTTTTTCAGGTGTCCGATGAGCCGCCCGATTTCTATGTCCAAGCGATCCACCATGGCTGCAAAGGCGGCCATGCGATTCGATTCCCACTGCCGATCTTCGGCCGAGAGATCATCCCAAGCAGGCACGTAGGGCGGACGCTCGGGAGCAGTTGTTGGTTCTCCAGCGAGCAAGCCGAGGGATTGCTGCTTTGCGTATCGCTGGGACCGAATCACGTCCCATCCAACGTCGTAACGCCCTTTATATTTTTCGTAGTCTTCCTTCAAGCACTGAAGCGGGTAGTGCGGCGCGTTATAGGCTACGTATAGGAAGAAGGGTTTTTCGCTGTCGATTGCTTCGTTTGTAAAGTCAATAGCGTAGTCCGTGTCTGCAATGGTTGTATAAAAGTCTTCGCCAAAGTCGCCCCACGGTTTTCCATTGAGGCGAAAGGTGTTGTCGCCAGTAAAGAAATTGGTAGCGCCGCTCAGGTGTCCGAAGTAGCGTTGAAACCCATGGTCGGTTGGCTGATCATGCAAATGCCACTTGCCGGACATCGCGGTAAAATAGCCCGCTGAGCCAAGTTGCCTGGCAATCGTTGTACCTCGCTTGAGCGATTCCGCTCCTGCTTGATCGCAGTACAGCCCGGTAAGCAGCGATACTCGGGATGAATGACATTTGGCGGTGTTGTAGAACTGGCTCATTCTCAGACCGCTAGCCGCAATCTTGTCCAAGTTCGGAGTTTCAATTTCACTGCCGTAGCACCCCAAATCCGAAAAACCGAGATCGTCCGCCATAATGAGCACGATGTTGGGACGCTCGGTTGACGTTGGAGAGGCCGCCTTCGCGAGCTGAAACGTGCTACAGACCATGAATATGGCTACAAAGCTGGTTAGACGCTGGCGCCAAACCGGGACGATTCGCATTTCTTTCATCGGGTACACTCTCGTGGGAGCAGTAAATCGTGAGCAGGCATTTCAAGGCATCAAACTTCAGCAATTAGGCCACTTGTGCAGGCAGCCCAGTTGGACGATTCACGATATCATACTTCAACGGTTATCATTATGTCGTGGCAACGGAATTGCCACTCCTTCCCGCACTTTCTCCCTGAAACCAGCTATCGGACGCGAGTCGATCTGCACAGGGCAATTCCCTTAGTGACGCAGTAGCGAATGCCTTTACGAAATATCCAAATCCTGGTTTTTGTCGTGATGATCTGCCTGGTATGCAACATGCAAGCCGGGCGCCTGCGATACGGAGGGAAGCTCGGTCGAAATATCCAGCTCATCCAAGAGAGTTACGTCGACGAAATCGATCCGGAAGAACTCTACATCGCAGCAATGCAAGGGATCGTTGGGCGCCTGGATCAATTCTCTGACTTCATCCCGCCTGACAAATTCCAGGAGTTTCAAAGTGTTATTGAACAACAGTTTGGTGGCATCGGTGTTCTCATCGAAGGCCCCCCGACAACCGAACAATTAACGGTGGTAATGCCCATCCCTGGCACGCCAGCCTACGAAGCTGGAATGAGACCAGGAGATATCATCACCACGATCGATGGCAAATCGACAAAGGACTTGGAAGCCGGGGATGCTACCAAGTGGATGCGTGGTCCCGTCGGCGAACCGGTCGATGTCCGCGTAAAACGACCTGGGGAAATCGAGCCGATCGCGATGAAGATTGTGCGAGCTGACATCCAAGTCGACTCGGTATACGGTGATCGAGTGCGGCAAGATTCGACAGCCGAATTCATGCTCGAGCACGATTCCGACATCGCGTACATCCGAGTCACGCTGTTTGGCGAAAAGACGTTCGAGGAATTCAAAGCCGCCATTGAACAAGTCAAGGGTAGAGCAAAGGGAGTCGTCATCGACCTCCGTTACAATCCGGGCGGAATCCTCGAAGCGGCTGTGCTGATGTGCAACCTACTCATCGACGAAGGCATTATTGTCAGCACTAAGGGACGCGTTGCAACCGCTGGCAATGAATGGAAAGCTGATTCGCAGGTGCTGCTTCCGAAGGACATACCGATGATTGTGCTCGTCAACGACCAGTCGGCGAGCGCCAGCGAGATCATGGCGGGGTGCTTGCAGGATGCCGGTCGAGCTCTTATCGGTGGACAGAGAAGTTACGGCAAAGGCACAGTCCAACAAGTCTTCGAACTTGAGCCAAACCGCACGGCCCTCAAGTTTACAACAGCTAGGTTCTACCGCCCAAGTGGAAAGAACATTCATCGTACCGAAGAAATGAAACCAACGGATCAATGGGGGGTCACACCTGACGAAGGGTTGAACCTAGAGCTGAGCGACATCGAGCAACTACGGTTGAATTTGCGCTGGCGTTCACGAAATGACCCCCGAGACGTCGAAGACGCCCTCGCCCCTCCCGTGCCAACTTATGCTGGCGACGAACCGCTGCGACAAGCGGTATTGAAACTGCGTGAGTTGATCAGCGGCAAGGAACAGTCCGTTGAGCAGTAAGCCTTTGAGTAGTAAGCCGTTGAGTAGCGAATCGGATTGGTTGTTGATTATCGGCTGCGGATACGTTGGAGCGCCGTTCGCCAAGCAGGAATTGGCGCGTGGAACCGATGTATTTGCGATCACTCGTAGCCAAGAACGTGCCTGCGAACTGACGCAGTTGGGAGTCTCTCCCATTGTCGGCTCTTGGCTCGAGCAGGACACATACACCCAACTGCTTCGTGAGCTCGCCGCACGCGATCTTGCCAGCAATGGTCGAGTCGTCGTTTCCGTACCACACCGTGCGGAGCCTGTAGCGAATACCAGCCAACAATCCGCCGCAGAAAACAACGAAGAGAGCACCGATACTCATGTTCGCGGGCTCGTCGCGATGGAATCAGTTTTGAAAAATCGACTGAGGCAAGTGGTCTACCTGAGCACAACCGGTGTGTACGGGCAGCAAACGGGCCGAGTCGACGAACAATCTGACGTTGCGCCTACTCGGATTGGTCCGCGCATTGCCGTTGAAGCCGAGAGGTTCCTTGCGGCTTCAAAGTTACCAAGCACTGTACTGCGACTTGCTGGTATCTATGGACCGGGACGGATTCCACTTGCATCTAAACTGCGGGCAGGGGAATCATTGGCAGTTCCTAAGCAAGGCTACCTGAATCTAATTCATGTCGACGATATCGTTCGATCCATCGCTGCAGTTTTCGAAAACCCGCAGCCCGGTCCTTTGTACGTTCTTTCCGATAACCATCCCGTGCAACGCTTCGACTTTTACACGCACCTAGCCAAGCTGTGTGGAATTGACGCCCCCGAATTCGTCGAGCCAGATGAAAGCTCTACGCGCGCCAAACGCGCGGGGGACAAGCAGGTGGACTCAAGCAAGTTTTGGAAGGAACACTGCCTTGCTCCTAGGATGTCCGATTTTTGCGTTGGCTTGGCTGATTCGCTAGGGCGCTAGCTCGCGTCATTCAGCCAATTGCTCGATACGACGACGCCAAATTGGATCGCTGGGTGGCGACGTGGCCAGCAGTAGCTTTGCAGCTTGCTTTGCTCCTGCGGCGTCACCCGCGAGAATCATGTTTCTCATTCGTCGCCACTGCGCCCGCAGGTGCATCGGTGTCTGTGCCGGGCTATTGGCTGCAACCGTTCGTGCCCACTCGCTCGACTGCTTCAAACCATCTGGCTGTTCCGCCAAAGCTTCGGCAAGTTGCAGGAGTAATTCTCCGTCTCTTGGAGCCATCTTGCGTAGCTGTGCGATCTCATCCACAGAACGTCTGTCGCCCGCCTTGGACCATAGCAATATGCGGTACCCAACGGCTCGGTCAGCCAATTGCTTGGATTCGATGCAAAAGTTTGCGATCGTCTCATCCAAGCCCAAAGCCTGGGCCCACTGCTGACGCGTTGCTTCACCTGCCAGATCAATCGCTTCGACGAGACTAGAAAGGTAAAAACGAGTGATGGGCAGGGGGACGCGGTCAAACGCTTCAGCCACGGAACTGGCTCGGGTTATGTTCTGCGATCTGGCCATTTCGAGTGCGTTCACCAGAACCCATAAGCCACCCCACGGAATTACGGAGTCATTGGCCCCCTGGGGGTGATCCGAAGCGACGGAGCGTTTTTTGACCGCAGCCAAATCTTGCTTGCGGTCTTGCTCCACTTGCCACCTATCCAGGAGAGAGATGAAGGCTGCTAGACCAATGGCCCCTGTAGCGTCAGATGCCCGCAGCGATTCAGCGTGTTGATTCCTCACTTCATCCGAAGCCAGGCAAATGGCGATCGCCCAGTTTTTGAGTGCAGATGCGCGGGTTTCCGGTATCGAAGTTGCTTCGGCAGTGGCCTGAAGTGTTGTCAGCAATTCCGTAAACTCCTTGCGGCCAATTGCCCAGCGTTGCAGCCAATCCATCACTTCAGTCGCTGTTGCGCTGTCTGGCCAGAGAGCAAGGTGTTCGCGCAGTTCAGCCGAGTAGTCGCTGGCAAGCTGTTTGTTGCCAAGGTCTTTTGACAAACTTGCTTGCGTTAGCACCAATGCGAATCGGTCGAGCGCCGCCGCCCCATTCGCAGGGCTGAACCGCGATGCGGTAGCTCCGGCAGTCTCGCTCGCCTCGGTGATCCGCCCTTCTCGATATTGGAGCGCGGCCAGTTGTGTTGCAACTTGAATTGCATGCTCACCATTGGCCTGCGTGATATCCTGCTGGAGCCGTTGACGTAGCAGCTCGATGGCTTTGTCATTTTGCCCCGCCGCCAAGAATTGCTTAACTTGGACTTGCATCAGATCCGGTGAATTGCTGCCACCACCAGAGACTGTATCGCCGGTTGCTGCGATGAGCGCATCGGCTCGGTTCTGCCAGTAGTCGCCATGCTCACTTCCAACTTCTTTGCATAATTCCAAGATCTGCTTCATTGCAGAATCGCGTTGACTGCTTGCTAGCGTCTTTGCCTCTGCGATCCTGAGAGTCATTTCTGCCAGCAGAGTCAAGGGACTTTCCTTTGGCAGTTGGCCAGCGTACTGA
>CAYPLE010000075.1:20733-31479 GCA_964411445.1 uncultured Pirellulaceae bacterium
GCCTCGCTCAAACGCCCCTGCCTCGAAAGGTGGTTTAGTAGCGTCCAGGCTGCTTGATTGCGAGTCTCTGAAAGCGAGGCTGTCGTGGCTAGCCGCCGCAGCTCCTCCGTACTCTCGGATAGACGGCCAAGTGCAAGTCCAGCGGCGGCGCGGCCGAGCTGCAGTTTCTCTTGTCCCGTCCAGCCAGCCTGTGATTCCTGAAGTGCTTCACTGGCTAGCAAATCAACCTGCCCCATGGCGGCTTGGTAGTCCTGTGAGCCAAGCGGGTATGCCTGCGCTCGCAGCAGCAGTGATTCGCTGAGTAGCAAGTCGGCGTCGAAACTCAGTTGCATCAATTGCTCGGCTGGGGCTTCGCGTCCGCCCCGCGGTGATTCGCCTGCAGCAACGGCCAAGCGGCGTCGAATATCCTGCTTGAGCGCATCAGCGTCTGCGTTGATATCTCGCACGAGCGCAAGAGTTTGTTCTCGCGGTTGCGCATTGCCAGGCGCAGCCAAATAGCGGGCAAGTCGGCTTTGAGCTCTCAAGAATTTGCAGCGAACCTGCTGCCACTGAAGCCATGGCAGGCGGCGATGTTCAGGGAACGTTCGCTCGAAGACGTCGTAGTATTGCTGCTGTTTAGCGTCAAAGTCGCCAGCTTCACTCGGCCGGGTCATCGCGGACAATGCCGCCGCCTCCATCGCACGCACGGCCCACTTTGCAGCTAGTTCGCCGTCTTGTTCAGCAACTGCAAATCCGAACCGAGCTTCAGCGTAGGCAACCGCAGCCTCGGGAAGACCGTTGGAAACCATTTCCCGTATCGCTGAGGCTTCAAGATCTGGCTTCTGCGCAAGCGTCGTCGAGGAAACAAAGCAGAGGGAGCAAGCAAACAGGGCGATTCCGCATGTGCGGGATTTCCGGGCCCGAGACCTCAGAGAAGCGAGCAGCCTGGATGTCCCGTTCACTACTTGGGACCGAGAACGGGCGGGACCAGAAAATGTTCGCCATCTTGATTAGGCGAGTTGGAAAGCGCTTCGTCGCGAGAAAGACCGGGCTGGAGCAGATCTGGCCGGACAACCGATTGAACGTCCAGCGGGTGCGCCATCGGTTCAACCCCTGCTGTATCGACTTCTGAGAGTTGATCCACGAAATCGACGATCTTCGCCATCTGATCTGCAAAGGCATCGAGACGCTGCCCGTCGAATTTCAGACGCGCTAGTCGAGCAACTTTTTCGACTTCGTCACGTGAAATTGACATGCTAGCCCCTTAGCTGGCGACGGCGGTCACACTGAATATCAGCTCGTGGTTGACTTCACCGACGGAAAGGCCCGACTACTTTGTTGGTAGTGCGAAAGGCTTTTGTTTCACAACCTTCCGAACAACACCGCTACGGATGCATTGCGTGCAAACGAGCAAACGCTTGTGCTCTCCGCTTGGCAGTTCTACCTTAATTCGCTGCAGGTTGGGCTTGAATTTGCGACGGGTGATGCCGGTGATCTTCGTACCAACACCGCCGAGATACTTCGCTTTACCGCGAAGTTCCACACTGTTACCAACAGATGCTTGCTTCTCGCAGATAGCACATTGACGGGCCATGGAACGAATCCCTAAACACTCAAGTTCTCGATGAATCCAAGCAAAAATAACATTCACTTGGAGTAAGATGTCCGATTAATACCCCTCGAGAGCTGTCGCTCAGACCGAGAGAAGCTCCGAAGTATATCGACATCATCGCATACGGCAACCGCAATTGGGCTGGAGACGGGTAACTCAAAAGTTCAATTTGCGGTGCCTTGGAGAAGTCGTACGATGGCGTTCTATGGCCGTCGCCGAACGACTTGTGTCAATCGACGGCCTTAGAAGGCCCTCGAACAATATCGTACTTTGCATAAATGAGTGGCTCTGGGGCTGGATAATATGGGACCATTCGCCTGGGCCATGGTATTGCTGGCACCCGCAGTCGTCGTCATGGGGTTGCTAGCGAGTTTGCTAGCCCGAAAATCGAGGCGAAGACCAGCGGACTACCCCCCTCCTGCGGGGGCTTCGCGCTTTGCGGAGCATTCCACTCGCGACAGCACCAGCTTTTCTAGCCTTGTCGGTCGAACTGTTGAGGGTTACCAGATCGGCGAGCTGCTAGCCGAAGGGCGGTCGGGCTGTGTTTACGCGGTGGTTCAAAGCCCGCAAGCCTCTGGAGAACCGAGCAAGGAGGACTCAGCAGAATTTGTCATGAAGGTTTTCGCCGGCGAGCAAGCAAGTGGACTGGCGGCAAAGGAGTCAGAAGCACTGGCACAGATCCTTGTTGCTCCTAAGCCCGAAAAACGCGTGGAGCTTGATTCCGTGGGGCACAGCTCCGCCGGAGTGATCATGGAGAAAATTCGTGGTCAGCGACTCGACGGCGTCTTGCAGCGGCCCGTAGGATCGCCCTCGATCCCAGAACTGTGGATGGCACTTGCTGAAGGGATCGCCAACATTCATGCAGCAGGCTGGGTTCATGGCGACATTTCAACTCGAAATGCATTTCTGTGCGAAGAGCCGTCTCGTAGACAACTGCCTGGCTACCCAAGCTCAGCAACGCACACTATCGGCGCGGAGGCCAACAATCACTGCATACGGCTGATCGACTTTGCGACGGGGCGCAAGTTGTCTGACGATAAGGACCCAGGAGAAGTCTCTGATTCACAGGCGTCCCGTCGAGTGTTGGGTACGCCCTATTTCATGGCTCCCGAAGTGGCCCTTGGAGGCATCGCACAGCAGGCGTCGGACGTCTACTCAATGGGTTGCATCATTCACGAGTTTGTAACGGGAAGGCACTTGTTCGATGGCGCAACGTCCATCGAAATCTGCTGGCGACAGGCGAACACGCCGGTCTGCCTCCCCAGCCAGGAAGAACTCCGGCGTAGCGGTTTGACGTTGGACCATGGTCGGCTCCTGGAGCAGATACTGGAAAAGCGGCCCGCGTCACGCCCAAAAGTTGATCAGGTCGTTGAACGGCTGAAGGCCATCGAATCAAAGTGAATCGATGGCCTTCGGTTGCTTTTCTTTGAGCCGAGAGGCTCTGGCAGATTTAGACAGCGGCCGCCTGACGCAGCTTGCTGGCATTTCCAGCTTGACCGAATGCAGTCATGCGAGCGACGCAGACTTCCTTCATCGCCGCGCGAGCTGGCTTTAGGAAGTCACGCGGGTCAAACTTCTCAGGCGTCTCAACCATAACCTTGCGAATTGCACCGGTGATGGCCATTCGGCAGTCTGTATCGACGTTGATCTTACGGACACCGCTCTTGATACCGCGTTGGATTTCTTCAACGGGAACGCCGTAGGTTTGCTTCATTTGCCCGCCGTACTTGTTGATGATGTCCTGCAATTCTTGGGGAACCGAGGAGCTTCCGTGCATCACCAAGTGGGTGTTTGGCAAACGAGCGTGAATCTCTTCAATTCGGCTCATCGCCAGCACGTCACCATCTGGCTTGCGAGTGAACTTGTAAGCACCGTGGCTGGTACCGATGGCAACAGCCAAGGCGTCAACTCCGGTTTGTTCAACGAACTGCGCCGCCTCTTCTGGATCGGTCAGCAATTGGTCATGGCTGAGCTTCCCGACTGCTCCGTGTCCGTCCTCTTGATCACCTTCGCCGGATTCGAGCGAGCCGAGGCAACCTAGTTCGCCTTCAACTGAAACACCCTTCGCATGTGCTAACTTGACGACTTCTGCCGTAACTTTCACGTTGTAATCGAAGTCTGCCGGAGTCTTACCGTCTTCTTCGAGCGAACCGTCCATCATAACCGATGTAAAGTTATGTTCGATCGCACTCAGGCAAGTCTCAACGCTGTTGCCGTGATCCTGGTGCATCACGATTGGAATATGAGGGTACAGCTCAGCAGCAGCTTGCATCAAATTACGCAGGAAAATATCTTGCGAATATGCTCGAGCACCTCGGGAGGCTTGCACGATGACCGGGGAATCTGTTTCCTCGGCAGCTTCCATGATCGCCTGGATTTGCTCCATGTTATTTACGTTAAATGCAGCAACGCCGTAATCGTTTTCTGCCGCGTGATCCAAAACGACTCGTAGGGGAACCAATGCCATCGAAACAAATTCTCCTTCGGCAAAGCTGCCGGATTTCTAAGATGGAGCGAGCGGCAATCCACAGATAAGCGGATCATCATCAGGCTCTTGTTGGTTAGTCTTCTAAGGTATCTGCTGCGGGCCAAAACGCATCCATGACCCGAATGGAGGGCGCCAAACAACGCCCAGCCACCTCGACTCGCCAGATCTCAACAGACTCGTGTCCGCTTTCTTGGCGCATCGCACCTTTGCGAATTATCGCCCCTAGCCGAAAACTGGCAATACCCGGCAAACATCAGCAGCATGGCTGGGAAATACGGAATCGACCACTCAAAGCGATTCAAGGAGCGTCCACTCGCTTGCAGCAGGCCTCAAATCGTGCAACGATCACGGACACGCAGCGACCTGCCCCCACGATTGCCGCAATACGCCCACTGCTGCACTGATTTTGGCCGGTGTGGTCACGACGCGCTGCCCGAGCCTGCGTGGCGTCGAGAGCAAACGGTTTTGCGCGTGAACTCAGATTTCGATGGGAATCTTCCAGAACAAGACGAAAAGGCAACAGGTCATGCATAAACATCGCTTCAACGAACGCAATTTCCGCGTCGCTCCTGAGTCTAAGGTCAAGCTGAACAAGCTCAAGACAACGGCTGGCAAAGAGTTGGATGACAAGACCGCGGGCATTGAGGCACTTGCTGCCGACGTCTCTGCTCTGCAAGAGGCTCAGCAAGTTCTCTACGCCAGCGGGACGAGAAGCCTGCTAGTCATCTTTCAAGGGATGGATGCAGCCGGCAAAGATGGCACAATTCGTCACGTCATGGGCGGCATCAACCCACAGGGCTGTCGCGTGTATTCCTTCAAAGCCCCGAACGACACCGAGCTCCAACATCACTTCCTGTGGCGGCCGGTTCCATGCCTGCCAGAACGAGGCATGATCAGCATTTTCAATCGTTCCTACTACGAAGAATTGCTAGTCGTTCGAGTGCACCCGAGCTACTTGGAGCCGCAGAACTTGCCGGGTGTAGACATCGAATCAAGGCAATCGCTCGCGAAACTTTGGGCACGGCGGTACGCCGAGATTCGCAGCTTTGAAAAGACGTTGGTCGATAACGGCACCATGGTACTGAAGTTCTTCTTGAACGTCTCCCGTGATGAGCAAAGGGAACGCTTCCTAGAGCGATTAGAAACACCCGAGAAACACTGGAAGTTTAACGCCCGCGACTTGAGTGAACGAAAACTCTGGCCAGAATACCAAAAGGCATTCGAGAAAGTCTTCGAGGAGACGAGCACCAAGGAGGCGCCTTGGTTCATCATTCCTGCAGACAACAAGTGGTACGCGCGTGCTGCCATCGCTGATATCATCGCATCGCGCCTGGAATCGATGAAATTGCAGTATCCAACCGTCCCGAAGGATGAAGCCAAACAGTTTGCGGCGCTAGCAGAAGAACTTCGTAACGAGTGACGGGCATCTGGGATCGGATTGAACTGGGGTAAGAGTTAACTGCTTGGCTCCATGCAAAAACCCTAGGCGGAAATGAATCCGTCTAGGGTTTTCGTGTTTAGCTGTGGAAGGAGCTTGTTCAACCAGTCTGTCGGACTCTGTCGAGCAAAGCAGCATCACGCCGTCGTGTTGTATCCTGCTCCAACAGTGCCCTGCGTGCAGTTCGCCTACGGAAGGCTAGCGGTTCAGCACTACACCGAATGTGAATCCAGCCATCTGAACATCCTGGTCATGATTGCCAACTTGTCCAAACCCTGGGTTGGCACCTCGCCAAATCCCTTGAGCAAAATTCAGCACGTCTACACCAGCTCGGATGTTGAACGCTCGAGTGACTTGATAAGCAGCTTGAGCTCTTGCTTCGAATCCGAACACGAATTCGTTATTGCTTTCGTTCACAACAAGCGATCCAGTCGAGTAGTCCGTAGCCGAAACGGCTGCATCGATAGCAGGCGCGGCGGCGTACTCCGTGGTGAACGTACGTTGGTTGTACGTTCGATTCTGGAAGTTGGCCGTAGCAAACGCTCGGAACTCGCCTGACAGGGTCCAACGCTGGTAGTGCGTGAAGTAGCGAGCTCCCAATTGTCCGCCGACCATCTGGTTCTTGATCCGCGTCTCGTTAGAGATCAGGGTTTCAAGCTGCGTTTGCGCCGTTACGCCCCCAGGAGTCGTGATCTGGGTGATGTTTCGCGAATACGACTGGTTCAACGCAAAGTCATTGAATGTCGAGTAACGGAAGCCGACCATCGGCTCCAGAATCCCACCATACCGGTAAGGACGTCGTCGCCAGGTCTTGTTCAGTTCGAAGCTTGAAAAATTCACGACATTCAAGCTATCGCCAAGGATGTAGGCCCTGGTGCCCATTTGTTCATCATTGGCGTCCAAGAATGGAGCGATTGGGGCAACTGGATCCCCTACGTCATTCGTGTTCACGCGGTTGATGCGTTCCTGATAAACGCGATCATAAACGTTTGGGCCTCCGATGTTTCGGAAGCCGAGGAGCCATCCGCTGTTGTCTTCGGTCATCAGCCCCAAGTCGAAGCGGTTGCCCCATCCGAAGTCCCCGTCGGCAGCCGATTGTTCGACTTCCGGACGCGAAGTCCAAATGTAAGATCGGTCATAAGTTGCAAACCACCCTGTGTTCCCTCGTTTCCGAGGAGCGGTTTCAGTGAGTGACTCTACGTCAACGGGTGCAAAGAATTGCCAATCCGGATCAAATTCCATTGGATCAGCAAATGGGTGAAATGTTTCACCGATTGCAGCCGGTGCAGCTACGACAAGCGTAACTGCGGCCATGACACGCGAAGCTAAATTGAGAAACGACATAACTACCTTCCACCGTAGCAAACGGATTCGCCCCCAAGGCGCCCACGAAGCTGGTCGGAGCGCACGCACAAAATTCTGGTTGTGCGGGTAGTATCGGATGGTCTGCGAAAAAGAATTGAGTCACACTAGGTAAACCTTGTCGAAAATGCTAATTCGCTTACCCAAATCGCCATCGCCGCCTAGCCTGCTGGAGGGCAAGGCAAGATAGGCTGACTTTGCCGACTAGCCGCTCGGTGACTCCGCGTTGCCCAGGCGAACAGTGTCCGCAGATCCCCCTGTCTTCGGGGGGCAAGCTGCGTGTGTCTTTGGTGATCAATCAGGCGCGACGTCTGGTTCGCTTGCTTCTGCTTCTGCTACTGTGGAAGACTCGACGGCAAGGCGGGCTGAACTCGCAGTTCGATAGAACGCCAGTAGCACGCCAGCCGAAGCGAGGACGCCGGCGGCGGCAATAGGCCAAAAGCTGCCCGGCAAAATACCACGCGTCGTCAAGTCGACTAGCGCGCCGACAATCGGACTGAGTGCAAGAGCGGCAAGACGCTGTGACTGACTCTCGAGCGAGAGTACCGTAGCCTTGCGTGCAGAATCTGCCTGGGCATCGATGCGTGCAATGAGGAGTGGCCGCCAGAGATTCTGCGCTAGTGCCAGCAGAACAAAAACTGCTACGACAGGAAGTGCGAATCCGACAAGGTCAAACAACAGCATCGCGGCGAACAGAATTGTGCTGACAATCCACAAGGTGCGGACAGCCGCCCGTTCACCACCCAAGCGCTTGGGCAACTGATGCGCAAAGCGGCTGGCAATGCTACTGCCCAAAAACAACAGGACGTAAACCGCGGCAATTGCAATCACGGCTCCCCGACTGACTCCATTCTGCGAGGCCGTGATTTCTGGACTCTCGACGTAGACTCCCATCAACTGCGCGGTTGCCACCACCAACAGGGCAGGCTGGATAAAATCCTTGGTCGCGGCATAGACTCCCTCCCAAGCCATCGACTCGACGAATAGCTGCCGAAGGCTCGCTCGCTGCCAGGCGTCCTGCATTGTCTGCTTAAATCGCTTCCCCAGACTCCGGACGGTATCCCAAACCGGCTCGCGATAAACTAGCCCATCCAGTTCAGCCGGATAGCCAATCAAATTGATGATGTTGGCGACGTAGGGGATTGCGGCAAAGAAAAACACACTTTGGTAGTCGTCGGTAAGAATCACGCAGATGGCCGCCAGCACCGAGCTGACCGCCGATCCAATTTTGCTCCAACTCCTGGTGAGTCCGTAGACGCGGGCCGCATCGTCTTCTTCACCACACAGCTTGAGCCACTCAAAAATCATGGCTTTGTGAGTTCCGGTTCGGAGGGCATCCCCAATACCGAACAGGAACATGGCTAGAAAAAGAAGTGGCACGTTGGTCGCAAGTCCGAAGAGGGCAAAACTCAGGACGTAGGCCACCAGCGATACGATCATGGTGACGCGGCGGCCGTGCCCATCGGCAAAGATGCCCGAAGGGATCTCCAAGAGATTGATCGTTAGCAGGCGGAAGGCGTACAGTAGGCCAATCGTGAAGAAGCTCACGTTGTGCGACAGAAGAGCCAGCATAAAGAACGGCTCGAAATACCGCTGGTTCTTCAGGAAACCGTACAGGGAGAAGCGAAAGAGCATGGCTTAGGTGCGAAATGCGTGGATTCGCACCAAGGATAGGACGCGCGTCGAATTCGCAGGTGCGGGCGGATCAGTCTCGAGCTCCACCACTTATAATTCGTTCCCGACCTATTTGCCAGCGTGAAGGCGACATCCCATTGGCCCGATGGGCGAGCCCGACAGCGATTGTGCTCGCCGATTCCACAGGCCGGTTTGCTGATTTGGCCGCTCAAGTTGCTTGGCGCTTATCGGCTTGATCCACTAACCGAGGGGCCGTGATTCTGTACAATGCACGCCTGGGGCCGAGTGCCATTGCTGCTAGGCTGCGCGACCGACGGCTTGCTCATCCATAGCGAATTCTACCGTTTCTCTCCGACTCCCTCCGTGAACCAACTAAAACTCGCAATCGCATTGCAACAATTGTTCTGGAAGTCTCAAGCCAATCGAGTTCAAGCCGAGAATTGCAGCTCGATTGTGACGAGGAGCAAGAGCCAGGCTTGCGGCACGGTCATACTGCCAACGAAAATTCTAACCAACCTTACGGGCAAGCTGGCTCGATCGTTGAACGTCTGCTGGCTGGCGAGCTGCCTGTTGGTAGCTCTGCCATCGACCCTCGAGGCGCATTGGATTTCGGAACTTCCCGATTCGCTCATGCCACTGGTCGACGATGATATCGGCGGTTCTTCTGCTGTGAAACCAGCAGGTAGCGAAGACGAAACGGCAGATTCATCCAGAAGTAAAGCCGCCCAGGAAAACCAATCGGGATCGCACGGCGGGAATGATGGAGGCGGGCACGGTCAAGGCGGGCACGGTGAAGAATCGCCGCCGCCCTGGTATCTAGCCATCGCGGTCGTGCTGCTGATCGCCAACGGCTTTTTCGTCGCTGCAGAGTTCGCACTCGTGAAAGTTCGTGTTTCTCGAGTTGAGCAGCTTGTTCAGTCGCGGAAGCTATTTGCCAAGACGGCTCGTTGGCTGGCAGAACGACTTGAAAAGACACTGTCCGCGTGTCAGTTGGGGATCACCATGGCCTCGCTGGCACTGGGGTGGGTTGGTGAACCCGCTTTCGCAGCTCTTTTGCGCCCGGTCTTGGAATTCGTTGGGATTTCCAGCCCGAACGTCGTTTCGATGATCGCTTTTATCGTCGGCTTTACTGTGATCACTGCGTTGCACCTGGTCGTCGGCGAACAAGCTCCCAAGATCTTTGCTATTCGGCAACCAGAGCGAATGTTGCTGTGGTGTGCCGTGCCGCTAAAGATCTACTACCTGGCAACTTATCCTTTAATGGTTGCCCTAAACGCATCCACGGCTTGGATTCTGACCTTTTTTGGCCTGAAAGAAGCTGGTGGGCACGAGGTGCCTTACACCGAAGAAGAGATTCGTGCGCTGCTTCGTGAAGCACACATTCATGGCAACCTTTCGCGATCTGAGCACCGATTGCTAGACGCCGTTTTCGCTTTCGACGATATGGTCTGCCGACGCATCATGTTGCCTCGAGGCGAAGTGGAATACGTGGATGTGAACGTTCCGCCGAACGATACCATCGATATGATTCGCCGCACCAAGCATACACGCTACCCAGTCTGCGTCGGCTCGCTAGATGAAGTCATTGGCGTTCTGCACGTCAAAGACTTGGTTGGCGTAGCTGTTGGCGAAGACTTTGATTTCCGATCGGTGATGCGACCGCCCAAGAAAGTTCCTGAGAACATGCCGATCAGCAAGTTGCTCCGGCACTTTCAAGGAACCCACCAATTGATGGCGTTCGTGCTGGACGAATACGGGACCGTGATCGGCATTGTGACCCTAGAAAACGTCCTGGAAGAAATCATCGGCAACGTGGCTGATGAATTCGACGACGAAGATCCTGAAATCGTCCCCGACGGCCCAGGAGCGTTTGTCGTTTCAGGCACCGCTTCAGTCCAAGACGTGGAAACGCAATTGGGGCTCTCCTTTGGCGAAGAAGTCGAAGGCGCGGACACGATGGCTGGCTTGTTGATGAATATCGCCGAACGCATCGTTTCAACCGGCGAGACCATTGACTTGCAAGTTGCCTCGGCGAAAGTCATCGACGTGGCTGATGATCGCACCACCAAACTGCGAATCACGCTGCCTCAACCAGATCCGCCCGAAGCATCCGATGGATAGTAGCCACAGCTAAGCAGCCACAGCTAGGCAGCCCAACTGGCATCAGGCAAGCCTGCTGGCTTCGCATAAAACAGAGCTTATCGGAGAATCGCAATGAAAGTCCGCACTCTT
>CAYPLE010000076.1:0-1592 GCA_964411445.1 uncultured Pirellulaceae bacterium
TGGTGAGGCTGAGGTTCTTCAAGAGCGCCCGCCTTTTGAAGGGTGTCGATTGCTTTTTCGCATTCCCTGTTACGATACTGAATCACGCCCAGCGTATCAGCGATTGCTAGGTCATCTGGTTTCAGTTGGCTTCCTTTCTCTGCCCACCCGAGGGCATTCTTGATGTGTTCTGGACGCAGGTATTTGTTGGGCCTCCCGGCGAGACCCCAAGCCGCTGCATTCAAAGTCGATGGGCTTTCCGGATCCAATTCAACGGCGGTTGAGAATGCTGCCACTGCCTCGTCAATCCTGTCCTGGGCTACTAACATGGAGCCCAAACGGCAGTGCGTAATCCCGTTTTCCGGATTTATATTGATGGCTTTTCTGTAAGCATGGATTGCTTCGTCGAGTTGCTTGCGTTCTTCAAGTGCGTCAGCAAGTCGTATATGGGCATAAGCGTAGTCAGGAAAAAGTTCAGCTGCATTTTGGTAGACGACAAGCGATTCTGTCAGTTTGTCTTGGTCATTCAACGTTTCGGCGAGTTCAAAGTAGGCAGGCTTGTAGGTTGGCTCGATGGTGATCGTCTTTTGGTAAGCCGCGACCGCATCCTGTAGCCTCCCTTTCGCACGCAAGACATCACCGAGCTTTCGGTTGGCGTAAGCTCCGCGGGGTTCGATTTGCAAAGACTTCTGGTAAACTTTGATAGCTTCGTCGAGATCCCCCTGAAATTGAAGAGCTTCGCCTAGACCGTTCAGGGCCCATCGATCCTGCGGATTTAACTCAAGTGCCTTGCGGTAAGCCTTGATTGCAGAAGGTATGTAGCCCTTACTCCGAAGCGCCCTGCCGCACAGATGCATCGTCATCGATGAAACCTCTTCGCCCTCAAGCCATTTCGGGAGCACTCCTACTTCTTCTTCGCCTTCGTGACGCTCGATAAAGTCAATGTATCGATCTAACGGTTCCTGATTCGCGTCACAACAAAGAACGGCACGTCGAAGACTATTCTCGGCAGCGATCAAGTCGCAACGAGACTCAGCGAGCTCGGCGTTCAATAAATGTGGACGGTAGTAGTTTGGCTCCAATTCAACAGCCTGCATCCCAAGTCGTCCGGCCTCTTGTAGCATGCCCGACTTGAACGACTTTAATGCTAGGTGATATCGAATGGTCCCAGATTTCGGAAAACGTAATGCTGCAGTCTTGAGCGTCGCATCACTCTCTTCAATGAATCCTTCAGCATGCAGGCGTACCGCAAATTCTGCCCAAAGCTCGGGTACGTTTGGATAAGCGACCACGGCGCCCCGGAAAAACTCCAATTGCCGGCCTCGGTCCTCTCCCGCTCTTATCCAATTGAAAAAGACATCTGGGTACAACAGAGTCGATTGAGCGAGCAGTCGATTTGATTGTTTCTCCGCATTTATGGATTCGCCAAGCAGTTTGAGTAGCAGCGGCGGTAACGTCGTCGGGTCGAGGCTGTCCGCGATTCGAACAAGTTTCTCCTCATCGCGGGCGATTACAGCCAATCTAATTCTATTTGCGACGTGAGAATCATCGAGTTTAATTGCCAATGTCAAGAGATCTTTCTGCATCAAAGAGCGGTGTTGTGGAAGGCCAGT
>CAYPLE010000076.1:1692-31339 GCA_964411445.1 uncultured Pirellulaceae bacterium
CCAGTAGCGCAATCAGTTCGGCTCTAATGGGGGACGTAGCAACGACGGAAATTTCTTCCGTAGTTAAACGAAATGGCCCACCAGCAATTTGAAACCGTTCCAACAAATACTGTTTCAATAGATTTGCGAGCTGACCGTTTTGACTCTTGAAATCCCGGTAATGGCCGAGTGCGTGTGACCTCCACAACTGGACCGGATAGTCATGAATCGCTTCTGACATTTCGAGATCCGTTCGAGCATTAGTTGTTTTCCGGATCAGAACCGGGTCATTGACTCCGGCGGCGATCCTTTCTGCTTGCCTCAGATGTATTTTGGCAATTTGCCACTTGTGTTCGCGTTGCCGTATCGCAATCTCGCGTAAAAGTGCGTTCACCTGATTGACTTGTTCAGTTCGAATGGCCTCTTTTGCTGTACGCTGTTTAACCGCGTAATTCGCCACTACTCCGCCGAGAACCAACAACATCGAGACCACACCCGCCAAGACAGTAGTGACGCGTCGCCTTTTTCGCTCTTCGATTGCCTGTGCGGCTTCGGTTGCTGCCTGAATTTCCGCCTGTCGTAGTTTGGTTTCGACAGCTTCCAGGTATTTCGTCACTCGCTGCGTCACCACTGAGGCGTCTTTGGGGCGGTCGGCGGGTTCGACCGCAAGACACTGGCGAGTCAGTTCGAGGAGTTCGGAATCCGCTTCGCTTGCATCAAGTCGCGCAAAACACTCCTGCAGCTTCCCTCGCGATGCCATTCGGAAAACTTTGCTCCCATTCTCGGCCACATAGGGTGGTTTGCCGGTCAAAATCTCGCACAAAATTGCGCCCAGGCCGAACACGTCAGCTCGTTGATCCAGTTGGTCAATTTCTCCAAGTGCCTGTTCCGGTGGCATGTAGGCGGGCGTCCCCATCACACTGCCCATCTGTGTTTCCGCACTGCCTGATCCGAAAAATCCGGGAGCGTCACTACCCGCGCTGCGGCGGGTTTCAATGACGCTATGCACTTGCTGTTTTTGGTGCGCCCGTTTTTCATCGGCGACTCCGCCGCGCGGCAGCACTTTTGCCAGACCCCAGTCCATCACCTGGACTTCGCCAAACGCGCCGACCATGACGTTTGCGGGTTTGAGATCACGATGAATCACTTCGCGGCTGTGAGCATAGGCCATCGTCTGACAGATTTGCTCAAAGATGCCAATGAACCGTCCACGGTCCTTTGCGGGCGTTTCGCGCTCGGCAAGCAAGCTGGAAAGTGTTTCACCTTTGACCAGCTTCATGCTGAAGAATGGTCGTTGATCGGCAAGTTGCCCTAATTCGTAGATCGGGGCGATTCCTGGATGCTGTAATTGCCCACCAATTTGTGCTTCCTCGACAAATCGTTGGATCACTTGCGGATTGTCTTTGTGCGAATCCAGCAGCACCTTGATGGCCAGGTCGCGTCCAAGGTCTGTGTCGCGTCCCTTGATGATCGCGCCCATACCACCTCGAGCAATCTCACCGTCAAGTCGGTAACGTCGATCCGGCTGTGTTGCTGGGATCTCAGGTGAATTGGGCCGGTTGATTGGGTCGTTCTCTTCGACCGTAGGATCACTCAAAACGAGATGTGGAACATCGCCGATCGTGTTTGAAATCATCTTCAAGACGCTGGGCGTTTTGTCCTCACACTTCAACGGAGTGTCGAAAACATAGGTTTCGACGCAGCCTGTCGGTGCGGCGTCCGATGGATCACAAGGCTCCGTAGCAGACGCGAGAGCCCTTTCGTCCAGGGTGCGCCCTTCGCCGCTGCTGCTTGCCGATGCCTGATCGCGTTGCAGCAACCGCTCCATAATTCGGTTTCTTGCAGCAAGGTCTTCCCCGCACGCTTCATCCAGCCACGCACTGCGATCGTGTGCATTCTTTTTTGTGAGTGCCCGTTCGAATATCTTTTGTTCGTCCACAGTAACATTCCTGGTCAACCGTCGTTGCACAGTGATCGGTAAGACGCTGTGGGGGTGGTCAGCCGCGCTGAGCAGTGGCGATGGGGGCTTTATATCGCTGGGCTTCCAAGCCGGAACCTAACCCGAAATTGCTTTCTGCATGGCCGCGCAATGCGGTTCGCTCGAGTATCAAACGAGGAAGCCCGTTGGGAAACGAAACGTGGACTCAGTCAACTGCCCATCGATTCGGCATAGAATGCACCCTGCGCCCCAACGGACGACTCGAGTACGCAACCTTCCCAGCCTGACACCTTTGTTTTCATCTGCAGTGATCACTAACGCGAAAACTCCGAAGGTAACAAGGCCAACTTCGGCCCACAAGTTAGCCGTGATTTTTGTTGCGCAACTGCGCAGAAGTACTACGAAAACCGTTGGCGTCTGGTGTTTCTGCAAGCCTATCGAGGTGTGCCCAGCAATAGCCAGCAGTGCCCCTGGCTGTCGATTCCTAGGCACCGGGTGGGCGTGACGGCTTTCATTGGCTTCTGTGTTCGTTAAACGTAGAGCCTCAAATATTGCGCTTGGTCAATCGGCATCGCGAGAACGTTCGATTGCAGGCGTACGTACGCCATCTGGGGCCGTGGCAACATCTGGGGCAGCACTGCCAAATATGAGCCGCAGGGAAGCAAAGGCAGTGAAGGCCAACAAGAATAGATTAAAGGCCTTTTGCGATATCACGTTCAGGAGCCAACGACCGAAGAACATGCCCACCAAGATTCCAGGTGCAAAAAGGAGATCAATCCACAGCGTATCAAGGGAAATAAGGTCCAGATAAAAGTAGCTAAACGGTAGCTTGAAAACGTTTACGACCAAGAAGAACCAAGCACTCGTTCCGACCAATTCCAACTTGGGTAACGCAACGGCCAGGAGGTAAAGGGCCACGACAGGGCCAGCCGCGTTGGCCAGCATGGTGGTGATTCCCGCCAGCAAACCAAGACTCCAGGCGAACAATCGGTTGTGCGGAAAGTCCTCAAACAACTGTGGCTTCCAAACGCGGAATAGCTGAACTGCCGTCAGTACAAAAATGATGACTCCAACCAAAGGTCGAAAAACAGTCTCGTCAAGGTCATGCATCAGGAGGCAACCGATGACGACACCGATCAATGCGGGTGGCAGCAACTTGCGAATTTGCTCCCACTGAGCTGTACTGCCAAAAAACCAAATTGCACAAATGTCGCCAACAACCAGCATCGGCAGCAGCACACCAGTGGACGCTTTGGTGCCAAATACGAATGCAAAAATCAGCACATGCAACATGCTAATTCCGGCAAAGCCACTTTTGGATATACCGATGCCTGCAGCAGCAACAAACAAGAGTATCGACTGCTGTATGGTCAGGTCCATGGACGACTCTCAAAGGAACCCAGGCTTCTCTATTCGCAGAGGCTTCCCGCAGTGTCTTGCAGCGCACGAGGCGCAGCAAGGCGACTTGGCGGGAGAACTCACATGGCTGTGGCAATGATGCCTGAAAAGCGTATAGTGGAAAGGGAAATTGTCTCGCGGAGATTGTTAGCGCTGGGGCACATTCGGGAAACCCTACATTCGAGCATCAAAGGATTTGCACAATGTCGAATTACGCCGAAAGTATCGAACGATTTGTAGATAGCGTGAACACCGCCGCCATCGATGGATTGGTCAAGCATTTGGGAATAGCCCTTCGCAATCCAGATTCGGCAACGGTTGCCGCCTCCGATGATAGCGAGCTGGCGACGGTTCGCGACGGCTTTTGCGCAAAGCATCTCGGAATGTCGGCAGAGGAAGCCGATGCAGCCATTGCTAAAGTCGCTGAAACGATGAAGCATGACTCGGCGAAATGCCGCGTGACGTTCTACTATCTTCTCGCCGACGCTGCTGGCAAGCTTGATCAGTTCGCGTAGTGTCCTGCGGGCGCCTGTTTTGAATCTCGCCGAAAGCGATGAGTGGCCCGCCCTGCGTGTGGCTGCGAATCGCTTCACCGCACTTTTTACAAACGATATTCTACAAGCGATTTGCTCGCAACGCGACTCATCGAATCGCCTCGAAACGCTGTCTCGCAGAAAGCCGCTTCGCAAGAAGCTGTTATCTGCCGTGGACGAGTCGAGAAATTGACGCTTCGAAGCGGTCCACTCGCGAAAACAAATCAACATCGACCCGATTGTCGTCCTACTTGTTGATCCTCACGCCCTGCCATATCGTGGTCGGAAGTGACGGATAACTTCAAGTGTGAGGCGATGTGATGTTGCAAAAAATATTGAAGCGAGACGGACGTTCTATCGGACGTATGTTCGGAGTGTGCGGTCTCGCCATTTGGGCCTTGCTGGACCCGACGTGCCTTCGATCTGCCGGGGAAGAGGGCATGTATCCGATGAGCGGTCTAAGCAAGCTGGATCTTGCCGGCCGCGGGATTGAACTCACAGCAGACCAACTTTTCAATCCCGAGGCAATTAGTCTGGTGGACGGAGTCTGCCGCGTAAACGGGTGCACCGGATCGTTCGTTTCCAGTAGCGGCCTCATCATCACCAACCATCACTGTGCGTATGGGGCCATTCAGAAGGCTAGCACTAGTGAAAGAGATTTGCTGCAAGACGGCTTTCACGCAGAATCGCAATCGGACGAAATTCCAGCGCCGGATTACACGGTTCGCGTCACGGAAGACTACCGCGACGTTTCTGAACAAGTCCTTTCCGCTGTGCAAGAAGGCCTAGACTTTGCGGCTCGAAAAAAAGCCATTGATGTCCGTTGCCGAGAGCTCGAAGCCGAAGCAGAGAAGCAAAACCCTGGCCTTCGAGCGGAAGTTGCAGAAATGTTCGCAGGCAAGACATACGTCCTCTTCCTGTACACATACTTGAAGGACATTCGTCTCGTCTTTGCTCCGCCACAGTCCGTCGGCAATTTTGGTGGCGAAGTAGACAATTGGATGTGGCCGAGACACACTGGCGATTTTTCTTTCATGCGGGCTTACACGGCACCAGACGGAACTTCAGCCACCTACAACTCTGAGAATGTTCCTTACAAGCCAAAACGATTTGTTCAGGTGTCGGCCGAAGGCGTCCAAGAGGGGGATTCGGTGTTCTTGCTGGGGTACCCTGGCAGAACCGCCCGCCATAAGACGGCTTCGTTTCTAGAATACGAAGAAAACGTTCGACTACCGCTGATTGTTGACTTGTACAACTGGCAGATCGACGTCATGACTCAGGCTGGTGTCAACGACCGCAGTGTTGAAATTAAACACGCGTCGCGGATGCGGTCTCTCGCCAACGTTGAGAAGCGGTCCCGCGGGCAGTTGCAGGGGCTCAAGCGTGCAGCCATTACTAGCGGACGCAAAGCGAAGGAAAATGAACTTCGCTCATATATCGCCAGCGACGCGGATCGGCAGAAGCGATACGGAAATGTGCTTGGCGAAATTGACTCGGTTTACGCTGAAATGTCGCTCAAGGCTCCTGCCGAAATATACTTCCAACAAGCCTTCTCCGCCTGCAAGGCACTGGGGCTGGCAATGTTCGCTGTGGACTACGCACACCAACGCCAGCTCCCGGACGTGCAACGAGAAAGCCGGTTCAACAGCAAGAATATCGACCAATCGATTGAACGAGCAGTTGTGTCGATCGGGGATTACCATCGACCAACGGATGTGCTGTTGCTGCAAGGCATCATTCAGAGGCTTCGCAGCGTGGAAGCAGACACGGTGCTCGGTGGCATCGACGCTCTACTGACTGCGAAAGCGGGTGAGATATTGTCGGAGAGCAGCATTGTTGAGAAGGAAGGCTTCACGCAGTTGCTGGAAAAGTCAATCGATGAGCTTTCCGCATCCAATGATCCCGCCTTACAATTGGCCGTTCAGTTGTACCCAAGCTATCAGCAGTTACGCGAGATCGACAAGGCCCGCGATGGTCGACTTGGGCAGCTTTACGGCGACCTCGTCGAAATCAAGCAAGATTTTTTGAAGCAGCAATTTGTTCCAGACGCGAATGCAACGTTACGATTTACCTGCGGCTACATTCGTCGGTACTCTCCAGCAGATGCGGTCATAAAGACGCCGATCAGCACGTTTCGCGGCGTCATTGAAAAAACAACCGACAAGCCCCCCTTTGACACTCCGCGTCAGCTCGTGCAGGCGTACCGCGACGGGAACCATGGACCATTCTACAGCGATGAGATCGGCGACATCCCCGTTGCAATCCTTTACAATACAGATACCACAGGCGGGAACTCAGGCAGCCCGATTTTTAACGCTCGAGGCGAACTTGTGGGGGTGAACTTCGATCGCTGTTTCGAAGCCACCATCAATGACTTTGCTTGGAACGAATCGTACAGTCGTTCGATTGGCGTTGACATTCGTTACGTGCTCTGGGTCACAGGTTACGCCTATGGTGCCAAACATCTGCTCGACGAAATGGGCGTACCGTGATTTTGCCGCTACGCAAATCAGGGCAAAACAAACGCTTCGACTTGATCACCGGCGGCAACTGAGGAGAACCTGTGGAATCTGAATTCGCCATCTCAATCCACGATGTACAAGCAGCCCGCGAGCGTATCGCAGGGCACGTTGTGGAAACGCCTTGCCTTCCGCTGGAGAGCTTGTCGCGTGAGCTATCCTGTGAGCTCACTGTCAAATGCGAGAACCTTCAACACATTGGCGCATTCAAAGCCCGCGGCGCGACCAATGCCATCTTCATGCTGTCCGATGAAGATGCTGCGAAGGGCGTGGTCACCCATTCGTCCGGCAATCATGCTGCTGCAGTCGCAAGGGCTGCCAAGCTCAGAAATATCCCCGCCTATGTGGTCATGCCAGAGAATTCCGCTCAAGTAAAGATCCAGGCGGTGCGCGGGCTAGGTGTCGAGCCAGAATTCTGCACGCCGCATGCAGAGTCAAGAGCTGCCGTTGCGGCGGAGATCCAAGCACGAACTGGCGCTACAATGATCCACCCCTACGACGATCCCAGAGTCATGGCGGGGCAAGGAACCGTGGGGCTCGAGATTCTCGAGCAGTTCGACGGCGTCGATGTGATCTTTGTGCCAGTGGGCGGAGGAGGACTGCTGAGCGGACTGCTGGTGGCCGTAAAGGCTATGAATCCTGCGGTGCAAGTCATTGCTGCTGAACCTGAATGGGCCGACGATGCATACCGCAGCCTGAAATCTGGGCAAATCGAAATGCCGACGCGAGTGGACACCATCGCCGATGGACTGCGTTCACCACTTGGCGAACAGCCTTTTCAAATCATCAAGCGGTTGGTTGACGATATTGTTCTGGTGAGTGAGGCCGATATTGCCGCGATGACGCGAAAATTGGCTGAACGAGCCCATCTAGTTGTTGAGCCATCCGGGGCGGTAGCCATGGCGGGTGTTCAACGACGATCTGAATCGCTGACGGGCAAACGCGTTGCAGCGGTGATTACCGGCGGCAATATTGATTTTGGTGGTTGCAAACTGGGCGGTAAGTAGGACATTGCGATGCGGCACATCTTGGGGACCAATCTAAAATGCCAGGTCTGCCTGAACAAGTTGGCTCCGGTGCTAGATGCTGACAATGGAGTTGAGAATTGGAGTGCGGATTTGGAGCACCCTGAAAAGCTGGTGACCATCGATTCAGGATCATTGAGCTCGCAGGAAATCGTCGACCTGATTGCTTCAGCAGGATTCCATGCCCGCACTATGCTCACCGCCTCAGAAGTGCCAGGCGCATCCAGTATCAAGGCTGCTTCTGGCGCCGATGTCAACGTTGTCAAGATCCAAGCCCCAGTTGAGTTGAAACCTAACTGGCTGGCCACTTACAAGCCGCTGTTGATTGTCGTTGCCTACTGCACCGGTGGAGCTGTAGTGTTGGCAAGTGCCCGAGGAGTATGGACCGCCGGGGAAGTGATGAGCAATTTCATGGGTTGCTTTTTTCTTGGCTTTGCCTTCTTCAAGCTGCTCGATATCCCCAAGTTTGCAGATTCGTTCTCCAGTTACGACCCAATCGCCAGTCGCATCCAGGCGTACGGCTTGGTTTATCCATTTGTCGAGCTCATCCTTGGGCTCATGTTTGTCTTGCAAGTTGGCACGCTCATTGCCAACATTGCTACGATCATCGTTTTAGGTGTAGGGCTTGTCGGAGTTGCTGAGGCGGTAACGCGGAAACGTACGATCCAATGCGCCTGCTTGGGAACCGTCTTCAATCTACCGATGACCAGCGTAACGATTATCGAAAACACGGTCATGGTAGCCATGGCGCTTGTCGCACTTTTGCAATAGTGCCGCTCCGCTAGCGCTCCGGCACTTCAATCTCCGACGAAAAAGTCAGCTCGCTGTAGGTCGGCAGGCCGAATGGGAGGGGGAATTCTGTTTGGGCCCAACTCCAAAATTAAGTGCTCTGAAGCACTATGGTGTTAGTATAGAAAGCGTAGTGGTGACTTCCCGCCTCGGAGTAACTCGCGCTAGTCAACACACTCAAGCCGCTCGGCAACGCCGGGGATAATGCGAGCAGCGTTGGCCGAATAGACTTTCTTGAGAACGTCGTCTGGTAAAAAGGTCCCATAGATTCTCCAGAAGCCTTGCGGTGGAAATGGTTTCTCGGAATAGCGAAAGTGCTCATCGTCCGTTTCCAAAAAACGCCAGTAGTAGCGCAAGCGTTTTTCGGGCCACGGACCATCGGTTCCGAACAGAATACGGTCTGCGTACTTGATCAGGAATCGCCTTGCCGTGTAGGGCTGTCGCCCCAGTTCTGAGATCCTGGACGCAATTTCGACGACCACGTTGGGGTTTTCGTCTAACATCCGAGCTGTTTCCGCTAGGTCTTCGCCGTCATTTCCAAGGTGTGCTGCGATGAAGGTGGTTTGCCGGTGCCGCTTGAACAGCCGTTCACGTGCCTGGTGCAACTCCTTGCGAGAGGGGAATTTGTCGGGAGGGAAATGCCAGTCGGGGTGCCGTGAGAGTTCTTCCCAGCGTTCGTTCTCTGGCGTTATAGGATCGAAGAAGGCACTCGGATCGGCTGTGTGCATAATGACTGGCAGCCCCAATTCTCCGCAGGCATCCCAGATCGGCGAAAACCGCTCGTCGTCAATCTCAATCAACGTTCCATCTGGATTTCGATACTTCAGGCCAAAGTTCTTGAATACCTTCAAACCACTGATGCCTTCCGCGGCTGCTGCCCGTAGTGCCATCACCGTGCGGCGAGCGAAGTCCTCTCGATGGCAGTCCCAAGTGGCTGGCTCGGAACGCCTGCCGCCGCCAACCCAATCAACATTGGTAAAGATAACAAAGCGATCTTTGTAGTCCGTCCACAAGAATTCCTGGTGCGCGGCCAAGCGACTTCCAAGCTGGCCGTCCAAGCTGACGCACACCTTGATATTGTTGCGGTCCATCGTCTTGACGAAGGCATCCAAGGCATCTTTGTCGTGACGCAGTTTGAAATAAAAGTGCGTATGGGCGTCGACAACTGGAAACTTGGCGGCCCCCAGTTCAGTCGTTTTGACCTGCAGCTTTGGGGTGGGGCGAAAATCGCTCAGGTGCAGTGGTTCAACGGACACCCCCCGAGTCGCTGAGCTAAGATTGCTTCGCGGTTGCTCCGAAGCTTCTTGATTCGCAGCCGTCGTCTTGCTGGCATCGGGAGCCACAACCTGGCACGCTGCCACACTGGGCAGGCCAATAGATGCAGCAAACTGTACAGCGCAAAGCAAACATAGTTTTGGCATGAATGTCATGTTCTTCGCATTGCAACGATGGGGTCAAGCCGAGATGCACGCCAAGCAGGAATGAGACTCGCGAGCACACAAATAAATACGGAAATAACAACGACCAGCATCATAGACGAGAATGAAAACTGGAAGACCGTTGAAGCAATTTCACCGCCGAGCCGATATTCAAGGTAGGACTCCAGTAGTCCTTGTCCGGCCCAGGCAACGACAAAGCTAATGAGTATTGCAAACGCGGCCCCGATCGCCCCAAGTATGGCTCCTTCGCAGACCATTAGCCAAAGCAGTGTTCGTTTCTGCGCACCAACACTTTTCAGAATACCGAACTCGGGCGTGCGTTCCAGTACGGAGATCAACAGCGTGTTGGATATCCCGATCGCGGCCGTGAGCAGTATGGCGGCTGCGATTCCGTAAACCACCCAAGCACTTCGATCGACGCTTTCATTCATGCTGCGAATGATCCGTTCCGCCGACAGGGTTCTCGCTCCCAGTGCTTCCAGCTTTTCTGTTGATTCAGCGAGATGTTTCGTGCTATCCACCGTGACAACCGCACTATAGAAATTGTCCTGCCGAGCACGCTGCACTGACATCGCGGCCGCAATGCTACTGTGCAGCACGAGGCCATTGCCGCTGCCGAACCAGTGTCCCCGGAAGAGTCCAGCGAGACTATCGGCATCGCCGCGGCGGATGACTCCGCAAATCGTGAATCGACGCGTCACCAACGCTGGCGTATCTGCATCCGCAGCATCGAAGCGGAGCAGTGTCCTCAATAGCATTTGCTCAGAACCGCTTAGCGATGTCTTGTCCAAATCAGCCACCAGTCGGTTTGCTGCTTCGGTGAACAAACGCTGCTGCATCGTATCTTCAGTTGCGGCGTCCCCCAGTTGTCCCGCCAAAGCCGCAAACACTTGCGAAGACCTTGCTGCGGCAATTTGGTATTCGACGTCAATCGTCTTCCCGACAAGCTCCCTTAAATCGTCGTCACTCCGATAGCCAAACTGGTACGCCAAAAACTCATCAATGAGCACTGCGACATCCAAGTGTTCAACGGCTGCGGCGGCTTCACTTGTCGGAAGCTGTGAAATTGATTCAATCTGTTCCGGTGTTGGCGATGCAAACATCGCTCCGGCCAGAATGCGACCGCCAAGCAGTTCGCTATTGTTGGCAGCAGCGGTGAGACTGGAAGCTATCGGCTCCATGTCCTGCTGCGCCAACGTGATGTTGCAGGGCACGTAAGCGTCGGGGACGACACTTTCGACATGCGGCAATTGCTCTAGTTGGTTTACCGTCGCCGTGGTGATGGTCCACGGCTCACTGCGCCGATTATCATTCATCCATTTTCGCCGCAGCGCTTCCTGGATGCGTTCACGCCGTTCTTGGGACATGTCGCCTTCGACATGGATTGCATCCCGCGGCGGCTCTTGGTTAGGGTAATTGCCAGCGAGCACGCCGATTTGACGGGCAGTCTCGGACGAATCGAAGAGCAATTGCAGCGTGTCCTTCACACCGCTGACACCGGCCGTCGTCATGAGCAGAACGATGCACCCTACGACAACTCCGACGAGGTTCAGTGCCGTTCGCGCTGGTCGAAAACGCAAGTTGTGAACAGCCATCGCAAGAACATCAGCGAGTCGCATTAGGCCGGCTCCTCTTGGAGACTTGGGCCACCCTCGTCGCTCGCCTGCTCCGGTTCGAGCTGCGTATCGTTGAGAAGACCGTCGTGCATGCGTAGCGTTTGCTGACACAACTGACGGGCAATTGCCAAATCGTGAGTCACCAGCAAGAAAGTGATCGAGTGGATCTGACAGACGTGATCGATCAGCCTCACGATGGACTGGGCCGTTGTGGAGTCCAAATTCCCGGTGGGTTCGTCGGCAAAGACCACGCTTGGGTTATTCACCAAAGCCCGCGCAATTGCAACTCGCTGTTGCTCACCGCCGGACAACTGATAGGGAAAGTGATTGAGCCGATGTTCTAGTCCAACATCGGCAAGCAAGTTGGCCGCTCGCTGCCGCCGCTCGCTGCGACTCACTCCAGCCAGCATCAATGGCACTTCGACGTTTTGGATTGCGGTCCGTTGCGGGATCAATTGGAACTGCTGAAAAATGACTCCGATGGTCGAAAGCCTGTAGTCGGCCATTTCCGCAGGTGACATTTCGTGCAGCGCTCGCCCCGCAACCGTCAGTTCGCCACTGGTTGGATGGTCGAGCCCGGCCAGCAGATTGAGAAAAGTCGACTTGCCGCTGCCACTGCGACCGACAACTGCGACTCGCCCGCCTTCGGGGACGGATGCGTTGATGCCGCAAACAGCGTGCACCGTTTCGGCTCCGTCGTAGCTCTTTCGCAGGTCTATTGCTTGGATTGCTGGTTGGGCCATGATCGAATGGTCTACGTGCTCAGGGCAAGTCAGGATTTGAATCAGGTGATCAGCCGTAGAGCGCCAGCTCACGGTTTTTCCGAGGGAAACGCACGCAGCGTATGGTGATGGATGCCCCAGCTTCAAACTTTGATTCGCCCTTTCTAGGCGCTGCTCAAGTAGGGATGGGCTGCGAAAAACCGAGTACAATGCGTTTTGCGAAGTCAACCCAAGCTCGCCTTCCGCTCGACGCAGCACAGTATACTCCATACCGATTTAAGCGCCTCACCACTGCCGCGAGAGCTCGACGAACTCCCGCAGCAATTGCCCACCTTAACCGACTGCACTCGTTTGGCGCGAATTCGCCCTTTCAGATCAGTTCTAGCTATTTGGATTCAGTGGCATCATGATAAAGCATCGCGATGTATTTATATGTGTAGCGACACTCTTGTCAGCCTGCTGGGCAACCACTTGCGGAAACGCTCAGGTCGCCGCAACAGCGTCCAGCAATGCGGACAGCAATGTGTCCAGCAGTGCGGACAGCCGAGGCAGTGAGCGGGCGGGAGTGCTTCACCACTTTGAAACCCAACGCCTCACCGAAACCTACTACTCCGAAGGCATTGCTGCTGGCGACTTGGACAATGACGGGCACGTTGACATCGTCTACGGTCCCTACTGGTTCCGCGGTCCGAGCTTCACAGAAAAGCGGACGATCTACCCCCCCGTTGCTCAGCCAATGGAGCGATACGCCGACCACTTTTTTGCATGGGTTTACGATTTCGACCAAGATGGATTCCAAGACGTTTTCACGGTTGGATTCCCTGGAACACCAGCCTACGTCTATCAAAACCCAGGAACACAGGCGACGGAAACCTGGAGGAAGCACCAAGTCTTTGATTGGGTATCGAACGAGTCGCCGCACTTTGACAACCTAGTCGGTGATCAACGCCCAGAGCTGGTGTGCACGCGGGATGGCTTCTTCGGCTACGCATCTATCGACTGGGAGAATCCATTCAGCACCTGGACGTTTCACAAAATTTCCGATCGCATCGCGCCACCCAAATTCGGACACGGTTTAGGGATCGGTGACGTCAACGGCGATGGTCGAATGGACGTGCTGCATTCGCGAGGCTGGTTCGAACAACCTCACGCACTCGATCAATCGTGGCCCCCCCATTCACAGACATTTGGAACCAATGGTGGCGCGGAAATTCATGCCTACGACGTCGATGGCGACGGCGACAGTGACGTGATTACCAGCGATTCGGCGCACAACTTTGGGTTGTCTTGGTATGAACAAACTTCCCCGGGCCGTTTCAAGAAACATCTAATCATGGGGGATCACCCTTCGGAAAACCGTTATGGCGTCGTTTTCTCTGAGCCACACAGTGTTGCGATGGCCGACATCGATGGTGACGGGCTCAAGGATATCGTGACGGGCAAGACATACTGGTCACATCATCGGCAGAGTCCAATGTGGGACTCGGGTCCCGTTGTCTATTGGTTCAAATTGGTGCGCACTGACGAAGGAGTCGATTGGTTGCCCTTCGAGGCAGGCAAGTCGAGCGGCATTGGGCGGCAAGTCACGCCGGTCGACATCGACCAAGATGGATTCATCGACATAGCAACCGGCGGCATGCTGGGGGCACACGTCTTATTGCACAAGGCATCCCCCGCAACGGATGAACAAATTGCCGCATCTTTTCCGAATCGGTATGACGGTCCAAGCAAGCCCAATCGCAGGGACGTTGAAGGCACCCAGCTTGGCAAGGCGATGCGTGGGCGGCCCGTCCGTGTGGCGGGAGACGGCAAAGCGGTCCGGGCAATCGAAGCAGAGGCACTTGGTGCAACCGTATCTTCTGGTTCAGCTAGACCACAAGCGATGGGCGAGTTCTCGCTTGGAAGGTGGAGTGGGAATAGTCAACTTTGGTGGACCGGTGCGAAACCTGGTGACAGACTTTCGATCGCCGTCGATACCTTCAAAGCCATCGATCGAATTCAACTAGCCATGACTTGTGCTCGTGATTACGCGATCGTACGTGTGATTTTAGATGGTAAAGAAATCTCGCCGCCGATCGACCTCTACAACCCGGACGTCATTTCTACTGGCATTTTGGAGTTCAAGACTCCTGAACTGGAGGCAGGTAAACATCAACTCGCCATCGAGATTTTGGGAGCCAATTCGAAAGCGGCCAAGTCCTACATGGTCGGAATTGACTTCCTGCGTTTCCTAGCTGACGGGGAACAAATTGAAGAACCCGATGGTGTCAAGCCAATGTCGCCGGAGGGACGTGTTCTGAACCTCGATTTTGAAACCGGCGACCTCACTGACTGGACGGCCACAGGAAACGCTTTCGCGGGACAGCCTATCGGAGGCGATACGGTTTCTCCGCGGCGAAATGATATGTCGTCTCGCCATGCAGGTAATTTTTGGATTGGCACTTATGAGGTCGACGGCGACGCGGCTCAAGGAACGCTGGTTAGCAAACCCCTGCTCGCCGATCGTCGATATGCCAGCTTTTTGGTCGGTGGAGGCAGCAGTCAAAAAACACGAGTCGAATTGTGGAAGCCCGGTGATGACAAGCCCTTCTATGTTGCCTCGGGAAGGGACCGTGAAGACATGCGTGAGGTGATTGTCGACCTTCGTCGTGTGCTTGGGCAGGAAATGTTCATCCGCATTGTCGATGAATCCAGCGGCGGTTGGGGGCACATCAATTTTGACCACTTCCGGTTGCACGACAAACGCCCCGGCCCGCTAACGCCCAATCTTCGGCTGCTGTCGGCTGATGAGTATCCGCACGCGGGGTTGCCTGCTGAACAAGCGGCTGCTGCAATGAAAGTGCCCGATGGATTCAAAGTCAGCGTGCTGGCTGCTGAGCCGCTGGTGAAGCAGCCGATCGCAATGGCCATGGATCACCGCGGTCGCACATGGATCGCCGAAGCCTACGAATATCCGTTGCGCGCCAAGGACGGGCAGGGACGCGATCGCATTTTGATTTTTGAAGACACCAACGGGGACGGCAAATTTGATTCCAGGAAGGTTTTCGCCGAAGGGTTGAATCTCGTCAGCGGATTGGAAGTTGGGTTCGGTGGCGTCTGGGTCGGGGCCGCACCCTACTTGATGTTCATCCCAGACTTAGATGGCGATGACATTCCGGATTCGAAGCCAGAAATCTTGCTCGATGGCTGGGGCTACCAAGACACCCACGAAACACTGAATGCATTCTGCTGGGGGCCCGATGGCTGGCTCTACGGATGCCACGGTGTGTTCACCCACTCAAAGGTTGGCAAGCCTGGAACGCCTGAGGAACAACGAACTCGAATCAACGCGGGGGTTTGGCGGTTTCATCCAACCCGTCGTGTTTTCGAGGTCTTTGCGGAAGGGACCAGCAACCCGTGGGGCGTCGACTTTAACGAACATGGCGATGCGTTTATCACTGCTTGTGTTATTCCGCACTTGTACCACATGATCCCCGGTGGGCGTTATCAACGCCAAGCAGGGCAACATTTCAACCCCAACACTTATGACGACATCAAGACAATTGCTGACCATCTGCACTATCTCGGCGCGACGCCGCACAGTGGAAATGGCAAGAGTGATGAAGCCGGAGGAGGACACGCGCATGCAGGTGCAATGATTTACCAAGGCGGTGCGTGGCCGGAAGAGTACTCTGGCAAACTCTTGATGAACAACATTCACGGCCAGCGCCTCAATGTCGATGCGTTGCATCCTGACGGGTCGGGCTACGTTGGTACACACGCCCCCGATTTCCTACTGACCGGCGATCAAGCTTCGCAAATTCTGAACATGCGTTACGGGCCAGATGGGCAAGTCACCATGATCGACTGGTATGACATGCAGGCCTGCCATCGTCGCGAAGCGGAAGTGCATGATCGGAGCAACGGCCGAATCTATCGGATCGCATACGGTGAGCCCGAGCCTGTCAAAGTGGACTTGGCCGCGGTCTCGGATGCAGACCTAGTCTCCATGACAACTCATTCGAATCAGTGGTTTGTTCGCCATTCGCGTCGAGCGCTTCAGGAAAGATTTGCGAGTGGCTCGTTGTCACCTGCTGCCATCAAGCAATTATGGAGGATCCTGGACAGCAGCCCAACTGCACAGCATCGACTTCAGGCGCTGTGGGCCTTGCACGTTACGGGTAACTCGCTTGCCGGCAGAGCTGATAAGCTGTTTACCGACGAAAGTGCACACATTCGCGGCTGGACCGTGCGTTTGCTTACCGAACAGGCAAACGACCAACTCTCCGCGTCCCAACTGCAGAGCTTTCAGCGGCTAGCGCAGGGAGACCCGTCACAAGTTGTGCGCCGTGAGCTCGCCTCGGCAGCCAATCGGTTGCCGCTGCAGGACAGATGGATGCTTCTCCCAGCGTTGGTGTCGCATCCTGAGGATGCAAATGATCACAACTTGCCTTTGCTATATTGGTATGCCCTTGAACCCCTCGCTGAAGCGGATCCCGACCGAGCGCTCGCCTTGGGGATTGCTGCTGGAACAAACATTCCACTGCTACGTGAGTTCATGCTGCGAAGAGTCGCGGGCAGTGGGTCTGGAGAATCGTTGGAGCGACTAGTTGGGGCGCTTTCGAAAGCTGAAGATGACATCCAACGCCAAGCAGTACTGGCGGCGATCAAGACCTCGCTGATTGGCCAACGGCGGACGCGCGCGCCAGAAGGCTGGAGTCGGGCGATTGAGTCACTGGGGGATAGCAATCAGGCCATCGCACTCTCAGCGGCTTCGATCGGTGCCGTTTTTGGAGATCCCCAATCGCTAGAAATTTTGCGCCAGGTTGCTTTGGATAAAAACAGCTCACACCAGCGGCGACTGAGAGCAATTGACTCACTCACCGCTGTGAACGACGAAGCGCTGCTGGAGATAGCCTTGGAGGTTGCCCGAACGGCGACTGATGCTGAATTACTTGGGCAAGCCATCCGGGCTCTCTCGCAATATGACGCGCCGCAAATTCCTCAAACGCTTCTGAGCAAGTACAAAGGGTGGACACCGGCAGTCAGGCGAACCGTGATAGCAACGCTTTGCTCCCGCGCCTCACATGCGACAGCCATGCTTGAAGCGATGGGACGTGGCGAATTGGCGGCGGCTGATTTGTCCGCCGATTTTGCTCGACAAGTAAGCTATCTTGAAGATGCCGAAGTAGACCGTCTCCTTACGCAACATTGGGGCAAGGTGACCGAAAGCACGGCCGACCAATCTGCACAAATAACTGCACTGAATAAGATTGTCCAGCGCGACGACTTGCCAGCCCCCGACTTGGCTCGCGGTCGCAGCCTTTTCGCGGAGACTTGCCAGCGCTGCCACCAACTGTACGGTATCGGCCAAGAAATTGGCCCCGATTTGACAGGATCCAACCGTAAGAACCTTGACTACCTGCTGGAGAATATCGTCGCTCCAAGCAGTGTGATGGCCAAAGAGTATCGCCAAAGCGTTTTCCTGACAGACGCAGGCCGCGTTGTGACGGGGCTTCTGCAATCGGAAACTGAGAATGCCGTCTCTGTACAAACCGCCGACGGTTTGGTGGTTCTGCCAGCAGAGGAAATTGTCGAGCGACGCGAAAGCCCGTTGTCTCTGATGCCAAACAATCAACTCAGCCAGTTCTCTCCGACGCAAGTGCGTGACCTAATCGGCTACCTCCGCCACAGTTCGCAAACACCCGTTCTGCTTACGAAAGCCAACGGCGGCGAATTCTTCAATGGCAAGGACTTAACCGGTTGGACTGGTAGCACTGACTTATGGACGGTGGCAGCCGGTGAAATCGTTGGCAAGTCCGCTGGGTTGAAAAGCAATGAATTCCTGATTAGCGATTATGAAGTGCGAGACTTCCGCTTAACTTTGGAAGTCCGTCTAGTAGGCAACAGCGGCAACAGTGGAATCCAGTTTCGAAGTGTCCCAATGAACGGATCGGTAGAGGGGTACCAAGCGGATATTGGGGAAGGTTGGTGGGGCAAACTTTACGAAGAGCACGGCCGTGGGCTCTTATGGGACAAAAGCGGCGAAGGGCACGTAAAGTTGGACGATTGGAACCGATACGAAATCGAGGCCATCGGCTCCAAAGTGCGAACGTGGATCAATGGCAACTTGTGCGTTGATCTGGATGATGCCAAAGGTCGCCAGGCAGGTATCATCGCTCTACAATTGCATTCAGGTGGACCAACTGAAGTACGATTTCGAAATTTGGCTGTTGAGCCAATTGAAGAAACAAACGCAAAGACGCCGTGACGCCCACTGAAGACCAAGGATGAGCATCGACCAATTTCCAACTGAACAGTGCCAACGCCTGCTGGGCGAGGTCGATGCGACGTGTCAACGCGCGCGGATTGTCGCAGTTGGAACTGCGGTTGCAAATGCACTTGCCGCCACGATGGCGGTTGTACTTGTTGCAGCAACCGGTGATCTCCTTTTGAAGTCGAACCACGCGAGCGTTCGCTACATCGTATCGATCGCTGCCTTGATCGCCGTCGTGTGCATTTTCTCTCGACTGTGGTTACGCCTGCGTGGATTTAACATCAGTAGACGAGATCTTGCCGGTCGACTCAGTCGGCAGGATTGTGCCAGCGGCACTTCGCTTGCATCCATCGTTGAACTGGCCGAGATGGCAGACTGCGATGACCCTCGGTTTGGAAGCCGTGAGCTGCGGGCGAGTGTGCTTCAGCAATGGTTTTCGTCCTCCGCCGAGCCAGCTTGGTCTCAGGTTGTCGACAGCTCGGCACTCCGCAGCTCGATTTTTCTGCTGGTCGCCATTGTTGGTGCAGTGGTTTGTGCGGCGGTTGCATCCCCGGGCAAATTTGGCTGGGCATTGTGGAGAGTCACCGCTCCGGTTAGTTCTGCACCATGGCCACGGGAAACGCAATTGGTGTTTGTGAATTTACCCGAAGCCGTTGCAATGGACGAATCCTTGTTGGTGCGCGTCGAGGATTTGTCGCCGCCGTTGCCGCGGTCTGTTTCTGTTGAGTACATGACGTCGAGCGACTCGGAGCCCTCGGTTTTTGTCGCTGGCCCTCCACAGGATGGCACCGATTCAGTTGTGGCAGTTCGTCTGCCGGCAGCAGCCAAAGATTTCAAAGTGAGAGCCGTCGGAGGTGACCACCGCGACATGCCGTGGCGTGACGTAGCCGTCGTGCGAACGCCGACGATTCTGAGAACGACGGCTTCCATCGAACCGCCTGAATATTCTGGGCTGGAAAGCCAGGAGATTGACGGGCAACGTTTCCGCGTTCTTGCCGGATCGACCGTCGAATTGCGTGGATCGTTCACCCAGCCTCTGGACAACGCGTTGCTGCGAAATTCCCAAAAGGCTCCTGATCCATCCAGCGACCCAAACACCAAAGCAGACCAGTGGAGAATTTCGATCGGCCGCGACAAGAAGAGCTTTACCATTAGTCAACTGGCGACCGGCGAGCTGGCGACTGGCGAGCTGTCGACGAAGCCCGCCACGATCCACAACTCAGTTCGCTTTCATTTAGATCTATTGGCTTCCAAAGCTCAAGTGAGTATGGAGGATGCCATCGAGATTATCTGTTTTGCTGATTTGCCGCCGCAGATACAGCCCACCACCGGGACCGCCGAATTGGTTGGGGAAACCGGGCGACTCCGCATTGGTGCAATGATCACTGATGACTTCGGCTTAGCTGCGTCGCGCTTACTTCTTCGAAAATCGTTGCCCGAAACCGAGAGCGAACCGCGTCGGCCAGACGATTCTTCTTACGATGCGGAATTTGCTGCTCCCACCAACGAAACTGAGCTGACGAGCTGGCAAAACAGCTCGGTTTCTCACCCGAAGGCTCTTGCGGTCAATGAGTTGATCGAAGTTGCTGAACTTGATCTAGCCTCGAACGAACCGTTTGAAATCATTTTGCAGGCTGTCGACACTCTCGGCCAACAATCGGAACAAACTGTGAGCCAATTCCGCTTGGCCAGCACCGAAGAAATCACCGGTGAGTTGTCTCGTGAACGAAGTAAGCTACTTGAAGAAGCAGAACGCATTGTTGCGTCGCAGAAGGCCATTGCGTCGCTGGCGGAACGTATTTCCAACTCGCTCGAGATAGACGGCAATGACAATGTCGCCGCTGTGCTTGCCGACGACTTGGCACGCGACCAGAGTTCACTCAGAGACCTCTTAGCCTCCCCGACAACGGAAAGCTCGTCGCCCGCCAGCGCCGCAGGCGACCTGCTATCGCGACTTGAAATGTTGCAGCGACGTGCGGACGATTCGGGAGCGCCCACCGGCGACTTGCAGAATCAACTTCGTGAGGCCCTGAAGCAGTTGGATGGACTGGCCCTACCGGCGATGGATGGCGGTATCCGTAGCGCGGAAAAGCTCGCTACAGAATTGAACTCAGGCGCACGAGCCAGCGATTCTCTGCGTGATTTGATGCAGTCGCAGCAGCAAGCTAGTGACGCCGTGGAGTCGTTTCGCGACACTTTGGCAAAGGGGGAAATGCTGGCACTGCTACGCGACGAAATCTCAGCAACCCTCATGCGTCAACAGGCAATTGCTATCGCCACCGAGAATCTGCAAATCGCGCTGCTGCAACAAACGCAGTCGGAATCATCCCTTGAGCAACAACAGATTTCAGGTGAGCAAACAGCGCTGGCTCGACAATTGACCAAGACCGTAGACAGAATGCGAAAGAATTCAGCAAGCCAGCCTAAGGATCCGGCCAGCGATCAAAATGAGCAAGCGGCAATTGCGGCCGCTTTAGAAAGCTTGGAGAGTGGCCCCGCCTGGACGTTGATGCAACGTGTTGCTTTAGGACTTCGGGACGCTGACTTTGCTAGGGCTCAGAGCGAACAACAGCGGATCATCGAGCAGCTTTCTGATGCTCTTGGTGCACTTGGTGGTAATTTTACTCAGCAGCCCGAGCAAACCTCGCGTCTGTCGGATCAAACTGCCATACTCAGTCAATTGGCACAGCGGCAGCGCGAGTTGGTAGAAGAAATCCGCACGGCGAAGGCCCCGAGCAACGCGGGCATACGCAATATCCTCGTAAGCGGCTTCCAATCGCGGCAGTCTGATTTGCAGGACGATACCCGTGGTTCGCTGCTCGACTTGCAAGCCGGACCTTCGGAAATTTACGAGTCAGTGCAAAATGGTATCGAAAAACAAGAATCCGCGATCCGCTTGGCCTCCTCAGCCGACGCAGACGACCGCGCACTCGACGCGACGATCGAATCCGCCCAACGGGCGTGGGAGCTACTCGAACAAGCCAGCACAGCTTTGACTGAGCTTGCCGAAGCAGAACAAGCCGCTCGGCGCGGTGGATTGTCCAAAATTCGCGATGCCCTCGCGCAGATCGCATCGGAACTGGCTCCATTGGTAAGCAGCATTGCCGAGCAAGAGGCGGTTCAGACACGCGCCGAGAGCGATCCTGCTGAATCGACTGCTGGGCAGCCGCGTGCCGGGTTCGAGTGGGAAACGCGTTGGTGCACCGGTATTCAGGATGCGGCGGGGCAAATTGGGCAATTACGAAATGTGACGTCTGGTATGCCAGCTTTCGATTGGCTTCTGGGTGATTGCGAAAAGCTCCTTGAGCGCAGCGTCGCTATGACGAAGCGAAACCGATTGACTGAGGGACTCGCGGCCAGCTCTCGAGCAGAAGAGCGTCTACAATCGGCGATTAGGGCGATCGATTCTGCTGGAATCCTTGCGGGCGACAGCACCAAGCTGGGCAATGATCGTGAACAAACCGAAGCCACCGACGACTCCACCAATGGGGTAACGCTGTCGGATTTGCTGCTGATTCGGCAATTGCAGCAGTCCCTAACGGAGCAGACCAGCGAACTGGAAACCTCCAATAAGCCCCTAACCGACCGCGAAATGCGGCAGATGAAACGGCAACTCGCGGACGAACAGCGAGAATTGTCGGAGCTAGTCGCAACCATCCTGTCCCAGCAAGCAGCCAATGAGGCGAACCAATGATACGCAAAGCACTTGATCAACGGTCTTGCGTGCTTGGTTTGCTCGTGTTTACAGGGGTAATCGCGCTCTGCGTGGACGCCTCGGCGCAAGAGGTTGATCCACGCCCCGAAGAACGCCAGGGACGACAAGCAACTGCACCTAAGAATGCAGCGCCCAAGTCGCAGAACGCAACTCAGGAAGATGATCTTCTCGACGATTTGCTTGGGTTGCTCGACGAGCCGCAAGAATTGGATGATGGGAAGGACAAATCTCCTGCCACTGTTGACGTGATGGGAGAACTGCGAGAGGTACAGTCGGGCATGGAGGAAATTGCCTTGGCGATGGCTGCGTCGGAAGCCAACGTTGGTCAGCAGCAAATCGCCATCACAAGACGTCTGGACAAGTTGATTGAGAAACTGCGGGAGCAAGCAGGCAATCAGTCAAGTGGTTCGAATCAGAATTCGTCGCCGGACAACTCCCAGGCTCAACAAGACCGAAAATCTGATCAGCCAGGACAACCTGATTCACAGCAATTACAAAACGGCGACTCAGCGAAAGAGCCGAGTGATTCTGACGGAACTGAATCAGCCGACAGTGAATCAGCCGACAGTGACCGTACCAATCGACCTTCGGGCGAAATGGGGGACCAACCTGGCGACCAGAATGGCGACGCGGACGGATCAGTAGAGAATCAAGAGCTGGATGCACGCGATTTGCAAACGGGTGCCTGGGGGAACCTCCCCCCTCAGATGCGGCAGCGCATCCAATCATCGATGGTAGAACGTTTCTTGCCATCCTATCGCGACAAGATTCAGGCCTACTACAAGGCGATGATGTCGCTTCAAAACCCACCGTAGTCGATCGCATGCTGCGATTTCGTAGTGGATCTGGTTACAGGTCCCTCCAGGCTCGATGTGGATCTGGTTCCAGATCGCTCAAGGGCCGCGTGCCAACTTGCAAACTCCCCCGGCAAGCGAACGCCCAACGTGGTAAAATGCGGCTCGATCGCTTAGGCGGCACACGCGACATGATCCCTTGTCCAAAGGAGGATGCAAGATGGATTGGTCAGATTTTGACACGACCGTACACCAGCTCAAACGGCCTCTTTTAGTCGTATCGGGTTCCAAGGGCTGCCTTTCCTGCGGGTATTTGAATATCGCATCCTTCGAACGAAACGGTGACGCGGGAGCAATCGTACGCGGAGTCGACACGTTCGATGACATGCTGGAGGCTGAGGTGCAACAGGTCAGTCCGCAAGCTGAAGCGCTCGGTGTCAAAATTGGCATGAAGGGACGAGACGCCCTTGAGTTGTTCCGATAGCGACATGCCATTTGACGCGGCTAGGCAAACGCCAAAGCTTCGATCCGGCAGCAGAACAGATGCGGTGCAACCTCCTGTCATTCCAATGCTACACCGTTGGATCCAGGAAAACCCACGCACAATCTCGCTGGCACAGGGGGCGGTATCTTACTCGCCGCCTCCGTCAGTCATCCTGGCCGTCACTGAACCCGAAGAACGATCTGGTGCGTCTAAGACGGTTCCGCTCAGCAGTTTGTCGCAGTGCAACCAATATGGCCCCGTCGCTGGCAACGACGCATTGCGTGAAGCGATCGCGGCAAATTTGCGGACCGAAAAAGAAATCGACACCACGGGCCGAGCCGTTTATTGCACGGCTGGGTCGAACATGGCATTCTTCGCAACGGTCTTATCAATTAGCTGCGTTGGTGACGAAATTATCCTCAACACCCCATTTTACTTCAATCATGAAATGGCGGTTCGGATAGCCGGCTGCACTCCAGTCTGTGTTCCGACGCTACCCAATTTCCAGCCTGATCTGACCGCAATTGCAGAAGCGGTAACGCCGAAGACACGAGCCATCGTGACCGTGTCCCCGAACAACCCGACCGGTGTCGTTTATACCCCTGAAGCGATTCGAGCGGTCAACAAACTATGCGGTTCCAGCGGCGTTTACCACATCCATGACGAAGCCTATGAACACTTCGTCTTTGGCGAAACGCCTCACTCTTCGCCGCTCGGCATCGCCAATAGTCGCGAACACACTGTCGGTCTGTTCTCGTTTTCAAAAGCCTATGCAATGGCGGGCTGGCGGATGGGCTATGCCGTTGTACCCGAGCATTTGGAGGAGCCATTGCTGAAGGTTCAAGACACGAACTTGATTTGTCCGACGATCTTGTCCCAGCAGTTGGCCCTGGAGGCGATCAAGGCGGGCAGCCCGTGGTGCCAGGAACAAATTGAAAGGCTGTCCCGCGTCCGCTCCGAGATGTATACACAACTGAATTCGATTGGCGGATTAAAGGTCGCGGTCAGCGATGGAGCTCTTTACTTTATGGCCAGCCTTTCGTCCAATTACGACGACCTTGAAATCGTCCGCAGATTAATTTGTGACTACGGCGTTGCCGTCTTGCCGGGGAGTGCTTTTGGGCTGGGGCAGCGAAGGGAATCCGTCAACTCGGGCACCCGACGACCAGCTTCCGGTGCCGTCGCGGAACGATTCATTCGGATTTCCTTTGGTGCCGTCCGGCCGAGCGAGGTTCGCGAGGCGATCAATCGGTTAGACAGCGGGATTCGTGAGCTATCAAGTCAATAACTGCTGAATGCATCCAGTGAAGCGTTTTGATTACCACCTGAAAAAAGTAGAACAATGGAAATAGTGGCGATCCAGTTGGACATGAAGTGGCAGGATTGTGCTGAGAATTTCGCCCGAGTGGAAGAGTTGGCCGAGCAAGCGGAGATTCAGCCGGGCAGCCTGGTTGTCCTGCCAGAGATGTTTGCAACTGGTTTTTCGATGGACGTCAGCAAGACGAGCCAGGGCCCGCAGCGCGAGAGTGAAGCGTTGCTGAAGAAACTTGCTGCTCAATACGACGCTGCGTTTCTTGGCGGAGTTGTCGACATTGAAGCAAACGGCAAAAGCTCCAACCAAGCCGTCGCTTTTGCGCCTGACGGTTCTGAGCTTGTTCGATACACCAAACAACAGCCTTTCAGCTTAAGCGGTGAAGGCGACCATTATCCTGCGGGGGATACGTTTCAACTATTTCAATGGCAAGACACCAAGATAGCCCCATTTGTTTGCTATGACCTCAGGTTCCCGGAACTGTTTCGGCCGTCCGTTGCAGCCGGAGCCGAATTGATCATCGTCATCGCTTGTTGGCCTCAGGCTAGAAGCGAGCACTGGGTGCGATTGCTGCAAGCTCGTGCAATTGAGAACTTGGCTGCCGTTGTGGGCGTGAATCGTTGCGGCTGCGAACCCGGTCTAGAATTTGACGGTCGTTCGACCGCCTTTGACCACATGGGCCTGCAACTGTTCGAACTCGATGAACAGCAGCAGACCGTCAAGGCGTCAATCGATGTCGACCTGCTTCGAAAATGGCGCAGAAAGTTTCCTGCACTTCGCGACATGCGGCTCTCGTAGCGGAGCGGTTTTCGCCGAAGCACGGTTTTGGCCGAAGCATGGGGAAATGGGATCGGAGACCAGAGTGATCTGTAACCAAGCCCCACTCCAAGATCGGAGTGATCTGTAAGCAGATCTAATAGGTGAACCGATTAGAAGGTCTCGCTGTCGACGACGGCCGCGACGTGATCGTCATTTTCCTTGCGAGCACCTGGGACTACCGGCGTAATGTTGACTTTGCTGCGTTTCAGCTCTTCAATTTGAGTTGCCATGCGTTGGATCAGATTGGCAATTTCTGCACCAGCTTCCTCACCAACGTGAACCTGAAGTGCTTTCCGCGCGCTGTAGCTAAGTCCAAGATTCGTGCTCATTCGTATTCTCCAGATGTGATTAGACGCTCAACGAGCGCGATTCAGTGGTGTTTTGTATGCTCTAGCCAGAGCGTGCGGCTTTCGGCTAGCAAAAGGAGGACGCTAGCCCTCCAGCTCGCCGAGATCATGCCCGAACAGATCCAGTCTATTCAACGGTTACGCTCTTTGCCAGATTTCGGGGCTTATCCACGTCGCAGCCTCGCAACAAAGCGATTTCATACGACAATAGTTGAAGCGGGATAGAGGCAACAATCGGTTGCAAGAAGTCCTCGATTTCTGGAATCTTGACAACCGCATCCGCCAGCTTGGACACTTGTGGGTCATCATGATCGACGATTGCAATAACTGGGCCACCGCGAGCCTTCACTTCTTGAAGGTTGCTGATCACTTTGTCGTAAACTGTTCCTTGAGGCACGATGAAGACACTCGGAGTGTGTTCGTCAACGAGTGCAATTGGACCATGCTTCATTTCCGCCGCAGGATATCCCTCGGCATGGATATAGCTAATTTCCTTGAGCTTCAGAGCGCCTTCGAGAGCGGTTGGGAAGTTGAATTTCCGGCCAAGGTACAAGAAATTGGTCGCGTCTGCAAACTTGGCAGCAATCTCCTTCACCTGATCGTGGCACTCGAGCGTTGTTTCGATAATCTCAGGCAGTTTCTCAAGTTGAGCAATAATGCGCTGTCCAGCTTCGAAGCTCAGATGTCGAAGTCGGCCTAGATACAGAGCTAGCATGCTGAGAACGGTTAGTTGCGACGTAAATGCTTTGGTTGAAGCTACACCGATTTCCGGCCCTGCGTGCAAGTAGATGCCGCCGTCTGCTTCCTGAGCGATGCTGCTGCCAATGACGTTGCAGATCGCCATCGTGTGATGGCCCTTGCGTTTCATCTCGCGAAGTGCTGCCAGCGTATCAGCCGTTTCACCACTTTGCGTGATGCCAAACACAATCGTTGTCGGATCAACCGGAGGATTTCGATAACGCAACTCACTTGCATATTCGACTTCAACTGGCACGCGAGCAAGTTCTTCCATTAGGTACTCGCCGACCAGGGCAGAGTGCCAACTGGTTCCACAGCCGGTCAAGATGACGCGTTGGATCGCTCGCAATTGCTGAGTCGTTAAGTTCAGCCCGCCAAACTTGGCAGTTGCATTGTCGTGATCAATACGGCCTCGCAGAGCATTGCGAATTGACTGAGGTTGCTCGTAAATCTCCTTCAGCATGTAATGCTGAAAACCTTCGAGATTTACATCTTGCGATTGACCATTGAGCGTCTGGATGTCTGGACGCACACGTCCTTGATCGCGATGCAACACTTGAATGTTGTCCGGGCGAATGACCGCAATCTGGTGGTCGGCCAAGTAAATGATCTTATCTGTAAATCCAACCAGCGGAGATGTGTCGCTGGCAACAAATTGTTCGTTCTTTCCAACGCCAACGACCAAAGGGCTGCCACATCGGGCTGCAATCAGAAGGTCCGTGTGATCGCGGAAAAGTGCGACGACCCCGTAAGTTCCGCGCAATTGAGCGATAGTGGATTGAACGGCTTCAATGCACTGCTCAACCGTGTTGATTGGATCGCTGGCCGCCTCGGCAGCTGTCTTAAGATGATCGGCGATCAAGTGAGCAACGACTTCACTGTCTGTTTGAGACTGAAAGTTGTAGCCCTTGGCTTCGAGCGTTGATTTGATGGATTCAAAGTTCTCGATAACACCATTGTGCACGACCGTGACGATTCCATTTCCGCCAGTGTGTGGGTGAGCATTGACTTGCGTCGCAGCCCCGTGCGTGGCCCATCGGGTGTGGCCAATTCCAGCAACTCCAGACATAGAGCGGCTTTTGAGAGCGTTTGCCAATTCGGCAACTCTCCCCGCAACCTTTGTGATTTGAATTGGCTCGGACTGCCTGAGCGTCGCGATTCCTGCGCTGTCATATCCTCTATATTCGAGGCGTTGCAGCCCACTGACAAGAAACGGGCAAGCGTCGTTATGACCGATGTAACCAACAATTCCACACATGCTTGCGGAGCTTTCTACTGACTGCGTGACAAGTGCTACCTCACTGCTTGGACTGCCGTATCGCTTGCAACGATTGTGCGGGCGATTGCGGGGGCGGTGCAGTGCCTTATAGGTCGAGGGTAGTTTACGCCAGAGCGGCGGGCTAAAGATTCTAAAGCAGGAACGTCAAAAAGGCTCGGTCTGCGTTCAGGTTTTGCAGACCAAGCCTTGGGCAAGCCCTCTGTGGGCTACTTCCACGGGAGCATGAAACCACCCGAACAAGTGCTTTAGGGAGCGATCTGCGTCGCTAGGTTTCCGTTGAATCCATCATCGTCGTCTGCTAAAGCTGCCGCTCCAAGAGCAAGCCCTGCGACACCTAGTAGCCCCGGCCCAGCTCCTACCCCGAAACCACCGCCAAATCCACCACCGCCTCCAAAGCCGCCCCCAAATCCACCACCGCCGCCAAATCCGCCTCCCCAGCCATAACCGCCGGGCCCCAGGAATCCGTTTTGGTTGGCAAGTCCGCCGCCCAGCGGTGCCGTCGTTGGTTCTGCGACAACTTCCTGACAGCAGCACGGCGACTGATTGCAAGCCATGCAGTTGTCACCGCAAGGGTCGCAGGAATGAGAAACGTCCGGCACAGCCACTAGTTCGCAGGATAGCACAGGGCAGCAACCGCGATTCCGACGCCCGAAGAGTCCGCGACGACGCATCGAGACGTACTGGAATGTTGCCTCGAGAGTCGCTCTGCCCACTGCCGGTCGAGCGGGTACGGCGTTCCGCTCTGGATCCACAGCTATGAAAGCCGTCGCCATAAAACCATCGTCGCCGTGAGCAATGATGGAGTATTCGCCTGGTGCAAGAGAAACTGCATAACTGCCGTCTTGCGCGGCAACCGCTTCCCGTACCTTGCGTCCATGTTGAAACACGACAACTCGCGTTCCCGAAAGATCCTGCTCAGCAATTCGCCAACCCGGCTTGGACACTTGACCGTAAATCTTCCCATCAATCAGCTCAATGGTCGGCGCTTCGTTGAACTCACGGCGTCCCATCACCGGATCGGTCAGGAAAGGCCGATAGTATGCCTCCGGGCTCTCGCTTACTACGGGCACCCAGCCTGCCGCCAATGCCTCTCGCATCAGCACTTGTGGAATGCTCGCCGCATTCAATTTCACTTTCGAGCCAATGTGTTCGTTCGCTTTTGCAACGACGTGGATCGAAGTCGCGGCAAAGATGCCATCCCCGACAACCTGAATCGCATACGCGCCAGGCGTCAAGCCCTTAACCTTCGATTGGCCTTCCGCGTTGAGTCGCGTTGATAAGAGGCGTTTTCCTGACTGGCCAATCACAACGATTGCGTTCGCCAGCCCACGTGGATTGGCCCCTTCAACCTGCTGTACGGTAAGCTCAATTTCACCATTTGCGTTTGCATGAACCCAGCTAGTTTGATGCAACGGATTGATGAAATCTATTGCAGAAGTCGCCCCTGCTGGAGGTGCCACCGCTTGAACGCTATCGCCGGGCGACTGTGCATCCGCCCTCTGGCAAGAAAACGCGATCGCCAATAACAAAAAGGGACACCAAGATGATCGCAACATGGGGGGCTCCGGCAAAACGGGCAAACAGAAAACAAGGACGAATAAAATGCCAGCGGCGATAAGCCGCAATTTCTCCTGTGACATGTATGCTTGCGCCATGCCAAGTCTCAAAATGCAGCATGCAACCCACCAGAAAGTAGTAATCGCCGCAGTGTAATTCTGGCATTATTGTCCTGCTTGCCGAAAAGCCCTTTCAAAAGTGTGGACAGCGCGATGCCCAACCTGCGGTTGTCCCTGTGTGCAGTATCCAAGGCCACCCTTGCGGTGTTTCAACTTGATGCAAATAGTCTCAAATCGGAAAGTTTTCCAAGCGTTCGTGATAGATTTCCAGCTCCCATGCGTACCGCACCGCTTTTGCCTTGAAGCGTGAGCCCTCGGCTCCAAAACA
>CAYPLE010000077.1:0-26912 GCA_964411445.1 uncultured Pirellulaceae bacterium
CATGGTTCGCCATCTCGTTGATTCCCGAGACGTTTCAGCTGAAGAGATTCAGGACCTGATGAAAATCGTGGAACGTCTTCATCGCGAGAAGGGGAGTGATGATGAGCAGTAGTCAAGTTCTACAGTTTGCGACGGCCCATTTGCTGCAACTGAGCGTCGCGATCGTGATTGCGGCCATCGTGATCCGTTTCACAAGCCGCCGACTACCACATTTGGCGTTCTTGATTTGCATGCTCGCGCTGGCAAAGTGCATTGTCCCGCCGCTAATCACCAGTCCAGCCGGGCTGTTTACGCTACACAGCGGACTTTCGTTTTCGCCGCAATTGAACATCCTGGAAAGTGATGCAATCGTTCGGCTCAAGCAAACACTGGAGTGTGCCACTACGGCCTCAGAGCAGTCCACCTTCTTCGGACTTCCATTCTGGGGAATCATGACGCTGAGTACCTGGGCTGCCGGCTCCACGCTATTGTTCTGCTACGCAGCGCGAAAGTACCAGCGTGTCGCAAAAATCGTCGCTCGATGCACGCCGGCTTGCCGAACGTTTCGCGAGTCGACAGACCATCTGGCCAGTCAACTCGGTGTGAAGCGCCGAGTTCGCGTGATGATTTCGCCCGAGAACTACGGTCCTGCTTGTGTTGGTTTCATCCGCCCAACGTTAATTCTTCCACAAGCAATGGTCACAAACTGGTCAGATCGCTTACTAACACCTGTACTTGCCCATGAACTCGTCCACGCTCGGCGAGGTGATGCGGCTTGGGGATACGTCCAGTTCGTCGCGCAGATCATGTGCTGGTTTCATCCACTTGTTTGGTGGCTTGGTCGGCATGCACAACTCTTGTGTGAACGCTGCTGCGATGAAGAGGTGCTTTCATCATTGAAAATCTCTCCCGCGGACTACGGCGAAAGCTTGGTGCGAGTCCTGGAGATGCGTGCCATTTGCCGACCGCTACCCGTGGGCTCGGGGATGTCTCCCGTAGAAATCACACAGCAACGACTCTTCCGACTCTCCAATCCAACCGGTGCCCGGCGCACTCAGCGTTTGACATGGTGCATCGCCATCATTTCAGCGGCAATCATTTTGCCGGGGATGCGATGGGCCTCCAGTCCAATTTATACCGCTCAATTGAATCTGGACGCAGAAGAATATCGGGTTCAGATCAACGCTGCAATTCTGCAATGCGACTGGGATCGTGCCGTCGCATTGCTGAGACCACTTGTCGAGAAAGACCCCGACAATGCCGACGCGCTCTTTTTCCTTGGATATGCATTGCATGCGAACGGACAAATCGACGAAGCGATTAGTTATCACAAGCTCGCTCAAACGTTCGACTCCGTGAAGCCGGTTGCAACGTACAACTTAGCCTGTGCACTTGCCATCAAAGGGCAGCATGAAGAGGCACTCGCAACCTTGAAAGGCTCGATTGCGTGCGGTTTTACGCCGAAGCTAAACTTGACCGAAGACCCTGACTTGCAGTCGTTATTTCGCCTGCCAGAATTCGCCGTGCTGAATGCCAGTGTCATTATGCACCGCATTACCCCCGACTTGGTCGACAAGATTGATTCGGGCGCGATTCGAACGCTTTTTCATGTGCCAACCAAAACGACTCAGCCACGCGGCCCAACAGTTCAATCCGTATCGCATGGTAGCGCAAACGGACCAGTTACCGCGACTTGTACCGACACACCTAGCGTGAACAAAACACGTCGTTCCATCGATTCTCGCCATTTCAGTAGCATGCTCCACAACACAATTGCAACGGTTTCCTTCGATCCGAGTGATGAAGACGTTCGCATTGCAGCCAAGTTGCGGACTCCAGGCACTCCGACGGTTGATGCTGAGTTGCGACTGCAGCCCTTGGCGAATGGCTGCATTGAGCAGACGATTGAGTGCAAAATCGAGAGTGCGGGACTCCACTTCACAAGATCCAGGCTCGTTGCGCCCGAGGCCCTGCTGCCAGCAGGGGGGGCTTGGCAGACGATGTAAATTCCAGGCTCGAATTCGTGCTTTCCCGATAACTTTTTACAAGATTCCACGTAGAACAACGAAACACCAATGAATGTGCGGGCAACATGTTCTTGTGTAAGGTGCAGGAGAGACAGCTAGTTTGGTTGAGTGCGTTTTGTGAAGTGATCCTTGCCCTTAATTGGGACCACAGAGCAAACCGCGAGAGAGACTCAGCCGGCGAAAAGTAGATGATTGGTGAGTGCCAGCGGATCAGTCCTCGTGACCTCATGGACCGGTTCACTGAATTCAAGAAGATCATCTTCGAGACTGTCTATCCTGCACCATCTTTTTCCCCCTCGCGATCGCGTTGCCAACTCCACCCTGGAATTCTTAGAGCTCGATGGAATAGACTACCGGTATTCGGTTTCTTATCAGGCATGAACATCTATGCCTTCCTTGCTGACACGGTCGTCGCCATTCATCTGGCCTACGTAGGTTTCGTCGTCCTTGGGTTGCTGGCAATCCTGGTCGGCCGTTTGATGAACTGGCGTTGGATTCGCAATCCATGGTTCCGATTCACCCACCTAAGTATGATTGGCATTGTGGTCGTCGAAGCCTTGCTTTCGATCACGTGTCCGCTCACGACACTCGAGTATTATCTCAGAGCTGAAGCGGGGCAATCGTTCAACGAGGGTAGCTTCATCGGTCGGCTTTCGCACAATGTGCTTTTCTTCGACTTTCCGCCCCAGTATTTCCTCGTTGGCTACTGTTTGTTCGGGGCGGTGGTGCTCGCAACATTGATTCTCGTACCGCCACGAATGCCTGCATTTTTGCGGTTGCCGTCCACGAAGGACCAGCATCAAGGATGAGTTTGGTTCGCCGCGGAGCCTTTCCATAGGCGAATTTGTTGAGTCGCAACGTTCGCAACACTTCTTCCCAAAAGCTTAATTGCCGCTGCCATCCGGGCTCGCGCGTCCCCACACTTGGGCAAGGATGCGGTATCATCTGAGGCGGAAGTTTCGAAATTTGATTCCGCCAACCGCAAAATGTTCGAACCGACCGCCGCGGAACAGCGCAAAGGGCGTTCCCTTGAGCCGTCGATCGGTCTTACATCATTCATCGTATTGTTCTGTATGCAGCTCAGCGGCTGTTGTCTCTCTGGATTCTCTCTCTGATGAGTAAGCAATGATAAAGCGAGCCAACTTGTTCACTGTCCTGGCAGCGATCGTAGCTGGACCAGGTTCTATTCTTGTAGCATCCTATTGCCCCGTAAACGCGCAGGAGGCCGATGTGGCCCTCACTTCGGATAGCATTCAATCGGTACTGCAACCTTGGTCAGGCCCTTATGGAGGCGTTCCGCCTTGGGATCGAGTCAACGTTGCTGAGTTTCCCGCTGCTTTCAAAGCCGCCATTGCAATGTCCGAGCAGGACATTGCGAAGATTGCCGAATCGAGCGAACCCGCGACGTTTGAAAACACGATCGTTGCCCTGGAGGAAAGCGGAAAGGCGCTTCGACGATTGGAGACTCTGTTCGACGTTCATTCTTCCAATTTGAATGTCGGCCCGATGCCGGACATCGAAAAACAGGTTGTCCCGATGCTGACCGCTCACCAGGACTCCGTGATCCAGAACACGCAGCTCTTCAGGCGGATCGCTTCGGTGCATCAGAGTGGACAAGACGGGTTGAATTCGGCCGAAAAGCGTTTGGTAGAAGACTACTACAAACGGTTTGTTCGACAGGGCGCCCAATTGGACGACAGTCAGAAATCACGCCTATCGAAAATCAATACTCGACTCGCAACGCTCTTCACCGAGTTTAGCCAGAACGTGCTCGCTGACGAAGGCGGCTACGTTTCCTGGATCGAAAACGAATCTGATCTAGCAGGCCTGCCGCAGAGTATTGTTGCTGCGATGAAGACGGCCGCTACCACTAAGGGGCAGCCTGACAAGTGGGCCATCACCAATACTCGTAGCTCGATGGATCCGTTTCTAACGTATTCCGAAAACCGCGACCTGCGAAAACAAGTTTGGGACCGCTACTACAGCAGAGGCGACAACGGTGATGCGCGAGACAACAACGCAATCATCTCGGAGATCCTTCGGCTCAGATCGGCAAGGGCAGAACTGCTCGGCTACGAATCGCACGCGCATTGGCGGCTCGAACCTCAAATGGCAAAGACGCCCGAATCCGCCATGGACCTGATGATGAAGGTTTGGCCCAAAGCTGTTGCGAGGGCAAAAGAAGAAGTGGCCGACATGCAGCGCATCGCCGACACTGATGGCATTACTATTGAACCTTGGGATTATCGATTCTATGCGGAAAAGGTACGCAAGGAGAAATACGATCTGGATTTCAACCTAGTCAAGCCCTACATGCAAATGGAGAAGCTGCGAGAGGGCATGATGTGGGCTGCCGGGCAACTTTACGGCCTGCAATTTACACCTATCAGCGACGTCCCCGTGTTTCATCCAGATGTTCGAGTTTGGAGAGTCGATGACGCCCAAGGAGAATTGGTGGGACTGTGGTACTTCGACCCATATGCCCGTGACGGCAAACGCTCGGGCGCTTGGATGACCGACTACCAAGCCCAAGAGCGGCTAGGGGAACCATCCATCGCCATCGTTTCGAACAACTGCAATTTCGTTAAAGGTTCTGCAGGAAAGCCAACGTTGATTTCCTGGGACGATGCCGACACCCTGTTTCACGAATTCGGGCATGCACTTCATGGACTCCTTTCGAATGTGAAGTATCCATCGCAGTCTGGGACGAACGTCGCACGAGACTACGTTGAGTTTCCGTCGCAGGTCAATGAGCACTGGCTACCTACTCCTGAGGTATTGAATCAGTTTGCGGTTCACTACCAGACTGGCGAGCCCTTGCCTGAGCAACTGCTTGAGAAAATCAACCGGGCTGCAACCTTCAACGAAGGCTTTGCAACCGTTGAGTACTTGGCAAGCGCTCTTGTCGACATGAAGTTGCACCTGTCTCAACTGGAGACGATCGACCCGGACAAATTTGAACGTGAGACGCTCGCTGATCTTGGAATGCCCAAAGAAATCGTGATGCGCCACCGCACACCGCACTTCGCACACATTTTTGCCGGCGATGGGTATTCGGCTGGCTACTACAGCTATCTGTGGTCCGACGCGCTAACGGCTGACGCCGCCGAGGCCTTCATCGAAGCTGGTAGCTTTTACGACAAAGGGGTCGCAAAGAAACTCTACGAGGAAATCATGTCCGTTGGCGATACCGTTGACCCAGCAGATGCATTCCGTGCGTTTCGAGGGAGAGACGTCGATACTAGAGCGTTGCTTCGAAAACGTGGTTTTCCAGTTGAATAGCCGCTGCCGGCGCGAGACAGTCTTCCGAATCGCGTCAGCCCAATTTGCTCCTAGGCCGTTTCGCATGCTCCAGACAGAAGCAGAATTCGCATGTCACGATCGATCCCAGTGTTGACCGTCTTTGTGTTCAGTCTCCTGTGCTGCCCCGTCGCCCAGGCCGAACAACCCGATAAGCCTAATATCGTGATCATCAATGTTGACGATCTTGGCTATGGCGACATTGGACCGTTTGGCAACCAAACGCAGAGCACGCCGCATCTCGACCGAATGGCCAAAGAAGGGCGGTTGCTGAAAAGCCACTACGGCGCACCTGTGTGTTCGCCGTCCCGCGCATCACTGATGACAGGTTGTTATCCCAAACGCGCCTTGCCAATCAAACACGTACTCTTCCCCAATTCAGCCGTAGGACTTCACCCTAAAGAAGTTACGATCGCTGAAGTGTTGAAAGAGGCAGGCTACTCAACCGCTTGTGTCGGAAAATGGCACTTGGGCGACCAACCACCATTTTTACCGCTTCAACAGGGATTCGATCAGTACTTCGGGATCCCCTACTCAAACGACATGGGCACAGCCGAAGATGGATCGAAGAGCAATTTTGGCGCGCCTAAGAAATCGTCTCGTAAAACTGAAACGATTGATGAGATCCCGGAAGACGGACTCCGCGGCAACGCACAGCCACCGCTGCCGCTACTCGATGGAAACGAAGTCGTTGAACGAGTCACCGGAGAAGTGCAAGAGTCAATCACACACCGCTACACCGAACGAGCTATTCACTTCATTGACGAAAACAAAGAACAACCCTTCTTTCTGTATTTTGCCCACACTGCCGTCCACTTTCCTCTTTACCCTAGCGGCGAGTTTCGTGGCCGCAGCAAGAACGGACTGTTCGGCGATTGGGTTGAGGAGGTTGATTGGAGCGTCGGTGAGATATTGAAAGCCATCAAAGATGCCGACCTGGATGATCGAACGCTTGTGATTTTTACCAGCGACAATGGCGGTGCAACTCGGCATGGTGCCAGCAACACTCCACTTCGCGGCGCCAAAGCGTCGACCTGGGAAGGCGGAATTCGCGTCCCAACGATCGCCCGCTGGCCAGGTAAGATTAGCCCAGGCAGCTCGACCAACGCCATTACTAGCATGATGGACTTTTTGCCAACCGCTGCTTCCCTGAGCGGTGGAGAGTTGCCAAAAGTCAAGCTTGATGGACGCAGCCTGGAGCCGGTGCTCTTTGACGACGGGCGCGGCCACAACGTGTTCCTTTACTTCAAAGGCTTTCGACTTGAAGCAATTCGCAAGGGTCCGTGGAAGCTGATCTTAAAGTCCGAGCAGTTATTTCATCTTGACGAAGACGTCGCGGAGTCGACCAACGTAGCAAAACAGAATCCGGAAATCGTGTCCGAAATAAAAGCCATGCTGCCAGATATTGACGACGATCTTGGGACAACAGAACTTGGCCCACTCTGTCGTAAAATCGGAAGATACGCTGAACGCCAGCCGTTGATTCAGCCCTAATCGCAGCCGAAACTTTCGCCTGCATAGATGAACGTCAGCCGGGCCGCGGAGCAAACCAACTGTCGAGCCCAAGCAGTTAACGATAGCAACCCCGCCCCTGTCCCTGCCCATCCCCATAGGCAGTGCGCTGGAGTAGGCTTGAGTTGAAATATCGGCGCAAACCAAGACACATTCCCGTAGCAAGGACTGCGGAGGATGGCTATAAAGAAATCGACGGCCATCTTTCTTTCAATTGCATCTATCGAGCATCACTATGTCGAGTCTAATGCGAAATGCGCCCGAAGGTCAGATTCGGCAGGACAAAAAGATTGTAGGCTCAATCTGCCTACCTGAAGTCGACGCCGAAGACTTCATCGACCAGTTCAACAACTGCTACGGACCACTGCGGCTGCATATCGCACCACCGCCAATTCGGCTTACACCGGGCCCGAAGCCAATCGCCCCAGTCGGCGCTGCTCGCTCCATCGTGACCAAGCCGACGTTTGTCTTCGACGCATCAACTCACGACAAGAGCCGCCAGTAGTTAGTTCAACCTCGTGAGGCAGAAGAACGCAAGGTACTAGCACTAAACGTCTAGCTCTTCTGCATCCTCGGCCCGGTCCATGATGAATCGGAAACGCGCCGAAGCATCGCGTCCCATCAAGTCCGAGACAACGCGATCGGTCTCAAGCTGATCATCCACTTCGACTCGAAGCAACCGTCGCGTAGCTGGATTGAGTGTCGTATCCCAAAGCGTCTTGGGCATCATCTCTCCAAGACCTTTGAACCGCGTGATTTCTGGTTTAGAACGTTTGTCCGCGCCAGCAAGAATTCGATCGCGATCCGGATCATCGGCCGCCCAGTGCGTTTCTTTACCAATATCAATGCGATACAGGGGAGGCACCGCGATATAGATGCGGCCATCGGCAATCAGTCCCGGCATATGCCGATAGAACAACGTTAGAAGCAACGTTGTGATATGGTGTCCATCTGAATCAGCATCTGCCAAGAGGATAATTCGGTCGTAGCGAATCTTAGATCCATCGTAATTTTTTCCGATGCCGCAACCAATCGCAGTCACCATATCCTGGATTTCCTTGTTCTCCAGAATCTTTTTCAGCGTGGCACTTTCTGTATTGAGCACTTTACCCTTTAACGGCAGAATCGCTTGATGATTGCGATCTCGTCCTTGTTTCGCGCTGCCGCCGGCTGAGTCACCTTCGACAATGAACAGTTCAGAATTCCCGCGACCAGCCGCCAAACAATCACTCAGCTTTCCGGGCAACATGGCACCGCGAGAGGTGAGCGATTTACGCGAAACGGATTCACTGGCTGCGCGACTGGCTGCGCGAGCTCGGGCTGCGGCGATGATTCTGGCGACCACACTTTCGGCAACAGTTCGATTGTTGTTGAGCCACTGTTCTAGAGCTGCGCGAACCGCCGAATCAACAATCGGTTGCACCTCGGGATTATTGAGTTTGTCCTTGGTCTGCCCTTGGAATTGCGGTTCTGCGATGAAGACCGAGACGATCGCCACAGCTCCTTCACGGATATCTTCGTGGGTGATCTTGACGCCCCGAGGGATGAGCGAGTGCGTTTCAAAGTAGTTTCGAACCGCTTTGCTCAAACCGGCCCGAAATCCATTTTCGTGCGAGCCGCCTGAACCTGTTGGGATCCCGTTGACGTACGACCGAACGTGTTCGTCAGTCGATTCGGTCCACTTTAAAGCAACTTCAACTCGCTCATCACCATCTTTCGAGAGGGTAAACGGTGCGTCATGAATGCTTCGGGCGTTGCGATCGTCGATAACTTTCTTGAGATAGTCGACAATCCCGTTCTCGTGGTGGAAAGTTTCCCGCTTCTTTCCGACTTCATCGACAAAAATCACGCGCACATTCTTGTGCAGAAAACTGGTGACTTCCAGGCGAGATCGGATGGTTTCTGGATTGAATTCCGTGCGGGGAAAAATGGTCGGGTCTGGCGTGAAGGTGATGGTCGTTCCCGACCCACGAAAGGCTCCCTTGGCTTTCTGAAGTTTCGAAGTCGCTTTTCCTTGGGCGAACTCCATTTTGTACTGCGCGCCGTCGCGGCGCACGACCGCCTGCAAGTGCTTGGATAGAGCGTTCACCACAGACGCGCCGACGCCGTGTAGACCGCCCGACGTTTTGTAGTTCTTACCCTCGAACTTACCGCCCGCGTGAAGCATGGTGAGCACCATTTCAAGGGCGCTTTTCTTGGTCTTCGCATTCTTGTCCACGGGAATGCCACGACCGTTGTCTGCAACGGTGATTGTGCGACCATCTTTGTGCAATGTTACGGTCACTTCGGACGCGTGTCCGTTCATCGCTTCGTCAACGGAGTTGTCGAGAATCTCCCAGATTAGGTGGTGCAAGCCGGTTGAGCCAACTCCACCGATGTACATACCAGGACGTTTGCGTACGGGCTCAAGTCCTTCGAGCGCGACGATATCATCTGCACTGTAATTCTTAGAAGCTGTAGCCATTCGAGTTCCTTAGCGATTCATCTGGTTGCAATGCCGCGTCTGGAGCGGAAATTCGAGAAGCAATGACTTGCAATGAACTATTCTTCGAAAGCGGGCGGAGCGCTAGGCGGATCGATAATGATTTTGGCGATCTTGCCATTCTTTTGAATCTCAGTTCCTCGCCCACCCCGTCCCGTAACGCGATACTTGACGGTCGAGATGGTCTTTTTCGCTCCGCGATTGGTTTCAACCACTAGCAGATCGCGATCACCTTCAGAAGCTTTGAATCCAAGCAACCGATCTGTCTTGGAAAGCTTGATCAACATCACGCCTTTGCCGGCCCCCGATAGATAGTTGATTTCATCGATTGCACACACGATTGCTCGACACTCCGCGGTGATGGCCAAGACTGTCTCGGAACCGGAAATCGGCGTAAATCCGATGATCTCAGAGCCTGCCGCAACGCGCGAGAAGCGACGGCCGGTTCGCGTCGATGGTTCTGCGAATCCTGCAAGTCCGAAACGCAGTGCGAAACCGTTGCTGGCCGCCGCAAACCCGTGGACTTCCGGACAGAGGTCTGGGTGCTTCGGGTCTTCGTGAATGTTGCCTATGACACGATCATCGAATGAAACAGCCGCAACGATGCGTTCGCCGTCCTTCATCTTGAAAAGCTTTTGAATGGGTTCACCGTAACCCGTCGAAGCTGGGATATCGATGAACCTGGCTGTATAACAAACGCCTTGCGATGAAAAGAAGCCGATGGTTGAGCGTGTTGAACCGGCGACGCAGGCCAACACGGTATCTCCTTCGCGAAGACGACTCTTGCTGGGGTCGACAATCTGCTTCTGACGTTTGACCCAACCGTCGCTACTGAGCAGCACGTGACAATCTTCAGCGACGATAAAGTCCTCGGCTGAATACTCGGGTTCCTCTTGGGCGGTTACGATCTGCGACCGCCGCGCATTGTCTTTGAGCTTGGCGTAGCGATCGATAATTTCATTGATTTCATCACGAACGATCCCCCAACGCCCTGAAGTGATCGTATCCAGCGTGTCTTCGGCCAGCAGCCGTTTGATTTCTCGTGCTCGCTTCTTTTTCGCGTTGTATTCATCGCGGATCAAATTAATTTCCAGGCGAGCAAGACGGTACAGTTTCAATTCAAGGATTGCATCGGTTTGTTCTTCGTCCAAGCCGCCATCGTCTGCAGGAAACCGCTTCATAATCTTCTGGGCTGCGTCCGCTTTTCCTTCACTTTTTCGGATGATTCGAATGATCTCATCCAGGGCGTCAAAAATTAGGATGAAGCCTTCTAAAATGTGCATCCTGCGAAGCAGTCCCTCTAGCTCATTTTCGAGTCGCGCCGTCACGACCTCCAAACGAAAATGCAAGAAGTGCCACAGGATTTCTTTCAGCCCCAATCGCTCCGGCCGCCCAACCTCGGGATTTTCCGTTGGGACGAGGCAGGTCATGTTTACATTAAAGTTCGTCTGAAGCGACGTGTGCTTGTAGAGGTACGCCAAGACCTTGGCTTCGTCGGCGTCCTTTCGCAACGTCAGGTCGACACGAATATCCTCAGTCGAGAGATCTCGCACGTCCTCAATGAGTGGCATTTTGCTACTCATGACGATCTCCGCGATTCGCTCGACCAAGGTGGCTTTGTTCACGCCGTAGGGAATGGAAGTGATCTGCAGCGTCTTATTCTTTGCGGTCTCTTCACCCGACTCGGTCGTGCCACGCATCTTGATCGAGCCTTGGCCCGTGCGATAGATCTCGCGCAACTCTTCCTTGGTGTTAATGATCTGGCCGCCCGTCGGGAAATCGGGCCCTTGAACTGCATCGTTGGCGACCAGTTGGTAATCCTTGATATCGGGATCGGCTAGAAGCTTGAGCAGCGCTCTGCAGACTTCCCCGAGATTGTGCGGGGGCATGTTTGTCGCCATGCCGACCGCGATACCCGTTGCTCCGTTGACCAGCAAATTCGGAATGCGACTTGGAAGAACAACCGGTTCAACGCGAGTTCCGTCATAGTTCGGGCGATGAGCAACGATGTTTCGGCCGAGATCGCGAAGGATTTCCGCGGCCATTTGTGACATGCGACATTCTGTGTAACGCATGGCGGCCGCGTTGTCGCCGTCGATTGAACCAAAGTTCCCTATGCCTTGGACCAGTGGCGCGCGCATTTGCCAAGGCTGAGTCAAGCGCACAAGAGCATCGTAGACCGAAGACTCACCGTGCGGGTGAAAGTTACCTGTCACATTACCGCAAACGAACGCACATTTTCGTGGCTTCGATTCAGCGCCGATGTTCAACTGATCCATTGCGTAGAGGATGCGCCGCTGCACTGGTTTAAGACCGTCGCGGACATCCGGAAGCGCTCGGCTGGTGATAACCGACAGCGAGTAATTTAGGTAGCGTTCCTGCGCCGCACTCCGCAAGGGGACGGGCTCGATCCCCTGCTGATCTGCATTTGCAAACAGATCGGAAGCAGCTTTGCCTCGCCCTTTGCCACTCTTTCTACCACCGCTTCCGCGTTTCGCCATCGAAATTGAACCTCCCTGTCGCTAACCTCTCGCGCCGAACAATGGCCTTGCCTCATTCGGTCGGTTGAAAAGTGGTATCTCTATGAGTCGTATTGGTCGTGAATTTTGGCAATGGTCACAATCGTCGCAGTCGGCTGGATTGTTTGCCGGACTCTGGCTGGACTTCGAACGGGTGCCAGCAAGAACACTCGGCCTTACTGACTCCACAGCAGCCATTGGCCTGACGTTAAAACGTTTCTACCCATCCTGTGTCGCATTTTCTTTGTCGTATCGAATTCTGCATCGAACTCGAAATGGTGCCGCTCAACGAACGATCCATTCATTCAAGCAGCCTGTTCAAATGCGTAAGACGGGAAGACTTTAACGCCTCGCGAGCGGCGTATCTTAGCATGATTCGAAAAAATTTTTGAGCTCAGTAGTCGGTGGTTTCGTTTTTCCGCAACTGCCCTGCCGTGGCGGTCTAGCGTCCACTGCGGATTTGAGTCTTGGTCGACATTCGTGGCCACATCTGGCTGGGCGGCGACAAGCCATTAGGGTGGCCACCGACTTTAACGATTGGCCTCCTGTAGCGACCGAACAAGCTGTGCCTGCCATCAGATTAAGTTTGCGGAAGTTACTTCCCGCTCGACGATAAGGGACGACAGCGGGCTAAGCGCAGGCGGAAAAACGTGCGTGCTTAGGACCTATCCGAGCAGCCGATCTGGTCTGCGGCTTGCAGGTCGTCGATCGGCTCTCGGATAGGTTCTTCAACGGCAAGGCAGCCAGGGCTCGCCATTGGACCTTCGAAACCACAGAATCTCTTGTGAACTTGGTAGTTGAAAAACCTTCAAGTTTGCTGACGCCCATTCGGTCAAATCAGCCAAGCGGGCAAAACCAACCCAGGAAGGGGAGTGCTCCATCATGCAACTCGCGAAACGGATTTTAGGCGTTGCAGTTCTCGTTGCGGCAGCTAGCACAGCATCAACGGCTGCGGCTCAGCAGTATGTTAGTGTTGGCCAGCAATTGTTCGCAAATCAGTACACTCAAGGCTACGCAAATCAAGCGACGGCTCAAATGTACATTTCACCGGTTCCCGTTCCAGCTTGGGTGGGTCACACGTACATTACGTACGAAGGCCTATACCCGCACGAAATGATGCACCGGCACACAGATCGCTACCACAGTTACTATGACCATGGGCGCGGCCTGAACTCGACCAAAATCCACTACTCCACGTCCCCAGTGCGAACTTCCGTCAAAGGAATTTTCAAGTCCATCAGTTTGCCGCGTCCCTAGTGAAGGGGATGGCGTTAGACTCAAACGGTGCTTGCGATCGCGTGGGGTTCAGCCTCAATCAGGAGAATTCCGATGAGAACCGCTCTCATATTCAGCTTGTTATGCATCGCATTCGCAAGCACATGCTCGACTGCCAAAGCCGAAAGATATCGCCGAGGATTCTCGCCGGCTAGCTTCGGTGATTCCTGGGCTCAACGTCATGCAGCAAATCGACCGTGGCACGGGCAACACTACTATCTGCAGTATGGACAACCAACTGCTCTAGTCGTCCCGCCGACGGCGATCATGCAGAGTAACTATTCGTGGGGTGTCTCGCGAAATACGATGACGCCCACCTATCACCAATACGGTCGCGCTGCGACTCCAAGCGCCGGGGGAGCCTTCTACGCAACCCCGCCTTGGCCAAGCAGCACTTCGCAGTTTGGCGTTTACCCCGTGCGTGCCCCCTGGTAGCTGCAAATAAGACGTCCCGGCGACGATTACTCTGAACCAAACAAGCAAATTGCTTGTCAAAGCACCGACTCGGTTGAGTCGGTGTTTTTTCGTTTTAGGGTCCTAGCCGAAAATCAGTGGCTAAGTTGATACAATCAAGACGCCTCGGATAGTCGCCGCGCCCACCATGCTGACTTTCCACTCAAAACAGTCTTTCCAATAGCTCAATCACTCTCGCAAGTTGGATTTATGTCCGAACCTCAGATTTTCATTAGTGGCCAGTTCTTCCCAAAGTCTGAAGCGAAGATCAGTGTATACGACCATGGTTTGCTTTATGGCGATGGCGTCTTCGAAGGAATGCGAGCGTATTCCGGCAAGGTCTTCAAGCATGAAGAGCACATTGATCGCTTGTACGAATCGGCCCACGCCATTCTGCTAAAGATCCCAATGTCCAAGTCAGAGATGGCTGATGCGGTCAACAAGTCCATCGAAATCAACGGACTTTCCGATGCATACATTCGACTCATCGTGACACGCGGTGCCGGAGCACTCGGGCTCGACCCTGCCCGCACATCTGATCCTCAAGTCATTGTGATCGCCGATAAGATTGCACTCTATCCCCAAGAGCTGTACGACAACGGACTTGAAATCATCACGGCATCCACCATTCGAAATCACCCTGCCGCGTTGAATCCACGAATCAAATCGCTCAACTATCTGAACAATATCATGGCCAAGGTTGAGGGCCTCAAAGCTGGCTGCCAAGAAGCCTTGATGATGAATCACAAAGGTGAGATTGCCGAGTGCACTGGCGACAATATCTTCCTGGTTCGCAAGGGGCGATTGGAGACGCCGCCAATCGATGCAGGAATCCTTGAAGGCATCACGCGAAACGCTGTCATCGATCTCGCTCGCCAGGCAGGTATCGACGTTGCCGAGATTTCGCTCTCTCGTCACGACGTCTACACGGCAGACGAATGCTTCTTAACTGGAAGCGCGGCAGAGGTCATCCCGGTGATTAAAGTCGACGACCGCGTTATCGGCGACGGAATGGTCGGAGCGACCACGAAACAACTGCACCAGGCTTTCCATGCACTTGTGCGATCGTGATTGGCTTACATCCCAAAACCGACTTACTCCCGAGTGCCTTGCCGTGCTGACTAGAGTTGAAGTGTCCAACTTTGCAACGAAAGAAAACTAATGGTCGCACCTAAACCTCGGCGCAGTCAACTTTTTCGCCTGTCGATCATTCTTGTGATCGCAGTCGTTGCCGTTGGCGTCCTCAGCATTTACAACGAAATTGGAGCAGACGACGAAAACGCAAAACTCAAGGAGAAGATCCCTCGCTCCAGGCCTACCTTCTTCGGGCGAACAATTGCCCAAACGATGAGTTATCACGGCGCGGGCTGGCTGATCCGAGAATCACGCGAGAAAGAGGAACGCCCCAGTGTCGTCATGGAAGCACTGGAGCTGAAACCCGGCATGACCGTTTGCGACATGGGCTGCGGCAATGGCTTCTACTCGCTAATGATGGCTGAGGCAATTGGCGAAAAGGGCAAAGTTCTGGCGGTCGACATTCAGCCCGAAATGTTGCGATTCCTTGAAGCCAGAGCAGCGAAGGCCGAAGTAAAGAACATTGAGCCGATCCTGGGCAGTGTGATCAACCCCAACTTACCCAAGGGCAAAGTCGATCTCTTATTGATGGTCGACGTGTATCACGAATTCTCACATCCGAAACAAATGCTTGAGCACATTCGTGAGTCTCTCTCCGAAGATGGAGTAGTTGCGTTGTTGGAGTACCGCGGCGAAGACCCTTGGGTGCCCATCAAACCCCTTCACAAGATGACCAAGAAACAAATCCTCAAGGAATACAAAGCAAACGGTTTCGAACTTGTTCGCGAATTCGACGAACTGCCTTGGCAACACCTGATGTTCTTTGGCCGAGCTAAACAAAGCAAGTAGCATTCATTCTGCGCCGGCAGTTGAACTCCTTCTGCATTACCTTGACCAGCGACGGGAATAATTGGGCGGTTGTCGATTTCTTCTCTCCTGTGACCATCAATTCACGTTTGATGTCAACACAGGCTCAATCAAGAGGAAATCATGCGCCACAGCCACTTTTCCCAGCCCAGACGGCGTCCCGCAAATCGCCAAGAATACCTGTGGCGACGCGGACGATGGACGAGCAGCCTCCTGTTCTTCAGCCTTCTAATTGGCGTTTCGAGTGGCTGTTCAAGCAGTGCTGTCCAAGAAGACCGCTTCATCTCGATCAGCGACGATGGAAAGAGCCTTGGTTTTCAACATGGGTCTTCCGGCATCTTCGTTGAACAAGCCGGCACGCTAGAGCAAATCTATACACCAGCATCAGATTGCGTCGCAGTCAGCTCACCTAAGTACAGCTCAGACGGAAAATCGCTCATTTTTAGCGTGGCGAAAATCCGTCGGAATCCCAATGACAAGACTGAATCAGAAGCGGTGATGCCAGTCACATTCGACTCATGGGACGCTGCTCCGCAAGGGCGACGTTTCTTTGCCGCCCCTATCCGTTACACCGTAATGCACTATGCCTTGGACAACGGCCAAGCTCACTCCGATACAGGCGCGTCAGCTACAGGTTCGCTGACGGAACTGTTTAGCGCCGACGTTGACCACTCAGGCTACGTTGCGGGCAACTTGGCTATATCCTGGTTTGACAACGATCAAAAAATCCTGTTCGTTGACAGAGACACGCACTCTACGGTCAATTTATTTGAATACGATGTTGCATCGAAACGTAAATCCGAACCGCTGATCGGTTCAGCCTTGTCCATGGTGGCAACAATATCACCTGATGGCCAAAACGCGGCCTGCCTGACTAGCAATGCAGATCGAAAACTTGAACTCTGGGTTCGCTTCGGAGGCTCTCAGTGGCTGCGGTGTAGCTCGTACGTTTCTCAAATCGCCGACTTAGACGTAGATGGTCTAGCGAGTATCCAGGCTGTTCGACCTGTTTGGAGTCATGACAGCAAACGATTCGTGCTCTCAAGCCTGCGGCGACAGCCCAACGAGAACTTCGATAAACACGAGCTTTGGCAGGTCACTGAAAACGCGGATACTTCGTTAGTCTTCGAATCCAATACCAATATACGCCACATCCATTGGCACCCGTCCAATGACCGACTGGGGATGTGCAGTGGGGGAGAGTTGATATGCGTGAGTGCTTCCAGCAAGGAAGAACTCTGGCGATACCCCGATGTGCGCGCCTTCGCAGGTTGGTCAGCAGACCAAGAAACGATTGCCTTCACCCGTTCCGTCACACCGACCGTTGGCAAATACTGCACGATCGTTCAGCCGCAATCGGCAAGTCACGATGTCCTTTTTGCCGTCGCGGAATCTGGCGGCAAGATTGAGCCAAAGGAAACCAACGCTATCTTGAGCGGCCTTCGTGTTACATTCCCACGTTGGGGCAATGATGACAACCAACTATTGCTATGGGGCACTTACACACCGCCGTTCCGTGGTGTTCTATCCAATCTTTCAGCAGGATTACCGCCTGGCGATCCCGCGGCGCGTTTGGATCTGTCAAAGCCGGCGGCTGAACGCATCCACTGGCTCCCAACCGGTGCTCGAGAAATGGAACAGATTGGCCACTATTACTTGAGCTTAGGCGATGCAGAGACTGCCTGGCAGTGGTACAGCCGAGCCGATTCGGCGCAACCTGAGACAACAGGAACAAATGCTCCGGCAAGCGGGATGTCACTCCTTCTTCCGAGCTTTGTTTCAGCCGACCTTCATCGAGCCATCTGCCTGGACCGACTTGGACGCTCCGAGGAATCCAAGGAGCAACGAACTGTATTCGAGAAAGCCTATCGCGATTGGTTTTCTGCTCTACCCAGCCTTCAACAAGCGCAAAGCAACATGCCTTCAGGCGCTCCCACAGACGCACCGGACAGTTCAGCACCGGCCCCGGACGCCGGCTCAGCCGAGGAAGCCTTGGAGACAACCGTATCAGAACTTTCCGTCTTCTGGATGACAAATTACGAACTGGAGGTCTATCTCAGTCTCAATGCGAAAGACGAATTGGAGCCGTTGCTCAACAAACGCATATCCAGCCAGTCGGGGCGAGCTCATTTGGCCACCCTACTTGCGCGATCCCAGATGTTCTTATTGGAGGAAGACGACAGACAATTTGACTATGCACAATGGACGATGCAACACTTGGTCCCATTGCTTCCAGCAGCCTGCGCCGAGTTGCGAGACGCTGCGACTGATTTGCAAAGCCTTGCTCACTTCAAAACCATCATGACGATCCATGGCCTCGCACTCCCCATGCTTCCGCTAATGGCAGACGAATTCTATGAAGACATGACAGACGAGCAACTTATTGGACTTGAGAGTGACTATCGTAAGTTGGTGAGTGAATTGCCAGGCGCTACGCCAGAGTTTGAAACAGAACTTACCGCAGAAGTTGTCTACAAAGCGATGGAGGCGATTCACGGCTCGATGCAAGATCGCGGGATCGACACTGCCAACTTGCCGGACGCGGCAACCAGAATCTCGCCGTCAGCCCGTGGCGAATTCGAACAGTTGTTCCGGACTGTTCGATCAATGCTTAGCGAAGCCGATTGGGCCACCCCAGTTGCGAATCAGACAAATCACCATTGAATTTCAATCCCTCTGCTCAGAACCAAACAAGTCTAGCGGGGGAAACGAAAATCCAGACTACAGAAAATGGCGTGCACTAGCTGTGTCAAATTCGCCTGTTTCGGACCTGAACTGCTTGCCAAAAAATCAACCGCGACGTCCAGCTCGCTGGGCGTGGGAGACCGTTGCAAACAAATTTCATACGCCCGATGGACGTACCACCGATGCTCTTTTGAGACGTCGACTTCTTCTGACTGGGCAAGACCAACCAGACGCTCAGCCGTTGCTTCGGCTCTCTTCAGCACCCAAGGATTATTCCGCAGCGCAAGAGCTTGTGTAGCAACGGTACTACGAGGTCGTTTTCCGATGGATGCACTGGGATCAGCAAAGTCGAATACTTCGAACAAGGGCGGCAACGAATTCCGAAGCACTGGCTGATAGACCGACCGCCGCGAGCCTTCGTGTTTGTACGAGTAATCTGCTGCAGTGCCATCGCGGATCGTCTTGCCTCCGCGAGTCAAATCCAATTCGCCACTTGCCATCAGCATCGAATCACGGAGCATTTCAACCGTCAGTCTTCGCTGTTGCGCTCGCCAGTAGAATTGATTGTCGGGATCCGTCGACTCATTTTCCGAATCGTCTGCCACGGAACGCTTGTATGCATCTGAAAGCACAATCAAACGCACCAGATCCTTTGTGGACCAGCCGTTTTCAACAAGTCGGACGGCAAAAAAGTCTAGCAATTCGGGATGCGACGGAGCGAAACCGGTGGTCCCAAAGTTATTCGGACTTGCAACAAGTCCTCGGCCCATGAGCCAGCCCCAGACGCGATTGGCATAGACTCTGGCAGTCAGCGGATTCTGAGGTGAAGCGATCCAATTTGCAAGCTCCAAACGACCACTACTTTCAACAGATATCTCAACACGCGGGTCTAGAGCCGTCAGGACACCACGCGGAACTGTTTCGGTCTGCGTGTGCACGTTGCCGCGAACATGGATTTTCACATCCGTCGGTTGATCGGTTTGAAGAACGGTTAAGTATTTGGGACGCTTGCTGATAATCGCATTCAATTTCTTCTTGCGGTCAGCAACTTCTGCCAACTGCTCTTCAATCGCGACCACTTCTTCTTGCTTCGCTTGATCATCGACCTCTGCAACCTGATCGTTTGCAGTCTCTTTCTGCGGCAAAAACTGAACTGCGTCAGCAATGACGTGCCCGTCGGATCCTTCGGTGGACAGCATCACATAGGCCTGTCCATCCTGCTCAAACCGAAAGACACCGAGAGAATGCCACAATCCGTCGATTGTTGGCGTTTCACGCTGATTGACGATCTTGGTCTGTTGTCCGTCAGCGCTGAAAACGTCAATCTTTGCTTTTCGACTGCGGTTGTCTGCGGCAGAATACGCAACTCGAACTTCGTATTCTCCGGGCGGCAAAGAGGCGGCCTCAAACGTCGCAGTTGCTGGCGAACTGGGAACCGCATGGATATAGTGTTCGCCCACAATTCGGCCGAAAAACTGCGACTGAGTCCAACTGCCAACCAGCTTGGCAGAAACGTTGTCAATCACGATTCCGGCGAGTGTTTCGACGCCAACATGTTTTTCGCCAGCGACCTTGGCCTTGAGCTTAGAAAGTTGCGCAGCGAGCGACTTCTCGCGATGACTAATCTTCTCTAGCTCAGCTTCTGCATCGTCGTAGACTTTGGCCTCATGTTCGGGCAACGGCAAAGGGCTGTCGATCCACTTCGATACATTATCATGTTCGAAAGCTTTGGTTGATCGCAGGATTCCAGCTAACGCGTAGTAGTCTCGCGTCGGAATCGGATCAAATTTATGATCATGACAGCGGGCACAACCGATCGTTTGCCCCAAGAAAGCTCGACCAATCACCTCGAGTTGCTCGTCGATGTAATCCATCTCAAGCTGCTCTTTGTCCTGCTGCTCCAGATTTGTATTCCCCATCGCCAGAAAACCTGTCGCAACCACTTGCTGAGCTCGTTGCTCAACAGAATCGCTCGGCAGCAAGTCACCTGCGATCTGTTGACGGATCATTTCATCCAACGGAAGATCGTGGTTGTAGGCATCGATCAGCCAATCACGATAACGCCAAGCATTCGGCAACACGAATCCTCGCAACGTAATCGATTCGGCATAGCGAGCAACATCCATCCAACGCCTGGCGAAATTCTCTCCAAAGGCCGGAGACGAAATCAGCCGTTCTACGAGGCGTTCATATTTGTCTGTGGTGGCATCCGCCATGTAAATTTGCACGTCTTCGTGAGTTGGCGGGAGGCCCGTTAAGTCGAAGTACAAACGGCGAAGCAGTGTGCGTTGGTCGGCCAAGTCGGTCGACTTGAGCGCTCTCCGATTGAGCTGAGCGTTCACGTAGTCATCAATGCCGAGAGCAAGGTTGCGACTGTTTTCAAAGTCTACTGGTCGATATGCCCAGTGCTCTTGCGCTCGCTGAACTGTCAGGGCTGTCGACTCAGGCGACTTGGCCTCGCCGGGCTGCCTTGGGTCCGGAGCCCCCAGCTCAACCCACTGTTTGAACTTCACTACAACCTGGTCCGACAAACGCTCATCGGGTGGCATTTGCAGATTTGGGTCGGAATACGAGATCGCCTTTAACAGGAGACTCTTCGCCGGTGTTGCGAAATCAACGGCTGCACCTGAGTCTCCACCATCGACCAACGCTGCACGGGAATCAAGCGACAGTCCACCGCTGACTTCCGTTTCGGATGAGTGACAATCCAAGCAGCTCTCAATCAAGACCGGCCGGATGTGCGTTTCAAAGAACTCGATCCCTTCGGCCGCCTCTTCCGCGGAATCTGATTCCTGCGCTAGTGCTGAACAGCAGAATGGCAGTGCGAGAGCGGCAAACGCAAACGCATTTGCGAGAGACCTCGTTCGCTGCTTATTGGGCACAGCATCAACGGCGCGACCAATGAAGCACTGGTTGGCGACTCGATCGCGAGCTTGAATTCGATTCTGCATCGTTGGCTGGTACTGCTGGTAGGATGGAGCAGGGCAGGGGGAGCTCCAATTTTAGCAGGTTCGGCAGGCGGTCTCAATTTTGAAGTTCAACGCCTCAGGCAAGTCCGCTCTTGACAATGGCGCGATCAGCGACATTGCCACTTGTTGTGGTGCCACTCTTTGCCCAAGCAGTACGCGATTGGTTGCCAACTACGTAGCTACTACCATTGCAGCGCAACTGTGCGGGACTGCCCCAAAATCTGCTCGTAGCAAAGATGTTCGACGTCCCGGCCGGCGACTTCGATTTCGTAGAAACCGCGATAACCAAATGCCTGGAATGCGGCGATGATCCTGGCAAGCGGAACTCGACCGTGACCAAGCAAGCAACGATTCTGCTCGCCAATCGGTGCGTGCCGGGCATCTCCGAGTTGGACAAGTCGCACGTAGGGCACGATGGGCTCGAGCCACTGCAGCGAAGAAATGTCCTGAGCGACGTGGTAACAATCGAAGACCATACCCAAGTGCGGGTTCCCGATTTTGGCGATCACGTCCAGGCAATGCGGAATGGATGTGATGAACGAAAAGTCAGTCGCACAGCCGATGTGCATCGGTTCCAAAGCAAGCTGGACACCTACCGCCTGTGCTGCTTCGCTTAATTCGCGAAGTGCCGAATAGAGGATGCGTTTGGCGTGGTTCTTCGTGTGCCCCTGCCGTCCGCCAGCCAGCACGGTTACCGTTTCCGCGCCGATATCGGCAGCCAGTTGAATGGTATCGAGTGCATCATGCAAGCTATCACGATAACTGCGACCATCGCTGCCGGTGAACCCACCAATCCACTGAAGCGAAGAAATGCTCAAACCGTGCTCACGCAGCAGTTCAGCACCTTTTTCTTCACCATAGTCAGAGAGCTTGGGACGCCATATGCCAATCGCAGAAAAGCCAGCTTGATGATAATGCAACACGTCTTCTTCGAACGTCCAACCATATGTGGACAGCTCGCTAACGGAAAGTCGCAACATCCCTGCTACCGTCGTCAAATTGTTATGTTCAACGAGCAACATGAGAACTGTCGCTCGGCGTTGGAAAAGCCAATTGCCCAAGTCGCACCAAGCGTCAGGCCAGAGCATTGTGAGGAATCGCGGCAGCCGTGTAAAGCGAGCAATCGCGATTTTCTAAAAAAGCCTCAAAGCTAGCTAACCCTCCATACACAATTTCATGCACCTGCACAAACGAGCTCTATTCATTACCGGCCGAGGCAGGCAGCGTCCGCTCGTGAATTCCACGAATTGACGACCAACCACTGCGAGTCGCACGGACATCTATGGCTGCCAACGAATCGCCAACTCAAATCGGCGCGGAAACGCTACCCCATGCTTGAAACGCTCTAACCAGCGCAGATGGTACGAATTAGATAGCCTGCGTCCAGCTCGCCCGCATGTTGACTTATCAAGACAGAACGCCCGCGCTCGACATTCGAAATTTTTTGGCCAGCATGTTCTAAATGCGAAGTCAACAACTGTTCACAGTCAATGTCCGAAGGCAGTGTGCTGTGACCAGTCAACAGGATGCATCCACCACCGGGGTCTAGCAACTGACAGCAGTTTGCGACAAGCTCTTGCAATTCAAGTCGCATGTCCCATCGTCGGCCACTGGGCCCATGACCAAACGTCGGTGGGTCCAGCACAATGACTTGATATTGGCGACGACGCCTGACTTCCCTCTGAGCGAACTTAGAGGCATCTTCGACAATCCATCGAATCGGAGCCGACTGCAACCCCGACAACTCAGCATTCTCACTTGCCCATTTGACGGTAGACTGTGCTGCATCAACGTGCACGACTTGAACATCCGCGGCTACCGATTGTCCTGCCAGGGCAAGGGCAAGAGTGCTGCCGCCGGTGTATGCGAACAAATTCAAGCACTGAAGTGCGTCGCGGCCAGCGGCCAATCGTTGCACTTGCTGTTGCAACCAACCCCAGTTCGAAAGCTGCTCGGGGAAAACACCAACATGGCCAAACGGCGTAAGCCGCAGCCCCAGTTTGATGCCAATTTCATCAACAGGGAGCGTCCAATCGGGGAACCTCGCCGCTTTCTGTTGCTTGCCTGATTTGCTAATGCGTTTCGCACGGTCCCAGTTCGCATCGCGTGAACGTGAAGAGTTCTCGGCCGCCGGACACGGCCGATCTAGCAAAACGCCGTTGAATTCCTCCAGTTTCCGTCCGTCGCCGAAGTCGACCAGCCGGTACTCATTGGCATTCCACTTTGAAACTATACGATTCACCATCGGTTTCGCCCGAGAGGAACGAATGCAGTCACCCAAAAATCGAGTGTGTCGCCCAATCTACTGTTTATCGCTGCCAAAACGCTGTTGCTCCAACTGGTCTGCTTGCCAAGCAATCGCCGAAACGTGCTTGGTGATTTCCAGAGCATCCAAGGTGTCTGCCAGCAAATTCGCTCGAAGCACCAACTGCGGTGCATCCCCCTGATCGACGATGGCGAATGCCCCGTAAAGCAACTGACTATTGAAGGCCAACAGTTGGCTGGCTGCAGCAGGTGTTGCCGGGCCACAGTTTGACGTGATACTGACAATACGACTACCAGCTTCGTCGAGTGTATCGGCGGTAACAGTAATCGTTTGGAACCGCAATTGCCCAACTTGGACCTTCAACTGTAGGCCTCCGTCGCCTGGGGCCGCCTTCCAGTCGTTGGATTGTGCAAGCTCTTGGAACTTCGCAAGCGTTTCCTTTTCGGTCGCGTTCTCTTGATCTTTTAAAAAGGAGAAATCGAGCTGCTGCTTCGAAGATTCACGCTGCCCAGCAGACGCGTTGGTAACCTGCATGGCTTGAGACAGGATCGGTGGCAGCATCATTCCAGCCGCGATACCGGCAGCAGCCCCCGCACCGCCGGCGCCGGGGCGGGACATCCCGCGAGCCGCTTGATAAGCCGTGTAGCTGCGCAGATCGCCCACGATGGCCATGCTTGAGCGGGCGTCAATGGCCTCTTGCACTTCTTTGGGCGGCGACAAATTGCTAATTAACAAATCTGTCAACTCGAGCCCGAGCGATTTAAAACGCTCGCCAATCTTCACTCTAGCAGCCGCGCCGAGTTCATCCAGGCTACTGGTCAGGTCCATCAAACTAATACTGGCCGTTGCCAACATATCGGAGAACCCCGAGACGACAACATCACGCAAATAGTTGGAAACGTCCGATGTCGATACTCGCCCTTGTGTCCCGACGACTTCGTTTACGAACACACCACTATCGGTAACTCGGAAAGAGTACTTGCCATAGCCACGAATGCGTACGGCTCCAAACTCAGAATCCTTCATCGTAATCGGCTGCTTGGTTCCCCACCCCTGATTGAGGAACTGCTGTCGACCGACAAAATACACGCACGCTTGGAAAGGAGATTTCTCCCAAGGCAAGGTGAGCAGCTTTGTAAGTATCGGAATATTCTGCGTTGTTAGCGTGTATCTTCCCGGCCCAAACTGATCTTGGGCTCGTCCATCGGAGAAGAAGACGGCTTCTTGATTCTGCTGAACCAACAGTTTCGCACCGGACTGGATGGCAGCCGTTCCGAATTCCGGCACTCGAGCCACAATCGTAGCTCCGCTGGGATCAAAATAGTCGATGACTTCTAAACGCAGCATTTCGTTTATTCCAGACGAAAAGTAAATCAGTTAAGCAGCAAGGCAACGACCACGCAGGAAGACGCGGAACGCGACAGGGCGCGAGCAGGACCAAGATCGCAGGTAATCTGTTAGAGACCAATACGATCCGTCATTGGAACGGGAATTACTCCAGTGGCAAAGCCCAACCAGCTTTCACTGTTCGCAGCGACAGCGAAGACTGAATCCTTGTCACGCCTGGCAAACGGCTAATGTGCATACGGTGAATACGCTCGTATTCGTCCGAATCGGCAGCGATGACACGCAAGAGGTAATCGTACTGCCCGCCGACCAAATAACACTCCAAAATCTCCGGCACTCTTCGAACCGCTTTTTCAAACTGTTCAAACGCGTCCTCGGCTTGTGTCGCCAGAGAAATCTCTACAAACATCTGGATGGAATAGCCCAATTTGCGAGGTTCCAGCCGAGCAACATAGCTGGAAATGAGCCCGTCCTCCTCCATGGCTTTGATCCGGCGATGGCAGGCTGACTTTGACAGGCTGACCAGATCGGAAATTTCCGCAACGGTCAGCCGGCAATTGCGTTGAAGCTGTGTGAGAATCGCTTTGTCAGTGTCATCCAACATGAATGGGGGGTGCTTCAATTTAGGTAGTTCATGAGACACTATCCCGTGATACGGTGCTTTCGCGGACCATTGTACCAACCTTAGACCGCAATATGTGCCAAAAGGGGACACATTACGCTTTCGAAAGCAATACAATGTGGACGCTTCTGTGAGAGGAAGCGAACGGATTGAGTCGAAGCTCACGCTGTCAAAACCTTGCATTCTTGTGACGGTTCGATCGCGTCGGCTGAAACAACGCCCTTTTTAAGACCCCATCGTTTTGGGGGTAATCGACCAGATACAGGGTTGAAGGCGGATAGCTGTTGTCGGTAGGTGACCAAGGACTTTCCGTCGCCATCTTCCGCCTCTCCCTGTGGTCTTTCTTCTTGCCACGCTGGTTGCTTGACGGCGTTTCAGGTTGTCTCTCAAAATGCGGAGACCTGTCCGTTTCTACGAATTATTCATGCTGTAGCGTCTGGTGAGCCGATTTCAGGTTAAGGCAATTTTCGCCAATGAATATCAAAGCCACGTGCTTCTGAAACTCACCTCGAATTGTCGCGTCTGCCAGTGAAGAACCCAGAGCTAAAGATTTACGCCAGCAGCAGCCCCAAACCTCCGGCAAAGAAGCGATCGAAAAGTCGCCAGCGCAGCGGGATGTTCAAAAAGCGGCAGCGAGTTGGCAAATACTTGATCGAAGAACGCATCGGAACCGGCGGTTTCTCCGAAGTCTATCGAGCGATGGATACAGTCGAGGGAATTCGCGTAGCTCTGAAAGTTCCTTTCGACCAGCATCTCAACGACAGCGTCATGGCTGACTTCCGTAAGGAAGTCCGAATGGTCGCCCGCCTGGAGCACCCCAACATCCTTCCGCTCAAGAACGCGGACTTTGCAGATGACCATTTCTTGATTGCTTTCCCACTGGGCGAAAGCTGTTTGGCAGGACGCATGCAGCACCGCATGAGCGTTAGCCTTTCACTTGAATACGTCGAACAATTGCTGAAAGCAACCGCTTACGCACATCAACAGCGAATCATTCACTGCGATATCAAACCGGAGAACCTGATTCTGTTCCCGGACAAACATATCAAGCTGACCGACTTTGGCATCGCCAAGATCAGCCTCCGCACCGTCCGCGGTTCTGGCTCAGGCACCTTGGGACACATGGCTCCCGAACAAGCTATGGGCAAACCGTCCTATCGGTCCGACGTATTTTCCATTGGTTTGATCATGTATCGCCTGTTCGGTGGATGCTGGCCAGAATACCCCTTCGAATGGCCCATGCCCGGTCTGGCCAAGATGAAAAACGGCATCCACGAAGACCTGATCAAGCTGATTCGAAAATCACTAGACATCAATCCCAAGCACCGTTACGCCGATGCGTCGAATATGCTAAACGCCTACCTGAGAATCAAGCCGCGTGTTTTGCGACGCCTGCAGAATACAACGACCAAACGTCGTGCGGCGTAGCCCTCATGTTGGCAATTGCTTTCGAGGCAAGTAGCCGTGCTTTAGCAAATAGCTGCCCATTCCAGCTAAGCGACCAATGGCCGTGAACGAACAGCCGTGAACGAACA
>CAYPLE010000077.1:27012-31306 GCA_964411445.1 uncultured Pirellulaceae bacterium
GCCGTGAACGAACAGCCGTGAACGAACAACCGTGGAAGAAAAACATAGCGGAACCATTGCCATGACCCAGCCGGCGGACAAGAGCCCAGCAGAGGCACTGAATCCGCCCGAGGTCTCATCGGTTGATGTATCTGTAACGCGTCGGTCGTTCCTCAACTGCGACCTTGAGGCGCCGAATATCCTGCCAATCGCAGGCGGCACTGCAGCAATCTACACGCATGCCGGTCCCTACCGCGATACTCCAAACGAAGACTCCGCGCTCGCAATCGGCCTTGGTCAGACGTCTGGATTGTTGGCGGTGGCCGACGGAATGGGCGGCCACGCCTGCGGCGATTTGGCCAGTCGCGCTGCCATTGAAAGCCTGAGCGCAAACTTTCATTCGCACTCGCACAATTGCTCGGGCAGTCGTCGAGAGTCGATCCTAAACGGCTTCGAAGAAGCCAACGAGGCGGTTCGACAGGTCGGACATGGCGCTGGCACAACCATGGCTGCCGTTGAACTATTTGATGGAAAAGTACGGACTTTTCACTCGGGCGATTCTTCTATTTTCATCGTTGGTGGGCGTGGGAAACTCAAATTCGTTTCCACGGCACATTCGATCGTCGGCTACGCTTTGGAAGCGGGCTACGTCGACGAAGAAGGAGCCTTGGAGCACGAGTACAGCCATGTCGTACTAAACGCTCTCGGTGGAGAACAGACGACCATCGAAGTCAGTCTGCCGATGCAATTGGCTGCTCAAGACTCACTGATTTTGGCGACCGACGGGCTGACGGATAATCTGACAGCGCACCGTATCGCCGAGTTGTCGCATTCGCGTGGGGCCGATGCGATCGCCATCGCTCTGATCGAAGAATACCGTTTGATGATGCGGGATGAAGATAAGGCCAAGCCGGACGATGTTACGGTCATTGTCTACAGCCAAACAGGGCTAAACGGCATCTGAGATGCGACGCTGCGTTCAGCCGCGATTACTTCTTTTCCTTGGCCAGTTGACGGAAGTAACCTTCGATGATGTCCCGATAGTGACTCGGCAGTTGTTCACTCATTCGTTGCAGCGACTCCTGCCGCTGGGCTGGCGGAAGATTCCCCCAGCCTGCTCGATCACCGATGTCCTTTTCATCGACATCGCCGGAGCCAGTTCCACCGGCGACGCGACTGTCGTCCATTGGTTTCATCGCACCTGGCTGAGCCGCTTGACTTCCGCTGGACTCCTGCTGCTGTTGCTTTTGATTCTTTAGCTGCTCTTCGATATCTTCAATCATCTTGTCCAATTTCTTGACGATCAAATCTTCTTGATCGCGGACGCGAGTACCCAGTCTTCCGAGCTGCAGCCGCCGTTCGACGTCACGCATCAGTCGCCCAACTTCGTCAAGCGAGTCTTCTTTGAGCTTCGTGATGTCTGCCAGCATGAGCTTTGCTAGAGACCGATAGCGTACAGGCAGTTCATCTTCGCGTTCAAGCAGGACATTCAGGCTTTCGATGCAAGCATCTGATTGCAACAAATGATGCTGCGATACGGCTCGATAGAACAGTAGCGTGGACGGATCACAAACCTGATCGACGGCCAGCCCAGAGAGAGCTTCCAGGGCTTCGTCGTACAGTTTGTTCTGTGCAAGCCTACGCCCGCTAGCAAGACGAATAGAATCCAGCAGCCAACCGGGGGCTTCGCTAGACAGCCAAGGATGATCGCCCAATTGAACCGCAGCACCGCCGGCAACACTCAATTGCGTTCTCAGAGCGTCAATTCGATCGTCGATGAGTCCTGCTGCCGTGAGCACGCGATCAAGTAGCACAGGCCCCCGAGCATCGGCTTCGCTCCGCGCCCAAAACTGCTCGACTTCAGCCCGCAGTTCCTCAGAAGCACCGCGTTCATCGAGCATTTGCATCATCGATGCAGCAAATCGTTCAGTATCGGGCCAAGTCCAGCTAGCCGCCTTCTGCAATTCATCGTTGGCGACCACGGAACTTGCAGGGACCGCCAAGCACATCAAGACCGCGATCAAGGACTGCAACGAGCCAACCATTCGCAACAAGTTACGACGATTCGATTTGTTTTTGAAATGCGTATTCAAAAAGCAGCTCCTTAGGCTGGCAAGCTTCAGTCTATTGCACTGCAGCAGTATCGCCGTCAGACAATTCCCCTCAGCCTCAATCTTCCTACATTGCTCGGCTACAGGACGGTTCCTTCGCTGAGCCATAGTTTAAACTATGCGTCCCTCGCTGCCTGAGGAAAGAGCGAAACCCGCGTCAACCCTGCGTTTTTGCCGGATATTTTGCTGCTCGGTGATGAGTTTTGTAGTAATTTCAACGGCCAGGACAATCTTCCGCTTCCGCTGACGAACCAGCAGGAAGTCCTGGGCAAACAACCTGAAACGCAATTTAACGACGCTGAAATCTGAAAAACAAGATCATGACCATTCTCGCTCTCCTATTCATTCTGGCCTGCATTGCGGTATTTGTTGCTTCAACCATCGTGGCGCTAGCAAATCGAAAATTCCGAGTCGTTGCGTCGATCTTTGCGGCACTTGCATTCTGCGGCGGCTCGATGACCGCCATTGCCTGCGCGATCGTCATAGCGTCCATGTAAGAAGCGTCCATCTGCTCAGTACCTACACTCTCCCTCTCGACTCTCCCTCTCGCGTGACCAGCCAAGAATGCCCGCCCCAATTCAACTTTACGCCGATGGCCCAGCACAACTTCGAAGCGTGCTTCAAGGACTACCTGAGCACATACTGGACGCTTCGCCGCCATCTGCCCACGCTGGAAAGTGGACGATCCGTCAAACCGTCTGTCACCTGGCGGACAGCGAAGTCGTTTATGCTGACCGAATGAAACGTGTTCTTGCGGAAGATCATCCTACAGTCTTTGACGCGGACCCCGACTTGCTAGTTCCAGCGTTGGCAGGCGTCCACCGCGAGATCGAAGACGAAATTCGAATCGTCGAAGTCATTCGCAAGCACATGCTGCCAATCTTGGAGCGTGCCAGCCAAACCGACTGGCAAAGAAGCTGCCAACACTCCACCGACGGCTCTCTTTCACTTGCAGATCTACTTGACCGAGCCAACGGACATATTCCTCACCATCTTGGATTTATCGAATCCAAGATAACACAACTGAGCATGTAGCACCCTGTCGTACGTAGCACCCTACCGCCCACGTCAGATTTCCGGCGAAGGCCTTTTTGAAGTTGACGTTCAAGTGGTCCGGGGCGCTCGACACGCCAACGCATCGGGCTTCACCACAACGCTTTTACAGAAAGCGGAACCGGAGGCGTTTCAGTCGATAGCGTCAACGAACACTCGTTGCGCGGCATTGTCGGCCTATCTGGTGCGTTGCCACCGCGCACTGGTCAGTACACAGGAGTCGCAAGCGGCAGCCAATTTGAAGTAACGGGCCTCGACTCGGAAAGCGACTGGGCCTACATGGGTGTGAGGCTCACGACTGATCGTGGTCAACCTCTATCTGTCTACGCCAACTACGATTCGCAGTTCGGACGACACCTGCCGTTGCTTACCGCCTCGATCGGTATCGTTCTCAGCCGCTAGTTTTGCAGCCTTTCAAGGCTAGGGGTAGCGCCGGGTACCGCCCAAGGGAGTTGCCTCGCTGACGCGTCAAGTGACCAATCTCGGCGCTTAAAAAACTGACTTGCCCCGCCAAAGGGCCGCCGCTGCTTGAACGTCGCAACTGACTTAGAGTACGATAGCCAGTTTCAGTACCGTTCAAAAAGTCGGTTGCAATGCGCATATCAATCGGTAGTGATCACCGTGGCGTTCACGTCAAAACGAAGATCCAAGCCGCCCTCCACGAACTCGGCCACGAAATTATCGACCGAGGAACGGACGGTGAAGCCAGCGTTGACTACCCTGACTTCGCCGCGTTGGTCTGCCGAGATGTGACCAGTGGCGATTGCCAGCGCGGCGTCCTGATCTGCGGAACAGGGATTGGCATGACGATCGCCGCCAATAAATACGCTGGAATTCGGGCTGCGAATTGCTTTGACGAAGTCACTGCTGAGATTTCCCGGCGTCACAACAATGCAAACGTATTGTGCTTACCCGGTGACTTTCTTGGGGACCGCCCCGTCGCCGAACTGATTCGCGTTTGGTTGGAAACTGAATTCGCCGGTGGCCGACACCAGCGGCGTTTGGAACAGATCTCCGCCATTGAAGCCGACTAGCCATACTGCCGCGAAGTCATATTTGCCCAGAATCGGAGCGAGTTTGCTAAACTCGTTCTTCCTACCAACCTTTTGCTGGCCCAACCAAATACACTGCCTCATTCAACTACGAGTTCA
>CAYPLE010000078.1:0-12881 GCA_964411445.1 uncultured Pirellulaceae bacterium
ACTTTTGGGTATCAGTATGCTGGCGAGCGCTATGAGCATTGGCCCTCTGCGTCCCAGCGTCTCTGCGCGAGCTTTTGGATTGCTCGGTATGAAATTACCTCGCGCAGAGGCGCGGAGGCGGCATCATCGACAGCCCGCCGTTTCGCGAATCGAATAGAAGTAGAGCAGGATGGATTCAAGTAGAAATCTCGGATTTCGTTATCCATACGCAAGCTGGGGCGATAGACTTTCGATGCGGGCTTGGTGGTTGGTGGCGAGGCAGGGGAATTGAGAGTTTTCAATGGCGACGGAAGAGTCTACGAATCAGCGCTACTTCAGCGTTTTTGATCTTTTCAAGATCGGGATCGGCCCGTCCAGTTCCCATTCGGTTGGACCGATGCGAGCCGCGGCCGAGTTTGTTGCTGAGTTAGAAAAGCACGTTAGCTTGACAGCAGTCGTGCGCGTCGAGGTTGAGTTGTATGGCTCGCTGGCGCTGACTGGCAAGGGGCACATGACGGATCTTGCCGTCATGTTGGGTTTGACTGGCGAACAACCAGATACGGTTGATCCAGACGCAATCCGTCAACGAGTCGCCGAGATCCGAAGCAGCGAAGTGTTGTCGCTAGGAGGTGGGAAGAAAGTTCCGTTCACCGAGAAGCAGGATTTGATCTTTAACCGGCGCAAGTTTCTAGATGGTCACCCGAACGCGCTGACGCTTCGTGCTTTTGCGGATGCCGCCAAGCAACAGTTGCTGCACGAGGCGACCTACTATTCGATTGGTGGTGGATTCATCATCCGTGAAGGAGATCTGGCAGCCGGTGACGCTGACAATCTGCCTCAAGTGCCCTACCCATTCAGCAGCGGACGCGAACTGCTGCAACTGGCGGCTCAGCACAATTGTTCGTTTAGTAGCTTGGCACGCAGCAATGAACGAGTGTTTCGCAGTGACGCTGAGATTGATCAAGGACTGGATGCAATATGGGCTGCGATGAAAGAATGTGTTCGTCGCGGTTGCGAAACAGAAGGGATCTTGCCCGGCGGCTTGAAGGTCCGTCGTCGTGCGCCCGAGCTGTTTCGAAAGTTGAGTGCTCGCGAGGAATCGATCGAAAGCGATCCAATGTGCGTGCTGGATTGGGTAGACTTGTTTGCTCTGGCCGTCAATGAAGAGAATGCGGCTGGCGGGCGCGTTGTCACAGCGCCTACCAATGGAGCGGCGGGCATCGTACCAGCGGTGCTGCACTACCTTGAAAAATTCCGCAATGACACTTCAGCGGCAACGGTTCGCAATTTTCTACTGACCGCCGCTGTCATCGGTTCGCTTTACAAACAGAATGCTTCGATTTCTGGCGCCGAGGTGGGCTGTCAGGGTGAGGTTGGCGTTGCGTGTTCCATGGCGGCTGGCGCGCTAACGGAAGTGCTCGGTGGAACGCCCAGGCAGGTTGAGGAGGCGGCGGAGATCGGGATGGAACACAATTTGGGACTTACCTGCGATCCCATCAAGGGCCTCGTTCAGGTGCCTTGTATTGAGCGCAATGCCATGGGCGCGGTCAAGGCTATTAACGCCAGCCGACTGGCACTGCGCGGTGACGGAGAGCACTGTGTTTCGCTCGATCGCGTTATCCGAGTGATGAAACGCACCGGCGCCGACATGTCGTCTCGATATAAAGAAACATCCCAAGGCGGCTTGGCGGTCAATATCAGCGAGTGCTAGTGCCGCAGGTTCCTCGTTGCAGTCGGGGCAAGGCTAAACCGCTTGCCGACCTCAGGGAAGTTTGCGTGGGGCTGATATCGTTTATAATCTGCGCAGAGAAGTCTTGCGGCCTTGGTAGCATTAAAGGTTTCGTACGCGAACTTAAACATGAAGGTGGAAAGAATGTCCACGAGTAATACTGAGAGGAAAGAAACAGAAACGTGTAAGCCTGCTTGTCCCGTTTGTGGTGGCAAGTTGATCGAGATTCGAGCCAAGCTGCAGTGCTCTCGCTGTCATCGGATCTGTGAAACCTGTTGCGAAGGTGGGCGTGGCTAAATTTGCTGAGACGCAGTTGCCGCAGCTTCTACAGCTCAGACTGCAATGCAGCTTGCTGTTGTAGTTCGAGCTGCTTGCACAATGTCCGCGCGAGCACTCTAGAAAACACGTTTTGAAGCAGCGGCGTTCTGTGTCCGTCTCGCTGCATCGCTAGGACTTGGTGCATTCCGATTCCCCAACTTGCATTTTTCGTTTGTTGGTATGAAAAACCTTCGATGTCTGCCCAAGGAATCATTTTGTTCTTCGCAACTCCGCTCCAGACTGCGTTGTAGGTGACGCCATTGGGATCGGCGCCCAAATTTTGTATGCCGAACCGCAAGCAGAGAAGCAGTGGTAGGCAGGCTCCGACCACACCGAAGACTGGGCCGAATACCGTACCGACGAGATAGCTGCCGGAGCATAACACGACAAGTGCAACAAAGTTCATCGCGCGTGTGACGAACCTTGGTAGATCGACGAGTGGCAATGAGATGATTGTTCGGTCTCCGCCACATTCCAGGATCTTACCCTCATGCCACTCGACAAGTTCTGGCAGAGTTTCTGCGCAGGCACGTGCCGGAATACCGCTGCTCGTTTGATAGTCGTCCGCGCCGTCGAATTGCATTGCCTCGGTTGTTTGAGAGGCATCGGGGTGGTTAAAGACTGGAATCTCGAAGTCAATTATTTGTCTCAATCCCAGTGAGTTTTTCCATAGGATTTTCAAGGTCCATTCTGTTGAGTCGTTCGAACTAGATTCGTAAGCACGCCTTGGCAATCGAAAGCGAATTGGCATTTCCAGGCCGTCACGGCTTCGAAAACAATCCGTTGAGCTTATTGAGTAACGCGATTGGTAGTGGAGGTGTGAGTAACTGCTCGGTTCGTCTGAATAGATTGGAGTATTTACGTGAGCGACTGACGAGCATTCGAGTTCAACGACGAACTTTTTGGATGGTAGCGCGTCAGGTTGCCAATGAACAGTACAGCGAACTGCATCGCCTGGAACAAACGGGGGCGCTACCAAGTGACAAGAAACACCTCGGCAAGTGAGGGCAGTCCGAATGTGCAACAAGGCGTTCCCGAGGATACCGAGGGCTAGCATGCAGAAACCTGCAACGATCAATAGCAACGGGATCTGGGGTGCTCCGTCGCCGGCTGGTTGATCGAGAATCACTAGTGCGGCGATTCCAAATGTAAGAGAAAGGGTGGATAGGGCGATTGCTGTCCAAGCGACGCTTCGTCCCAAGGTGGCCGGTTTTGCTGCGGACTTCACCCAGTCGGTTCTGTGTTTCCATGGTTCGGTCGGGTGTCTCGTCTCTAATTTTGCCTCAGCACGCTTCGACCTACGAACGTGCAACAGCAAGGCTGCCAAGAGACAACCGACGGGGCCAAAGCTCCCGAATGCAATCAACGATCCGATTCGATCTTGAACTTCTACCGGAGGCGCGAGGAGTAGTTTCACGAGAACTGCTGCAGGAATCCCGATGAAGACAACAGTCATCAAGCCGACGCATAGGGAATTGAATCTGCTTGCAAATGTGGGGCGGTTTTGCAACGAGTGATCTTTCGAAAGGGGGGATTCAAAAACTTCGCAGGTTCCCCCAAACACCCAGTGCGGGATTGGGGTTGTACGATCCGCGTTGTTTTGGCCCAAACTGGACACGTAACGTTGAACTTAACCGGTTGTTCACATTGCCACTTGAATCGAATAGCAACGGTTCATATTCGATGAAGCAGTTGGGCATTTGCTTGGAGAACTCCTGGACCGTAGTCAACGATATGTCGCAGCGGCGAATCTTGAGCACCGTTAGATTCGGCAGTCCGGAGAGGGCCATCAGTCCAGCGCCGGTTACGGCGGTCCTGTCTAAATTTATGGTCCGCAAGTCCTGGCACTTAATCAGTGAATTGATGGCGCTGTCGTCAAAGAGCGTGTGCGATACATCGAGCGATTGAAGCGGCAGGTTGGAGATTCCCTTCAGTGGTCCGCGTGAAAGGCGGCTGTGCGGGATGACGAGCGACTGTAGGTCAGTCATCTGCCAAATCGAATCGAGATCTGCTGCTGACAGTTCTATGCCGTAAAGTCGCAAGCTGGACAGCGAATCGATTTTGCTGAGAGCCTTCAAGAGCGACTTTTGTTCGTCCTGGCTCAGTGGATTGTTTGTACGCCGGTTCAAGGTCAAGGAACTTGGCTCGACGAACAGTTCTCGCCCCAATACTACTTGCAAACTAACGGGAGGAGATGCTGGGCGCCCCGGAAGCAGCGACACGAAAAGTCGATCTGATGGTTTGGTAGCAACGTTGGCTCCAAGCCTGGCGAGCTGCTCAGCGGCCGCTTCAACCTGCTTGCTGCGTTTGGTTTCGTAAACCATCCACGAGAGACCGCATGCGATCAGAGCCGTCGTAACGAAGATTGTCCGAAGACTTGGCCGAAATCTTGCAAATCCCTTTGGACGCTTTGTGATGTTGACTAACAAGTCCCGGATTTCAGCAATCTCGGCGCGGAGCTGTTTTACTTCCTGGTGAACCGATTCGCCTGAAGTGGAATTGTTCGCGAAGCCAGTTTGCTCCCGCTCCAGTTGTTCGCTCATCGTATTTTCCTGCTGGACAGGCTATGCGGCACTGCGGTCGCGAAGTTCTTGACGCAGCTCGTCGGGGGAATGAAGCGTATCAACGCTTCCGTTGGGCAACGAGCCGTGGTGAGAACCATAGCTTAGCGGCTCGCCCGATCGGATGCACGGCATGAAGTGAGACGCACAGGGCAAGGCTGCAGCAACGATTCAAAACGTCCGGGGGCGAAACTCGTTGGTGCAACGCGCTGACGCGAATGAGGCAAGCCGGTGGACAGTCTCTCAGGATAAGACCAAAATTTGAACTCGAAATCGTTCTCCGCCTTCAGTAGCGAACCCCGATGCCAAAGTGCCGAATCGAAGATGTTGAAGACAAGCGGTTGGAGCCGTTTCGCCATATCCGGCAACGTACTTGGGTTGCGGGCAGCGGGATTTTCATCGCGGAAGGGCGTCAACTAGTCGAAACGCTGGTTGAGAGCGACTACATTGTCGAGAGCATCTTGGTTGATGAGAAGTTCGACGGTCGATTCGCCGACTGGTTGCCCGGTGATGCGACGGTCTTGCTTGTACCCCACGAACTTGTCCGCCACGTAACGGGATTCGATTTTCACCGCGGAATTCTGGCCTGCGGACGCCGAAAGCAGATGCCGACTCTATCCGAAATTGACATAGCTGCGGGCCGAATAGGTGTCGGCTTGGTTGGAGTTGAGGACCAAGAGAACATGGGCTCGATCCTCAGGACCTGTTCCGCCTTTGGAGTCGACTCGGTGGTTGTTGGGCCGAGATGCTGTGATCCTTTGTCGCGTCGTAGCCTGCGAGTGTCGATGGGAAACGCACTGCGAATGCGGCTCGTTCAGTGCCGCGATGATCTTGAACTTTCCCATTGCCTTGCGAGCAACAAGTTTTGTTCGGTGGCAACTTCCCTGCGCGAGGGAGCCATTCCGCTCGGCGAAGCACGTCTGCCAAGCCTGAATGATCAAGGCAGAATGCTCTGGTTTGGCAACGAATATCGTGGCTTGCCCGGCTTTGTACTGGACGCGTGCGACGCGGAAATTGGTTTGGAGATGCATGGTGGAACCGATTCACTCAACGTGAGTGTCGCGGCGGGCATCTTCATTCACCATTTTTGTGCTGCTGGTGCGGCAGGGCGAACCCTTTGAATTCGCACAGGTTCGAACGGTTCCACTGTGTCGTTCGTAGACAATGCGTCGTTCGTAGACACTGCGTCGCTCGTAGACAATGCGTCGTTCGTAGACACAGTGTTGGCGCGATCCATTGCGTGATGCAAAGAGAGGGTTCAACTTGAAAAAGTGATCTGCCCAACGAGGGGGGCTGGCAAGCTGGCCGGCAACGCTAAACTCTGCAGGGCAAGGACTGCGCCGTGTTTGGGGGCAATTCTGCAGGCGGCGAAAACGCAGGAATCGCTGCGTGAGAATTTGAGAATTCAACCATTGAGAGGATAGTACGACGTATGTCTGCACCGCAGTTGGATGAATCGATCAAAGCACATGCCGAAATGTGCAACAATCTACGCGATGAAGTAGGCCGAGTGCTTGTTGGCCAGGACCATATGCTCTCGCGGCTGATTATCGGCCTGCTTGCCGGTGGGCACGTGCTTCTTGAGGGGCTGCCGGGACTTGCAAAAACGCTTACCATCCGAGCCTTGTCGACGGCCATCGATACCGGATTTTCGCGCATTCAGTTTACGCCTGACATGCTGCCAGCGGATGTCATTGGAACGGAGATCTTCAATCCAAAGGAAGCGACCTACGTCGTTCGCAAAGGCCCCATTTTCTCCAATTTGATTCTGGCCGACGAAATCAACCGTGCTCCTGCGAAAGTCCAGGCGGCATTGTTGGAAGCAATGCAGGAGCGGCAAGGTACGATTGGCGGCGAAACGTATCGTTTGGAAGAACCATTTCTTGTTCTTGCCACTCAGAACCCTATCGAGCAGGAGGGAACTTATCCGCTGCCGGAAGCACAAGTTGACCGCTTCATGCTCAAGGTGATCGTTGGTTATCCAACGAAGGAAGAAGAACGTAAAGTCGTAGATCGCATGGCCAGCGGTGCTCCGATTCCCGAGATTCGAAAAGTCACGACGCCGGAACAAATTCTGGAAGCACGCAAAGTTGTCGAGCAGATTTGGATCGACGAAAAAGTGCGTGACTACTTAGTCGATCTTGCTCGCGCGACCCGCGATCCGGCCGCTTATCACGTGCCTGGACTGGAGCATATGATTGAAACTGGGGCAAGTCCAAGAGCTTCAATCAGCTTGATGAAGGCATCGAAGGCGCATGCGTTTCTTCAAAATCGCAGCTACGTGACGCCGCACGATGTGAAAAGTGTTGCACCTGAAATCCTGCGGCACCGTGTCATCTTGACCTACGAGGCCGAGGCAGAGGGGAAATCGCAGGACGATATCATCCGAACGATCCTTGACAACGTGGCCGTTCCATAGCCGGAGGCCGGATAATTTATCGCGCGGCAACTGGATAACGACGGCAAAGAGTCACTCGCAATAGGACGATCATGCTTGCTCGTGAGGTAATTCAACGAGTTCGAGAAATTCAGGTCCGAACAGGTCGTCAGGTTGCTGACGTACTGGCCGGCCAGTATTCGTCCGTCTTTAAAGGGCGCGGCATCGAGTTTGACGAAGTGCGCCCTTACGTTCCCGGCGACGAAGTTCGAACCATCGACTGGAATGTGACCGCACGGATGGGCGAGCCGTTCGTCAAGCGTTACGTCGAAGAGCGGCAGTTGACGTTGATGTTGATGGCTGATGTCTCGGCGTCTCAAGAATTCGGATCAGGGCATCGCTCCAAACGCGAGGCAGCGGCAGAATTGTGTGCCTTGCTTGCGTTCTCGGCAACGTTCAGTGATGACAAAGTAGGTTTGACGCTTTTCCATGGGGATATCGAACATTACATCCCTGCGCGAAAAGGGCAAAAACATGCACTCCGTGTCGTCAGGGAAGTGCTCACGCACGAAGCGGATGCGGCTGGTAAGACGGTACTTGAGAAGCCATCGAGTTTTGCGGATTGGATTCTACCTGGGCGACGGATGAGGCGGCAAAAGGTAGCCGAGCAAACCAACATCTCTCGTGCTGTCGAATTTCTGTTGAAGGTAATGCGGCGGCGAGCCGTTTGTTTCGTGGTGAGCGACTTCTTCGATGACGACTATCTGAGAACGTTGCAGATGGCAGCCGCGAAGCACGATGTTATTGCAGTATTGGTGACTGATCCACGTGAGTTGTCGATGCCACCAGTTGGTTTGAGTGCTTTGGTGGACGCAGAAACTGGCGGCACGGTTGAGATCGACGCCAGCTCACGTAGCTTTCGAGAGCAATATGCCGAAAACGCTTCGCGGCGACTGAGCGATTTGGAAACCAAGTTCCGTCGCGCGAAGATCGATTTTATTCACATTGATGCTGCTGGAGATATTGTGCAGCCGGTTGCTAAGTTCTTTCGAATGCGCGAAAGGAGGCGGCGATGATTCAGTTAAAAAAGGCTCCTGCAATTTTCGTGATCGGTGCACTGGTATGCCTTAGTGGTTGGGGCGTCGCGATGGCCCAAACGAATTCCAGCGGCAATGCAATCGTAAGAGAGAAGAGCGTTGGCCCCGTCAAGCTTGAAATCGAACTTGCTCCACGCGAGCCAGTTATTGGCGACGAGGTGAAACTGACGATTCGAGCCATTGCAGAAGAGGGCGTGGAACTTTTGATGCCAGAGTTTGGTGAAGCCCTTTCGAAGTACTCAATACTTGAGTTCGTACCGAAGAGCGAAGAAGAGGCCGGTCAAATCATCGAAACGCAAATCTATACGTTGCAGCCGATTGCATCTGGGCCGCAATCCATTCCGCCGATTCTTGTCGAGTTCGTCGACAATAGAGCGGGAAAGCAGGCGACTCCCGACGATTTTGATGCTTATGAAGTTCTGAGTGAGCGTATCGATTTCGAAGTACAGTCCGTGCTGGATGATGGGCAGGAAACGCTTGCACCGCCTATGCCCAAGCTGGAGATCGTGGATGAACCGGTTAACGCAAGTTCGTACCTTTGGTTGGGAGGCCTGGTTGGGCTGCTCTCGCTGGCGGGGGGCGCGGCTGTATTTTGGCTGAGACGTTCGAAGGAGCAAACGCTGTCGCCGTTTGAAATCGCCTCCAATCGTCTTGCCACGCTAAAGCAGGATCGAGAACTGCCAACACCACGGCTCAGTACCGAAGACTTCTTTGTTGAAATTTCCGCGACCATCCGGGAGTATGTGGAAGCTAGGTTTTCGATCAAAGCGCCTGAGCTGACGACGGACGAGTTCTTGGCTCGCGCTGCGGAGAATAATCAACTTACTGCACCGCATCAATCGTTGCTTCGAGAGTTCCTCGAACAGGCCGACATCGTTAAGTTTGCAGGAGTGGAAGCAGGCGTCCAAGAGGTCAATCGCTCCATTGAACTGGCGACCCAATTCTTGAGCGAGACGCGACCTGGCGCCGATGCCGGCTCAAACTCTGGACAACGCAGTAGTCAACAATTGGGGAGTCACGAAACGAACGGCAATCCTGAGCAAGCTTCAGGGCCAGGTGTCGCAGCCGGTTCGGCCAGCGGCGTGCCGAGTGGCGATCAACAGTGGGATACGCGTCCAGGAGGCCACGATGTTTGACGTCGAGTGGAAAAACCCCTGGTTCTTTGTGATGTTGCTTGGGTTGCCATTCTTGATGCAACTACTCCGTAGACCATCGGCCGTGGTAGCCTTCTCTTCGTTGGGCTTGGTAGCCGATTCGGGGCGGAGTATTCGTCAGCGACTTTCATTCATTCCCATCATGACAGCGTGCATCGCATGGATCGCTCTGGTTGCCGGGCTGGCGCGTCCTAGAATCCCTATCGCTGAGTCGCGGGTATCTCGAGACGGAATTGCGATCATGATGGTCATCGACAGATCGGGCAGCATGAACGCGCGTGACTTGGTTGAAGATGATCAACGCGTCAACCGGCTGGACGTTGTGAAGGACGTCTTCGCCGACTTCATTATCGGATCCGATGGGCTTGGCGGACGTGCGGATGACCTCGTTGGATTGGTGACTTTCGCTGGCTTTGCCGACAGCGTATGCCCACTGACTCTCGACCATGCCAACTTAGCGAGCATCGCGAAAGACCTTTCGGTCGTGAATCTCCAAACCGAAGATGGTACCGCCATCGGTGATGGGCTTGGTCTCGCGGTCGAACGGCTCCGGCGCAGTAAGGCGAAAAGCCGGGTGGCGATTCTGTTGACCGATGGCGTCAACAACTCGGGCGTCATTTCTCCCAAGCAGGCGTCGGAATTGGCCAAGGAGTTCGACATCAAGGTGTACGCCATCGGTGCAGGCACGGATGGGTATGCGCCGATTCCAGTTCAGGATGCGTTCGGACGAACCCGCGTGATGGACATGCGAGTCGAAATCGACGAAGAAACGCTCCAAGAAATTGCCGACGAAACTGGAGGCAAGTACTTTCGAGCGCAGGATGCAGACGCGTTGATGAACGTCTACGCGGAGATTGACCGCCTGGAGCGAACCGAGGTCGCAGAGACGCGTTTTCTCAAACACAATGAACTGTTTGCTTACCCAGTGGGACTGGCTTTGATAATGCTCGGCGTGACCTGGGGTTTGAACAATACGTATTTCCGGAGACTGCCATGACCGGATTCACGTTTGCCGAAACGCAATATGTACACTTAGTCTGGCTTGTGTTACTGCTGGCGATCACGATGGTGGTCGTGCAACTGCGAAGATCAAATCGACTGGTTCGGTTTTTGTCCAGCGCGATGCAAGTGCGATTGGTGCGCAGCATTTCGTTACGTCGACGGTTGACTGCGATCGGATTTCAAGCCTTGTCCCTGCTGTTGCTCGTTGTTGCCATGATGCGACCGCAATGGGGCGGACAAACCATTCAAGCTGACCGCGTGTCAAGTCAGGTGATGATCTGTTTGGACGTTAGCAAATCGATGCTTGCAGAGGATGTGGTTCCAAATCGACTGGATCGAGCCAAAGCGGAGGTCGATGCGTTGCTGGGGCTGCTGCAAGATGGGCAGCAAGTTGGCTTGATCGCATTCGCCGGAAAAGCAACAGTACTGTGCCCTCAGACAACGGATTTTGGCTTCGTTCGGTTGATTCTCCAAGAGGCATCGCCGCAGAGCGTTGGATTGGGCGGGACGAAAATTGGCGACGCGATCCGCACGGCCACGGACGGATTCGGCGACGCTGGCGATATCAATCGCTTAATGCTGGTGATCACCGACGGAGAGGACCATGATTCCTTTCCGTTGGACGCTGCCGCGGCGGCTGCCGAGAAAGGGATACGAATCGTGACGGTTGGATTTGGTGACGAAGGCGGCAGTAAAATTGAGATAACGAATTCCGAGTCGGGCGTTCGTGAACTCTTGCGAGATCGAGAAGGTAATCCCGTGGTCAGTCGACTTGATGGTGCAACCCTTCGCGAGATAGCCCTTCGAACCGAAGGTGCCTACATTCCAGCCGGAACGGGAGCATTGGATTTGGAGTCAATCTATCGAGCGCACATCGAATCGATGCTGACGGGGGTAAAATCCGATGGCATTATTACGATTCGCAACGAGGCCTATCAATGGCCTTTGGCGCTGGCCGTGTTCTGCTGGTTGCTGTCCGTTCGACTTACGGCCCCAAGGTATCTGGCACCTGCAATGGCCAGTATCCCCGCGACTCGTGCTCGGAAAGCAGCAGCAAGCGTGCTGCTCTTGATTGGCATGTGTGGGGCGTTTTTGCCATCGCCATCCGCCCTCGCCCAAGCTACGTCCGTGGACAAAGATAGCTCCAAGGTTCGCCAGACTTTGCAGGAAGATTCATCCGATAATCCCGTGATTGAACAAGGCGAGTTAGAACAAGGCAAGTCCGAACAAAGCACTGGTGATCAGAAGAGTATTGAGCTGGTCTTGGATCCTCGCGAGACCTACAACCTTGCCGTTGTGAGCATGGCGGATCTCGACAAAGCAGAAGACTTGCTCAATAGTGCTCGCGGTAGGGCCGGTGTAGATGGCGAAGTGCGTTTTCGGGCTCTTTACAATCTGGGTTGGATCGAAGCCCAGCGGGCGGAGCCCCTCGAGCAGGAGGAGCCCAAGGAAGCCCTGAAGCATCTCAATATGGCAGCCGGGCGTTTTCGCGAAGCTATCAGGATTCGTCCTGAAAGCGATGAAGCTCGACGGAATTTGGAAGTCGTCTCGCTGCGGATTCTCGCTATCGAAGATCAAATCAATCGCCAAGACCCAAGTGACCTTGTCTCGCGGCTGGACGAATTGATCCAGGAAAGCGATGTGCTCAGCGCTGACCTAATGCGTCTTTCACAGACCGAAGCACTTTATCCTGACGAAAAGGATCGTTCTGAGTTTCGGCGGCTGCGTGGCCAACAGCGGATCCTTATTGGCGAAATCTCGAAGTTGACCGGCGACGCTGCCCGAGAAATTGAGCGGCTCGGTGAACAGTCCGAGTCACCGGATTCCGCGACCAATCAAGAGGACCCCAAAGTTCAAGCAGCCAAGCTGACGGCGATGATGAATTATGTTGAGCAGTCGTTACCTTGGGCCAACAAGTCGCGCAGTTTCGCTCGGCGATTATCCGCTCAACCTGCCCTGCTCCGTTGGCGGTCGAGTGCAGACTATCTCCGCCGCGGTCGCGAGCAAATGCGCGAGCCTGTTGAGCGACTATCGCTGCTCTTGGCGGACGTCGGCGAACATGCGGAACTGGTGAATGCAAAATCCGCCGCGGCAGAAAATCGAGTGCTGGTTGGTGATGATTCTTCGGCTCCTGAACAACCCACCGCGCCAGCTTGGTTAGATCAGCAGTTTTTGTCCGACGCAGCGGACTCGAACCAACAGCGGGCCGCCGAATTGGCTCAATTGTTTGCTGCCATTGTCGATTCGCTTGAGCAGGCGAGTGATGATCAGTCCACTGAATCCGGCGACGCTACTGAATCCAATGATACTGCGGGAGCAAACCAACCACCAACGCGGTCGGCGACCGAAACGGAGACTGGCTTGCCGACTGAACAAGAACTCTTGCAAGACAAATTTCGGTTGGCTGTTCCGGCCGTTGAGACCGCCAGCGAGGCGATTGGCCGAGTCAGCGCAGCGCTGGGCAATGAAGCCTATGAAGAGGCGCTCTTGGCAGATGGTGAAGCCATCAAGTCGTTGGCGGAGGCCGCAGAGTATTTCTATGATGTCAAACGACTCATTGAAGCCACGCTGGCCGACCAGCAGTTGATTTTGCAACAGCTCAATCAATTGGATCAAGCTTCTTCACCTGTGAACACAACCGCGAGCGACGGTGGCGTTACGGGA
>CAYPLE010000078.1:12981-30368 GCA_964411445.1 uncultured Pirellulaceae bacterium
GACGGTGGCGTTACGGGAGATATTGCGGAAGATCCGGAAAGCGAAATTGTCGAGCTTCCTCCTGAGCTCATTCGGCAAGCGATCGAGTTTTTAGATGAGCGGCAATCCAAGAATCTGGTCAGACTCTTGCGTCTCCGTGGCGAGATCATGGTCGAAGCCCAGCGTGATAGCCAGCAAGCGGCGGCGGCCGCGCAAGCTGCACCAGGCGACGACAGCGAAAACGCTCCGAACGAGGCGATGCAGCGAGCGGAATTGGCCGTTCAGATCTGTGATTTGGTAACCACCGAAATGGAAGCACTTCGGTTGGCGCTTCAAGAGCCAACCAGTCGTTCGGAAACTAGCACAGGTATCGGAGAAACGACTGAAGATTCGGGTTCCGAAGCTAGCTCAACAGAGTCGTTGGCGGGTGATGATTCGGAGCCGTCCAGCGATACGGAAGACGAAAGCCAGACCAGCAAGAGCGAGACGCCCATCGGAGCTGACCAAGGCAGCGAAAGTTCGACTGCGACGCCTAGCCGGTTTCAATCAGCAATCGTCCATGGTGAAAAGTCAGTTCAATTACTGAAGGAGCTGCAGCGACTCTACTTTTCTTTGATCGAACATCTTCGTGATACGGCTCAGCGTCAGCAAGCGCTCAACACCGAGACAACATCGCAGGTTGATGAAAACACGCTACAGCCCGGGCCGCTGGGCTTTCGACAAACACAATTGCGTGAGTTCACAAGTGAGCTTGCCAAGCGATTTGCAGAAGCGGGTGAAGAAGCACAGGCGGCTCAGCAAAATGGCGGTTCAGCTAGCCCGGCTCCGACATCCGTGCCGGGGACACAGAATTCGCCCGGGGTTGACCAGCAACTTGCCCAGCAACAAGATGCCGCAAAGAAGTTTGAGCAGGCGAGTCACTTGATCGACCAAGCCGCACAGTCGCAAACATCGGCATCGCAGGTGCTATCAGACTGGCCAGCCGATCAGCCCAGCGAGCAAGCAGCGAGTGCAACTTCCGACCAAGCAGCCAGTGCACCTGCGGAATCACGAGAAGCAGGTGCACCATCAAAGGTTGGTGTGGATCTGCCAAAGGAAGCTGCAGACCAAGATCCGGATGCTTCGAAGGCAAAAGAATTGCCTTTAGAACTTCAACGCTTGCAGCAGGATGCGTTAGACAAGTTGTTGGAGGCTCTGAGTTTGTTTGAGCCGCCACAGGATCAAGATCAAGAAGATCAGGACCAGGATCAAAACGACGATGGAAATCAAGGTGAAAATGAAGAGCAGGATCAACAGCAGGACGATGGTGGGCAGGACGAGAATGATGCCGCCGATCAGCAACGCAATCTGACCGCCGAGCAGATTTTGCAGGCGATACGGGATGCGGAAGCGAAGAGACGTGAGGAACGCAAGGGAAAAGCGTTTGGATCGGGCATTGTGGATAAGGACTGGTAGCGATGCACAAACTTGAAAATCACAACTCCTTCGCCGCTCGGCGCATTCGCAGGGTCGCCTGCGGGCGGATTGTCTTGCTGGTATGCGCGGTGTTCGCAGCTCCTGCAACGGCCTTGGGCCAGCAGTTGGCCTTAACATCTCGGGGGCCCTACTATGTCGATGAACCGATCGGCATTCAAGTGAATTTTACAACCAATGTTGTCGGTAATGTAGACGCCGTTTGGGAGCCACCCAGCGGCGCTCCCATCGAGATTCGCGGTCCGAATCGTACCGGCAGACAAATGTCATTCAATGGGCGGACGTCGGCCGTCACGAACACGCTTGGATTCGACCTCTATATTTTTGAAGAAGGCGAATTTGAGATTGGCCCTTTCGTCATTGAACTTGATGGAAAGAAATATGAAACCAACACGTTGACTGTGACGACAGAATCGCTGGGCGACGACGAAGATCTGATCTTGGATTTGGAAGCGGAATTTACGGGAGTATACGTCGGTGAGAAACTGCCTTGCAAGTTGACTTGGGGTGTCCGAGGGGGGCGGTCGGATGTGCAGTTTGCGTACAATCGACTCCGGCTGAGAGCGGATTTCCTGGAACAGTTTGATGTGGTCAGCGCTGAAGGCGCTAGCGAAACGCCGCTTCGAATCCGAGTAGGCAGTCAGGAATTGTCGTTGCCAGCGCGGGCGACGGAGAGCATGATTGGTGGAGAGCCCGTCATCGTGCTTGAAAGCGTCTTTGAAGTCGTCCCCAAGAGAGTCCTCTCGATGCCTGAAGCATCACTGCAGTGCAGCACGCGAAAGTTGGTCGCTGTTCGGCGAAGCGGTTTCTTCGGACAGGAGGTCGAAGACATGCCCAGTAGGCTATCCACTGCAATTGGCAACATTGAGATTCTTCCGATTCCAACCAAGGGAAGACCTGCCAGTTTCAGTGGCGCTGTGGGAACGGAATTCAGCCTTGATGTGACCGCATCGCGTTCGACCGTTCAGGTAGGCGATCCTTTGGAAGTCACTTTTCGACTGAGCGGTGATGGGCATCTCGAACGACTTTCACTTCCGAATCTGGCGGCGACTAAAGACTTCCCCGAGGATAGCTTCCAGTTGCCCTCCCAGCTACCGACAGGGAAAATGGTCAACGAAGCTCGTCAGTTTGACATGACGATTCGCGCAGCGGCGAGCGACGTCAGCGAGTTCCCACCGATCGAGTTTAGTTGGTTCAACCCTGCCACAGCGACTTTTGAAACAACCCTGAGCAAAGCGATACCTCTAGAGGTCCGCGAGGCTCAACGGATTACTGCTGGCAGTGTCATCTCAGGCGGAACACCAGCAAAGCAGTCTGAGGGCTCGGAAAATGCAGGTCCTGGTGGTCCGACTCGTATGCAGACTGCCCTGGCGGCGAACCTCGCATTGCCGACCGCGACGCAACTACTTCGACCAACTCCATTGATTGCACCAAACTGGGCACTCGTGGCATGTTACGTGCTGCCCATCCTCTTGCTGCCACTGGCCGGAGTGATGCGTCGCATTGTCAGTTCGCGGGGCAAACAGACGGCGGTGCAGTTCGATGATTTATTGCGGCGTTTGTCTTCCTTAAACAACAAGAGCCGCGCCGAGCAATGCGAGATGATGAGTGCGGTGATTCAAGATGCCAACGCCCGTCTCAGCAGCTTGGGGGCCCAGGCAGACGCCTTCCGAGGGCATGCCAGCCGGATATCCGGGGAGTTAGATGCGATTCGGTTTGCCCCCGAGGGAAGTGATATCGGCAGTGCCAATGGCGACGTCAACCTAAGGGCCGAACTTTCTTCTCTGGCCGACGACTTGCGTGAGCTTCTCAGATCGACTCACAAGGAGTTGACGTAATGGTAATGCTCAATAGCCTGTCTATGAGTCGAACAGCCAGCTTCGCTCTGCAGTGTGCTGCTCTGCTGCTTGGTCTACTTTGCCCAGGTATGCCGTTGAGAGCGATGGCAGAGGATGCGCCCAACGTGCTGGATGTATCTGCTTTAGTCGATGGCGCGATGAGCGACTACGAAGATGGGATGGCAGAGCGAGACCGTAGCAAACGCATGTCTTTGTTCGGGGCTTCTGCTCGCAAATTTGAGGCTGCGATCGCCCAATTGAGGCAGCACGGAAATCGTGTCAGCTCGGATCTTTGGCTTGCGTTTGGAAATGCTTCATTGGAGTCAGAAAAGGTTGGAGCGGCGATCTTCGCTTACCGCAACGCATTGGCCATTGCTCCCGGATCCAACAGCGCGGCACAAAACCTGTCTTTTGCGCGAGCACGCGTCAGTGACGGCTTCGCCAACACGCAGCAGCCGCTGTTGACTGATTCGCTTTTCTTTTGGCGGTCGGTGTTCTCGCGAGAACAACAATTTACAATCGCAGCGGTGCTCTTTGCATTCGCTGGCTTGCTGCTAGTTGTCGCCGTTGGGCTTGGCCGGCGTCTGGTTATGTATTTGGCAGCCGCGCCGGCTGTTGCTTGGATGATTCTGATCACGGCAGCCATCACCGACCGTACTAACAATCAAAGGGTCGCTGTGGTGCTTGGTGATGTGGAAATGCGAAGCGCAGATTCAGACCTTTCGCCGCCAAGATTGAAGGAGCCTTTGCCCGATGGCGCTGAGGTTCAACTGCTTCAACGTCGCGAAGACTGGTGTGAGGTGGAGAGCCGTGGGCAAAGCGGCTGGGTCAAGGCGTCTCAGATTGGAATTGTCGGTTCCGCCGACAGCGATGCAAGCAGAATCAATGCACCAGAGAGGTGATCGACCATGATAAGCCGCTGGTGGCAGCAAAACGTCTGAGCAGAAATCAAGAGCCCTCTTCCAGGCTCTGCTCGACTTCTTCCATAAGGCGAGGTGGTGTGCCCAAAAGGGCCATCAAGAGGTAGCTTCGAAACGCAGCCAGTCTTGCTTGGCAGCGGCGGTTGCCTCTTCGACGCGAGCGGTGAGCCCCATGTCGCAGCCTGCAGCAATCGTGTGTTCGATGATTTCAGCCCCCGGACTCACGCCTACTTTTCTGGCTGTTTGGGCAACAACTAGCCAAGCCAGCCGCAATACCTCCGGGAGCAGTGGATTCGAATTGGCCAGTACTGCTTCTATCAAGGCACCTTCAGATAACAGAAGCCCTCCGCCGCCGAACATGGGAAGCACCGGAGTGATTTCGAGTTCAGGAGGTGTGCCTTGGGGCAAGCCAGCCGCTTCTAAGCAATGCCGGATTAGCCCCGGACCGTAAGCTTCCCATTGTTGCACCAGGGGGCCAAGCCTCAAGCGGGTTTGTTCAGCGAAGTCAGGTATGGCCGTCGCGTAGAGATCATGGAGTGTTTCCAGCGTCTCAAGGATCGTTTTTCGCCCGTTGGTTGCCGTGGTCTTCTCGCGAAAAGTACGATTGTACAGCGGAAGCCAAGCTGACGGCGTGGGTAATTCGTCATGCAACTGTTTCGAAGTTTCCGAGAAAGCCTCAGTCAGGAATGCAGGAAGTGGCCGTTGGTGAATGCTGATGCACATTGCTGTGTACACTGCCGACGGTTCGCGTTCGATTTTCCACGCTATTTGCATTGGTTTGAATTCAAGGGGTGTTGGGCGAGTCGTTCTCAGTCGTAATATCTGTGTGAGTGACACTAGGCTGAGCTGTCTTTGGGGGCGGTAGCAGTAGGTCTGTTATCGCGTCGAGCATCTCCTCGGCAGCCGCTGTGTCGAGCTGGCTCCACGTGAGGTGGGAGAGGGGCAGGACGTCGAAATCGTCAACTGCTTCCAACTGTGCCGATCGGACGGCGACAACGCCATCTCCTAGACCTCGAATCAGTTCATCAGCCGAAAGGACTTCACGAATACGTCTATCTAAGTTTTCTGGTTCGTCAACGTTTGTGGAGATCAGGTCCCACACACCGCTGAAAATCAATGAAGTGCCGCGGCGAAGCGGTCCGTCGTTGCCCGCGAGTATCGAATATTGAACTCCCTTGGCACGCTCGCTAGCGTTCAGCTTGCACAGGAATTCAGATTCAGGATTGAGATCCAAAGGGGCTTCATTGAATCCATCTTTGATCATTTCTAGCAGCATCGCCCTGCGTTTACCGCCCTTGCCACTAAACAACCGGCTTAGCTGCTCAACTCCTTCGAGCAAAGGTCCATATTCCGAGAGGGCTGAGCCGTGATTGGGGGGGCATACCATAATGATCTGGTCAATAAAGTTCGCACGTGGCATGTAGCCAAATTGCGACTGGCGGTTCTCTAGCTCCATGACCGCTCGTGCGACTAGGCCACCCATGCTATGAGTCACCAAGGTTACAGATGTTTTAGGGTGTTCGTGATTGAATTCGTCGAGTGCTTGGGCAAATCGAGTTGCGGCTTGCAGGATTGGTTCATCGTTGGGATAGGCGAAACTGCCAACGGGCAAATCGGTGCGATTATGAATCTCCGCCGCGATCGCATCGGCACTGCTGGAGAAGCCGTGCAGGCCGGCCAGCGTGATGACGACGCGTGTGGGATGTTGTTGGGGCCAAGTTTCTTCGGCGAAGGTAAGCTTGCTGAGCGGAGCATTGGTGAGTGTCGATATCCAACTTCGCAGGCCGCTCTTTCGGTCCGTTAACCGCGCTGTCAACTGCGTCTTGTTAACCATCAAGCAGGTGGGCTCACCGTCTTCGATTTGGAGCTCGAATACTGCGGGGAACTTCTTTGCAAGTGCTTCGACTTGTTCTTGCGTGAGAATCGTGCCTTCTGAGTTGAGCGCGCCGACAGACTTCATCACCGTAGCCACTTCGCCAGCGATCCAGTGAACTTCATCGGCAACCGAAAAGAATACATCATTGGATGATACCGTACCTGCTGTCAGAGGAAGGCGTTGGATAACATCTTCCTGCGGCGAATCCTTAGGTGGTTCCGTGACAGCTTGGGTTTTTTGGGCAGGCGTCTCCGACTGCTGTGTGGTAGTCGTCTGAGCATCTTCCTGTTGAGCTGACAGCAGGCCGAGCGGTAGCGTAATTGCTGCTACGACAAGTGCTAGTGAACAGCATAGTCGCGGTCCCACCGACCGACGGGCTGCTGTCGAGTCAGATGTATCGGTTTGATAGATGGGCATGTGATGGCTCCAACGGTTTTGCAAAAGTTCCTGGCGGTTGAGGAACTGGGGTTCTTCAGCAGGTTATCAAATTGATATCAGGCGGCGGTCGATCTTCCCAGTCGCTTTACGATGGATCGCGGCTGGTTCAGCGTCAGTCTACATGCAGCCTATGGGCAGCCTGCGTGTTATCGTTCTACTTACAACGTTTCCAGACGGGAAGCGATGCGAATCGTGGCGGTTGACTCAAGAAGAAAATGGCTAACGCCCTAGATGGCATTTTGCGTGCCGAACGCTATTTTGCTCACGCGACTCTTGATGCATTGTCGTAATCAAAAGCCGTAGACACGTCAGTGCTAAGTTGTTTAATGCTAGCGATTGAGGTGCTGGTGGGAACGAGCGTTTTAGATTCTGCTTGTGCCGCGTAGCGATCAGGGGCTTCGAAGCTCGAGCAGGCTCACTTCGGGACGGCAGCGAAAACGCAACGGATGCGTGCCAGCCACGCCACGAGAGACGTGTAGCAAGGTTGGCGGTCGAACGAACACTCCAGAGGCAAAGCGCGTCCCGAACCGGCTGGGAGCGACCAGAGGGCCGACGAGGGGTAGGCGAGCTTGTCCGCCGTGGGTGTGTCCAGCAAGCATGAGGTCGCAGTCCTCCTGCCGGGCCCAGGCAAGTTGGTCGGGCGTGTGGCAGAGAGCGATCCGAAGCGACTCGGCACATCCGTCGGCTTCCTCACAAGCTGATTCCTGCCGGTGCCGCTCGAGCCACGGGAGCTCGTTTCCGAGGACTTCAACCTGGAATCCGTCTCGAATTGGTAAACTTATGTCCGCTTTTCCGGCATCGACGAATCCCTGTTTCTCCATTGCCAAAGAAACTTCATCGACATCGGCAATTCTCCGATCGTGATTCCCCAGCACGAAGGCTTTTCCATAGGGAGCGTTCAGCCGAGAGAACAATGTGTCGATCCAGGGAAGGCATTTTGCGTAGTCGATGATATCGCCAGACACCAGGATGATATCTGGTGCGAGTTCCTGGAATTGCTCGAATACGAACTCATAGTGTTCCAAGCAGAGTTGACCTGTCAGATGAATGTCGGAAATATGGCCGATCGTGAGACCGTTGGCTGGCTCACACTCGCGCAGCAGCGTGAGGTTCTTTCGATTCACTTCGATTTGGCCGATCTGGTTGCCGGGAATCGCACCAAGAAGACGCGTCAAATCGGTTGCTTCGCTTTGTTTCTGCGTCTGTTCTTCGACGCGGAACCATTGCTTGTGAACCACCTGGAGATTGGCTGGCGGGAAGATCCACCGCCGCGACTCTAACCAGATCAGGCCACCGGTGCATGCCCAAATAGTGCAACCGATAAGCCAAATTTGAAGTGGCAACGTCGTGGGCAGGACGGGGCCTGCGAGAGGCCAGGCTACGGATGCGCTTGTGAAGTATCCCAACAGCAGAGCGGCCGCCGGAACGGAGAAGCAGGCGAGCACAACCAGTTTCTCAATGATCTTGGTGTGCCGCCGTTTTAGCCCTGTCGAGTTGACGACGTTGAACAGTGCCAACCAAAATCCGCAATTGCAGATCATGGCGAACAGAAAGAGGCTCAACCGCAGGGCGAATTCCATGACTTGGCAGATTCTCTCGCAGGTTCAAATCAGCAAATGCAGCGCTGCGCTGTTTACTTGCGGCTTGTCAGTCACGATGCGAAATCGAACTCTATCTGCGTTCGCTTCTCTGTATGATTTCGATGATTGCCGACGTGTTCCGCGCGAAAGTCGTCTCGTCGTGTTGCGGAAAGTAAGCGTTCTTGCTTTCTTCGCTGGAGAAAAGCAGCAATTGGTCACTCAGTCGTTCGTGCAGCGTGTGTTGGATGGAACCAGGAACCATTCTTCCCTGGGTGAGGAAGATGTACGGATCGTATCCGGAGAGAAGCGGTGCGCACTTGTCTGGGGCGGCCAAGAATCTTTGCTGGGCTTCTACGCTACTGAACCAGTAGACCTTGCCCCGGTGCTTGACCGCGAGCTCCGGCTTTCCAGGTAACCACTGACGCTGTTTTGCTGCGATCACGCAGTAACCGTCAAAGGTTGGCTGTGAAGGATCGGCAATCTGCGCGGCTTGAACTGCCTCATCAGCTTGTGCAGCGATCCTGGAATCGCGAACTTCTGGCGACAAGTTCTCTACTGAATCTGGTCCTGGCGGAAAACAGTATGGGTTTTCGAGGGTCGTGCCTGTGCTTGAACCGGAGAAGCCGTTGCCGGTCGGCGTCGATGTGCTTGAGGAAGCGAGTTGCGCGGGCACCTTGGATCCTTCAGCGGTGTCACTGGTCGGCATGCTTTGGTAGCCTGCAAGCGAAGTTGAAGGGCCAGTTCCGACGCGAAGAGCTTGACTGGTAAGCGTTCCTGCGGGAGTTTGACGCGCGGGCAATTGTCCAGAAGTGGTTTGGTCCGCTGCCAAAGTGTGATCTTGTGACGGATGGTAGGTACCGGTGATCAGCGTTGATTCGCGACTTGTGGCACTTTGCATCGCGTCGGGACGATTGGCAAACGTGGTTGGCCCTGCAACAACGTCGTCCGGCTTGGACGCGTCTCGGTTTAACGCAGTTTGATTTGCGTAGAACGTGTTGTACTGGCTTTGCGGCTGAGTGTTGCTTGCCAACTGTTCAGCCGTCGACGGGCTAGCAGATGTGTTGTTTTCCGCGTAGGCAGGTTGCGTGCTTGGTGAAGCATTTGGATTTTGCGCACCTGCGAGCGTTACGTTACGATCACGGTTCATCACCGCGACGCTATGCAGCACGCCTAGGTAGCTATTGACGTCTTGTTTGGAAACATCCTGGTGTAGCAGGGATCCATCTGGAGCTAGGAAGACGTCGGTTGGCCACCTGTGAACGTTATATTGGGCAGCTAGTGCTGGATTGCGAGTTGCATTGATTTTCGCGCAGATGAAATATCTGTTGAGCGTCTCGATGGCATCTTTCTGCGAGTAAACCCGCTGCTCGAGCATTTCGCATGGCAGGCAGTTGTCGCCGTAGAAGTGGACCAGCAGCGGAACTTTGAACTGGGCGGAGGCTCGCTTGGCAGTCATCAGGTCCGTCTGCCAGCGGATTTCGTCATCGGCCAGAACCGAACCGCATGCCAGAGCAACAGCTAGCCAGATTGCGTGTGAAATCCATTTCATACCGCGATTCTTCCTTGTGGAATTATGGGCGTCTTCAACAGCGTTGGGCAATGCAAGATTGCCACCTGAGGGCGTGTTGTTAGTTGACATTTGGGGAGTGTGGAGCCGCTACCGAGATGGTTCGCGTTCCAAGGCTTACCGTATCGGTTTGGATCGACCAGGTAAGATTTGCGGCTCAAGGAAAACCTGCCGGATTTTGCGATTGATTGGATTTTTTCATGAAAACCACCGAAATTATTGCTATCTAAGCGTGTTTCCCTTGACACCCTGGAGTAGGTGGATAATATTCCTGGCAATTCAATCAAAGGATTCTTCAGCAGTTTTTCTGCTTAGCATCAGGTGATGCTGCTTCTCAAGTGATCGACAGTTTGTTGATTCTTCGCTTGAGACAACCTCGCAAGACGTCGATCACTCTACGTGATCCGCTTGGACGTTTAGCTTGCGTTGCAACGCTCACTATGGCCGAGTAGCTGCTTTGTGGCTGAGGATTTTTTGTTCGGTTCTAGATGGCCAGAATTCACATTGGTCGACGCTTTGCCTTTTGGCTGTCAGTCGTCGACCTGAAGCGCTCACAATTGAGGCGTTGAATTTTGGCTTCAGAAGTTATTGCGATGATGGTTTGATTGCTTGAGTAGCAATCCATCGTAGTTGTTTCAACACGATTTCTGTGTGGAGTCGCGTGCCCGATGGAGAGGGCATCCCAAAAGTGGCTTTGCTAAACGTTTGCGTACGTTGCGGGAGTGGTCGATTCCACTCTGACTGTAGATTGAGCTGTGCTTGATCTGCGGCTCTTTCCCTGAACGTGCGTTTTTGCTTGGCACTGCTTTTCGCTTGGAACGCCTTAAACGCGTGGGTTGCTCCAATGGCCCGGTTCGCCAGACGTTTGCCCTAAGTATTGCAAGAGTTGAATTTGCAAACAGTTTCGCTGAAAGAGTGATCCGTACTTGGGCCGTATGGCAGCCTATCTTTAATGCTGGATCTTACTGCATATGCCAAAGAAAAAGAGATACCGTTCCAATTCCGGTGGATACGGCGGTGGCGGATCGAACGTACAATCACGATCATCCGGTGGTGGTGGAGGCAACGGGAATGGTGGTGGTCGTTCTCGTGGCGGCAACCGACGACCGACTCGGCGACGACGCGGCGGTGGTAGTGGCGGATCGGGGGGCAATGAGCCGTTCCCAGAGCCGCAGGTTGATGAGAATGGCGAGATTCCACTACTGGAATTTGTTGGCCTTCTCGAGATGCACCCAAACGGCTACGGGTTTCTACGGAACTCCGATAGCAATTACTCGCGAGAGCGAACCGATCCATTTGTGCCAGGCACAATGATCGAGAAATTCGGGTTGCGGCAAGGTGTTTGCGTCACTGCGATGATGCAACAGGCTCGACGACAGCAAGGTCCTCGCGTTCGTGAGATCTTGGATGTCGATGGCCTCAAGCCAGAGGAATATTGCGATGTCAAGAACTTCGACGATGACAAAGCGCTAACAGCGGTCAATCCTGACGAGTGGTTGCACTTGGAAACTGGCAAGGAACCGATGACGAATCGCGTTATCGATTTGCTTGCTCCATTGGGCAAAGGCCAGCGGTCATTGATCGTCGCTCCTCCACGGAGCGGTAAGACGATCATGCTGCAGCATATCAGTCGAGGCATCGCGCTGAATCACCCAGACGTTCACCTCATGGTCCTACTCATCGACGAGCGGCCAGAGGAAGTGACGGACATGCGCCGCAACGTTCTCAACGGCGAAGTTATCGCTAGTAGCTTGGATATGGACGTCGATAGCCATGTTCGATTGAGTCAGTTGGTGATCGATCGCTGCAAGCGTCTAGCCGAAATGGGCAAAGACGTCTTCTTGCTAATGGACTCGATCACTCGACTCGCTCGTGCATTCAATAAGTGGGTTGGCAATAGCGGACCGACGATGAGTGGTGGTGTGAACATCAAAGCTATGGACATCCCCAAGAAGTTGTTCGCGACCGCACGATCCTTTGCCGAAGGCGGATCGTTGACGATCGTCGGCACTGCCTTGGTGGATACCGGCAGCCGAATGGACGACCTGATTTTCCAGGAATTCAAAGGCACCGGTAACATGGAACTGGTACTGGATCGACGCTTGGCGGATCGCCGTGTTTGGCCTGCGATTGACATCACGCAGTCAGGTACTCGCCGCGAAGAACTGCTTCACGATGCTCAAACGCTTGACACCGTTACGATGTTGCGCCGGACGCTCAACACCATGCATCCCGTTGAAGCCATGGAGCAGCTTACCAAGCAGCTTGGTCGCTTCGAAAGCAACGCTGAATTCATCAAGTTGATTTCAGCAGCCAAGGGAATGGACTAGTTTAGCAATTGCACGACTTGATCAATTGCACGGCTTCATCAATTCAGCGGCGGGTCACTTGCAATGCTAGCGACTTGCGGAAGGGTTCGGCGATGCCCCGCTCACCTTTGCATGCAATTGTATCGGTTCCGCTGGCATCGGCCCTTGGTATTGAACACTGCGGTTGACGCCCCTACGGTGATCCAATCACTTTCCTTGGGCCGATCCGCAGATCTTTACTAATCGTCAGTTGTGAAATCAACCGATCGTAGAAGTGGGGGTCTGTGCGCCGCAGGACATGGACGCCTGGTAGCTAGTCCGCTAGCCTAGTTTCATTCCTTGCTAGCATGCGACGTGTTTCGGGTTGGTTCAAAGAATGTCAAACGGCTTCTATTCCAAAAAGACGGCGTTCGGGGTGCCAACTGCGCTCGTCCTCTTGATGCTAGTGTTCTTCTTCGTGCCATTCGGTGGCCGCGGCGCTCGGATGGCCGTTCAGAAGACAGAGAACAACGTCAAAGACTGGCTCCCAAGCGACTTTCGCGAGACCGAAGAGTTAGCTTGGTTCGCCGACAAGTTCGTGAGCGAGCAGTTTATTGTCGCGACCTGGGCTGGATGCAAGGAAAGCGATCAGCGGCTGCGCATGTTCGTTAGCAAGCTGCGAGCCGAGAAGGAACTCGGCCCGGAAGAAGATCCCAGCTCGGATCTCTATCGCGCCCAGCAAATTGGGGCTTACTATGCGCTGTTCGCTAACGCCGACGAAAAATATGATTGGGGCGGTAAACAAGAGAAGTGGCTCAGTGATGAAAGTGGCAAGAGCTACTACATCACCCCCGATGGACGTCTTTATCGATGGGATGGCAATCCAAATGTCGTCAGCGCGGCTTGGCGCTCGGTATCCCGTGCCATTGGTAGTTTTCGTCTCGAGGGGCAGTTTGTTGCTCAAATAGGAGCTCCAGGCACCAAAGAAAAGCCGAACCCGTTTTGGCAGCAGCCACGCCTTCTTGCTGCACCTCTGTTCAAGACAATTGAAACCGGACCAGACACTGTCCTAACGCTAGCTGGCGATGAAACTTCACCGCTCTACGTGTCGTCCAACCAGGTTGCCGGCCAGCGCGAGGCCATTGCACGACTGACGGGGACGCTCTTCGGGCCGCCTGTCCCCAGCAACTTTAGCTGGTTGAGCGAAGACCTCGGGCAACTGCTCAGTGAAGAAGAATTTGCGGCTCTGCCCGAAGGATGGGAAGGCATCTGGGATCGTGTTGTACAGCGCGCCGTTGATGAAAACTATGACGGTGAATTAGCTAAACTGCGAACAGCAGACCCAGTCAACCAGTCGGCAGTGTGGCATGACTTCTTTGATTCGATCCTTGTCCCAACGCCCGAGCGGCAGACTTGTGTCGTTCTGACACTCACCGAGCCCGCGCGACGGAACTTGGGACGTGTCATCGGTCGTGGAATGCTCGGGCAACCCAAAGGCCGGCTGTTTGAAATCGCCGAGCAGTGTGGCGTTACGCCGCCGCCGGTTCCCTCAACAGCGCCGCCACCGTTTTCCTGGATGGCAGCAGCCCAACCTGTTGCCGAACCAATGTTGCACATTGGTGGACCACCCGTCGACAATGTGGCCATCGACGAAGAAGGAACGATCACGCTTGTGCGGTTGATCGGTTACTCACTGGCCCTCGGCTTGGGATTGTCTTACATCCTTCTCCGTAGCATCCGTTTGATGATGATGGTGTTCTTTGTCGGTGGCGTCAGTGCCATGGCCAGTTTGAGCATGGTTTGGTGGTGCGATGCGTCCATTGATGCCATCCTGCTAACGATGCCTTCGCTGGTTTACGTGCTTGGCATGGCCGGGGCGATCCACATTGTCAATTATTACCGTGATGCCGTAATCGAAAGTGGTCCCGAAGGTGCTCCAGAGCGGGCGATTTCCCATGCGGTGATGCCGTGCACACTGGCAGCTCTGACGACTGCGATTGGCTTGGTGTCGCTGTGTTCAAGTAACATTCTGCCGATTCGCAAGTTCGGTATTTTTTCTGCCATGGGTGTCATGGCGACGCTGGTGTTGCTGTACATCTACTTGCCTAGCGCGCTGACAATCTTTCCTCCCAAGTTGAGGGACATCAAAACCGACGGCGATGGCAAGAGCCTCATTCTGAGATTCTGGGAAGCTGTCGGGCGATTCATCCTTCGAAGACACTGGTTCGTCAACGCTGCTTGTTTTACTGCATTCATTTGGCTCGGGCTTGGGCTCACGAAGATTAAGACCGACGTCCAGTTGCTCAAACTGTTCGATCAAAAGTCTCAGATTATTAGCGACTATGCTTGGCTGGAAAAAAACTTTGGTCGTCTCGTTCCGATGGAGTTGGTAGTTCGGTTCCCAAAAGAGCTGCAGCGACCAACGGAAGTCGATAACGAGTCCAGTTTGTCGCTGGATGATCAAAAAGTTGCTCGGGCACAGTTGGATGTCCTTGAGCGTGCAGAGGCCGTGAACAAGATCCAGATGGTTCTTCAGAATCGATTCGGGTACGAAGGCCAGAACAAGGTTGGGCGTGGGATGAGCCCGACAACGTTCTTAAAGAGTCTTCCCGAGGTAAGTAGCGGTGTTCACGCGGCTCGAATCGGGGCGGTTCGTTTGTTGGACAGAGGTCTGCAAGATCTGCTGGATTCGGATTACTTCGCAATCGAAGACGATCCACTCGCTGAAGGCACAGAGCTGTGGCGAATCAGCCTGCGACTGGGCGCTTTGAACGATGTCGATTACGGGCAATTCGTCTCCTCGCTGCGCGAGGTGGTTGAGCCTGTGGTGGCTAGTTATCGCGTTCGTCGCGATATCATTGACCGAGTCCTTGAGGGGAAGTCCGAGCGGCTGGTCGGTCGAATTGCCGTTTTGGGGGCGTCTAAGCCGAAGCAAACGGTCGAAGAACTGCGGGAGTTCGAAGGCCTGACGCCCGAAGCCCTTCGTATGGAGATCTTTAGTTCATCGCTGCTCAGTTGCCTGACCAATCAGACGATTGCTGAAGGTTCTCAGAAATGGTTGGAAGCGGAGAAGGTTGTTGGCAAAGAAGACAAGTTGATGCAACTGGTCGAAATGGTGGATTGCGTTGTCATGCTCGACTCGGATCCTGCATTTGATGTCGAGATGATCAAGGCCAAGGCAAAGAACTTTGTCGATGCTGAATCCATCTTAGATTCGATCGATCTTGAGCAAATCAAAGAGCACCAGCCTATGGATCGTGCGGTTGCTCTGAGTGCTTATCCTGGCGACATGGACGTTGTGTATACCGGCGTCGTACCGGTTGTTTACAAAGCTCAGCGGACGCTACTGGTCAGCCTCTTCGAAAGTGTCGGCTGGGCATTCGTGCTGATCGCCTTTGTTATGATGTGCTTGCTTTCGCCAGCAAGCAGTATTTGGGGGTTCTTCCATCCCCGCAACTTGCTTCAGTCGATTGGCTCTGGTGCTATATCGATGATTCCGAATGTTTTCCCTGTGGTGATTATTTTTGGCATCATGGGGCATTCGGGAACCTTGGTTGATATTGGTTCCATGATGACAGCCAGCGTCGCCATGGGCGTTGCTGTTGATGATACCATCCACTTCCTGACTTGGTTCCGTAGCGGTTTGAGGAAGGGGCTGGATCGTCGTGACGCACTCTTTGTTGCCTATAAACACGTTGCCCCGGCGATGACACAAACGACAATCATCGGTGGTCTCGGGCTTTGCGTTTTCGCTCTGAGTACGTTTACGCCAACACAACGGTTTGGAAAGCTGATGATCGCCCTCCTGGGAGCCGCTCTGGTCGGTGATTTGATCTTCTTGCCAGCCTTGTTGGCTAGTCCGCTTGGGCGAATTTTCACGATTCGCAAGAAAGGCAGTAACACTGTCGGTAGCCAGGCGGCGGGTGCGGCTGCTAACGACGATGACGGTGGCGATGCGACTGGGCAGGAGAATGGTTCAGCAACCGTTGCCAGCGATGTTGCTACCGATGATGGCGATGAATACCGCCTCGCTCCAGAGGAAACTGCCCAGGAAACAACAGGTAGGAACTCTAGCCCAACGACCGAGCCGGAAGTGCCAGCGCCAAAGATGCTGCGTAGAGACGGTCCGCACGTGAGGCGACGGACATAGCGTTGCGAGGAGCAGATTATTTCAACCTCACTCGGCAGCTCACTATTGCCAACGCTGGTCCTCAAAATGCGAGCGGTTGAAGGCAAAAGTTGCTGGACCCAGCGGGTTTCCGCAGCGAGCTCCTTTCACTTGGCCTTCGTATTCAATTCATGCCCACCACAGATTGCTTCCCAAGCTCAGGACAGGTAACTTGAAACTTTGGGAACTGGCCCCGGTTAGGCCGCGTCTACTCCTGTCGAAGACGAACGTGTTGAGCACCTCGAAATGCTGAATGATGATCAAGATACCATTCAGCGAGTGCTTGCCGGCGACAGCGACGCCTTTGGCGAAATTGTCCAGCGGTACCAACGGCGACTCTTTGGTCTCCTGCTAAACGCATGTTCAAATCGCGAACTGGCGGAGGATATCGCGCAAGAAGCATTTGCGCGTGCTTTTCGAAAGCTGGATTTATTTGCTGGTGAGAGTCAGTTCTATACTTGGCTGGCTAGAATTGCGATGAATCTACTAGCGTCCGAAACGCGAAAGAAGCGCATCGAAAACCAGGCTACTCGCGAGGGCCTCGATCCGGTCTTGGATGCTCGTGGCACAGGTGGTGGTGCCGAAGCAGCCTTGGTAACCAACGAGACGCAGGCGTGTGTGCGTACGGCGATTGAACAATTGGACGAGGATCGACGCAACGTGTTGCTGTTACGGGACTTTGATGACATGGATTACGAGTCGATTTCGGCTGTGCTGGAAATTCCAGTCGGCACGGTCCGAAGTCGGTTGCATCGGGCGAGGCTAGAGCTGAAGTCGCTTCTCAGGCCCCGCGCGGACGATCTGGGGCTAACGACACAATGAGTGATCAAAGACCACCAACTGCGCCTGGAGCCAGTGATTTCGAGTCCTTTCAGGAAGAATGGCTGACCGCCTACCTCGACAATGAACTGTCCGCAGCGCAGCGAGCCACTGTGATGCAGCGGTTGGCATTGGACCCATCTGCGAAAGCCAAGTTGACGGAGTTGCAGGAGATCCGAACACTACTCTCCGGACTACCGAACTACGAAGGCGTTCTTCCGGAAATTGACTTCAAGAAAGAAACTTCGGAAGGCCAGCTCGGGTCGGATTTGGGCAATGTAGATGGCGATGGAGAATCGGCTAGCCTACGCGAAAATTCTTCGCTGGGCGCCGAATCCACCCCTGCGCAGCTCGACGAGCTGGTCTTGCACCCAGCGGCTGATCTGCCACGGTACGAGCCGATCGAAGAGCCGATCGAAGAGCCGATCGAAGAGCCGATCG
>CAYPLE010000079.1:0-1518 GCA_964411445.1 uncultured Pirellulaceae bacterium
ACATACCCTGAGATAGAACGCCGAAGTCCGACGCAAGTTGGACTGTCGGCGTTTTTTAATGCTTGCCTGCCGGCAGACAACTGGCAAAGGCGGTTAGTCGATCTGGACGGATTCGATGATGACGTCGTCGTTGGGAACATCCTGCATTCCACCTTGGACTCCGGTGTCGACGGCGGCAATCTTGTCGACGACCTCTTCACCGGCAGTCACTTTGCCGAAGACAGCATAGCCAACGCCGTCTTGGCACTGGTCACGATCGAGAAAACGATTGTCGGCAACGTTGATGAAGAACTGGCAAGTAGCACTGTCGGGCACACTGGTGCGAGCCATCGCCAGAGTGTACTTAGCATTCTTTACGCCGTTGGCAGATTCATTTTCGATGGGAGCCTTGGTCTGCTTTTGCGTCATACCGGGCACAAACCCACCACCTTGGATCATGAATCCAGAAATAACGCGGTGGAAAATCGTGCCGTCGTAATGCCCTTCCTTTGCATACTCAAGAAAGTTCTTTGTACTAATCGGTGCATCGTCGGCGAGTAGCTCGACGGTAATATCACCGTGGTTCGTTTTCAGCGTTACCATTGGGGTTTCCTACGTACTTATGTTTCCGAATCGATTGGCAGCGGCGCGTTATCCGCTACTTTTTCTTCTTTGAATCCAAGATCTTATTCCAAGCTTCAACATCTTCTTTGCGAGTCTCTAGGAGCATCTTGGTCGCTTCCTTGTCCACGATGACAACCTTCTCGATCTTGTCCCCGCGCTTGATAGCATTGACGATGCGTTGGTCTTTCTGATCAACCACACTTCCGAAAACGGTGTGCAGTCCATCCAGCCAAGGGGTTTCGACGTGGGTGATGAAGAACTGGCTGCCGTTGGTGCGTCCTGCGTTGGAGTATGGTGGCTTGCCACGCGGGTCGCTGTTGGCCATGGAAAGGATTCCCGGGCGATCGTGCTTGAGTTCCTTCGTTGTTTCGTCTTCAAACTTGTAGCCAGGTCCTCCAGTACCACGTCCCAACGGGCAGCCACCTTGAATCATGAAGTCTGGGATGACGCGGTGGAAAACCAGCCCGTCATAGTAGCCTCGCTGAACAAGGTTTAGAAAATTGGCAGCAGTCTTCGGCGTCTTGGACGCGTAGACGACTAGATTGATATCGCCTTTGGTCGTCTTCACAACGATTTTTACGTCCGTCTGCTTTTTTTCACCTCCACTGTCTACCTCGGTCGCAGTTTCTTGCGCTGCGGTTGGGACAACGAATGCAGTTGCCAGGATCATGAAGCTTGCAAAAGAACGTAGAGCTGTAGTAGTCATGGAAACCATCTCGTAACTGAACAAGGAAATGATTGAGAAACTGCTGAAACCCGCCTGAGAGCACCAAAGCAAGCCTCGCGGGCAAGAACAGTTTGGCAGACTGGCACCCTAAGAATAGACGCCAAGCTGCAATTTTAGCCGTCCTGACCGACTCGGAAACCCGGCCAAGGCCCGCAGGCCAGCACCAGGCAAGCACCAGGCAAGCACCA
>CAYPLE010000079.1:1618-30284 GCA_964411445.1 uncultured Pirellulaceae bacterium
GCAGGCACCAGGCAGGCGGGCAGCCTAGAAGATATCGGGCTCGTAGTCGGGCGTGTTGCCTTCTAAGAAATCAAAGTCGCAGCCCTCGTGCGCTTGCGTCACGTGCCGGGCGAACATCGCATTGTAGCCTCGCGAAAAACGCTGCTCGGGCGGTTGCCATGCGGCCTTTCGACGCGCAATTTCGTCATCGCTAACGTGCCAATGGATCTTTCTGGCTGCAATGTCCAATTCAATCTCATCCCCCGTCTGTACCAACGCCAACGGACCGCCCACGTAGGACTCGGGGGAGACGTGCAGCACGCATGTCCCGTAACTTGTGCCACTCATTCGAGCATCAGAAATGCGAACCATGTCGCGGACGCCCTGCTTGAGCAATTTGTTTGGGATTGGCAACATGCCCCATTCCGGAAATCCAGGCGCTCCCAGTGGACCTGCGCTACGAAGGATAAGCACGCTATCGGCGTCAACTTCCAAGTCTGGATCGTTGATCTTGGCCTTCAAATCCGGGTAGTTATCAAACACAACTGCCTTACCTCGGTGCTTTGTCAATCGAGGATCTGCAGCGACACTTTTGATAACACAACCGTCGGGAGCCAAGTTGCCACGGAGCACGCACGTTCCGCCACTGGCCGACACCGGATTTTCTCGCAGCCGAATGACCTCGTCGTCATGCACCACCTTGTCAGTAATTTCCTCACCGAGCGTTCGTCCAGTCACCGTGATGCAATCGGTGTTGAGAAGATCGCTAAGACGGTTGAGCAGACCACCGAGCCCTCCTGCGTTGTAAAAATCTTCCATCAAGTAACGCCCGCCAGGACGCAAGTCGCCCAGGACCGGGACCACTTTCGATAGTTCGTCAAATCGGTCCAGCGTCAGTGGAATTCCGGCTCTTCGTGCCAGTGCAAGAATGTGTACAATTGCATTCGTCGATCCACCAATGGTCAATTGAGTCATGATGGCGTTGTCGATTGCTTCGGCCGTGACGATTTGCTTCGGCTTGAGTTGCTCCCAAGCCATGTCGACAGCGCGCCGCCCTGTTGCAACGGCCAAGCGTGAATGCTGGGCGACGACGGCGGGTACACAAGCACTTCCAGGCATGCTCATCCCCAACGCCTCGGCGATGCAAGCCATTGTGCTAGCCGTTCCCATCGTCATGCATGTTCCAGCCGAACGTCCGATGCAGTCTTCAATCTCTCCCCAATCTCCATCACATAGATTACCGGCACAGCGTTCGGCCCAGTACTTCCAGACATCGGAACCGCTGCCTAGAGTTTCGTTGCGCCACCGGGCCTTCAACATCGGTCCGGCGGGAAGAAAGACGCTGGGAATATTGGCTGAAATGGCTCCCATGATTAGCGCGGGAACCGTCTTGTCACACCCACCCATCAAAACGGCGGCATCGATTGGATGGCACCGCAACACCTCCTCGGCCTCCATGGCCAGCATGTTTCTATACAACATGGTCGACGGCTTCATCATCATTTCGCCAAGGCTCATCACGGGCACTTCGACGGGAAAGCCACCGGCCTGCAGAATTCCTCGTCGAACGTCTTCTGCCCTTTCCTTGAAGTGCGAATGGCAGGTGTTCAGATCGCTCCACGTGTTGAGAATGCCAATAATGGGCTTGTCACGAAAGTCGGCATCGTCCAAGCCCATTTGTTTCATCCGAGAGCGATGGCCAAAGGAACGTAGGTCATCCGGCGCAAACCATCTTGCGCTGCGCAACCGCTTGGGATCTCGTGATGTTGAGTTGGATGCTTGGTCGCTTGTCATCTAATTCTCGATACAACGTGTATTCAGTGTCTGTGTGCCGCCAGGGCGAATCAAAATTTGATTTAGGTGATCAGCCGTAGCGCTAGCTCACGGTTTTCCGGAACCGCACGCTAGCCTGTGGAGACTGATACCTCAGCTTCAAACTTCGATTGGCCCTGTCTGAGTCGACCGCTTTGTTGCGACCGACGCTCTGCATACGCTACACTTTCCCGACCGCAAGTGAAACCAGTGGCAAGACGAACCGCAGAAAAGGCGAAACCAACCAGATGAGTGTATTTTTCATTGCCGCTCTCGGTGTGCTCCTTGTTCTGACGCTGATTCTCGTCGTGCGTCTCCACCCGTTGATCGCTCTGCTAACCGGCGCTTTGGTACTGCTGATCGCTACGCCCGAGAATATTCGACGGCGACTGTACGTTGCCGAACAGACGCGAACGATCGTCAAGGTTGACCGGGAGCAGATCGCGCTCCGCGAACAAGTTACCGACGGACGGTACGTCGCATGGCCAGCAGGAGCCGCGGACAGGCAACCGCAAGCCGTCGAACTGCAGGCTGTCAATCTGCGAACCAACAGCATCCCTGAATCTACTGAAGGGCTATTTTGGTACCGTCTATCCAGCGAATCGCTGACGATGCAACCTAATGCTCTCGAGCGAGGTAGCCTTGCGCCCGCCGCCGCTTTTGAGGAAACGGGGGGGCAACGCTTTCGGCAGCTTGGTTCTGAGCTGACCTACGGATTTTCCAAGACGTTTTCGCGGTTGGGAATTCCTGTCACGATGGCGGCAATCGTTGGAATTTGCTTATTGGAAAGTGGCGCTGCGGCCCGACTGGTCTTCTTCATCACAGGTTTCTTTGGTCCGCGAGGCACTGCCCCAGCGATGACCGTCAGCAGTTTTTTGCTTGGCGTGCCCGTCTACTTCGATAACGTGTTTTACCTTCTCCTTCCCTTAGCTAAAGCCATCGGACGGAAGCGAGCTGAATTGTTCCTCAGCTCGGTGATGGCCATAATCGTCGGAGCCACCATGGCTCACTCGCTCGTCCCTCCAACTCCGGGCCCGCTGTTGGTCGCCAGCTTGATGGAGGTGAGCGTACTTGAAATGATGATCGGCGGCCTGTGCGTCGGCGGTGCAGCCGCTTGCGTTGGGTTCCTGTATGGTCGAGTATGCCAAGGCTGGGTGAATTTCACCGACGAACAATTGCGCAACAGCCTCGCCCAAGAGGCACCGTCGAGCCAATCGTCCAGTTCCGCCCAAGATGAAGCATTGGCCGAGAAACGAAAGAACATTCCAATCCTGCTTGCGGTCGTACCAATCGGCCTTCCCATTTTGCTTCTAGCTGCGTCTGAGTCAGCAATCTACATGTTAAAAACGGCCGATCCGACAAGCCGAATCGCGATGTTCTTAACGCCCTACGAAGATATACTGCTGGCTGCGAAAAACCCATCGTTGGTCTTCATTGTTACAGCAATCGTGGCGATTGCTATCTTGCGACGCTACGTCACTCGCCACCACGCAAGCCAGAGCGTTAGCAAGGCAATTACCGACGGCGGCATGATTGTGCTACTGACGTGTGCCGGAGGCGCTTTCGGCTACTCGCTGCAGCAACTCGATTTGGCTGGGGCGATCAGTAGCAGTTTTTCTGGCGTCGCCGGTCCCTGGGCATTGCTGTGCACGGCTTTTTTCTTGACAACCATCATCCGGGCAGCACAAGGCAGTGCAACGGTTGCAATGGTCACCAGCGCTTCGATTATCTCGCCAGTACTCACGCCCGATTTGGTTCTTCCATTTGATCGGATCTACTTGGCATTGGCGATCGGCTGCGGCTCAAAGCCATTGCCCTGGATGAACGACAGCGGCTTTTGGCAAGTCGCCACGATGACCGGCATGACTCCTGTCCAAACACTCAAGTCGTTTTCGGTGGCTCTAACGCTGATGGGGCTGACCGGGTTCCTCGTCACCCTGCTCGGTGCCTACTTCCTGCCCTTGGTCTAATTTCGCAGGTGGAACGCTCAACCCCGAGTTGCTGACCGGGTCTTTTTCGGCGAGTGGATTCGGACTGTCGTCCACGTCATGATTCTCCAGCTCGCTCGGTTCCTCTCGTTCTGCCAAGACGGTCTTGCCGACAATACGGAATGTAAACGCCGCCGCAACAAAAACGAGCATGCCCGCAATTGCCCAACCGATGGTCGGGAGACCGCTGGAGACGATTCCGATGTCAACCAATGACGACCAGCACGCTCGGACGAACACCAGGCCTAGCCACATCCAAACGGTCAAATCAGCGAGTTCAACAGGAAAACGCCGGCGGAGTGTGACAATCGCCAAGATCCCCATCAGACAGGCAGCAGTAACCGCAGCTACGCTGGCTTGCCATCCAAGCACGCAACCTACCGTAGCTGATGCGCCTAAAAACTGGCGGCATCCTCGCGTTGTTGCATCGGAGGCCAATAGCGACGGATCAAAGCCCGGATAGACAATCGGCGCTACCGCACGAGCGGCTCCTAGCCCTGCAACCGTTCCGCACAGGAGCGTTGCGATGGATTGAAGCCGCGGCGTAAAATCGACAAAATTGGGATTCCAACTAACTGGAAGCAATTCTGGATCCAGGATAGCAAATAGAATCGTCGGTAGCAGCGACCAAGCGTAGAGACTCAATGGGACACGCCTCCGCTTCGTCGCAATAATTGCTGCAGCAATCAACCCGCAAACGGCTAGCAGATACGCCACAACGCGAAGCATCGTGGTCGTCGTCACCATAATGTGGAGCAGATCGTTTCGTGTCGCGCCGTACCAGTCGCCAGGCAGGTTGCCTCCTCCGGTAATGAACTCGGTGACGTACACAAAAAAGAAGACGCCCGCCACCAAGAACTCAACCAACGGGTACTGTACTGAGATCGGTAAACGGCACGCCCGGCACCTCCCCCGCAAGCTAATCCACCCAAGAACGGGTACGTTGTCCGTACTATCGATGGGAGTGCGGCAATACGGGCAACTGGATGAACCGCCTATTCCGCGCCCGAGCGGCAGTCGGTAAGCGACAACATTTAGGAAGCTACCGATACAAGCCCCAAAGGCTACGAACCAGACCGCGATGGTGGTATCCAAAAGAGCTGAAACGGCCGCCAGTCCCCAGTCGGGACCCAGTCGCCGCCCCGCGTAAGTCTGCGCGGCGTAGACAGTCTTCCAGCCAAAGTAGCCCAGCAGCAGAGCCACGATCACAAGCCACGTGATGCGATAGGGCCAGTTGATTCGTTTGCGTCGAGGTCTCTTTGGCATGTGACGACGGCAATGTAGAAAAGGGATTAGCTGAAACGGAATTCAGGAGTTGACCTAGCAAACGCTTGATCCTGGCTGATAATTCACCTAGATCACGCAACACTCCGCGAAGGGGTGGGAAACCGCGGCGGCGTACTGGCCGAAGAGTATAGCAGCGGACCTGCAAATCGTGCATAGCTATCGCCAAGCGGTGTCTAATGAGGTGCTAACACAGTTTGCCCCTCCTGCCCACTCCCGGATCGCATGCCGTTCCCAATGGGTCAACCTTCGAATTGCCCACATCCAATCGGCCTAACCCAAGTGTCGAACCAGCAGAAAATTGCCTTCTATGCCAGATTTCACAACGCAGATCCCCGCCGTACGGATTCGCGAACTTAATGCAGCCGACAAAAATGCGGCCGACGAACTTGATACCGGGGCCAGCCAGTCGGATCGGATCGGTAACCGGCTGACGCAGTTCCGCGATCAATCTTATGTCGTCTATTGGATGACTGCGTTCCGGCGCCCATTTCATAACTTTGCTTTGCAACTTGCCTGCGACATCGCCGCGTCCCTCAACAAGCCCCTGCTCGTGTTTGAGCCGCTGCGAATTGGTTACAAGTGGGCAAATCATCGGATGCATCGCTTCGTCATTGAAGGCATGCGGGACAACCAAGCCGCTTTTCAAAGCCGACGCGTCGCTTATTTGCCGTACGTCGAAGAAAAGCAACACGCCGGTTCAGGCCTCATTGACTCCATCGCTAACGACGCGGTGGCAGTAGTCACGGACGATTACCCGTGCTTTTTCCATCCAGCAATGCTCAGGTTCGCGGCTCGGAAGCTAACGGCCCCGTTGTTCGCAGTCGACTCCAACTGCTTGATGCCGCTGGACATCCCTGACCGAACGTTCACTGTCGCTCATTCCTACCGACGTTACATGCAAAAGGAATTACCAAAGCACTTGGACGACTTTCCAACTGCAGATCCAACCGGCGAGCTGCCTAAAAAGTGCCTGGGGAGCGCGTCAGCAAGCAACAAGACGAATGCGCCACTGGCCCTTGCTGAAGAACTGTTCAAGGGGTCGAAAATTCTCAAAAAATGGCCGCCTGCAAGGGTCAGCCAGTTGCTCAGCGGTGGCATCGAATCACTGCCAATTGACCAAGACGTTCGACCGGGCGCCATCGAAGGCGGCTTTGAGAACGCGAATAGCTTGCTGAAGCAATTCGTTCGTGGCCGATTGTCGAACTACGGTGAACAACGCAATCAACCGGATGCAGTAGGGTCCAGCGAACTGTCTCCGCATTTGCATTTTGGGCATATTTCTTGCCACCAGATTTTCGCTAGCGTCATGGAAAGCCAGAAATGGAATCCAGGCAAATTGCAAAAACCCAACGGCAAAGTGAACGGCTTCTGGGGAGTTAACGAAGACGCAGAGGCCTTTTTAGATCAACTTTGCTCTTGGCGTGAGATCGGATTCAACATGTCGCGTCGTGAGCCAGCCTACGACAAACTCAGCAGTCTGCCGGATTGGACACAGAAGACGATCGCGGAACATGCCGACGACGCCCGCGAATATGTTTACTCACTGGAAGAATTCGAGCATGCCAAGACCCACGACAAAATCTGGAACGCAGCACAGCGGCAACTCGTTCGGGAAGGCCGCATACATAACTATCTGCGAATGTTGTGGGGCAAAAAAATCCTTCATTGGACCCAATGCACGCAAGACGCTTTGGACATCATGGTTCACCTGAACAACAAGTACGCCTTAGACGGGAGGGACCCGAATTCCTACAGCGGTATCTTTTGGGTCTTGGGCCGCTACGATCGAGCTTGGGGCCCAGAGCGTCCGATCTTCGGCAAGATCCGCTATATGACCAGCGAGAATACGGCAAAGAAAGTCAAGCTGAAAAAGTACCTCGAACGATTCGCGAAGTAATGACGCTTGGCAGAGTAGAGGCTGTCGCGCATCAAGAGAGTTCGCGAATTTGCTGTACGATCGCCAGCAACTGCTGAGCGCGGGTGATGTCGCCCACGTTTTGAATGTAATCGATCGCGTGTTCAATTTCTGCCAAAGTAATCGAGTGCGAACTGTCGGCTGCACCTGCAACGGGCGCAATGCCAGCCGCGACGGCGGCCACCGCTTGGCTTCTCCGCCGCGAAGACCGCCTCTTGAGCTGCGCTTTCGCGTTGGAGACATCGGCAGCCGTGACACCAAACTCGCTGAGGGCTTCGACGCAATCCCGATTCCTTGCTCCTGGGTTGGATCGCAGGAACTCTTGGATGCGAGCGGATTTGCTGGGTTGCTCTCTCGTCACGTTAGCTTCCTTTGGGTTTGCGGCGATGCGAAAAAGATAGGCCAATTGAGCGAAGGTCCTCGAACTGGCTTGCACACTGAGTGAGCGCGGCGGTGGCTTGGAGGTCCACCGCCGCAAATCCAGAATTCCAATGGAGACCAACCTACTTACAGTAAGTGTCTAACCAATCAAAAAAGACTCGGCCCCAAACGACGCCGTTCTGCGGCGACATCACCCAGTGTCCTTCCTCGGGAAAATAGAGAAAACGACTCGGCACGTTTTGAACTTGTGCCGCGGTGAAGGCTTCCATCCCCTGAGTCACCGGAACGCGAAAATCCTTTTCACCGTGGATAACCAACAGCGGGGTCTTCCAGTTTTTCGCAAATCGATGCGGCGAAAACTCTTGGTACTTCTTGGCGATCGCTTCACTGCTCCAGTACGGTCCGCCCAGATCCCAATTGACAAAGAACAGCTCCTCGGTCGAACCGTACATCGATTCGAGATTGTATACACCGCAGTGAGCAATCATGCTGCAGAATCGGTCTCCACCATTGCCCATTAACCAGTAAACCGTGTAGCCTCCGAAGCTTGCTCCGATTGCCGCAACTCGTTTGGCGTCAATCGTTTTGTCTTCCAGCATTCCGTCGGTAGCCGTCAGGATATCCTTCATCGCTTGACCGCCCCAATCACCACTGATTTGGTCATTCCACTCGCGACCAAATCCTGGAAGGCCACGGCGATTGACGGCTAACACAACGTAGCCGCGCGAGGCCATCAGGTGGAAATTCCATCGGTAGGAGAACCACTGTCCGATCTGTCCCTGCGGACCGCCCTGGCAATACGTCAGCATGGGCCACTTTTTGTCACTTTTCGCGTCGTAATCTGGCGGCAGGATAACCCAGTTGTGAATCGATTTCCCATCGGTTGCGGTAAAGAACCGCTCCTCGACGGTTGGCAGTTCTAGTTCTTCGTAAAGCGAGCCATTGACGTCCGTAATCGTGGTCACGCTTCCGTCGCCTGGCTGAACTATGGCCAGCTCTGCTGGACGCAACATCGACTGCTGGCGAACCAGAATACTGTCAGAATTCGCGATGGCGGCGACCACAGAAAAGTCGAAACGACCTTCGGACATTTGAGTCAGCTTGGAATCCTCTACGCCGATCGAGTAAACCTGCGTGGTGCCTCTTGTTTCGGAGTAAAAGTAAATGCTGGATCCGTCGGGACTGAACGTCGCATTGTGAGCCGTTTGGTCAAGGCCACTGGTGACTTCCCGCAATGTAGCTCGTTTGCGATCGTATAACATGATACGGTTGCGATCCGATTCGAAACTCGCACGTTCCATTGAGTGAAACGCAACAATATCTCCGTTGGGCGAGTAGCGTGGCTCCATGTCATAGCCAGGCATGTTTGGAGAAATGTTCTTCATGTTAACGTTGAGATTCGCCCAATCACCGCTCAGGTCGACCAAGTAAACATCGGTGTTGGTGCTCTCCGCGGGACGGTCAACCAGCTTCAAAGTGAGGGCAATTTCCTTACCATCCGGCGAAAATTCAAATTGTTCGCTGCCACCAAAGGGTGGAACGGGGCAGTCGGCTTTCATGCCATCCATCAAGTCCACGACAGCTTCCACTTTGCCGTCAGCATTGATTCGAGCGACGTGTAGGTGCGAGTATTTGTAATCGTGCCATTGGTTCCAGTGGCGATACAGCAGCGAATCGATGATTCGTGCGTCTGCCTTCGGGAGGTCCGCGTAGATTTCATTGACGGCTTGATCCATCTTGACGTCGACGGTGAACGCAATCGCGTCGCCCGATGGAGCGGGCTTGAGGTTGCTGATGCCATCGCATAGATACGTAAGCTGCACTGGCTCGCCATCGATGGTCAGGTCATCCTTCAGTCCCAGCAGCCAGGCTTGCGGCACTTCATCAGCTTCTTCCTCATCAGCTTCTTCCTCATCAGCTTCTTCCTCATCGGCTTCTTCCTCATCAGCACCGCTCGGCGAGTCATCACCGTCGGCCGCGTCCCCAGATGCTTCGCCTTGATCGCCATCTTCGCTAGCAGAGGTTTCGCTGTCGGCACAATTTCCGGGCTTGCCTGGAGCCGAGTAAAGCAGCTTGACGCCCGAAGTGTGGTTGAACCAAGCTAGCGAGCCGATGCCACTGACGCCTTCCAGGACCGCAGCAGCCTCAGGGGCAACAAGTGGCGTCTCGAACGCAGCAGCAACTTGTTCTCCAGCAGTGGGGGTTGGGGTAAGACGCTGGACGTACAACGTGCCTTTTCCGGCGTTTTCCGCCAAGTCGTAGTCGGTGACGATGTAGGCTAGCAGCTTGCCATCTGGCGACACAGCGCTATCGCCGATCCGTCGCAGGTCCCAAAGTTTTTCCGGCGTTAAACGATTCCCTTCTGCCAACGTGCTTTCTCCCATCGTGGCGACGATCAAGGCGGATGCCAATGCGACTCCGGCTACTGCGAAGCGTCTGACTTCAAAGTGGCTGCGGCGAACGAACGAGACCATGCGAATATTCTCCAGGTGGCGGTTTTCCGACAACGCAAAACTTGATTGAACAAAATTCGCTTGCTGCCGACGCCGGCCAGCAAACTTTGCCTACTCAGCATATGTTATCGCAGGCGAAGGTCTGGTGGGCAACGTGCCAAATCCTAGAAAGTCCCCGACGCCCCCGCGAAACAGACGAGGCGAAAAGTCGCCTGCGGAGCAGATTTCCTAACCGTTAATTCAGGGTAAAACCTGCTCAAGTTGGAGGGGCAGGGGCGGTACCGCACCTGTTAAACGCCCCCAAGGCGCGTTATCCTGCACCCTGTGGAAAGAATCGACTTCAATAGAAGGTGCTGCTCAAATGATGGACGTTAACCCTCGCTCAGTCCTAGCTCTTATTCTAGGTGGCGGTCGAGGCACCCGGCTCTATCCTCTAACGAAGATTCGGGCGAAGCCATCCGTTCCGCTGGCCGCAAAGTATCGATTGATCGACATTCCGATCTCGAACTGCATCAACAGCAATATCAACCAGATTTTTGTCCTGACGCAGTTTCTATCGAACTCGCTGCACCGACACATTCGACAGACCTACCGCTTCGATCACTTCTCCGGTGGCTTCGTTGAACTGCTTGCCGCCCAGCAGACGATGGAAGGCGGAACTGACTGGTACGAAGGCACCGCGGACGCCGTACGAAAAAACCTCGTCAACCTGGAACAACCCGGCGTTGAATATATCCTGATTCTTTCCGGCGACCAGTTATATCGAATGGACTACGCGGCCATGCTGCGTACCCACATCGAAAACGGTGCTGACGCTACCATCGCTGCCATTCCGGTGGACCGCAAAGACGCAAGCTCACTTGGCATCATGCGTTGCGGCGATGATGGACGCGTAACGGGCTTTCTTGAGAAGCCACAGACGGAAGAAGAGCTGGACATCGTCCGCATGGATCCTGCTTGGATCGATTCCCGCGGCGTTGATTCCAAGGGCCGTGATTGCCTAGCCAGCATGGGGCTTTACATCTTTAACAAAGAACTGCTCCTAGAAGTCCTTGAGAAAACGGACTACCAGGACTTTGGCAAAGAGGTCTTCCCGGCTGCCATTCGCAGCAAGAACGTCCAAGTTCACTTGTTCGACGATTACTGGGAGGACATCGGAACAATCCGCGCGTTCTACGATGCGAATCTGCAACTCGCACAAGCGAACCCGCCGTTCGATCTTGTCTGCCCACAAGCGCCCGTCTACTCGCGTCCTCGATTTCTGCCGCCGGCAATCGTTGAAGGCGCCAACATCGAAGGCAGTTTGATTGCTGACGGTTGCCGCATCGGCAGCGGTACGACGATTCAGAACAGTGTTATCGGCCTTCGCTGCTTGATAGGTGAAGGCGTGACGATCAAAGATTCGATCATCATGGGTGCCGACTTCTTCAATACCGACGAAGAAGTTGAACAGTGCGTCACCAGCGGCAATACTCCTGTTGGAATCGGCTCCGGGTCCGTCATCGAAGGGGCAATTCTCGACAAGAACTGCCGCGTCGGCGAAAATGTCGTCATCCGCCCCAAGCCTGGCGTCGAAGAGTCCGACGAGTTCGATCCGTGCTTAATCCGCGATGGGATCCCGATCTTGGTCAAAGACGCATCCCTTCCCGACAACTGGAAGCTTTCCTAGCAATCACAGTCTCCCGCTGCGACACAGCCGGAGATAACTAAAGCCGGTGTCGCACTGAATGCGCGGCACGCGGCAGTCAGTTCTGGCGGACAAGTTCGACAATTTGGCCGATGCGAAGGCCCAAACGCTGTGAAGCAGAGCCACCGACGACGGCAATTTCATATTGCCCCTGGCTCCCCTCCACGAGAATCAACTCTGTGGGCTCCGCGAACCCGTAGGTTTCGACGCGCCGCATTGTTTCGCTCTTTTGCAGCGCGGAACCAGCTTGATCGCAAAATTCCAATTGGAGGCGTTCGCTTTGGCCTAACCAACGCCAGGCGTCCGCTGAATTGCTGCGGCCTTTGAGCACGACATTTCCGAAATGGTCGATGTACTCAACTGAAGTCGTCAACCGACACCCGTCGGCGGACACCCCGAACTTCACGGACCCCGGGGTAGCTTCGCCGCCAGGACCAAACGAATGAATGGACTTCAACTGAGCGATTGGTCTGCCAAGTGAACCAAGATCCTGCCCGAGGCCAATTCTGGCAGCAACCGGAGCCATGACGTCGCGTCCGTGAAACGTGTTGCTCGTCAAGGAAAGTCCGATTTCGGCTAGATCGATGGCCACCGAAGTTCTTACGCCAAACTCTTCTGCGGCGAGCGATGGCAAGCCGTTGTCGGGACCGACGAACACCCAATCGCCGATTTGGCAAGCGGCAACATCGCGATTGGTGCCGACGCCGGGGTCCACGACACATAAGAAAATTGTACCGTCCGGGAAATGCGGCATCGTGTTTCGCAGAACCCATGCCGCCGAAGCGACGTCTTGCGGGGGAATGTGATGAGTGACATCACAAATTGTCGCACCAGGGCACTTGCGTAGCAGCATACCTTTCATTTGGGCAACATATGGATCGACAATGCCAAAATCGGTTAGGAGTGCGAAGACGGGCATCATGTTGCCTCGGAGCAATCAGTGATTCAAGAATTCTCGAGCTTCAAGCCCGTCAGTAGCGTATCTGCGCCTATTTGATCCGGCGATTCATTGTGTGTAACACGTTATTCGTACGTGCGGATCACACTAGCGTCGCGTCTCGATCAACTTCAGACAAGTTTCGCGAACCAAACGCGGATCCGCATTCGGATTTTTCTTCTTGGCTGCGCCGATGAGCGCTCCTACCGCTTTGGCATTTCCCTCTAGGACTTGCGATACGACTTTCGGATTTTCATCCAGCAATTCATTGCAGAGCGTTTCGATCTCGCCAGCGTCAACGGCCTCGATTCCTAGTTCTTTCATAGCCGCTTCAACACTGGTTGCGGGGTTTTCAAGTAGCAGTTGAAAAACCTCTTTAGCGCGGGAATTGTCCAGTTCGCCGGATTCAATTGCCTTGATAAGATCCGCTAACAATTCCGGAGCGAGTGGAAAATCGGCAATCCCCCAGTCGTTTTCCTTTAGCGTCCGCAGCACATCCTGCTGCATCCAGGAACTGGTGCGTTTCGCCACTGCTCCTGAGTTTACGACGCTATCGAAGTAAGCGACCAGTTCTCGTCCTTGGGACGCGATAACGTCCGCGTCATAGGGCTTGAGACCACATTCATTTTCAAGACGACGGCGAACATCCCCCGGCAATTCGCCGAGATTGTCTTTCGCCCGCTCTAGAGCTTCTTCGCTGACGACTAGGGGCACCAGATCGGGGTCCGGAAAATACCGATAGTCGCTCGACAACTCCTTTTCTCGTTGGGCAACGCTAACACCGGCCGCGTCGTCCCAGCCGCGCGTCTGCTTTGGGGCGTCGTCGATCGACTGTCCTGTCTTTTTCCAAGCATTCAATTGTCGCGTGGTTTCGTAGGCCAACGCTCGCTCAACAGCTCGAAAGCTGTTCAGGTTTTTGACTTCAACGATGGGCGTTGCAATCGTCTTGCCATCTGATTCGATATGTAAGTTGATGTTCGCATCGCAACGCAGGCTACCTTCCTGCATATTGCAATCAGAGACACCCAAGTAAGTCAGTAGCAAACGTAGTTCGGTCAGATAGGCTTTCGCAGCCTGAGGGGAACGGATGTCGGGCTCGGAGACGATCTCCAAGAGCGGTGTGCCGGTTCGATTCAAGTCAATTTTGCTATCAGCCTTTCCTGCGGCTTCATCGTGCATGCTCTTGCCAGCGTCTTCTTCGAGATGGGCTCGCGTCAGACGCACCCGCATCATTTCTCCTGGGGCATCTGGGTCTGGAAACTCAAGATAACCTGGCCCGCATATGGGTTGGTCAAACTGACTGATCTGATATCCCTTGGGCAGATCCGGGTAGAAATAATTCTTGCGGTCCCACTTCGTGAGCCGGGCCATTTCGCAGTTCAGTGCAACCCCGGTCTGAATGGCAAGCTCAACCGCTTTTTCGTTCATGACCGGCAGGGCACCGGGTTGTCCCAAGCAAACTGGGCAAACTTGAGTGTTCGGTTCCGCCCCGAATTGTGTGCTGCAGGAGCAAAAGAGTTTCGTCTGAGTACTCAGTTGCACGTGGACTTCTAGGCCAACGATGACTTGGTATGCAGGGTCGGACATGATTGGCTTTGCCGATTCCGAAGGATTGACGGTGGTGATAGGTTCGCAAACGCAGCGGAATTGCTACGACGGTGATGCGAGCTGACATTGAACCAGCCCATGCGCTTCGAGAGCGTGGGCGGCACGAAGGAGCGTTGACTCGCCAAGCAATGGAGCTTGAAGTTGCACCGCAAGCGGCAAACCATCACTGCTCAGACCAGTTGGCACTGAAATGCCAGGCACTCCAGCCAAATTGGCTCCGACGGTGAACAAATCCTCCAAGTACATTTGCACTGGGTCGTCCACTTTCTCGCCCAGGCCGAAAGCAGTCGACGGAGTGACTGGACCCAGCAGTAAGTCGACTTCCTTGAACGCGTTCTGATAATCACTAGCAATCATCCGCCGCACCTGCAGCGCCTTTTTGTAATAGGCGTCGTAGTAGCCGGAGCTCAGCGCAAATGTCCCCAGCATGATTCGACGCTGCACTTCGTCTCCGAATCCCTCACTGCGGCTGGCCGAGATCATCTCGTCGAGTGGACCGCCGCGGTGCGGGCCGTCGGTCCGATAACCATAGTGCACTCCGTCGTAACGGGAGAGATTACCACTTGCCTCACTGGGTGCGATAACATAGTACGCTGGAACAGAATACTGGGTGTGCGGCAAACGGACATCCACCACCTCTGCTCCACACTCTTGCAACGCCTGCTTGGCTGATTCAACTGCAGCTGCCATCTCAGGATTTAGATCAGAGTGTTGTGCATGGTCGGTGATAACACCAACTTTTAAACCCGCAATTCCTGTAGAGAGTTCGCCTGAGTAGCTTGGCACAGGTTCGCTGAGTGAAGTACTATCGCGAGAATCATGCCCCGCCAGAATTCCCAGCATGGCTGCTAGGTCTGCCGCGCTAGTGCCAAGTGGCCCAACTTGGTCCAGGCTACTTGCAAAAGCCACCAACCCATAGCGGCTGATGCGTCCGTACGTCGGCTTCAACCCTAGGACTCCGCAGAACGCTGCGGGCTGGCGAACGGATCCACCGGTGTCCGAGCCAATCGACAGGACTGCTTGACCGGCCGCAACTGCCGCCGCCGCTCCGCCGCTGCTGCCACCGGCTGTCTTTTCAAGGTTCCAGGGATTGCGAGTCAGGCCATGGTGACTGGTTTCGGTGCTGCCGCCCATGGCGAATTCGTCCATGTTCGTTTTTCCAAGGGGCACCATGCCGGCGGCTAGCATTTTTTCGACGGCCGTTGCGTTGTAGGGCGAACGGTGATTGGCCAACATGCGAGAACCACAAGTGGTCGGTGCGAACTTGGTGCACAGCACGTCTTTTATCGCAACGGGCACCCCCGCCAACGGGCCGCGCAGTTTGCCAGCTTTTATTTGACGGTCAACTTCAGCGGCCGTGTCCATCGCGTACTCCTCACACACATGCGTGAAGGCACCGATTTGCGACTCCGTTTGCTTGATCACCTCAAGCGACGCAGCCGTAGCCTCTTCGCTAGTCAATTCACCCGAGGCAATGCGCTGACCGATTTCAATTGCAGATTGTGGAGTTTTCATGCTCAGAAGCTTATCAACATACGGCCGATCGGCAACCGCCACAGCCACCGGACTGGTACACCTACACTACTGAAAAAAGCTCATCTTGGCCGCAGGCGTAGTGAGAGTGACCACTTGTGCGAGTCGCACGGCCCCGTAGCGTGTTCATTCCCTTGAATTACTGACCCAACTAAGCGAGCAGACGGTGCACCTCGGCTTGAACCGCTCTAGAATGACGCTGGCCGCGAGTGGGGAAAGTGGGCGTGGCGAAGGAAGCCGCTGGTAGCCCCCGGCGTGGCCCGACGACGGCCGTTCTAGATCGAGCAGGCGAGCCGCGCGTGCTGAATGATTACGGCGACTACTTTGATACTTCGCAAACGAGGAATTGATGGCACAGACTGTGGAAATCGCGTTCGGCAACCAATCCTGGCAATTGACTGACTTGGAATCCGTTCGGCAACTTACCAGCAGTTCGGGCGTCGATACTGCGGGAGCATCCTCGTCGCGCGATGAAGCCTTGCTAGCGATGTATGAGCAAGCCCTCGGCAATCCAGTCGGCTTTCCCCCCTTAGATCAAGCCATTGTGCCGGGCGACACTGTCGTGTTGGCCATCGACGGCTCTCTGCCAGAGCTTGAAGCCAGCGCCAGCGCAATTACAAAGTGGCTGACGCAACGCGGGCTGCGGGCTGAAAACTTGACTTGCTTGCTAAGTGATGCACCGGAAGAAACTCGAGCATCTGTTGAGCAAGCACTGCAGGCTGCGGGAAGTGAAGTGAGCGTTGCCCTTCACAACCCTGACGACCAAGAACACCTCGCCTACTTGGCCGCCGCTGATTCCGCCGATCCAATTTACATGAACCGCCTGATGGTAGAAGCCGACGTGGTCATCCCCGTCTCTTGTGCTCGCTTGAATGGCTCGCTTGACGGACTCGGGTGCTACAGCATGTATCCGCTGATTAGCGATCGCGCTACACTCGGGCGATTCCACTCGTTGAAGAAGCTGCAAGCCGATTCGCAGCGGGGCAAAATGCGAGAAGTGTGTGACAAGGCCGCTTGGTGGCTTGGCATCTTGGCAAGCGTGCAAGTCATCCCGTCGGTAGGCGGGCAAGTTGCGGAGGTGATTTGCGGGGTTTCCGGTGAAATTGAAGCGAGCGTCCAAGCTTCAATGGAATCCATCTGGCAAAGTCAACTTGATCGTTCAGAAGCAGCGGTGGCAGTTGTCACGCTCGGGGGCGATGCTGGCCAACATTCCTGGCTGAACGTAGCCAGAGCACTTTCTGCGGTACAGCCACTGGTGCAACTTCGTGGCACGATTGTGGTCTGCTCCGAAGTCAACACGCCTCTCGGGAAAAGCCTGCGGCGGCTGTCAACCGTTGGTGCTGAACCTGAGCAAGTCGAAAAGAAGCTTAGCCAAGATAACGCGGACGATACGTTGGCCGCTCAAGTCATCTTGGCAGCGCTTCGAGACTACGAAGTCTTCATGACCAGCCGGTTGAAGGCAGAGAGTATCGAAAGTCTCGGCGTGGGCAGCGTGCAAGATGCAAAACAACTGCGAAATCTAATTGGCAATCAAGACTGCGTTGTCGTCCACGGCGGAGAGCACTTCAGTGTTGGTTTGCCCGTGGTCTGACTCCTGCATGGCTGTGCATAACTCTGCATAGCTACAGTTGTCTAGAAGCAGTTGACTAGTTGCGGCAGCTACTTCAGCTCTTCGACTTCGCCGAATGTATCGACTTCGCCAAAGCCTTCGTCAGCGGCAAAGTCATCGCCGCCAAACCCCTCATCAACTGCCATGTCAGCCCCCATGGCGGGATCGTCACCCAACGGCTGCGGTGCCATGCTTGCTCGAGCCTTCTGGGCAGCCTTTTTCTCCTTCAGCCCGACGACAAGCGTCGCGAGAACCAAGCCGGCCATGAGTGAAAACCAAAAGATGAGCGGGATGAGCATGTGCCGAAAACCGTTTGAGACCCATTTTCAATAGCGAACGCAGGACCTTATAGACTAGTCGCTGTCACGTCGAAGCGTCAAGTTTTTCGTTCCGCGGGGCGATTCAGCTCGACTTCTTCTGCCGATCCGGTCTTTTATTGACTGCCATTTCGGTTCATAATCCCGAAGTGCTGCGGATATGGGTAAGTATGCCGAGAAATACTGCCCTTTTGTAGTGCAGTGGCAAAAGATGGCCTTTCGGTGGCACACGACGTGCTGCGATGATTGCCACAGTAAGATCGACTGCCAAATGGATTGACGCCGGAACGCTGGAGGGACGTCATGCAGATGACTGAACCCCGATTATTAATTGCCGATGACGACCGCGATTTTCGTGAGTCCCTGGCCGAGGTCTTTGATCGCCGAGGGTTTTCGACCCACTTGGCTGCCGATGGTCAAGAGGCGATTGAGTTCGTGCTTGGCAGCGGAGGTTTCCACCTCGTCATCTTAGATGTCCACATGCCGCGCCTTACCGGTCTGGAGGCACTGGGACAGATTCGTCAGGCAGCAATTTCGCTTCCTTGCATTCTGATGAGTGCCCTGCTGGATGAGCAAATTGTCGAGCAGGCGAGTGCGTTGAAAACCGCCGACATGCTCGCAAAGCCCTTTACGCTCCGCGATCTAACCCACAAGGTTGAGCGGGTCCTGAACGATTCCTACGGCTGGGCCGGCCCCGCACAGCGACAATCGGAGTTTCGCAGCGACACCAACCAAGACCGCATCTAAACTGCTCTCGGCCGCTCAAGCCAGCAAAGCTGTGGAAGATATCACCCCCTTGGCCAACTACTGCACCGAGACGATAGCCAAGTGACATTCCCTTTTCGCCCGCCATCGCTCAGCCTGCCAATTGACAAATCTCTCGGGGAAATCGAGCAAGCACTTTCCGGCTCGCCCAACCTGCTGCTGCAAGCGCCACCGGGCACCGGCAAAACGACTCGCGTTGCACCGTTTGTTGCGAGCCTCTCTACATCGAGCAGCAAAACGATCCTTGTCCAGCCTCGTCGGATCGCCGCCAGGACTGCGGCACAACGAATCAGCGACGAACAAGGGATCACACTTGGTGAGCAGGTTGGATACCAGGTTCGGTTCGAGCGGAAAATCAGCCAGCGTTCCCAGTTGATTTGCGTGACACCAGGAATATTACTACGACGCCTGCAGAATGATCCGGTGCTAGAGGATGTATCCTGCGTGGTGCTGGACGAATTCCACGAGAGGTCACTCGAGTACGACCAATTGATTGGGATGCTCCGCAAGATCCAAAGCACCATCCGCGACGACATGCGGATTATTGTAATGAGTGCTACGATCGAATCCGATGCACTTCAACGCTTTCTGCCGGGCTGCAATGTCGTACGTGCGAGCGGCGTAGCGTACCCTGTGAAAATCCACTACGCGCGCAGCCGCAATCGTGCCGCTGGTGGCAGCCTGTCGACGCAAATCGTTGATGCCATGACGGTCAAACTAACGGCCCTGATCGGCCGAGAAGGCATGGCGAATGCATCCGGCGGGGGCGGTGACAAAGGTGACCTGTTAGCTTTTTTGCCTGGAGTCGGCGAGATCCGCCGCGTTGCTGCTGAGATTCAGTCGACGGCCGAGCATGCTGGCGTTGCTGTTCACCAACTCTACGGCTCCCAATCACCTCAAGAACAATCCAAGGTGCTCGAATCGACTCACACACGACGTTTAATCCTAGCCACGAACGTTGCCGAAACGTCGCTGACGATTGATGGCGTCACTACGGTTGTGGATTCCGGTTATGCCCGTGTTCAGCGTGTCGACGATGCAACCGGGCTAAATCGGCTCGAACTGGAACCAATTTCGATTGCTTCGGCCGACCAACGAGCTGGCCGTGCAGGCCGGACGCGCCCCGGAAACTGCTATCGATTGTGGGACGAAATCACCGCTCGATCACGCAGCAAGCAGTTGGATCCAGAAGTTTTGCGAGTTGAATTGTCTTCAGTTTGCCTGCAGCTCGCCTGCTGGGGCGAAGCAAATGTGCTCGAATTTGATTGGTTGACGCCACCGCGAAGTGACGCCGCGACCTCCGCAATCGAACGCCTGGTGAGACTAGGGGCACTCGATCCGCAACCGAAGAACATCCCCAGCGAAACAGCGTCAGAAAACGGCGCAGTGCCAAACGGGCATCTTCCCAAAGTCACCGAATTGGGCAGGCAGCTTGCGCGTCTGCCCACCCAACCAGCCTTGGCGATGTGCCTTCTCATTGGCAAGGCTCTCGGCATCCCAGATGAAGCAGCCTTGGCCGCTGCGTTGCTTTCCGAACGAGATGTGCTCAACGAGCACCGCCCGAAACGCACCGGTACGATCCGCAAATCGAACTTTCAGTCGACTAGCCACGCGAGGCACCAAGATGGAAACGCAGGGCCGAGCGGCCCCAGTGCAGTCGAATGCGATATCCAAAAGCGTCTTGAACTGTTTCGCTCGCCGGTCCAGGCTGGCAACAGGCCCAGTGGTGAAAACAACAACGTGGATCTGGGAGCAATGCGACAGGTAGGACGAGCGGCCGAGCAACTGAGTCGTGAACTTACCGCATTGACCGATGGAGATTCCCTGCAAGAGGAATTGAAGAGATTGACGCAGGCACGTCAAGACAATGCGTCTGTGTTGTCCAACAAGTTGCAGTATGCACTTTTTCGGGCCTTCCCGGATCGAGTTGCCAAGCGGCGCAAGGCTGCCGACGCGCGCGGCTTGATGGTTGGTGGGCGCGGAGTCAAGCTGGAGCCGCAGAGCTGTGTCAGCCGAGCTGAATTTTTCGTTTGCTTGGATGCGGACAGCCGCCAGAGTGAAGCGCGAGTCCGAAAAGCAGTTGGAATCCCCGGCGAGTGGTTGCAAGGCACGCCGCGACGTGAGGTCGTAGAGCGGTTCTTTAACCCTTCGATCAAAGCCGTCAGCTCGCGCCAACGCGTCTACTGGTTCGACTTATTGCTCGAAGAACACCCTGCGGAAACGCCACTGGACGAAGAAACCGCCCTGACACTGGCCACCGAAGCCGCTCGACGTTTCGACAGCTTGCTCCCACGCAAGGATAAAGAGCTACAGCAAACGGTCTTGCGAGCCCAATGGCTGAGCGCTCAGGGAGGCGATTTCGCGCCGCTTGCATTTTCTGAAGAGAAACTCCGTACTGAACTTGCCCCTTGGTGTATCGGCCTTCGAAGCTTGGATGAAGTGGCCAAGCTGCCGTGGCGCGACGTCATATCAGCCATCCTCGGTATCGATGGCAAACACATGCTGGACGAAAACGCGCCAAAGCAAATGACGCTGCCAACTGGTCGCAAAGTGTTGCTAACCTATGAATTGGGCAAACCACCGATCCTTGCCGCTCGCATTCAAGAGCTCTTTGGCTGGCAGCGAACCCCTCGGCTAGCTGGTGGCAAATCAGGCTTGCTATTCCACTTGCTCGCACCCAACGGGCGCTGTCACCAAATCACCGACAGCTTGGAGAGTTTTTGGACCAACACCTACCCGGCGGTCCGCAAGGAACTTCGGGGGCGCTATCCCAAACACGCCTGGCCTGAAGATCCACACGCCTGAGCCTGGAAAGAACAGTTTCCGCCCTTCGTGGCGAAGTATTTCCTGGCCTTTGTGAACGCCAGCCCGCCGGTTCGACGTACTTCCTGTCACGACGCTACAATATTGGGACGTTCTGAACTGTACCAATCAACTTAATCCCAAGGACGCCGCGCAGTCATGCCTCAAGCAAGTGCGCGACACTGGGCACGATAAACCGATGGAGCAAAACATGACAACTTCATTTTTACCAGGACGCGTGCGTTCGTTGGTGATCGCACTAGCGGCAAGCTGCTTAGGAGTTTTCTTGCTTCCTACTGCCACGTTTGGGCAAACAACCGCCATAAAGGACGAATCAAAAAGCGCCGCAAAAGTAGCTGCCGAAAGCGAGCTTGCCGACGAAAAGTCCGACAAAAATGCCAATCAAGAAATCAGCCTGACTGAGACTGAGGTAGATGAAGCGAAAACGGCTGACGGAGAACCTGCCGCTGCGGAACTGTCCAACGCAGTCACACCTGAACCCGAAAGCCAATCTGCGAACGCCGAAACAGCCAAGTCCAATGCCGAAGAGGCGGCTGCCGCAATCGCCAGCGCCCGATCTCTTTCGCGAGCTTTTCGTTACGCGGCAGAAAAGGCTCTGCCCAGTGTTGTCATGATCAAGACCGCTTCAAAGAAAGAGGGCGACGATGAGAAGTCAATTCGCGATGTGATCAATCGCACCTTTGATGGAGTTGGCTCAGGTGTAATTGTTCGCGATGACGGCACGGTCCTAACGAACCATCATGTCATTGCAGACGCGGCCCGAATCCAAGTGCGACTGTCCGACGGGCGAGCTTACAATGCGGAATTGGTCCAATCAGATCCGGGCAGTGACATTGCTATCCTGAAGATCGCCGGCAAATTACTACCGACTGCATCCTTGGGCGAGTCGGACTCGCTGTACGTTGGCGACTGGGTGATGGCCATCGGAAGCCCCTTTGCACTCGAGTCCTCCGTCAGTGCTGGCATCATCAGCGGTGTCGATCGCTGGCACCGCCTTTCCAAAACGGTCGCTGGGCAGTTCATCCAAACCGACGCGTCCATCAACCCAGGCAACTCTGGCGGTGCACTCATTGACCTCGAAGGAAATGTGATCGGCATCAATACGGCGATCAGCTCTCGCAACGGCGCGTTCCAGGGGATCGGTTTTGCAATCCCAATCGGGCGAGCAAAGTGGATTATGAGTGAACTCGAAAATCACGGTCGCGTTCGCCGACCCTACGCAGGAGTTGGCACCACGGATGTTCCCTTCACCGTCGCTCGTCAGCTTGAACTGCCTCGCGACAAAGGTGCGTTTGTCCGCAACGTCGTGCCCGGATATGCGGCCGACCAGTGTGGTCTGAAAAGCGGTGATGTGGTACTGCGGTTCCGCGGCTCAGACGTGGACTCTGCTAGCGAATTTGCAGAGTTGATCCAACGTTCACCGGTGGGCGAGCCATTGCGCATCGTTATCTTACGAGCCGGCGAAGAGATGGAGATGGAGATTACGCTGCGTGAGCGCGAGTAGCTCCCTCTGGATGCAGTAGTTTGCCATATCCCCCTCCACTTGAATCTTGACGACGCTAGCAACTGAGAAGCCGGATGACACCTTCGAACCCGTCACTGCTTGAAAAACGGATTGTTTCACTTCAGCCAGCGATAATGTTTCTGCTGCCGCTGCTGGCCGGACTGCTGCCGACGCAAGTCCTTGCACAAGGAATCTTTACGCAGCGTGCCGAAGCTGAGTCATTTATGCAGCCTCCGCGGAGCGTCACCCGGCTCATGCTGGAGGCGCAAACGGGCTTGAATGACGCTCGCTACAGCGATGCATTTTCCGCTCTCTACCAAATTCTGGCCGATGCTCCCAGCGATACCCAAACGCCTGGCGACGCCCTGCGGCGAATTGCTTCCCAAGATTATTTGCTGGACACATTTGCAGACGGTCCAAAGAAGAGCACCATTCGCGGACAGGCAGATGGTCTGCTGGCGTTGCTTTCTGACGACGCGGCAGAAGCTCTTGAGCTGCAGTATGGTGTTACGGCGCAGCAGGAACTCACCCAGGCTCTAGCCGCCCGCGACACCACCGCACTTGCCTCCGTTTCCAGGAACTTCCCGCACACAACGGCAAGCTATAAGGCTCTCGGTGGGTTGGCTGCACTGGCCATTGCCGAAGGTGAATCGATCCTGGCGACGCGGTACTTGGATCGGCTGTGCACTTATCCGCGAGCTCGGAAGCTGTTCGGCGTCGAACTGGTCCTCAATTGTGCGTTGATGCATCAAACCATTGGCCGAGAGACTCGAGCGGTTGAACTAATGAGCCTCGCAGGCGATTGGTTCCCTGGAGAAAGCGTAACGCTGGACGGACAACAGATTGCACTGAACACGCAAGGCGGCTGGGCGGAACGTTTGCGTGCAGCGGTTGAGAATGGCCCGGTATCAATCATGGTGCCTGCCGAGAATTGGTCGACCGCTGGTGGATCTGCCAACCGCAATGCAATCTCCAAAATCGGATTGCCGATCCCCACTTTGCGTTGGTCCAAACGCATTCACAGCAACACCATCGAACTGTCTGGCCTGAACACGTTTCGGCAAGCGAGCCAGCAATCCGGGCGGTTTCTGCTTCCCAAATTTGAACTGAGGGTAAACAACAACACCGTTTTCACGAAGACCACTGACGACGCCATTCTGGCGATCGATCTCGAATCCGGTTTGGGAAAGTACGAGATGTATCGCTGGGCTGCTGCGGTACAACTCTCTCGAGCACGCCTGCTGACGGCGGAAGCGCGAGGTGAACTGTCCCACGAAGTCAGATCGCGAGTCTGGGGAGATCCTTCTTTTGGCCAATTCAGTTGCGACGACGACTACTTATATGCCGTCCGCGAACTCGAAGCTGCCTCTGCAGGAAATGCGTTCCGCGGATTGCCTACCAAGACAAACTTTCTGGCCGTTTATCACACCAAAGCATCCGAAGGCGGGGTAGCTTGGAACAGCGGCGGCAGTTTCGAAAATGCTCAAGCGATGACTGGCCCCCTGACGGGAGCGTTCTTTCTTGGACCACCGCTGAGCTACAAAGATGAACTCTTTTGCCTTGTCGAACAACGATCACTCGTCGATCTCGTTGTGCTGGATCGGCATACCGGCGAACTGCTTTGGCGGCAGCAATTGTGCAACACGACAGGCCGCCCCGCAGGAGCCGACCGCACAATATCCAAACAAGCCCTTTCGCCTACGATTGCAGATGGTCTCATTGTTTGCCCGACCGGACGCGGCGCGATCGTCGCGGTCGATGCGACCAGTCGCCGGATTGTGTGGGCAAACGTGTACAAAGTGCAGCAGGTCACCAACGCGTCCAACAATTCGGGGACTGGTTTTCACGAAACGGGCTGGCAGGATTCACGGGTGGTCGCAGGAGAAGGCTACGCGGCGTTCACTCCATCAGAAACCGACCAACTGCACGCCTACGATCTGCTGACTGGCGAGCAAGTACTGCCCAGCATCACGCGGCAGCGAGCCCGCTACATCGCAGGCATCCACAGAGGGGAGATCATCGTCGTTGGCCAGCAACGGATGGTTGGTTTCTCGGTCAAGGATCGCCGCACGCGACTGGGCCCCGAATTCGCAAACGGAAAACATTTGGTTGGACGCGGGATCTGGATGGGTGACGAAATGCTTTTGCCACTCAGCGATCGTAAGGTTGCTCGTATCAGCACATCCACCGGTGAGACACTCGAAGAGGTCCAGGTCGATCGACGGCTTGGAAATTTGTTCGCTTACAAAGGGCAATTGCTGGTTGTCAACGATAGTAGTGTGAACGCGTATTTCACCCGTGAGGCACTTGAGGGTGACCTGGATGCCGAAAACCCGTCCTTCCAACAACTGAACCGACGAGCATTGGTTGAACTGGCAAAGAAACACCCCGCAGAAGCCATTGAGCTTGCCCGCCAAGCACTTGAGATTGCTCCGAAGAACAACGAGTCAGAATACATCATCGTGGACGCCGTCTTGGCAGGGCTCGATCAGGACTATAATCGGTTTCGCCCGGTCGCCGAACAATTCGAATCGCTCGTCTCAGATGATCAGCGCTTTCAGTACTTGCGAAGAATTGTCGAGGGCGACCTTGCGGCAGGGCAGTATCGATCCGCTGTATCTCGATTGCTGCAGATGCTCGACGATCAACTTCCCGACACGCCTGCACCTCGCTCGGCAGTCGAAACTTATTTTCAATTGAGCGATGACCATCGAGTTGACTACGAATCCTGGATTCATGCGAATTTAGAGCGTGCCTACGCTCAGCTTAGCGACGACGACCTTCGCGAAGCAAACGAATTGATCGGCCAGCGCCTTCCTCGCATAGTCGGAGCAAACATTTACAAACGACGCAAGCTGCTTCGGTATTTTGTTGCGATTCCTGCCGCCCATGAAGCAATTCTAAGACTAGCCTCAGACCTGCAAACTCTCGAAGAATACACACAAGCCGAGACGTTCCTGATTCCGCTCCTGAATGCCGAAGACGCTCAAATTGCCGCTCAAGCTAAGGCACTCATCTTGAAACAATGCCCTGGAGAATTCAGAAACCTGACTCCGCTGGGACGTACCGTTCACGATCGTCTGCAAGCAACCACCGAGGCCACAAAAGATGAATCGGAGTTACGTGAGCAACTGGCCAATTTGAATATCCAGTGGAACGAGGGACGCCTGGAAAATCGAGTTGGCTCCCAGTACTACCAGTACGGACAGATTGTTCATCAGCAAGGACAGCGATTTGGACGTCCGTCAATTCGCGTTGCCCTACAGCCTCGCTCGCTGGTGCTTTACAACAACAACGGCGAGATGGTTGCGCGTCCACCATTTCCACAAGATTTGGACAACGGCAACATAGCATTTGTTCAGGCAACTGTTCACGGCGGTCTACTGCTGATTGAAACGCTGACCGAAATTGCAGCTTTTGACATTCAACGCAGCTTGGAAATCCGTTCCGACTCCATGCTCTGGCGTTACTCCTTGTTGCGCAAGAGCACCCGCCGATACGAAGCATCTTCCGCTGAATGGGGGCCCAATTCACTTGGCTATTCCAGGGGCAAGCGTTCGCTGCCAGGAGCGCAGATTGCGAAGTCCGGCAATTTGACCGAGCATGGCCTTCCGTTGCAAGTTAGCAATGAAATAGTCATGCTTGACCCATGGACTGGCAAGACCAAGTGGACTCGCGCCGACGCTACGTCGGAGGTCAGTTTCGCTGTCGATGGAAATCGACTTGCCGTTTCGTCAGCCAAAGAAAGAACCGTCCGTATCCTGGACGCCCGCGACGGAAGTTTGCTTGAGGAACTGGAGGGCATCGAGGACGTCTCGCCATGGCTCGTGAAGGGACGCTACTTCATCGACTACCAACAACGGCACGACGGCACAGGCAATCTGATCGAGGCTCCAGTTGATGTTTTCATCTGGGATCCGTTCACTGGCAACGAAATCTTCCGGCTCAATCTGACCGTTGGCAGCCGAGCCAACGTGACAGAGAATCGCTACGTGACGATCGTTGAACCCAACAACAAACTGCACCTGCTTGATCTAGCACAAATCGGCCCGTCAGCGGATGCCTTCCATACCGAGTTCAACGTGGAAACGAACCAAGTACTGGATACGATTGGCGTCGAGCGCTTCGGTGACCGCATGCTTGTCATGTCAAACTCGTCCGATCGAGACCTACCAACTCGTGAGATCGAATTGTATCGTCCCACGATTGAGCCCGACGCTCGCGTTCCGATCCATGGATTTGTTTACAGCATTGACTTGAAAGAGCGACAGTTGTTGTGGTCGCAGCCTGGTGAAATGTACAACATGGAGTTTCCTCGAATCCAACCTCGCAATATGCCCTACGTGGTGACCCACTATTGCAACCGCAAGTCGAGAACCATCAGTCTTGCCATTCTCGATTTGCGAACTGGAACGCTTGGTTTTGCTTCCAGGTTGAAGTGGACGCCGCAGAGTGAAGCAGCGGCATCGTTCACCTGTGTGTCGAATCCTGCACAAAACGCGTTCACGATCTCCTTGGATACCCGAAATTTTCGTTTTCTGGCAACCGACGCACCGACCTCCCCACAACCTACTGTCTTCTTCAAAGCCAAGTAGATCTGCAGAAGCGAATGACCGTGCAAAAATCGCCTGAGAGCGAACGCGTCTGCCTAGCAGTTTTTGCGAAGTTTCCAGAACCAGGCAAATGCAAGACACGCCTCATCGGGGACCTTACCGCACAGCAGGCTGCTCGCCTGCAGGAATCGATGACGCGTCATGTACTCCGCATTGCCGAATTGACGGGGCGCAAATCGAACATTGACTGCATCGTTTTTGTCGCGGGCGCTAAGTGCTCCGAAATGGCTAACCTCTATGGCGATCAGTGGTCCTTTGCCGAGCAAATCGGCGACAACCTGGGAACGCGACTTAAAAACGCTGCGCAAGAGTTACGAAGCCGCGGTTACTGTTCATGTATCTTTATTGGAACCGACTGTCCGACGCTTGATGCCCAATGCTTATCTCAGGCCAAGCAGATGCTCCGGACACATTCGGTAAGTATCGCCCCCGCAACGGACGGTGGTTACGTGCTATTGGCTATGCGCCTTACGCCAACTCAACCATCCGCCGCGTTGCACGCCGTCGAGCCCAGAGCAGCTTTTTCAGAGTCGAACATCGGGTTAGAGAATGTTGTATTTACAGGCATCGACTGGGGCACGGATGTTGTCCTGAGTCAAACACTAACGAGAATCGAAAACGGGAAGCTCACTTGTGCGTTGCTGCCGTCGCACGCAGACGTTGATCGACCAGCCGATTTGAAGATCTGGACGGCGATCCAGAATGCCAGCAACCAACACTCGGCCGCTCACGCCAATTCGCTTTCTGTGGTCATCCCGGTGTACAACACGGAACCGAATTTGCCGCGAGCAATCGAGTCCGCTCAGGCCTCTGGCGCCGAAGTTGTCGTCGTCGGTTCAGGCGACACACTCGAAACGCGACGTCAAGCTGCAGAATGCGATGTCTACTTTGTTGAGAGTGCACCCGGTCGAGCACGGCAGATGAATCATGCCGCCCAGTTTGTTACGCAATCACACTTGTGTTTCTTACATGCGGACTCGCGATTACCCGACGGCGCGGCGGAGCAGATCACGCAAGCATTTGAGGATCCAGCGGTATTCATGACCGCGTTTTCATTGCGCATCGATGCGTCTGACTGGCGAGCTCGTGTGATCGAACGTACCGTGACAGCCCGAAGTCGCCTCCTGCGATTACCCTACGGAGATCAAGCACTTGCGTTTCGCGCGGCGGACTTTGCGTCGTTGGGCGGCTTTTCCGATATGCCGCTCATGGAGGACTACGCGATGAGCAAACTGGCCGCCAAACGCGGCAAGATTCGTCTGCTGCCTGATTCGGTTACCACATCAGATCGACGTTGGAAGCAGAAGGGGTATCTGCGAACGACCTTGTTGAACCAAGCCATCGTGCTCGGTTACAAACTGGGCGTCGCCCCCGAACGGCTGGCAAAGTGGTATCGCGGCAAGTAACAGCCGCTGCGGCTGCTACGCAGGGTAACTCAAAAGTACAATTTGCGGT
>CAYPLE010000080.1:0-30067 GCA_964411445.1 uncultured Pirellulaceae bacterium
GCCAACTCAAAGCCTTAGGAACCAATCTATGATCCAACCGGTCGACCTTCGCAGCGACACCGTGACCCGCCCGTCGGCTGACATGGTTCAAGCAATGGCCTCGGCGGCAGTGGGCGACGACGTCCTGGATGGAGATCCAACCACCATTGCCTTAGAAGAGCATACTGCGGAACTCCTTGGCAAGGAGGCGGCGCTGTTCGTGCCCAGTGGAACCATGGCCAATCAACTGGCGATCCGCTTGCACTGCGATCGAGATGACCGCTTCGTCTGCGAATCGAAATGCCACTTATTCAACTACGAACAGGGCGGCTACGCTCAACTAAGCGGCGTCCCGTGCCTCACGCTCGAGGGCCACAATGGCATCCTCTCTGCCGACGACTTCAAGACCAGCTTGCAGCCAGAAGATGACCATTATTCCAGGACGAGCATGTGGGCCATCGAGAACACGCACAATATGGCGGGCGGCATCATCCAACCACCAGAGGCGATTGCGGCCATTGCCGCTGAAGCCCGACTGCATGGCATCTCCATGCATCTCGACGGCGCCCGTTTTTTCAATGCGGTCGTCGCCAGCGAAGTGAAGCCGGCGGAAATGGCGGCGCATTTTGATACCATCAGCGTCTGCTTTTCGAAGGGATTGGGAGCACCCGTTGGATCGGCTCTTGTAGGATCTACGAAGTTGATTCGGCAAGCGCGTCGAGCTCGCAAGCTGCTGGGAGGCGGAATGCGACAGTCCGGCGTGCTGACCGCTGGCGCCCTGCACGCCCTAAAGAACAACGTGCAGCGGCTGCGCGAAGATCATATGGCCGCCAAGCAGTTGGCCGAAGCCATCAGTTCGACCGATGGATTCTCATTGCTGATTCAACCGCAGACGAACATTGTGATTTGCGAAGTCGACGAAAAGCTGGGATCAGCCCAACAGGTCTGTGATCAACTCAGCAGTCAAGGCGTTTTGGCACTGGCCATCTCGCAAAACCGAATTCGATTCGTCACTCACTTAGACGCCAGCTCCAGAATCGACCTTGCTTGCAACGCGGTTCACTCGATCGGTCACTAACCCCAGCATCAAACCCTCCTCCTGCTAAACACCAACCTCGCGAAAGCCGCCTATGCCTGCAGGGAACAAATCCCGCGAAAACCGGCCTCAAACCGGGCTTCGACTGGGCAGCATTGCGATTCTAATTCTCTTTTCAGCCGCCGTACGGACAGGAGTTTGCCTAAAAGTTGACAACGGAACACTCGGCTTCCGCGCTTCGCTTCTACAGGACACAGATGCCTACCTTCGCCTCGCTGGCAACTTGTCGCGAACCGGCATTTACGGGTTTGAAGATGCAAAAGGACAAGTTACGCCAACTGCATTCCGCCCTCCCCTTCTACCTTGGATCTACAGTTGGTTCGCGCGGCCCAAAGGCTCGCTGGGAGAATCCGTCGAGAACCAAAGCGCGTGGGTGGTACCGGCTGCGGGGGTTGCCATTACGAACATCTTTCTCGGAGTTCTCACGAGTGTTCTCATTGCATTGATCACAGTACGAATTGTGAACAATCGCTTTGGTGCCGTGCTGGCTGGTGTGATGATGACGATCGACCCCATTCTGTTGCGAGCAGGGCAATCGGCGATGACAGAGTTGCTGGCAACATTCTTGCTCGTGTTGGCATGGTGGCTTTGGATGCATATATTTGATATACCACCGGCGAACGGTGCTCCGCGACGGACGGCTCAACGCCTTGCCGGACTGCTCGCGCTGGGCTGCATCTTTGGTTTCTCCGTTTTGGCAAGACCAACGGCCGCTCCCATTGTTGCGATCTGCGTGCTGATACTCTGCGTTGCTGGCGATTCAAGTTGGAAAGTGCGATTTGGGCAGTCACTGGTTGTGAGTACGGTCGTGGCTGCCATCTTAGCGCCATGGGTGCTTCGCAACCAATCCGAGCTGGGAAAACCCATCTGGGCGACGACGCATGGAGGCTACACATTGCTGCTAGCCAACAACCCGCAACTATACAAACACATGCGACAAAATGGCCCCAGCCGCGACTGGGACGCTGAGCCATTTCACGCCGCCTGGGTCGCTCGTGATGTCGCGCGGCTTTCATCCAATCCGGGCAAAGTACGCGATGCCCTGACTGGCGGCGCGGATGAACTTGCGGAACTGAAGGATGACCACTTTGCGACAGAAATCGCCCGTGAGAACATTCGCTCTCATCCAGACACCTTTCTGCTCAGTTGTTGCTATCGATTCATGTGGCTGTGGGCTCCGTGGCCGAATCAGGGTTCTTTGTTGACTCAAGCTGCGATCGGGATTTGGTATTTTGCCCTTTATGGTGCTTCGCTGCTGGGACTTTGCCGACTGAAAAGGGCGCGACGAGAACCGGCAGCGAGACGCCAGCGGCGTTTTGAATGGTGTGCATGGACTGTCCCTGTCGCCACAATCGTCTGCCTAAGTGGCGTTCACGCGATTTACTGGAGCAATATGCGGATGAGAGCCCCCATCCTGCCTGCTCTTTATGTCGTCACCGCCGTTGCAGCGTTCGGGCCAAGAATGAAGCCCTGGAGCCCAACTGACCATCCAGTGACACAGGAATGACAGATGGCTGACGCTTAGTTGACCGACAACTGACAAATTATCCACAAAGGATCCGCCGCTGACGCTCGTTCATCGCCGCAAGTTGCTAGCTAAAAAGGTACTTACAGCAATCAGCGAACTTCATTAGGCATTGCTGATCTTCGGCCATCGGACTAAACTCTCGACCTGCGCCGTAGGTCTAGCATGACACTGCGCTGCTGATTTGAATTATCCAGGAGCTGTCGCCACGATTGGCCGGCTCGTTTACCGAAATTGTTTGTTGTCGTGGAGTAGAACAATGACGCTCGACAAGAGCCTCAAGGTTAGCGGCGGTTTGATTAAGAACCGTAACGTTTTGACGCGAGTTGAGCGACTGAAACGGCTCGCCGAACTGGATCGTTGGTCCGAAGGCGATCCGGTCATTGGCATTCCAAAGACCCGAGTCGTTAAGGTCTCGCTGAAGAAGAAGAAGAAGGTCAAGAAGGAAGAAGAAGACGACAAGAAGAAGAAGAAATAGTCGCCTTCTCCGCATCTTTCTGGTCATATCGTGGCCAGACCGGTGCCGACCCCGATCCTCAAAATCAACAAACCGCTGTTTGCTGCCAAGCACTCAGCGGTTTTTTCATGACCACAACGTCGATCCAACGCCTTCGATCAACGCGCTCTTACCAGTCGCACGGAGGTATAGCGCGTAACTCAAATAGGCTTGGGCTCAGAAGCGGTCAGCGCAAAAAACAAGGCGCCCCTTCCTAAAAAGGAAAGGACGCCCCGTGGTGGGGAGACGCTCATGATTTAGCGGGGAGACATGGCCGTTCTAAAATTGCGGTGAGGGAAAGTTAAAGAATCACCATGCTCCCCAAAAGTTCTATGTGTCTTAAGCTGGCGTCTCCGCTGGATGCTATGCCCCTGAGAAAGGACTTGGTTTTGATGTTTTCGATAGAACCTATTAGCTACCTGCGTGCCAAAACCGAATGAGATTGCGAAAACTGCCGAGAAAAGGCGCAAACCGATGTTTTTCCGAGGGAAACGAGCCAATAAATTCTCGGTTTGCCCTCGGCCAGGTTGCCGAACTGAGCGATCGTAGAAGCCCGAGGCCCCTTAGAATGAGATTCTCGTCTCATCCTGAGACTCGCCCGGGCGGCTGTCTGGAGCCGTTCAAGCCTGGGTGAAGCGTTTCTGAGTCACTCGCAATGCGTCGATGCGACTCACACTCATCAGCCGCGCGAAACGCACTAAACAGCCGCGCGAAACAGGGTATCCTGAGGCTACGCCAGAATCGTATTTACCGAACACCCGTTACTCAGGTGATCAATTGCCGCCCGAGCCTCCCCTCGTCCGAGTCAAAGTCTTCCACGAGACCAAGCTTTGCCATTCGTCTTCGCTGCTGACTCATCTCGAAATTGGCCGTCAGCGCCCCGGCGAACAATCACCGGTATCTTTCGACGCCAGTCAGAACCGGCTCGTGATTGCCCCGTTGGAGGAGAAGCTGGTCTCAAGGCAGCACCTTCGCCTGCAGATTATCCACGAAGCAACGCCGCTTCTTGAGATCACCAACTTATCGAAAAAACGATCGATCTGGATCAATACCAATCAACGCATCCCTCCCGGCGATAGCCATCAGCAAACTCTACCGTCGCTGATCTCCTTTGAAGGCTTTTCCGTCCGAGTGGAAGCCTCGTCTCTGGCCGACAGCAGTTGGGAAATCCAGAGCCTTGACCATCCGACGCTTCCGCCAGGTTCCGATCCGCATGCAAGGCAAAGTTTCGTATCGAGGAGCTTTTCGCAACTTGCAGAACAATCCCTTGTCCCCGATTCAGCCGGCGACCTAGACCCGCATCGACTGATTCGCTGGCTGAGCACAACGATGGAAGTCCTGCAGAGTGCTTCCGGCAATTCCGATTTCATGCAACAAGCGGCCGAATCAGCGCGGCATATTGTTGGATTGGACGAAGTTCTTTCGCTGGCCTTCGATGGCCAGCAATGGACGGTTGCAGCGCAGTCGACCTCTGGGGACTTTCATCAGCCTCATTCTCAACCAAGCAAGACCGCGCTTGAACGAGTCCTTCAACTGAAGCGAACCATTCGCCGCGTCCCTCAGCACTCCGGCGCCCACAGCTTACAAGGTATCAACGCATTGGTAGTCGCCCCGATTCTCAATACCGACGGTGATGTCATCGGTGCCTTGTATGGCATACGCAACCAAAGCTCAACGACAGGGCCGCAAATTACGGAACTGGAAGCAACCATGGTCGAAGTTCTGGCCTGCGGCGCGGCGGCAGGAATTGCTCGCGAAAGCCAACAACGCAAAGCGATCGAAGCACAGGTTCGTTTTGAGCAATTCTTTACATCTGAGCTTGCCAAGGAGCTAGAAGCGAACCCGCAACTTCTAGACACACAGGAAGCCGAAATTTCCGTTTTATTCTGTGACATCGCCGGATTTAGCGCCATTGCGGCAACTTTATCGCCAACGCAAACCATGCGGTGGATACAAGCCGTCATGGATCAATTGAGCGACGTCATTCTGAAGCACGATGGTGTTCTCGTCGACTACATTGGCGATGAACTCATGGCCATGTGGGGCGCGCCGAAATCGCAATCAAACCATAGCCAGCTTGCCTGCCTAGCCGCTGAGAAACTTCTTGGGTGCCGTGAGGCGATCAACGCTCATTGGCTCCAGAGGATCGGTCAACCGACGGATATTCGCATTGGAATTGCGTCCGGACAAGCCAGCGTCGGGAACACGGGTTCGACCAAGAAGTTCAAGTACGGCCCACTTGGCGACACAGTGAATCTCGCCAGTCGCCTGCAGGGCGCGAGCAAGTTCCTTGGGGTTCATTCTCTTGTGAATCAGCTAGCGGCAACACACCAAGGCGAACACCCACTCACATTCCGGCCGCTGGGTAGCGTTAAGCTTGCCGGCATGACGCAACCCGTGGACATCTTTCAGCCACTCCCTCGAACAAACAAAAACATCCAACTAGTCGAGGGCTGGGAAGTAATCTTAGAGACGATCCGCGGCAGCGCAGACCCGAAAAAGAGACGTGCCATTGAGAGCGGCTCAACCGAGTCAAAACTCCGCGAAATTGCTGCTGCGTTCCCTGACGATCAACCCACCAAACGGCTGCTTGAGCGCATTCGATCAGCAGCACAAGAAATTACACCGGACGTCCTCTGGCGATTCGATCACAAATAGGACTTCGTCGCGGCGTCGGCCAGCCGCCGAACAGTGATCAATCCTTTCCGTAGTGCTTCACCTGGTCCCAGTATTCTTCAAAATTGAAGTCTGGGCTATTGTCCAAGTCGTGGCAACGCATGCAGTTTTCCCTCGCGTCTTCAAGCTTCAGGACCATCTGCTGCTGCAATTCAATCAGTCGGTCGTTGCTAACGTCGATATCACCCATCTCAGCCGCTACGTGGGCACTGCCGGGACCATGGCAATTCTCGCAGCCACTCCCAACGAGCTTCTCCGTTTTCTCCAAACTGGCGAAACCACTTTCAAACGGATAGAACCTTTGTGGTTCCCATCCCGTGACGTGACAGCTAACGCACTCGGGGTCAAAGTGCCGGGCAATGCCGCCGCGATCATTGTTGGCGGCGACAATGGAGTCGGTGGCATGCACGTGAGGGGAATTCTCCCAGATGTCATAGGCTGTTGTATGGCAATCGCCACAAACCTCGGAACCGACAAATTTGTGGCCTGAAGCGTGCGACACCTCAACGGCCTCAAGCTCTTCAAAGCCAGCATCTTTGAGCTTCTCTTGATAGTTTGCAAACTCGACCAACATGCGGTCTGAATCTTCAAACTGAGAAGAGATGGCAATCTTCTGATAGCGAATCGGCGTCACGGGATCATCAAACAGTCCCACGATACCGCCCCACATCCCCTTTGTACCAACTTGCACCATGACTGCATCTGTGCCGTCGATCTTCTCGGGATTGAGAGTTGGTTCGCCGAATCCACCAGCGGTGACAACCAGGTCGAACCCATCAACCTGCTTGGCAATCGCAGCGGACTCTTCCAGCGAGGCGTGGGCCAATAGGACGACGTAGTCGCAGCCCTTACCCTTCAAATCTTTCACCACTGGTTTAAGTCGCTCGACTGGATCATGAAATACGATATCGAGTCCCTGGATTTTCGATTCGTACTCGGCCCCCAGCACACCCGTGATACCAATTTTCCGTCCACCAGCTTCAACGATCTTGTAGGCTGGGAAGAACATTTCGTCATAGATCACAACATTGGCCGAAATGAATGGCAAGACATTTGGACCATCCGTTCCCGCGATCTGAATCAAGTCGACATCGTTGAGCAGAACATCATCCACGCCCAGCGTCACGGCTTTGTAGTCCATCATTTTGAAGGCGTTGACTGTGCTTTGGAATTTCAACGTTGGCTGTCGTCCACTGCGACGCACCTGATTGCCGACGTCTACGGGAACTAGCTCCCAACCGCGGTCGCGAAGCTGCGTCAGCAAGGTGTCCCGGCGGATGAGGCCACCCTTTTGATTTTCCAGCCCTGTGCACCCACACGGTTCGATGTACCCATGCTGTTGGCCAGAAACAAAAATCACCGCTTGAGGCTGCGGCCAGTCCGGTGCAATCTTTTGGTTCTTCTGATCGTATGTTGCCACGTTGGCTGCCTCCGGCAACTCGACCGACTTGGTACCATCGGCATCGCTTGGCAAGCGATTGTTGCCCGAGGCAAGTTGTGGCGTCAACTTGGCGGGTTCGCCATCAGAAACTGTTTCTTCAGAAGCCGTTCCTTCAGCAGGCTTGTTTTCAACTGCTGCATCATCACGTGGTGCGGTATCGCCCAACGCGGGCGACAGGTCCAGTTTGGAGGAATCAACTGCCGGTGTGCTGTCTGTCTGCGAGTTGTCTGCCGGTGCGCTATTTGCCGGTGCATCAAGCACAATTTCTCCATTCTCGTTCAGCGCCTCAGGATCAACAACCGGAGCTACCTCGGCTGACTCCGACGCACTCTCTTGACTCCCTTCCTGATCACGCTCGGCTGCTTGTTGCTTCAATCGCTCCGCAGCCTGAATTGCATCTTCGTCAGCGGCAATGCAGCCGCTTAAGCAGAACGCAGCCAGCAGCACAAACAACAACCGAGCTGCACTCAAAACAGTCGGTGTCTTTGCTGGCAAAGAAGGGGAAACCTCAAGCAGAGAAACTGCCTGCACTGAATTATGGATACTCCCGACCACAGAGAAACCTCGTCCTGATTTTGGCTATCAATGGATTATGCCTCCGCGCAACTCGACCGAGTCCATGGCGCGACGGCTTGCCAGCAGCAGGCCTGATCGCAAAATCAAGCCGCGCAAGGCCTTTGGTAAATCGTTCGGCGATCGGTGTCTAGAGAAACGGACCGTAACAGTCCACCCGGGGGCAGCCGCAGTTAATCAACAACGATCATGCGACAGTATATCGGTATTTCGCCGCCCGACGCACCTTCAGTTTTCAAGATCAATTGTCCGTATTGATCTGCCTTTGGCCCCGACAAGTTGACAAGCTCTGCGCCCTTGGGGATTTCAAGGGAGATAGGAAAGATGACGCTGTCGCCACTCTCCTTGCCTTCACCAATGCTAGCGGTCAACGATCCCTCTGGTGAAACACTTACGATCTTTGGCTTGCCGCGACTCGCGAGCTCCTGACTGACGCGCATGAAGATCGTAATCCTGCTCCCCTTCTTGGCAGAGATGGTCCCAAATTTGACCATATTCAACATCGGATCAAAGCTGGAACCACCCAGCAGCGACACATCTCCGGTTGCACGTCCTCGCACAGGCACGTCGATCATTCCGACAGCTTCGCCCAACGAAGTTGAAAACCGCAGTCGTCCTTTGACTTGGCCAAGCGGCATGCCAGGTTGAACACTGACATCGATTTTGAACAGCCCTTTGGCTTCGGGGTGTTGAGGGAACTTCTCCAGGTCCATCGGCAGTTTTTCGTGCTTGATTTCGACCAACGGGACCGTCGTCTTGTCCGTCCAGTGCAAGTCCTCCAGTGCTACATCTTCCTCGAAGTAGTTGACCACGTAGATCGTCTTGGAGATCCCGTCGGTTCCGAGAAAGTCCCCAAAGGCGAGCTCGCCTGGCTCGAGGACAAAGCTGTCGACCACCTGACCGCGGACCGTCAGCTTGACTTCCGTTTTTTCGGGATCCGTTGTGATGATCTTTGCCGTTTGGCCGAATTCTCGAATCAGCGACTGAGCCGTCCAACTGAGCCGGATTTGCGTCTCTTCCCCAGGTTCGAGCACAGACTCCTCGAGATCGCCGATCGTGCATTTGCAGGTCGTGTCGCCCATTTCCAAGTGCAATGGGCCCGTCCCGATGTTGCGGACCACAAATTCGTGGCTTCGGGTTTCACCATGCTGCATGGTGCCGAAATCAAAGTTGGTTCCGCCCACAATTTCGACTTTGGGAGTCCCCTCGGCTTGGAGAATCTCTTCTTTGGTGATTCGCCCCTGGCGTTCCGCGTAGGTCTCGCGGGAGGAAGAAAACCGCTCCTTGGCCCCATCGAAGGCGCCGCCGGCCTCATATCGTGCACCCAGCCAGCCCACCAAACCAGCCGCGGCCATTATTAGAAACATTCGAATCATCGATTTATCTTCCTCGATCAACACAAAAACAGGCGCAGGCTCTCACTCATTACGCAGCCACTGGACAACCAGTTCAGCATTCCTCTGTCCCTGCCCTACCAGGGTACTTTGACCAGTCAACGAGCCGAGCGGGCTGGGCAAGTAAACTTGCTGGGCAGCCAACCGCTTATCCTCGTGCGGCGTCTGCTCGCTCAAGCGAATCGCCTCGGCCACAAACGTTTGAGCACCCTCTGCATCTCCAGCTAACTTCAGACAAACCGCTGCTTGAACATTCAAAGCAACGCTGCTCGGATACCTCGCGACGGCTTCTTGGGAATATCTGGAAGATAGGTCTAGCAAGTCCGCGACCTCGTCCGCGACGCCAAACTGCTTAGCTGCCGATGCCAAATCCAAGACGAGCGTTGAGGCAAGCTGCCAATTCCCAAAAGGTCGCGGATCTCGCGACAACCAGACCTCGATGGCATCCAACGCATCCCGATGCACCTGCTTAAAGGCTACGACATCACCAATCGACTGGCCAACCAAAATCTGAGCCCGAACAGCCGTCGCGGAACTGTCGAGCCAATCCGCCGCTTCCCACTGCTTAGCCAGTTCCAATTGATTTTGGCCCGAACGGGCTGCATCGATCTGCTGGGCAAGCAGCCATCCCGACGTCACTGGCAACCACGTTTGCACCGCAAAAACCGCCAGTCCGACCCCAGCAAATGCCACTGGCCCCAAACGCCCAAGCAGCCCGGCAGCACCGCGCGAAGACTCCCCTTGTGAGCCAACTCTCCCCGATGGAAACGCTAGTGCGAACACGACGGCGGCTGGTACCGCAAGGCCGCTTGCCTGCCACGATCCGCTAACCAACAAACACACCGCAAATGCAAATGCCATTGCCTGGAGTACTGTCGATGGCGACTGAGCAACACCCCGAACCTGGTCCCGCAAGAAAAACGCTACTCCACCGCCCAAGCCGAAACCGATTAACAAGGGAACGAACTCGAGCCCTACCAACCCAGCCAATACGCTCGCAACTAACAAGCCTCCGACAATCGCTCCACCGAACAGTCCGCGTGACAGGTCAAACTCACCTGCTGACTCGGCATCACTGTGATTCGCGCTCGGTCGACCACTGGGCAACAGTATTGCCAGCACGAATAGACTCACGCCAATCGCGACCGGCAATCCAAGAGTTGTCGCGATATCAAAAAACCAGTTGTGCGGGTCCGCAATCGTCTCGCTTGCCGTCTCCAACATGAAAGCCGGGTAGTAGGCCTGAAAGTTGCCCAGCCCGACGCCCAGCAGCCAGTGCTCACGCAACATCGAAACGCTACCAAACCAATAATCGAGCCGAAAACGCAAGCTGTACAGCGACTCGCTCAACACCAATGAATCGTTGCTGACCAGCCACAGAGCACCCGCCACAAAAAGTAACACCAAGACTCCGAACGCCAATTGGCCTGACTTGCCCAACGACCACTGGCGACGCGCCAGTCGGTTGATTCCCCACAGATAGACCAATGCTGCCATCAACCCAACATAGGCGGTTCTACTACGTGTTAGGAACCATATGAATCCAACGAAAGCAATTGCGAGCAGCATTACCGACAAACTCCAAGCGGGCTGCAAAGCGCCTTGCGTATCCTGACTGGTCCTCTGCTGCGTGACGAGACAGCCGACTCCCAGCACCAACACAACCGTCAGCAGCACTGCCAGGGAATTGGTCAAGGCAAAGGTTGCTAACGGCTCCTTGCTGTTCAGGAACCGATCTTCGAACCGCTTCCGAGCAGGAGAACCTGCCGGTGCGTTGACCTCGGGGTTACCCGCCAAGTAGGCGTCAGGATCCTGCAGATACTCCGCCCGAGCGGCAGGCATCGAGACAAACGTTTCATAAAGTCCGAGAAAACTCAGGCCAATCCCGCCAGCCAACAAAAGGCCGACTAGAACACTTCGCTGTGTCGCACAATCCGAAAACGAGCGTGCAATCGCATAGGCCGAACCCACCGAGACCACTTGCCAGAATCCAAACCAGGCAATCCGCGGATTGTTCTCGGCGCCGGCTAACACAGCCGTTAAGACAAGGGAAACCAACAGTGCTGCTGTCACGCCCCACAGCCAGTACGGCAGACGCAGCCGAAGAACTCCAGTGCATCCTGCGATCGACGCGATGCAAGCTGTTGCCAGCCAAAGCAGGTTTTGTGGCAAAGCATTGCCGCGAAACACGCCCACCGCATCGTGGGGCTGTAGCATTGACCAAACGAACTGCGTGGAAAACAGAAACGCTGTCACCTGCGCTGCATACCTGCCCCACTTGCTTGCCCCAACACTTTCCCCTGTGCTAGCCAATTTAGAATCGCTGGCAGGCTGTTGCTCGAAACGTCCCATCGACCCAGGACGCGAACCACCACGGCGGCGTCCTTTCGTCATTGCCGATCTCCGGTACCAGTGTCATCGGCGTCTGGTTCAACCGCGCCGCAACCAGCGCCTTCACTCGCACCGGAGCCATCCTGAGCGGCTTGAATGTTCACCCTGGCCGACGCAAAACGTGTTTCGCCCGGTGTCGAAGCACCTGAATTGCGCCCGACGGACTCAAGTGTCTGGACTAGCGCAAGGATGAGGAACGTTCCGAGCACGATGATAACCGCCCCGACCAGATCCACTCGCGGCAGCAGCAGGGCGCTTAACGAACAAGTTGCTGTAGCAAGGTAAATTGTCAGCACGGCCTGTTTTTTTGTCATGCCGAGGTCGACCAAACGATGCGAAAAGTGCCGCTTGTCTCCTTCGAACGGACTTCTTCCTTCGCTTAACCGAATCATGATGACGCTGATCATGTCGTATAGTGGAATGGCCATGACGACCAAGGGCGCGACGACAGCATGCGGTGCTTTGCCTTGATATCCGGCGTAGGTTGCCAATAGCGTGGCCACGGCAATCCAAAAACCAATAAAGTAGCTTCCCGCGTCCCCCATGAAGATGCGCGCCGGCGGCCAGTTGTGACCCAAGAAACCTAACAGAGCACCGACAAGCACCAGCAGCATCGCGGCAACGAAGATTTGTGGTTGGCCGTTGGTTTGATCTGGGCTGGTCAACAGCATGATCGCCAGCAGAAATGTCGAGATGGCCGCAACGCCTCCACTGAGACCATCCATATTGTCGAGCATATTGAAGGAATTGATCAGCGCGACAATCCACAGCACACTTAGAAAGCTGGTCAACCACGGCAAATCGATAAATGCCGTCAATTGGAGCCCCTGCCAATACACACAAAAGGACGCCACCCCGAACTCAACGCCTAGCCGTGCCCACCAGGGAATCCCTTTTCGGTCGTCCAACAAGCCTAGGAAAGCCAGGACAGTCGCGCAGCCGGTGATAACCCAAATCTCTAGAATTTTGTCGCCCATGCCGCCCAAGTGCTCTCGCACCTGCGAAGGCAACAAGCCCGCAATAGCATCACTTTGCATCGCGAGCAGAACCACAACTGTGCCAGATGCCAAAGTCGCAACGACGCCCGCCCAGATGCCGAGCCCACCTCCCAGCGGAATCGGCGTCGTATGCACCTTCCGTTCACCTGGGGCATCCATCAGCCCCAGCCGGACCGCTGCTCCGCGGACCCAGCCGACGGCTAGCCACGATACAAGGGCGCTCGGCAACATGGTCGCTAAAAACAATAGAACTAGTGCCAGCCCCGTCAAAGCCTCAGCCCCTTTTTCAATCGCTGCAGGAATAAAAACGAAAATCGCGGGCTGGGATTCACCCACCCCTGAGTTGCGACTTTAACATCTCTCGCGCTTGCGAGAAGAAGTCTTGGAAATCGGCTCGTTGATAATCTGGATACGTCCAAGGTCGCGAATGCCATTCTCCACCAAGGTAGTACAAGCATTCCTCTGCGTAGATGCCGTGATTCAAATAGATGCGGTGTGCCCTATCTTTGGCACTCGCCAGCACAAGCTTCGTAAGAGTAATGTACCCAGGATCGATATTTACGGGACGAGCCACATTTAGGTTCGCAACCACCATCTGCAGGCTAGACGGCGGCGGGCTGCATCCAGCCCGATTCTGCGCGGCAGCCCGATCCTCAATAGCATTGCTTGCAAGTTTGCGATCTGCCAGCTCCGCAGGATCAAATACTCCGTCGAAGACGACGAACTGCTTACGCAACCCAGCCCCCATTTCCCGCTCGTAGTACGATGTTTCGCTATGATCGAAGCTCGGACTTGTTAAGGCGATATTTCCCCACAGCCGCTGGCATTCCTGCGACACTGACACGATTACTTCATCACTTTGACTGAAGATCGCAGCCATGAAAATAGAGGCCGGCGGAGCTTTGGGAGTAGCCATTTTGAGACGCCCAATGAAGCAGTTTTATGACGCGTTTGTTATTTTTGCGGGAAATTTTTTTTTACCAGTCAGGCCAAAAAAAGGCGAACCTTCTCTTGCATTGCCTCCTCAAAGTAGGCAGACTGGATTGCGTTGTGAGTCGGACGCGGCACACAACATCCTTCCTGTTTCGCGATTTACGCATCGCGAGGAACAAGTTTAAGACTTGGCGTTCAAACCCTCTCGGCTGATAGGTGGTTGAACGACAAGTGGACACAGTTGAGAAAGGAGGTGATCGCGTGAGTAGTTGCTGTACCAGCCATTGGGGTGATACCTCATAGGCAGCCGGCGGGCTGCCAGTGGCAGTCATCCCCTCGTGAGATCACCAGTGCGTCGACGAAATTTTGCTTCGGCCAAATGGAAGCATCGCACCAAAAATTATCACACGAGTAATAACTGGGCGGGCGTGGATTCCACCTTGTGGTTCACGCCCGTCTTTTTTTGCGCCTATTGCTAAAATTGCTCGACCAAAACTAAGTCAGCCAGAAGCTCATTCGACCAGACAGGATGCTGCCAACAAACGCAACGCGTCAATCTTTCTCAAACCAATGCACCACAGTTGCAACCAACGGCGAAGCTCTAACCGCGCAGCTCTAACTGCGAACGGAAGGCTTGAATACTTTTCTGCCGAGCGTTGGATTAAAGCCCGTCCACTCACTGTCTGAATTGCGGTCCGATTCGACCAACTCAGTGGCCGCGTTTACTTTCGCATCCAAGTCATCGATGTAAGCAAGCACTATTGCCTCTATAGTCATCGGCACCTTAGGGCTCCCGTGATCCAACTGACCGTGGTGACTCACGATCATGTGCTGTAGACGCAAAACCACCTCTTCAGAAACGTCCACGCCACTGCCTCTCAGTGCATCCGCGCGACGGGCTAAATCAACCGCCCCCTGAACCAAATGGCCGAGCATCTGACCTGGATTTGTATATGCCATCTCAGATGCATAACTCAGTTCATCGAGCTTGCCGATATCATGCAGAAAGACCCCAACCACCAAGAGATCGCGATCGAGCTGAGGATAGCATGGAGCAATTGCCTCAGCGATCTTCAACAGATCAACAATATGCTTCAACAGGCCGCCTTCGTATGCGTGATGAGCCTTGATGCCTGCCGGCGCAATACGCAGCTTTGCAATCAAGTCGTCGTCCGACAAGTAGGATCCTACCAAGCTCTTCAAACTCTGACACTCGACGCTTTCGAGAACACCACGAAGCTCACTCAGTTGGTCATCGATTTGCCCAGGCGCTGCCCGCGAGTAGTCGGAAGGATCAATATCATCAGGATCGACGACTTCGAAATCCTGCAAAATCATCTGCAGCATCCCATTGTGTAACTGTGTCGTGCCGACAACACGCAGGTAGTCTCCTTTGTGAAATGTCTCATACAACGACTGGCCAGCATTCCAGCGCAAACCGCTAATTTGCCCCGTTCGATCCATCAACTGCAACAGTAGATAGTCGTTGCCCTGGCGATTGGCTCGAATCTGTTTGTCGGCCACGCGGAAAACTTCATCTACGTTTTCTCGCGGTTGAAGTTCGTCGACGAATTGTCGTGCCATCGGCTAGTCCCTCGGAGCAAAAGACACAATTCTACTCGAATCCCCTCGATCCGATTAGCCCTAGGACTCCAGCGTCGCGTTAGCGGACGGATCCCACGATCAGCGAAACGATCCCAACGCCAATGACAAAGAGTAGAAGCCCCAGGAAAATCCAGACGATAATTGATGTCTTGTACTTAATGTGCGGCGTCTGCCGAACAACATCACCATACGCCGGTGAAAGAATGTATGTGCCCTTCTGCGACACGAGAAGATACATAAAGTAGGCGCTGATGATGGTTCCAATGGGGAGCGCCAGAAGGCCCAACGCTGAGAAGACGATACCGGGAATTCGCGCGACCGGTTTGAGTCGACGCAATCCGAGACCAGTCCAAAACTGGACCGCGCCCACACAACCAGCAAACAGCGCAATCGCGATCAAAAAGACACCTGCGATTGCCACTTCGGCCCCTTGCTGGAAACCAGCCAAGGTCACGACCCCCATCACGAAATAACCCACTGCGAAAAGGCAACCAAAAAAACCTCCGATCAAATACAGAGCACCCATCCCCTTGATAGACGCTTCATGCGAGAGATGGTCTCTGCGAATTTGCTCGACTCCATCAACGGCAAAATCGGCGGCTGACCCTGTAACGGGAGCCGCATACGGATTCGTCGCATCTGCGGGAGCTTGAAATGGATTTTGTTCTTGGGACATACATTTAACCCATGCGAAGTAAATGGAGCGAGAACAGCACTTGGGAAGCGATCGCTATCCCAGTATATCGATGCCTAATAGGGTCGTCGGCGCAGTCGCCACAGGCACCTGACACGCCTGGATCTTACCAATCGCTCGCTAGTTTGCTCAGCGGCCCAGGCTCTTCTTGAGAAAAGCGTCGATGGGGCCAAATGATGCTCGCATCGCCGTGGAAAACGACTGGCCGTCTTGCAATTGTTCGAGTAGTTTGTCAAACCGCTTGCTGTTACTTCGATTCAAGAAAATGTTCCCAAGCCCCATCCCGATAAGCGCTTGAGACTCTTCGTTCACCTGCCCCTGCAGCAACTGATCTGAATTCTTCAACGCCGAGAAGGCTCGTGGGGCGGCTTGCTGCCAAAACTTCGCGCGATCCGACGCGCGGCGATACTTCTTGAGCACTGCTGCCCGCGCGATTCCCTCAGCGAACCAATACGGAACTTCCGGGAAGCTGCCTAGATAAGCCGCGATGACCGACTGGTAGGCCAGCTCCGATCGCGTGTCGTCGTTCCAACCGCCATCAGCGACAACAGCCACATAGGTGAGCAGCTTGTCCGTTCGAAAGTGTGTTTGCCAGTTGGCTGGCAACTCACGATTCTCCAACATCTGCCCAAGTTCACCGTATTGATATCGGCTCTTGGTGACGAATACGGCAATCCCACCAGGTACAAATTCGTCAGGGATACTCATTTCTTTTTGTGCATCTTTGAGACCGACGTTAAAGGCGTCGAGCGCTTCATCGACGACAGTTTGCTGCACATCGCCAAGCACCAAGAAATCTCGACTACTTGCCGACTGGACTTCAGAATCCGGTGAGACACGCTTCCAGGCGGCCATTGCGTCTTGATGCTTGCGCTCTCTCAGTTCGTCGACCGAGGCTGAATTGGCCCAGGCCCGGCGAGCATCGTCTGCCAAGGTTGCCTGTGGGGTCGTCCCATCGAATTTGGCACCTTCTTGAATCCACGTTTGAAGCGTTTCAATCTGCTTTGCGTTCAGCGCTGGACGGCCACCGGCTGGCATCCGCGCCCCCTGCTCTCCCTTCACCCGAGCCAGAATCAAACTCGCGGCCGCGTTGCCTGCCTCCAAGACGTTTCCACTGTCTCCACCACGCAGCAATCCGCCAAACGTGTCCATCCTCAAGTTCCCGCTGGCGCGCTGGCCCCCAATGTGACAACCATTGCAGTTCTCGAGCAAAATAGGCGCAACGTCGCTCGCAAAACTAACCGTCTCTTTCCCAGACGCTCGACTCACGTTGATGTTCGTGTTGCCCGCGCCACGAATACTCACAACGTACTCCTTTAGCGGCTGGTTGGGCTGCAGGCCCTCGTCCAACTTAGCGCCTTCGTCGATCCACTTCTTCAATTCCTCAATCTGCGCGGTCGAAAGCTGCCCACCACCTCTAGGCATGTCGCCCGTCTCGAGTACCTCGACCAAGCGGCTACCTCGCGAGGCTCCTGGAAAAAGGACGACGCCCGCCGGTGTGCCACGACGCAAATCCGCGAAAGTCTCCAGGGAGAATTGCCCGCGTTTGTTATCGATATGACAATTGCCACACCGACTCACCAACCAGGGAGCAATCGAGTCGCGAAAACTCACACCGGTTGTCATGGTTTTGGGTTTGATCAATTCCTCCCAATCGGGAAGCGGATCCAGTTCAATGGCCTCAAGCTCCAGCAGGCTGTGTGCGTTGGCCAGTTTTGTATAAATTTGTTTTGCACTGCGTTGCGTCTGCGATGGAACACCCTGGGCAACTAGTGTTTCGAGTTCTTTCTGGACTTTCTTGACAAGGTCAGCCGAGGCATCCATCTTGCCGTCTGCAAAAAGAGCCCCTGCAGTCCGCAGTTCTGTCGACAACTGATTCACTTTTTCGCGAAGCTGACGCGGATTTTGCGTTTGCGCGGGCGAAAGAGTTGAAAGGACAACAGTCACGACAAACGCGAGGAGCATTGTCGGTGCTTTTCGATGAACCAGTAGCATCATCGACCTATCTGTCTAAAAATCGAAACGAAATGGGACGCGGCGAAAGTCACCGCGATCTGCGGCCGCCAGCAGATGGCGACAACCAGTCGGCATTTGAGCGACCAGCGGCACGCAAGAGTACTCAGCAAATGGACACGCCAACGCTACCAAGCTGCTGGGAAGAAGCTGAGCTTGCTTGGGGTTCGGATGGCAAATCTGTTTCAGGAGCTGCTGGCTGAGACGTGTACAACCCGATGATAACCCCCAGCAGAACCGCGACGAAGAACATCACGACCAAGCCAACAATCCAAAATAGACGTGGCCCCTTGGCTTGCGGCAATGGACTCGCTTGGACTACTTGGCTGTTGCCAATCTGACTAAGCACCTGGGAGCCAGCCTGCGAACCCGCTTGGTATCCAGATCCGTGGGCCGAACTAGCACTTGATCCGGAACGGGACCGACGGGCTAATTCCGCCTCGAGATCAATCTTGCTGCCCGCGGCGGATGCGCCAGCCGCCTTTGACACTCGGACAAGTACGCCAGAATCAGAGGCCGACAAATTGGTTACTGAGCTGCCCGCGTTGGTGTCGCCGCCCCGATTGCTCACGGTATCGATCAAAGCGGCCGATCCGGTCCGACTGCCACCATCGATATCTTTTTCATTTCCCAAGTCCAACGAACTGCTATTGCTCGACGCGCCGCCCGATTCGCCACCAGCCGTCACGGCAGCGTATTTCACCAACCAAGCTTCCAAGACCTCGGCAGCCTGCTGCGCGGTCGAATAGCGGAACTTGGGTTCTTTCTGCATCAGTTTCCAGCAGATGCCTTCCAGTTCGCCAGGACACTTGGCCCGTATCTTGCGAATCTCCTTCGGCATTTCCTTCTGGTGTTTTGCAATTCGCTGCGCTATCGTTCCTTCTGGAAACGGCGGGTGCCCTGTCAACAAGAAGTACATCGTGCATCCGAGGCCATATAGATCCGCTCGATGGTCGACTTTGTGGCTGTTCAACGCTTGCTCAGGCGCCAAGTAGTCAGCCGTGCCGAGCACTTTGTCGTTGTAGTCAATTGTTAGGGAAGCTTGAGCATCGTCGGCGATCAAAGCAAGCCCCAGGTCGAGCAGTTTTACTTTGCCTTTGGAGTTGATCAAGACGTTCGCCGGTTTCACGTCACGGTGAATCAACCCCATGTCGTGTGCGTGTTGCAATCCATGTGCCGCTTGTGCGATATAATCAGCGACTCTCTCGAAGGGTAGAGGTCCTTCTTTCTTTACAATCGTCTGCAAGTCGTCGCCGTCGACGTACTCCATCACGATGTAGTGCGTATCACCCTGGTTGTCGATATCGTGGGCGCGAACCACATTCGGGTGATTCAGCGACGCAATCGCCTTGGCTTCTTGCTGGAAGCGTGCCAGATAAGAACTCTTGCCGAGCTTGCTCTGCGGCAACACCTTGATCGCCCGCAGATCATGCATCTTGACGTGCTCGGCGAGATACACACTGCTCATCCCACCAGAACCAATATGCCCCAGCAGTTTATGCTTTCCAAGAAAGAACCCCTTGTATCGGCCCTGCAGGAGTTTGTCTGCGTGCCAACGCGTGATGATGTTCTTCTTCTGAAGTGCCTTCGCGAGTTCGACAGCACTGGTGGGCAACTCGCCGCCTCGACTGGCACGAATCGCATCCACGGCAGCGTCGATCGCTTCCTTGCTTGCAAGCTGGCTTTTTTCCACCAACTCAATCAGTCGTTCTGAACTGACTTTCGCCATATTTCTCGCTTTGCGTTCCCTCTGCGCTTTGGTTGAACCGCCATGCGACACCGCTATCGCCAGCGAACCATCAAGAAAAGGGGCCTCAAACTGAACCAGTATGCCGGGCGCACAAGATTCATGTTAATTGGGTGAAGTCATGAGAATAACAGACGCAACTCCCAAGTACACGAAATGAGGGCTAATTCTTGACCAAAATACGTCACAACCAATACTCTCCGCCATTATCCCGACTCTACAATGAAGCTCTGTGCTGACGGCAAAGACACCGTTTTGGGGGAAACTGGCCCTCATCGGCCAAAACCTTTGCCTTGGAACCTCCCAATTGCTTGCCCCAACGACTGCAGTGCCTTGAATCCTGACCACCTTATTATAGGAGCGGGCGTTGTCGGTTTGTCACTCGCCTGGGAACTCGCTCGACGCGGCAAACAGGTCCTAGTCCTGGGTTCAGAGCGTCGTCGGCCCGCGTCCTGGGCCGGTGCTGGCATCCTGCCGCCGGCTGCGCGATGCCGAGTCATCGACCCGCACGAGCAGTTGAAAAAGCTGAGCCACGAACTTCACAAGTCTTGGGCAGACGAACTCAGAGCTGCCACTGGAGTTGATACCGGCTTCGTCGCTTGCGGAGGAATCTACCTGGCCACAACTCAGGCCGAAGCTGCCACCTTGGCCGCAAATCGTTTTTGGTGGGACGAGCATCAAATCGAATCCAAACCACTCTCCGCCGATCAAGCTGTCGCCGAAGAACCCCTGCTGAACGAATTGCGCGGAAGAATCAACGGCGCGGTCCTCTTGCCAGATGAATGCCAACTGCGAAATCCAAGGCACTTGAAAGCCCTCAAGATGGCCACCAGGGCGCTCGGATCACAAGTCCTCGACGACGCAGAAGTCATTGACATTCAAACTAGCAATGGACGCGTTGCGAATGTCCGAACCGCCGACCAGGTCTACCAAGCCGAAAACTACAGCATCTGCTCCGGAGCATGGAGTCGCTTCTCCTTGGACGATCTAGAAATTCAAAACGGAGTGGTTCCAATTCGCGGGCAAATGATCCAATTCGATTGCCAGCAAGCAATTTTCCGCAGAATCATCAATGAAGGGAATCGCTACCTAGTTTGTCGCCCCGACGGCCTCGTGCTAGCCGGCAGCGTCGAAGAAGAAGAGGGATTTCGCTGCGAAACAACCGAAGCAGCCATTGACCAGATTCGCTCTTGGGCACTCGGCATCCTACCAGCTCTGAGGCAGTTTCCGATTGTCAGCAGTTGGGCCGGCTTGCGTCCAGCCGCCTTCGATAGCTTTCCCTATATCGGTAAGGCACCCTCGTACGACAATTTGTATATCGCTACCGGGCACTTTCGCAGCGGGCTTCATCTATCCCCCGGTACGGCAGTCGTCCTGGCTGATCTGATCCTCGGTCAAACTCCCGAAATCGACCTAACCATGTTTCGTCCCGGTCGCGGTTGAGAGCCTATCCGAAAAGGGGGCTGATCGTGTACGCTGGCATCCTGGTTGCATGTCTGATATCGTCGAATCCACAGTGCTTCCGCTGCACCCAACGCGAGCAGCTCGACTGCCCAGAATACACGCACATACACCCGAGCTAAAAATGTTTGCAAAGATCACCAGTGCCGGACGAACGGATATCGGCAAGAAAAGAGATTCCAATCAAGATCAATACTTGATTGCGGACCTCAATAAATCAATGTTGGTACAGTCGACCAGTCTCAATCTTGACACGCAGTCGCGATTGTACGGAATGTCGCACGGCAAGCTCTTCATGGTGGCCGACGGAATGGGGGGACATCAAGGCGGCAATCGCGCCAGTGCGCTTGCAATCGACTTGATGATCAATCAATTGCTCAACAGCATGCACTGGTTTTTCCAAATGGACCAAGACCAGGAAAAACGTGAACTAGGGTTTATCGAAGACCTCAAACGGATCATGCAACGCGCCCACGAAGCAATCGAAGCTGAATCCAGTGGTGATGCGTCCATTCGCGGCATGGGTACCACACTGACGATGGCCTACGTCATCTGGCCGTGGATGTACGTCGTTCACGCTGGTGATAGTCGTTGCTATATCCTCCGAGGCGATGAGCTACGGCAACTGACCCGCGACCATACCGTCTCCAACCAACTGATGGAAAAAGGAGGCATGACCGAAGACGAAGCCAACAGCTCCCCGTGGAGCAACGTACTGTACAACGCACTCGGTGCTGGGGCGTCGCAGGTAAACGCTGAAGTGCACAAAGTCGCATTAAAACCGAACGATACCATCATGCTGTGCAGCGATGGACTGTACCGCTATATCGAAAACGATGAGATCTGCGACATGATGCTCAGTGAACTCGAACCCGGCGAAGTCTGCCGGTCATTCATTGAACTAGCTAACTTTCGCGGCGGAGCTGACAACATCACCGCTATCGTTGCCCGGCTAGAAGAAGCCGATGACGATCAACCCAAAACACGCGTTGCCGCCGAAATCACGCTCGAGCGACTGCTCGGAGATGTGACCGGCTATCACAACCCACGCACCAAACCCGCACCGACGGAGCCCCACCCTCACGACAGTGAAGACACCGATGAATTCAAAGTGCCCGTCAGCTTCGAAGAATCCGAGTAGCCAGAATTCGGCCCAACGGCACAGCACTAGACACAATCAAATCGGCTTGGGCGGGCGACGGAATCAAGACACCGCGTATCGCTGGATCCAACTCGCCATCAGATTCGACACAAATACAAGATCTTGCGGATTCTTCGCTAACAGATGATCGGCTCCGTCTAAGCAAACCAAGCTCGCAGGCGAAGGCTTATCGTCACCAGCACTTTGCGTTAACAAACCATAAATTCGCAGTGCATGTTCAAACCCGAGCGTTTCGTCTTCGGGGCTATGCAGCAGCAACGTCGGCTTGGAAAGCTGGCTGATGGAACGAGACAAATCGTGGCGTCGAAAATCATCGACCATCTGACGCGTAATCGTGTAGGACCTCCCCCCGATCGAGACGGTCCCGGAACCGTTCTGAATCTCGGGATCCATCCGGCACAACAAATCCGCGAGATGGCTTGTATCACTCGGAGAAGCCAGCGAAATCAGCGCCCGAACAGAATCGATCTCAGCGGCCATAGACAGGCTACAAGCGCCGCCAAAACTATGCCCGATCAGAAAATCCGGAGCCTGATACTCTGCGGATAGAAAGTCGACCGCGGCCAATAGATCAGCTCTATTGGTGGTAAAATTCGATTGCGAAAAATCACCGTCGCTGCTGCCAAGTCCCGTCAAGTCGTACCGCAGCACCAAAATCCCCTGCGCAGCCAACGCTCGGCTGATGCGGACGATTGCCTTCAAGTCCTTGTTACAGGTAAAGCAGTGCGTAAAAACGCCCGCTGCAACAATCTCACCCAAAGGTTGATCGACGATCCCACCGAGCTTGTGCCCGCTACCGCCAGCAAATTCGACTCGGCTGCTACGAAACTCCATCCATCGATCCGTCAACTAAAGTTCTTCATGCAATCAGCCGAAGAGGATCTGGTTACAGCTTCCAACACCCCCAACACCTCTAGGAAGTGAATCTGTTTACAGATCCTTCCCAGACTATGCTCGGCAACACAACGCATCCAAGAATATCTCGCGCCGGCTAATTGTCGGAAAGATTCAATGCTCCGCGTTTGAAGGCGAGCGCCATTGCCTTGGGCACTTCAGCTTCGGCTAGCACGAGACTAGCGCGATTCTCTGACACCGACGCGCGATTCTCCTGCTCCGTCGCGATGGCTTCTGCTCGCCGCTGCTCTGCAAACGCCCGGGCAACGCGAACATCAGCTTCCGCCTGATCGGCACGAAGGCGAGCACCAATGTTGTCACCAACATCGATGTCTGCGATATCGATAGAGACGATTTGAAACGCCGTTTGCGCGTCCAACCCACGCTCGAGTACGCGGTGCGAGATTTTGTTGGGATTCTCAAGCACATCCTGGTGACTCTCGCTAGATCCGATGGAGCTAATGATACTTTCACCGACGCGGGCAATAATGGTCTCTTCGGTCGCACCACCGATCAACTGCTCGAGATTCGTTCGCACAGTAACCCGCGTTCGAACTTGCAGCTCAACACCATCCTTGGCTATCGCGCTAAGTGTCGATTGCCCGCTCCGCCGTGGATCAGGACAGTCGATCACTTTCGGGTGAACACTGGTTCGCACCGCATCTTGTACGTCTCGGCCCGCAAGATCAATTGCGGCTGCTCGGTCAAAGTCGAGGTCGATGCCAGCGCGGTGCGCAGCAATGATGGCCTGGATGACCCCCATCACATTTCCACCAGCTAAGAAGTGAGCTTCCAATCGTTGAGTCAGGATGCCATTGTGAGAAGTGATGTCCAATCCAGCTTGCGCGGCCATGATTTTTGCGTGCACAATCATCGGAGCTTTGACTTGCCGGAAGTACATTCCGATCAAGCTCAACATGGAGACCCGGGCACTGGCTGCGAAAGCCTGGATCCACAGCGAACCGAATGCAAAAAACGCAATGACGATGAAAAGCAGCAGGAGGGCGAGCAGCCCAATTCCAACCCACCAAGCGATTGCCCAAACGTCGATATCACCCATGACCTAAGCCGATCAAAGACAGTGTTGTTGTCAAAACAGGAGTTCATTTCGAACCCGCTCTTATGATAGCCCGCCAACAAGCGGATTTCAGCCAATTCGCAAGCCAGCACGCCGGATCTTGCGGATTCGCTCGTATGAAATGAGCTGAGACCGCACATTTCAAGCGAATCCACACCCGCGGCTCCCTCTATCGGCATCCAAAATTCGCGATTGGTGGGCTGATTCTGGTTGGCTCAAGTGGCCGATTTGATCCATCCACCGCCAAGGACGTGTTCTTGGTCGTAGACGACGCACAATTGACCAGGAGCGACGCCGTTCTGAGCCGCCGCGAAGTTCACGCTGAACGACTGCTCAGCATCCACGAAAACAGTAGCATCAACCGGAGGACTATTGTAGCGGATCTGAACTTGAGCTGCGAAAGGAGAAACCGGCAAATCGCATAACCAATTCGCTTCTTCTGCCACCAAGCCCGGCATGGCCAATTCATGCTTCTCGCCCAAAACCACATTGTTGGTCTCAGCGTCAATTCGAATCACATAACGCGGCTCACCAAACGCGACTCCCAACCCCTTGCGCTGGCCAATTGTAAAATTCTCTATGCCAACATGCTGCCCGAGCACATTCCCCTCGGCATCGACAAAATTGCCACTCGTATCTACATCATGCTTGGCACGTATAAACTCTCCGTGGCGACCACTTGTTACAAAACAAATCTCCTGACTATCCCGCTTGTCGGCAACATTCAATCCAACCTCGCCAGCCAGCTCACGAATCTGCGGCTTTTGAAAACCTCCCACTGGCAAAAGCATTCGAGACAAGAACCGGCGATCAATGCCTGCTAAGACGTAGGATTGATCTTTGCCCGAGTCGACGCCTCGCAACAGTGCCCATTCGTCACCGCGCTGCTCCAGTCGTGCATAGTGTCCGGTTGCAACGTACTGAGCCGAAACGCTGTCTGCGTAGTCAAACAGTCGTCCAAACTTAATCCAGTTATTGCACTGAACACAAGGATTTGGCGTCCTTCCATTTCGGTACTCATCAACAAAGTAATCGACAATTCGCGAGAAGTCCGACTGCAGGTCCAAGGCATAAAATGGGATCCCGAGGCGGTCGGCAACTCGACGAGCATCCATGGCATCGGACGCGCTACAACATCCTTGCTTGTGATCGGTCCTGCCCTGCAAAATGGGCAGCAGCGGGTTTGGACCATCATCCAATTCACAACTGCTCGCAGATTCTTCGCCGTGCCGCATAAAGACGCCTACGACGTCGTACCCCTGCTCAAGCAGCAGATGTGCCGCGGCCGAACTGTCAACTCCGCCACTCATGGCAAGAACAACACGCGTCATCGCAGCATTAGCTCCAAATCTTCATTTGTTTCAATTGCTTTGTCGCGGTTCCAGCCCAATCGCGATTGGCTGCCGGCGACGCTGGACTGGGGTGCAATATTCTGCCTAGCTGAATTTCGGTCAAACCAACCGTCTTAACGACTCGCCCAGCACACTTCTCAGCAAAGGCCCCAACGCCGACAACCCACTCCGGCGAAAGCGCTTTCAAAAGGCTTGCCAAGTGACGATCGCAAATCTGCTCCAGCTCGCCACGAATTGTAGCGGGCAGTTTGTCCGGCGTTACATTCCGCGCCGATTCTTCCATGAAGACCAGCGGACAATAATTGGTGACAAAATACTCGTCGAAGAAAACGTCCGGAGAATCGAACGCCTCCTGAAATAGCCCCCAGAGCCTTCTCCCCGAAACCTCACTTCGCTGGCATTGCAATCCTTCAATGGGCCGCTTCGGGTGCTCCGGATCCGGCTTTTTTATCGCCGCGTCGATATTCAGCCAGTCGACCACGGCGGGAATCTCACCGAAAGGGACGCCCGTTTGCGCCATTCCCCATGGGCCTGGATTCATCCCCAGAAAGACGACTTTGCAAGTCGCCCGAGCATATTTCTCCAAGTACTGTTTGTGGGCATTCCACGCGTACTCAAGCGGGTTGTAGACCCAAGGCACCGCCTCAGCAAAATCAACCGCCCCACACTCTCGGCTCAGCGATTTCGCCGCTCGCACACACGCTCGGGCCACTCTTTGGTTATCTTCGTTTGTTCCACTCATAGTGCGAACGACGATACCCGAGTCAGCGAATTTTGCCTACCTCCAGCCACGGCACCCTGCGGCTGATCGTTCAACATAGCGTCGCCAGCTATCGGATGCTCATATCGCAAAATTGCGGCACGAATTGCCTGCCGCCACAACAACACGCAACACCCTGAGCAACATTAGCCTTCGTACCGCGAGGAATCAGCGGAGTTGTCTTTCCAATTGTCTGGTGGTTGATTGAGAAAGGCCAGCAGTCGCCCCAGCGCTGCGCGGGGTCGCAACGCGCAGCAAACTTGAAAGTACTTGGACAAATGCAAGAACGCGGCAAAAACTGCGACTTGAAGGCCCAAACTCCTATTTAGCACCGTTCATTTCGGGCTTTTTCTTTGGTTTCTTAGTTTTGTGCTTGAACGCTGCTCCTGGATCTACTAAAAAACCAAAGAAGACTTCCGCTTTGGATTGGTAGGAGAGGCAAATGGCACGGCCAAAAGCAAACGAGCTAACGGATCGCGAGCTCGAAATCATGAACGTTTTCTGGGACCAGGGTTCGTCCAATGTCACCATCGCTGAAGTCCAAGAGCGCCTTGGCGCCAGCGGTAGGGAACTGGCCTACACCACGGTGGCCACACTGGTTCGCATCTTGGTTGAGAAGGGATTCTTGAAGCAAATCACTGATCGACGCCCGCATGTCTTTGCTGCCACGCGAAGCCGCAAAGAAGTCTCTGGGCGGCTGCTGCGGAACCTGACGCAACGCGTCTTCGGAGGTTCAGCCGAAGCTCTGGTCATGCGGCTCATGGAAGACGAACAGCTTAGTGCCTCTGAGCGAAAGCGGCTTCAGGCGCTGCTGCAAGATTCCAGCTCCGATCCTGAATCGGGCGATGAGTAATTTCGAAAGGAACAAACCATGCACTCCATTCCACTCGTCGCACAGAGCTCCATTTCTTGGCTCGCCGCCTCGTGGCCCGCAGTCGGCAGCTTAGATCGTTTGGGCTGGCTACTCGCACAGGCCTCGGTCATTGCGGCCGCTGCCTTGCTGATTTTGCGTTTATGCTGGCGGATTCAACCACGCGCCCGCGCTACACTCGCTTGTACCGCAATGGCACTCATGACGCTCGTCCCCATCACCGCTTTGTTGCAAGACGGCTGGTGGAGCTTCGGCAGTTTACTGCTTACCAAGACCAATTCGGGCACCAGCCAGCAGGACTCCGCATCGGCAACCAAGAACACGATCAGATCCTCAAATCAATCGAGCGACGATGCTCAATCAGCTTGGTGGGCGGCCACCCAAGCGGCTTTAACTGGAACGTTCACATCAGAGAATACCCAACACAGCGAAACGATTCCAACAACCACAGCCGAACTGCACGCTGCACCTGCACAACCAGACGCTCGCCCTAAACCCACAAGCTGGCGTTCGATTGTCTTAGTGGCTTGGCTGGCATGCATACTACTTGGATTCGCGCGGCTTTTCGTCGGCTTGTGGGCGATTCGCAGAATGCAACATCGCTCGACTAACATCCAAGATGAAGGACTTGTGGAGCTGCTTTGCGAAATCGAATCTGCCGCTGGCCTCAAACGTCCGGTGCAGGCTTGCGAAAACGCTCAAATCAATACAGCGGCCGTGATCGGCTGGCGCCGCCCTACTCTGCTGCTGCCGTCAGACTGGAGAAGCTGGACAGAGCAAGAGCTTCGAGCAATCGTGAGTCACGAAGTGGCCCACATCAGGCGCGACGACTTCTTGACTACCGTGCTCGCGCAAGCCGCGCTGGCCTTGCATCTTTACAACCCACTCGCCCACTTGCTGTTTCGTCAACTGCGCCTGTCCCAAGAATTAGCAGCCGACGCTTTGGCGGCCAATTTGGCCGGCGGGCGACGTTGTTACACCCAAGTCCTGGCTGCCTTTGCGCTTCGCCAAGCACCGGACAACCCGAGCCGCATGCGCGCGTTCCCAAACGCGGCGCAGGCCTTCCTTCCCACCCGACATACGTTCGTTAGGAGATTAGAGATGTTAAAGGATCTACCCAGAGTTTCGACCAAAGCGGGAGCAAAACTCTCGCTCGTCGCAACAGTATCACTCGTCATCGCAGCGTTTTTCGCCTCCGGCCTTCGCCCAAGCACCTTGATCGCTCAAGAAGCCCCAGTTGCGGCGGGCGAACCCAGCGCCGCGTCGAAGTCGGCGGATCGCACTTTGGCCAGTTACGCACCAGATGGAGTAACGCACGCAGTGGTGCATATCGATGTACAGAAAGTGCTTTCGTCCGACCTCGGCAAGGCATTGATTGAGTCGGAGTCGATGCCGGAGCAGACCGATAGCTTTGGCCCGATGGTGAAACTGTCTAACGTCGAATCCGCTCTAGTCGTATACATGGTTTCGGGCGATCGAGCGATTGAACCAATGGCGATCTTGCGGTTGCGGACCCCGCTCTCGGACGAGCAGAAGGCTACCCGAGCTGCGTTCAAGGTCCTGGACGACCGCACATTTGCCTACCACCCCCTCGAGTCGATTCGCAACGTCATTGGTAAAGTCCCAAACTCAGGAAAGTGGGTGGAGCTACTGGCTGAACAAGGCGATGCAAGCATACGAATTGCTGGAAATATCGCGGGGCTGCGCAGCGAATTTACCAGCAACATGATGCGCTCCGGTGGACCCGCGCTTGTGTTGCTGCCCTTGTGGGAGAAAGTCGACTCGATCTCCATGGGAATCAACCTTCAGGACACAACGACGATCACGGCGACCATGCATACCGATTCGCCAAAGGAGATCGCCGCAACCACCCAGGCCGTTATCACACTTGGCAAGAACTACGTCCAAGTCCTACCACGCTCGATCGGTGCGGGCGGCGACGTCGCTGCACAGGTAATGGCATCAGCACTGAGCCAAAAAGCAGCCGCGGCTCTTGACTCAGCCCAAATTCAAACGAGCGACGATCAAGTCGACATCCAGGTGCAGCTCGTTGATTCTACGGATACGCTCATCACGTACGCGTTGCCCGCCATCAAAGCGGCTCGTGTCGCAGCGGCTCGCGCTCAGTCGACGAACAACCTCAAACAAATCGCGCTGGCAATGCACAACTATGCAGCAGCTTACAAACATCTGCCCGCCGCGATTGTTTACGACCGGGAATCCGGTGTGCCGCGTAGCTGGCGAGTGGAAATTCTTCCCTTTATCGAACACGCCGAGCTGTACCAACAGTACAAGAAGGACGAGCCCTGGGACAGCCCGGCAAACTTGAAAGTACTCGAGCAAATGCCAAAGGTTTTTGCCGCTCCTGGTGCACCCAACGGCAAAGAGGCAAGCAGTGAGACTTCGTATCTAGCCATTGTGTCCAAGGACGGAGGGTTGACGCCCCGCGCGGACGGTAAACCGCCTAAGTTTACCGATTTCACCGATGGGACTTCCAATACGGTTGTTTATGCTGAAACGAACAAGCTGGTCCCCTGGACGCAACCGGTGGACGCGACCGAGACCGCCGCAATTCCCCAGGCAGGCAGTTTTCGGACAAGCGAGCCAGGAACGATTGTCGCCTTTGCCGATGGTTCAGTACGCTTTATATCCGCATCGATCGACGCAGGTGTCTGGGCTGCAATGCTCACCCGCAGCGGTGGCGAAATCGTCGATCTCAGCCAGCCCCGCAGCCGCTAGCGCGTGCTTGTACGATGATTCTCTTCTTTCGACAATTCTTGTTGTTCAGAAGATTGCGATCAGTCTGTAGAAACCTGTCCTGCTGGGGTGACCGCCTCAGCGGCGGCAGGTTGTTAGGCCGCTTTCTCGGCGGCTCGAAAGAGCGACTGGCCGAGGTGGCTCAGCGTCTCGGAGTCAGCCGCGTCGCGA
>CAYPLE010000081.1:0-5627 GCA_964411445.1 uncultured Pirellulaceae bacterium
GGCCATCGTACGACTTCTCCAAGGCACCGCAAATTGAACTTTTGAGTTACCCTGTTATCAATGAAGAGAAAACCGGTCGAAACCGATTCGCTCGCTCAGAATCCATACGCTGTTTCAACTGTCGAGCCTAAGACCGAACCAATTCCGCCAGCAAGAGCATGGTGGCGTCACGTGATCGATGCCGTTTGGGCTGTAGCGGTGATTTCTGCAATCACCCTTGGCTGGTGTGTGCTCGGCGCAGCAGTCATTAGCGGGAATCTCTACCTTGCGTCTGCAGGCTTGATCTTGATCACCGTCATCACCACTGTAGAAGTTCGCCGCTGGGCAAAACGCTCTCGGTGACTCGTGGCGGGTTCACCGCTGCTAGAAAGTTGGCTATTCGTCTCGCGGCCCCAGGACGCGGATCATTGCGCGTTTAAAACTGAAAATAGACGAACTGGGCGGGGTTCGAGAAAAGCCCGAAATTGAGGAGAAGCAGTAGAGTGCTTAGCACAAGAGTCTGTCGGAGCCAGCGCTTGCGAATGCCAAAGAACAGTCGCATGTTGCCACGACAGTAGGCTTCGATCGCGAGCATCCATACGAGTGCGATTGAGACGACCGCCAAGTCAAGGTTGTTGAAGACGCTCGGAAGCGCGAGTGCTTCATTTCCGATTTGCGGTACTTTGGCGAGGATTATGGTTGCGTCCGTAAGGGATTCAGCCCGGAAGAAGACCCAGCTTGCCAGAACGATATGGAATGTGAGGGCAATTCTGAGAAGATGCAGTGACGGGTGCTTTAGTTTGTTCTCAATCCCGCTGGCAGATAGGGCTCTTGCCAGCGACGCTTCAAACAGGAGGCCTGCTCCATGGATGAGCCCCCAAATCACAAACGTCCAAGCAGCTCCGTGCCACAGTCCGCTGACGAGAAATACGACTAAAATATTGCGACTCCACGCAAGCCAGCCGCATCGGCTGCCGCCCAGCGGAAGGTAGAGATAGTCGCGAAACCACGTGGAGAGACTAATGTGCCACCTAGCCCAAAACTCTCGCAGGCTTGCCGAAAAATAGGGAAGCCGGAAATTCTGCATTAGATCAATACCGAACAGCTTGGCACTGCCAATGGCGATATCCGAATAGGCAGAAAAATCGCAGTAGATTTGAAATGCGAACGCATAGGTCGCAAGTAGCAGGAATATTGCACTGTGTTGATCCGGAGTGCTGTAAGCTGCGTCAACCAACATTGACAGCCGGTCGGCAATCACCAATTTCTTAAACAACCCCCAGAGGATGAGCCAGCCGCCGATTCTGAAATTCCTCCAGCGGAATCGAATCTCTCCCGACAGCGCAGGCATCAGGTTCTTAGCTCGCTCGATCGGCCCAGCGACTAGCTGCGGAAAGAAGCTAACGAATAGTGTCGTCCGCAGAGGATTCGTTTCGGCGCGGAGCGTGCCGCGAGAAACGTCAATCAAGTAACCGATCGCTTGGAACGTGTAAAACGAGATGCCAACCGGCAAGAGCACTCCAAGGTCTTCGCTTACCTCGATTTGAAACAGTTGATTTATCGAGACTGCCGCAAATCCGTAGTACTTAAACAAAAAGAGAATGCTCAGGTTCAGTCCGATGACTGCCGAAAGGACTTTCCGCCGATGGTTCGGGAAACGTTCCAGGCACAAGGCACCATAATGGCAGGACAACGTGGTGATGAGCAGCAAGAGGAAGTATTCAACTCGCCAAGCCGCATAGAACACAAAACTGGCGGACATCAAGGCGATCCACCTGTACCGTGAGCTCAGCACTGCACACGCGATGAGCGTTGCAATCAGTAGTGCAGCGTAGGTAAGCGAGGTGAAAAGCAAGTGTCGAACCGTCTTGAAACTGGCAGGTGTTTCGCGAACCCAAGGGACGCCAACGTGTCACAGTTGGTATCGAAATTGTTTGACTAGGCGAAAAGGGCGGATCCGCAGGAGGGAGCTATGACACAGGTACGTGCATCCGAAGGTTGCTCTGTTGCGAGTGTACTTGCTCCAGAAGATATCCAGAAGGGCGACTTTGTCGCAACCTTCAGCCAAACTTACGAATTGCCATCGTTCTACTGGGATGACTGTATTTCAGCCAGCGAACCAAGCGTCATTCGCTTGCGGTTCAAGTCTCCCGATGCGGGGAGACCGTATCGCGTTAAAGCGATTTGCCTGCCGTTCGTCTACGTGAAACGCTCCAAGAGCGACCACGCGGTCCTGGACGTCCGCTCAACGCAGCTTGTTCGACTGGATCGCGATTATGCCAGGGCGATACTCGCCGATGCGAAAAAGCAGTCTGCAGCGGACAAGAAAAGCAAGCGTAAGAAGAAGCGCAAGAAGCGCTGAAATAGCGTGACGCGAAGCCCTGTGTCAGGGCTGGGCAGAGTTTGGATTTGCACAGGACGAGTCGCTCATCTGTCGCAGCCGATTCCATGCAATTCTTGGCCGGGCCAGTCGAGCTACGTTCCTAGCCTGTAAAACTGACTTGCGCTGAAGCTCCGGCTCCAGCCCTTCTGTTGAGCGCCGCCCACGCATAAAATAGGCAGTTGATGCGAACTGGAATTCTTGGCCTGAGCGCGAACGTTCGTGCTCGCGCAGAGTTCGTATCGTGTCTTCTTTGTTGGGCAAGTAGTAGAGTAAATTTCAAGGAGCTGTCGCCGTGTCGAGTGAATCTGAAGAACCGAAAATCATCGTCGACGAAGACTGGAAATCCAAAGTCCAACGTGAGAAGGAAGAGCTGGCTGCCAAGGAAGCTGCAGAGGCGGCTAAGGCAGAAGAGAACGGGGTAGCAGACGACACCGAAGAGAATTCAGCCAACGTTGAGTCTTCCAGCGGTGCCAGTGATGAACTTCCGCCTCCACCGCCAGCATCGTTGCAACTGTTGTTGACAACGCTTTTGTCGCAGGCTCTTTCGGCTCTAGGGCAAATGCCTTCAGATGACGGTTCTCAGCCCGATGTCAACTTGCCGTATGCAAAGCACTTCATCGACTTAGCTGGTGTAGTCGAAGAAAAAACCAAGGGCAACCTCACCGAAGAAGAGTCGCAATTCGTGACCGAGTCGCTTCATCAACTGCGGATGCTGTACGTCAACGTACAACAGCAGCACGGATAGCCCCAATCTTGATGAGCCCGTTAGCCATAGCCGTACGCCACACGCAGTTCGCTCGTACACCTGCGGCCGACCGTTAAACAGGGAACGCGGATAACGGTGCAGCAATTACTTCCGGTCTAAACCACAATGTCGGTGATGGTGCCCGTTGAGTCGGCGAAGTGATCGAGGGGAAGGCCCATGAGCTGGGCTTGGGTGAGCCAAAGGTTGGCAAGTGGGGTGCCTTCGGGCATGTTGATGTGCTGGCCGGTCTTTACTCGGCTGCCGCCGCCGGCCATTACAATGGGCAAGTCGTTGTATTGGTGAGTGGAACCGTCACCCAAGCCAGATCCGTAGGTGAACAGCGTGTTGTCCAGCAGCGTGGTTCCGTCGGACTCCTGAATCCCATTCATCTTCTCAACCAAGTAGGCGAACTGTTCCATGTGGAAAAGGTCTACTTTCAACAGGTCGTCGATCATCTTCGTTTGGTTGTGAGACATCTGGTGATGACTTCGGGGCGTCTCGAAAAGCCCGTCAAACATGTACGGTGTATCCCAGCGTTCTGGGCCAACCATGAACGTGGTGACGTTCGTTAGACCCGCTTGCAAGGCTGTGACCATCAAGTCGCCCATCAGTCGAATGTAGTCGCCGCGAGGCAGATAGGCTTCGGTGGGCAGGTCAAAATCGACTAGCGAAAGCTGGGAGCGCATCGTTTCAAGCCGTGACATTTGAAGTTCCATCGCGCGAATTGCTTCGAAGTACTCGCCGAATTTGTCACGGTCGGCGCGGCCCAAGTTCTTTTGCATCATGCGGGCGTCGTCCAGGACGAGACTCGTAATATCCTGAAACTGCTGCACTTCTTCGGTCGAAAACAGCCGCCGATACATCTTGCGGGGATCACGAATCGAAGGGGCTAAGTGCCCGGTACCGAACCATGAGATATTGTCGAAGTAGATGGATTCTTTGTTGTCGCGATGGCTATTGCAACTAAATTCCAAAGTGCGAAACGGCGTGGTGCGGCCAACCCGGTCGGCCACGATCTGATCCAGCGTTCGGTCCAGCGGCCACGCGCTGCCTTCGATCGTAAACGGCTTGGCACTGCTTAGGTAACACGATGCACACTGAGCGTGAACGTCGGTGCCTTGCTGGAAAGTGCGATCCATGCCCGTGATCAGGTTGACGTGTTGCTTCAGGTTAGCAAGTGGCTGCATCGTCGGTGTCAACTCTTGTAGCGGGCCGACTCGATGACGCGGATCCTGCTTTCCAAGCGACTTCATGACATTGCCGAGGTTGCCTTTCGGAATGATGTCATCCGCTTCGCCTGGAAAAAAGCCTCTGCGCACGACGCCGATCGGCACATAAAAATGAGCCATTCGCAGTGGAGGAGTCGTCGCCTGGGGAGAGCCAGCGGCGAGGCTTTCGAGCCAGGGCAGCGCGAGCATCGATCCGCCGATACCGCGAAGGAATTGTCGTCGAGTGTTCATATCGAATTTGGCCTGATCAGTTTTCTCTGAATGGTTCACTCAGAATGATTTGTCGGACGAGCGTTTGCATTTTGTAGTCGTCGGCTTTCACGTTCTCGACGATTTGGTCAAGGGCGAGCGAGTCCGCGGGGCTCAACTGGCGGGCGAGCGAGAATGATAGCAGGTGGCCAGCCAGGGCTCGAGTAAAGCGGTCTTTTTCGGCCAAGATGGCGTCTTTGAATTCCTGGACGCTGGAAAATTGGTGCTGCTGGAAAAGGCTGCCTGACGAGTCGATTTCGAGGCCATCGGCATACTTGGACCGCCACCGGCCGATCGGATCGTAATTTTCAAGCGCAAACCCGAGTGGATCAATTTGTTCGTGGCACCCTCGGCAGTCCGCTCGCTCGCGGTGCGCTGACAGCCGCTCACGCAGCGTCATATTTTCTTCGCCAGCGGCCGGCTTCTCAGACAAAGGCGGCACATCGGCCGGAGGCGGCTCAGGTGGATCGTTGAAGATGACGCCTGCTATCCATGCCCCTCGTGTAATGGGTTGTGTCCGATCCGGCCCCGAGGTCATCGTCATAACGGCCGCGTTCGTGATGACACCACCGTTGCGCCGGTCGTTGACCGGAGTTCGCCGATACGTCAGCGCGGTGACGCCGCCGCCGGTGGGCTTCGCGGCTGGGTTGCCCAGTTCGCCGTAGACCTGCTGAAGTTTGCCGGAGCGGTAAGTAAAATCCGAGTCGAGCAGTTGCGTGATCGGCAGGTCTTCGATGAGCACGGTTTCGAACAGTAGCAGCGGCTCGAGCATCATATGCATGCTTGCTCGGTATTTTGAAAAGTAGAATTCTGGAAACTCCGATCGATTCGGGACAGACGAAACGATACGATCGAGCTGGAGCCACTGCGAAGGAAAGCTATCGCAAAATCGCTTCAGCTTCTTATCCGCCAGCATGCGGTCGATTTGTTGCGACAGCACATCAGGTTGTTCGAGACTCCCATCCGATGCAAGGCTAAGTAAGGTGTCGTCCGGCAGACTTCCCCACAGGAAGAATGACAGTCGCGAAGCGAGGTTCAAAGC
>CAYPLE010000081.1:5727-9503 GCA_964411445.1 uncultured Pirellulaceae bacterium
TGTCGTAAAGGTAAAGAAACTGTGGGGACGCAATTGCGGCTGCTACGACGGCCTTCATGGAATCGGTAAAGCTACTGCCGCTTGCAATTTTGTTTGTCGCAAACTTTGCATAACGCTGCAACGTCTCCTCGTCGACCGGCCGACGAAATGCCTTTGTCAAAAATGGTCGCAGCCGGTTGCGGATCGCTGACTGAATTTCTTTTTGATCCTTAGGTGGAAGGAAGAACTGCTTCCAAATGCCAACGCGTTTTGGTCCGAAGTCGGGACTCTGAGTGATGGATTGCCCAAGCTTGAGGAATTCTTCCATGAGCAGCGGAGAAAGCGAAAGGTGGTCGCCGCGATTGTCGAACCCATGCTCGGCTCGAAGGTCTTGTGGGAAGGCAGCAACGCCAGCCAGCCTCGGTTCAATCATTTGTGATTTTCCAAGTGGCCGGTTTCCGACAGTCACCGTATCTGGCATCTTACCGCTGGCCGGATCAAAATATCCCCGGTGCACGCGCATGGCTCGCTCGGGCAGAGTGAAGACGATGCAATCAAGCTCTAGCAGATCGATAACCGCATTGTTGTACTGAAATCGGTTCATGCGTCGGATCGGCGCCGCGACCCTGCGTGCATTTTGGGCTGCTTCAACAAGGGCCGCCTGAAAAGCATTTTGCATCATCATGCGCTGCGAATCCGAAGGCTGATCTTCATCTTCGGGAGGCATTTCTCGCGTATCAAGGACGTGCACCAGACGTTTTGCCAATTCTGCATCTTGGTGCAACGTGCTCGTGCTCAATTCAGACAGGTCGACGTCAGCCTCTGGGCTTTCCTTTCCGTGGCAATCGCCGCAGAACTGCCGAACCAGGCCCTGAGTCTTAGCGAATTGAGTCGCTGCAACATCATCACCCCCCTTCAGCACTGTAGCCGAGGCGATCGCAAGTAGAAAAGGCAGCAGGAGTTTTAACATTCGCGGTCTTCCGATACATCACAGTTCGTTCCCGCATCCATTCTAGTCGATTTTGCTGACCGATTAGCACATTTGTCCGCATGTCAGCTTGTCTTGGCTGCAGGCGTCTGAGCTGCCTTGCGCGCCAGCGCTATCGCTGCTTGCTGACCCAACGGACGAAGCCAGCAAGTTGTTCGTGGATGCGGAGGCGGTCGAGTGAATGGTAGTGTTTTCCAAGCTCCTTTTCTTTCGGAATGAATCGGTGGACCGCGCTATGGCAGTCGCGGCAGAGGTTGATGGTTGTTTGCATCTGTGCTCTGGTGAAATTCTTCTGAAACCACTTATTTTTGTGGCATGTCACTGGAATTAGGTGGTGACGCGTCGTTCCGGCTTTCATCCATCGCTCACAGAGTTCGCATTGCTGGCCTTCGTCTGACGTTTTCATGGGGCAATTCCGTTTCAGTCTGGCAGAAGCAAGCCGATTGGGAGGCTGGCTGCTCATGTTCGTCCGGCGTCGAGATTGGTATCTGGCCAGTACCGAAGAACTGCGTCAATGAACGGTCCTGCTGGCTGGCGGGATTTTGATGATTATTTCGATGGCTTTGCGGTCAATAAGACGGTCGATCTTCAGTTGCCGCCGCTCGCTCGGTATGCGGGTTGTACGTTTCGTCGTGGCTCTCCGAACCGGCGGTGGGGCCTACTAGTGGGGGGCGTTAGCTTGGGACAAATGAATCATCCCAGCAGTTCGCGCCCAAGATGCGGCATACTTTGGCCGTAGTGAATAGGCCTGTCGTCCGGAGCGAGTCTGCGGCGGCCATAGATCGTCTTCGAAGAAGCTGTTCAACAACTTTGGCGCAAGAGAGCGTGTTTGATGAGTTCGAACAATCCATTTGACAAAAACTTTCAGTGGCAGAAGCCGCAGTTCAATCCGCGGATCATCCTGCTGGGTATTCCAGTCATTCTCGGTTTGATACTGCTGTATACGTCCATTTACACCATCCAAGCAGAATCGCAGGGTGTGGTGATGCGGTTCGGCAAGTACATCAAGACGGTTGATCCCGGCATCAATTTTAAGTTGCCCTTTGGAATCGACAAAGTTGACGTAGTGGCTGTCAAGCGGCAGCTAAAGCAGGAGTTTGGCTTCGGCACCAGCGGTGCAACGAATCCTTGGCAGTTCTCCAGTGAACAAGAAGAAGAACGCAGCATGATCACCGGAGATCTCAACTCGGCTACGGTCGAATGGATCATCCAGTACCGGATCAAGGATCCTACGGCATATCTTTTCAAAGTCCGGCAGCCCGACGATACACTTCGGGACATCTCAGAGTCCGTAATGCGAGCTGTCGTTGGCGACAGAACGGTCGACGAAGTCATCACCGTTGGACGTCAGGAGATTGAAAGCGAATCGCTTGTCAAACTCCAAGAGCAGGTCGATCGTTACGAGCTAGGCCTGAGCATTGATCAAGTTCAACTGAAGAATGTAAACCCACCATTAAAGGTGCAGCCTTCTTTCAATGAGGTGAACCAAGCTCAACAAGAGCGAGAAAAGTTGATCAATATTGCCAATGGTGAATATAACAAAGTCGTGCCACGAGCACGCGGTGAAGCGGACCAAAAGATAGAAGCAGCCCAGGGCTATGCATCCAAGCGAGTCAACGAGGCTCAGGGGGACGCCGATCGCTTTAACTCAGTTCTTGCTGAGTACTTAAAAGCACCTGAGGTGACCAAACAACGGATTTACATCGAAACCATGAAAGACGTGATGCCAAAACTGGGCAAGAAAGTCATCATGGACGGCAATTCTTCGCAGTTGCTGCCCCTTCTAAATCTTGGCCAGTAGGAGAATATACGCGATGACTAAAGTAGCAATTCCAGTAATTCTGATCGGTTCCGTCCTTGCCCTTTTCCTTGGCTTTAGCGCTGCCTACACAGTGGCTGAGACAGAGCAAGTCATCATCACTCAGTTTGGCAAGCCGGTTGGAGATCCCATTTCGGAATCTGGCCTACATTTCAAAGTGCCGTTTATTCAAGAAGTGACGCGCATCGACAAACGAGTGCTCGAGTGGGATGGATTTCCCAACGAAATGCCAACTCGTGATAAGACCTACATCAAAGTGGATACGTTTGGTCGATGGCGAATTTCGGACGCAAAGAAGTTCTTCTTGCGCTTGCGGGATGAACGCAGCGCCAAGTCGCGACTGGATGATATTCTCGGAAGTGAAACTCGCAACGCGATCGCAAAACGCGACTTGATCGAAGTCATTCGTAGCGATCCAGACCGTGAGCCAAGTGAGGATATGGATTTGGCCGACGCTCCAGGCTCGATTGGTGTCTTGTACCCAATTCGCGAAGGTCGAACGAAAATCGAAGCTGACATTCTCGCCAAGGCCGCACCCAAGCTGGAAGACTTTGGGATTTCACTGCTCGATGTGCGTTTCAAGCGAGTCAACTATAACGAAAGCGTTCGTCAACGCATCTATGATCGAATGATCAGTGAACGTCAGCAGATTGCCGAGCGTTTTCGCAGTGAAGGAGCCGGGGAAGCTGCAAAAATCCTAGGTAAAAAGGAACGCGAGATGCAGCAGATTGAATCTGAGGCATACAAGCAAATTCAGATGATTCGAGGTAGCGCTGATGCTGAGGCCACTCGTATTTACGCGGAAGCCTACAACCAAAGTCCTGAATCAATCGCTTTCTACAGTTTCATGAAGACCATGGAAACCTATGAGGAGATGCTCGGACAGGACAGTACGTTGATCCTTTCAACCGATAGCGACTTGTTCCGCTACTTGAAGCACATCGACGGTGATGTGAAATAGCTGCCACGCAAGATGTGAAATAGCTGCCA
>CAYPLE010000081.1:9603-29118 GCA_964411445.1 uncultured Pirellulaceae bacterium
GATGTGAAATAGCTGCCACGCAAGATGTGAAATAGCTGCCATGCAATGGAATGGTCAATTGCCCTGTTTTGCTAACCAGTGAAGCAGGGCGATTCGATTGGATTCGAAGGCCATGTTTTCTAAGTGTTTGTCGGTCGGCAGCGTCCATTCAAACTGCGACAGTTCCGTTTCAGCCAAGGTGATTTCGGGCGCACCGGCGACTCTTCCTACGAAGAAGACGTCGATGACTGGCGCGACGATTCCTTGGTAGTTGTACGTGTTTGGTCCTGAGAGCATGTAGTCCAATTGCGAAACTCGCAGGCCGACTTCCTCTTCGATTTCTCTCGCCGCAGCCTCTTCTGCTGATTCCCCTCGATCAACAAAGCCTCCCGGTAGGCCCCATTGTCCCTTGCCTGGATCTCGCGCGCGACGAACCAAAAGTGCTTGACCTGAATCGTTGACGAGAATTGCTCCCACGGCGAGTACTGGCCCAAAGAAGTTGCTGAATCCACATTTGTCGCATCGGAATGGAATGGCTGGTGGCTTGGTGTTCGCTTCACCACACGCGGGGCAAAACTTGTAAGCGTCTTCGACAGGGATTGGAAGTGCCAATGAATTGGGCCTTCTGAAGCGAGTCTCAAGTAGATGAAAAGGGCGAAAGTCTACCTTGCATTGGGCGACTCAGAATCACCCCGAGTCTTTAGCGCATCGCCGGCAAAGTAGAAGACGCATCCGAGTGCAAAAGTGACCAACATCGCGTAGAACTGAGACCGTTGTTCCAGGTATCCCGCTGCGATAAGCGCGAGGGTAAAGGTGAGGTAGATGACAGCAGGAATCACCTCCCAGGATCGCAGCGGCGCGGAACCGATTCGGCCTCGCATCCAAAACAGCGAACCCACCGCAAGTGCCCCGCTGACGGAAAGCGTTAAGCCGAGGTACTGCATGATTTCTAGCAGAGTACCAGCAAAAACAGTAATAATCGCCAGTAACGATTGCAGGATGATGGCCAGTCGTGGATTCCCCGTTTTGCCTCGAAATAGCTTCGGCATTGCACCGTCGATGGCCATCTGTTGATACACCCGTGGCCCGGCGATCAGCAGGGAAAAGACACTGCTGATCATCGCGACGGTAACAATGATCCGCACCAATTGCCGGAGCGAGCTCCCCCCCACAGCCTCAGCGGCAATGCCCGCTACATTCGGATCGCCAGCGATCAACTTAGGTGCCGGGGCGAATACAAAAATATAGTTGAGCAGCAAATATAGGCCCGTCACGACTATTGTGGCAACGAACATGGCAAGCGGTACAGTTTTTCGAGCCTCTTTCGCCTCGCCTGCGACGTAGATGGCAGCGTTGAATCCGGTGTAGCTAAGTGCAATCCAGGTCATGGAGCCAACGAGGGTGATCCAGTCCTTGCGGCCCGATGGTAGCATCGCAGCGTCGCGATCGGGAAGTGCGCCACCGGCCCAGCTATCGGCTTGTGTGAATAAGAACGCCCAGGCGATCAATAGTCCCAGCAGGAGTAGTTTTGCCAAAACAATGACCGTCTGCGTGGATGCACTGAGTGAGATTCCGAACCATAGCGTAAATGCAATCGCAACGATCAACAGACTTGCCGCGAAGGTTCCTTCAGCGGGGGATAGGTTCGGTAATCCGTAGGAAATAGCGCTTTTGGCGGCGATGGCGATAGGCGCTGTAAATCCGGCCACCAGAGAAATCCAACCTGCAAGGAATCCGATGCTCGAGTGAACGAGTCTGCTAAGAAAAAGGTACTCTCCGCCGGACTCAGGTAGCCTGCGAATCAGGGCTCCGTACGAAATCGCCCCGCAAACTGCCCATATGCCACACAGTCCCCATGAGAGCATGACTCGGTGTGGGTTGCCAAGCATGTCGAGAGAGAAGCCGCTGGAAGTAAACACGCCTGCGCCAACCATGTTGGCGACGACAAGAGCTGCCAGGCTCATCACGCCAATCTGCTTGACGTGGGCGACTGATTCTTGTTCGGTCACCTAATGTGCCTTTTCGAAAACCAATAGATAGTTCTCTTTGAAGCCCTCGACCTGAACATCTTCGACCAGCTTAAAGCCAGCGTCGATGATCTCTTGTTGAAAAACTTCCTTTGGCGCTCGGATGTGGTTCATCATCCATTCCCGCCGAGGCCCTTCAATTTCGCGGTGGAAGTCGACCAAAATGACGCGTCCCCCAGGACGCAACGCTTTGTGAATCGACTCCAGCGAACTTTGTGGAAATTCAAAGTGGTGGTAGACATCGCAAATAAACGCTCGGTCAATCGATTCTGGCTTTAGGTTCACACTTTTGTTGGAGCACAGAACGACCCTCGCATTCGAGATCTTCTCGTCGTGAATACGCCCTTTCAAGTGTTTGACGAACTTTGGTGAGATGTCCACAGCGATCACTTCGCCGGAGTCTCCGACCGTTCGCGAAAACGGTGCAACGTACAGGCCCGTTCCTGAGCCAACGTCGGCGATCGTCATTCCTGGTTTGAGGCCGCAAGCCGCGAGGATTCCCTTCTGACAAGCTACCACTTCTCGACTTTCTACCTCGAAGCGCTCGACCCATTCGTCGATCTTCAAGTCTGGGTCAAGGAAGTTGTCATTGATACCTTTGGGGAGGTTCTTAGGCGACTGTTCTGTCGCTGGAGTGTCGGCAACCGTCTTGCTCTCCTGCGCGTCGGCGGCTGCGAGTGAAGTCGTGAAGATCAGCACTGCGGTGCTCAATGTCTTGGCAAGTTTCATGGAGGTGGGACCTTTTAAAGGTAGTTCAGGGAGGCAGCGCAAGTTGCTCGTAGAGGCCGAGCGATTGGGCCGCGGTCGGCAGGATGTGTCGCATTTCTGGATGTTTCAGGCCAAGCTGCGTCGGCGCAGCTTGTTTGCAGTTAAGCATCTAGTATCCTCAGCTATGGTGACACGGGCAATACAGTCGTGTTGCCGCTGCCGCTGGATTGATGGATTTTGAGCGGATTGGGTTGCCGAGCAAGTGCGGTTCTGCGGCCGAAGTTTGTGTTCGTCTTTGTCAACAATTGCATGATGAAACCTGCAGGAGCGATTTTGTGAAGTCCTCTAAGATTGACCGTCGACTATTTTCCCTGGGCCTTGTCATGGGCGCAAGCTCGCTCCAGGCGGCGCAGACGCAGGAGACGAGCTCGCTGGCGGAATCCGCAACGGTCGCGCGGGGAACAAAGAATGCTTGCGCAACGGTCAGCCCATACGCTACCGATGCTGCGATGCAAGTGTTTGATCGAGGTGGGAACGCGATTGATGCAGCCGTAGCGGCTTCGCTCATGTTGTCCGTTGTGGACGGGCACAATTCTGGAATTGGCGGTGGCTGTCTAGCAATCGTTCGCACGGCAGCCGGTGAAGTTTTTGCAATTGATGGTCGCGAAATGGCTCCGCAGGCTGCTTCGCCGGAGATGTTCTACACTAATGGAAAGCCGGACCCAAGGAAGAGTCAAATTGGTCCGTTGGCAAGTGGGGTTCCTGGGCTACTGGCTGCGCTTCATCAGCTTTCGACTCGGTTCGGCGCGCTGAATTGGGAGTCGTCGTTGCGAGCCGCAGCGGAGCGAGCGAGGCAAGGATTTGTGATTTCGAAAAGCTACGAATCGCGACTTGCATCGGTGGTGAACCATATCCGCAAGTTTGAAGCCTCCGCCAAAGTGCTGCTCAACGACAGCGGTAAAGCCTGGCGGGCTGGCGAAACGCTCGTGCAAAAAGATCTCGCCCGAACGCTCGAAAAGGTAGCCGACGAAGGCATTGATTGGTTCTACGGCGGCGAGTTCTCCCGTCGCGTTGAACAGTTCATGTCAACTGCTGGTGGGTTGATGACTAAGGCTGATTTTTTGAAGTACCGGGCAAAGCAGCGGACGCCGATACTCCAGGACTATCGAGGCCATCGGGTCGTGGGATTTCCACCGCCAAGTTCCGGTGGGATTCACAACGCCCAGATGCTCGCAATGCTCGAGCAGTTCGACGTAAAAGCGGTCTTTGCAGAAAGCGAAGCGAAGGGACGGCACTTGCTTGCAGAAGTCATGAAGCGAGCCATGGCAGATCGAGCGTATTGGCTAGGCGACGCTGACTTCGCCAAAGTTCCTCGCGGTCTGTTGGATAAAGGGTACCTGAAGAGCAGAGCTGCGGATATCGACCTAGAGTTGGCAAGTGATGTCGAGTCCCACGGCTTGCCGCCTCGGGCTGAATTGGACTTGTTTTCACCCGGGAACCACACAACACACCTGACTGCGGCTGATGCAGAAGGCAATGTGGTGGCTTTGACGCAAACGGTAAATACGACCTTCGGCAGCAAAGTAATTATTCCAGGCACCGGCGTTGTCATGAACAACGAACTGGACGATTTCAGTATTGCGCCCGGTGTTCGCAATGCATTTGGTTTGCTCGGTTCGGAAGCAAACCTGATAGCACCCGGCAAACGTCCGCTTTCGAGCATGAGCCCTACGCTAGTTCTTGATGCAAGTGGTGCACCGGTACTAACTTGTGGGGCCGCCGGTGGTCCCAAAATTATCACAACCGTTCTTCAGGCACTCGTTCGGGTGCTGGATCTTGGGCAAATGGTCGATCAGGCAATTGCAGCACCGCGAGCGCATCACCAATGGTCACCAAATGAGCTTGTCTGCGAGCGGGCGATTCCTGACGAGGTGGTCAAGCAACTTGAAGGTTTTGGGCATAAGATTCGTCGTATCGGTACAGCGGCTGTAGGGCAGGGGATTCAGTTTTCCAGCCGTGGGCTGATTGCTGCGTCTGACCCCCGCGTCGAAAGCTCAGCCCAAGCAGGATAGGTTTGTGCTGACGCAAAATTTGAATCGAAATTGAATCGAAGTGGGGCTGTAACCAGATCCACTTTGGCGGGCTGTAGGAGTAGCGTGCTGGCTTTTGCGGAAGGTTGCGATCAATCGGATGCGTCGGCCCACATGCGGATTCCGAAACTGTGGAGATTTGGGTCATAGTTTTCGCCTGCCTCAAGGTGGGCTTTGCCGTAGGCTTCTTGCATCAAGATAGGTGCTTGGTTGGACTTGATAATCGTGAACGGGAGTGGGTGGTACTTGAGTCGCGTTATATTCCAGGTGCGGGATTCCGATCGAAGAAACCGCTGCTCGCCATTGACGATGACTTGCCAGCTATCCGGCGTAGCCCGCTCCAAAAATACGTGATGGTTGCCTTCGCTAAGTAGGATGTTCCGAGTCTTTTTCGGTACGTTTGTCGTCGAAGAGAGCCCATGTGTCTGAATTCGCAATTGCAATTCTTTCCCGAACGGTACCCAAATTAGCCACTCGCTTCCAGCTTCTTCAGCAATGATCTGGAACGCGTCCAAGTTGCCCTGCGGTAATTGCCCAGTGCGAAAGTTGGCACGTGCTACACGGTCTTCGGAAAGGAGGAGTTTTTCACGTTCCTGGGTGTATGCAAGATAGGTTGCAGCCAGAGTCATTGCAGCTAAGAGCGTGCCAAGGTTGACACCAAGCTTGGAACGCCTTCTTCGCCTCGGCAGCTCGTTGGGTTGTTCAGTCATCTTGGTCATCATTAACTGCCTTCACAGGTGCGTCGGCGTAGGCGATCGCAATAATAAATGTGAAGTCACCGATTCGAGTCTTGTCTTTCAGTTCACAGTGCACGTGCGATACCGCCATCGTATAGCCGTCGGGAACAAGGGCCGTTCGCTCGTGTGAAGTGCGGCCGTACAAGTACATTGGGCGACCAGTTCTAGCAATCAACCTCGGGTCGAATTTGTCAATCGCAAGCAATGCATTTTGCATGCTGGTGAACCGGTATTTGTCCGGAATAGAGATCTCGACAGTTCTGTCAGTCAGCCCAACGACGTGGATGGCTTCTTTGCCATTCTCGGACGTGATGGTTTCGATGTCGAGGAATCCGGTTTGCTGATCGTGTGTCGCGGGGATCTCGGCAACGTTATGAATGGAGGAGACGTGGTTGTCGTCCAACATGATCTGTTGGAGCAGAATTGTCTTCTCAGGCGGCAAATAGTACTGCAGTGAGCAACGCTTTTCAGCATTCTTGACTCTGCGCAAATTGACCAACGCGTCGTTGACTGGCGCGAGTGGTTCGATGGACTGCAGAATCAGTTCGGCTTGCCGATCGTTATAGTGCGTCTCTCGGCGCACTTCCATGATAAGGAAGACCAGGTAGGCTGATGCTGCAAGTAGGGCAACCGTAACTAGCCTGCTCAATATAGTGACCCTTCAAGGATGATTCACCGCAGTGGATCTGGTCACAGATCCCTCCAGCCACCGCAGTGGATCTGGTCACAGATCCGTTTCCAACGATTCTCTACTGGGTCTGCTTCCGATCACTCAACAAGCCATTCGTGGGCTCTTCAAGCAAAATCGCTGCGAAATCAATTCTAGCAACTTATTGTTGACCGGTGAGTGTCGGGAATCGTTGTGCGGTGATGAACTGGGTTACAAAGGGCTCCGCAGGGGTCGAATGAAAATCTTCGATGCTGCCTCGCTGTATGATCCGTCCTTCGGCCATCAAGATGCAATCCTCACCAAAGAATGCGGCTTCTCCCATGTCGTGGGTCACGAGGACTACCGTTTTGTTCAGTTCCGCAAATATATTCTTGAGGTCTTCTTGTAGTTCGTAGCGAACAAGGGGATCGAGTGCACCCATTGGTTCGTCGAACAGCATCAGCGGTGGATCCAGCATGAGGGCCCGCATGATGGCAACCCGCTGTCGCTGTCCGCCAGAGATCTGGCCTGGGAAACGCTTAAGTGCGTCGGTGGGTAGTTTGGTGAGCTGGGCAAGTTGATCGATGCGATCGGTTATCGCGGGCTCTGGCATGCTCTTGAGATGCCGGGCGAGCAACGCAATATTGTCGTAGACGTTCAGGTGCGGGAAGAGCCCGCCGTCTTGGAGTACGTAGCCCATGCGGTGACGCATCTCAAGGACGTTTTCCGCTGTGACTGGCATCCCGTCGAAGCGAACCTCGCCCGAATCTGCGGGGATTAGGCCGATCAAGATCCGTAGCAGCGTCGATTTTCCGCATCCGCTAGGACCGATCAAAACCACTGTTTTGCCCGCGTCGACATTCAGGTTGGTAGCCTGCAGTACGACTTTTCCCTCGTAGGATTTGGTGATATTCTCCGTTTCGATCATGGGGAGCCTCCCAGCGGCGACGCAATCAAGTGGTGGCAGCGTTCTCAAGTATAGATGCACGAAGTTGTTTGTAATCGGTCTTGCCGGTTCCCAGGACAGGAATGGAGTTGATCTGGCGTACTTCGTCGAGCCGCATCACGCCACGCAGGCCGGCTTCGAGCAGGAGTTCACTGGCATCTCGGAGCGACATTGCTTCTGTGGTGAACAATACAATGTGGCGTCCGTCTTCTGTTTCGACACCTTCGACGGCAACTTTAGGGCCGTTCTCATCAGCAGGGTATGCTCGCGAAAGCGGTTCTTCGAGTGCCGGCAGTGAGATCATCTCGCCGCCAGCTTTTAGGAATCGTTTCAATCGACCTTGGAAGTGCAAGAAACCGTCTTCATCCATCGATACAAGATCGCCCGTCTTGTACCACTTGCGGCCTTCAACTTCTACGAATGGGCTGGGGCCATCGTGTTTGTAGTAACCAGAGAAGATAGACCTTCCTGCGACTAGCAGCATTCCGGTTGCTCCTTTATCGACCGGTTTTCCGCTATCGACGTCTACGATGCATGTCTCAACGTGGCTAACCGGCTTGCCAACGGAACCTGCCTTGGCATGATCGATCAAATTGGCCGCCACCACAGGTGAGCATTCGGTGATGCCGTAACCTTCCAAAATGACCGCTTTGGGGGCGAGCTTTCTACAGGATTCGAAGACCGATTCAGGGCACTTTTCTGCACCGGTAATAACCCTCTCAAGCGTGCCGAGCACATTGTCGCCGCAGGCAGCAAAAATGTACCCCAAGAACGTTGGGGTGCTGAATAACATGGTTGGTTTGTAGGCCAAGATGGTTTGCATCAAACCACGTGAGTCGGTTGGGTCAGCGTAGCGTACGCATTTGATGCCCGTCAGGTAGGGCAAAATCAAGTTGCCGGTCATTCCGAAGGAGTGGAACGGCGGTAGGAAACCAAGTAGTGCATCTGAGGAGCTGCATTTGAGCACTTCGATGCCATCTTGTACGTTGACGATCAAGTTTTCGTGTGTGAGCGGGACCGTCTTCGGCATGCTTTCCGAGCCGGAGGTAAACAGGAAGACGGCCGTGTCGTCAGGAGCCTGTTTTGGCAGGTCTCGTAGAATGCTGTTACCGAACAACTTGGTCTTCAGTAATGTTGACAGGGCTTCTAATTTGCCGATACCAGCTTTCACATCTTCTAAGAAGATGTAATCAGCGCCTTCGACTTCGATGCCGAGTCGATCGATCATCTTTGCGCTGGTAATGATATGCTTCACCTCAGTGACTTCGACACCATGCGCCAAGTTTCCAGGCCCGGTTGTCCAGTTCATCATCACCGGAACTTTTCCGGCCAAGTGAAGGGCGAAAAATGTAATGTCAGCAGCAACGCTTGCTGGCAACATGATGCCGACATGTTTCTCGTCAAGTTCGCTGAAGCGTTTTGCCATCAATTGCGCGCCGACAAGAACCCGCTCGTAGGTCAAGACACCAGACATGGCATCGGCGGCGGCGACATCACTCCGCTGCTTGAGGGCTCGCCGCAGGAATGCTTCTCCGATTGTGTCTGCTAGGATTTCCGGCCGGGCCGATGGTCCGCGTGGGGCAGCGAACCATTCATCCGGGGCGGTTAACTTCTCTTCGCCAGTGCTCAATTGCCCGTCGGCGAGCGCCCAAAGTTCGCCAAGTGTTGAGGCTACTTTGTTGCTGCGAAAGCCGAATTGTTGTTCAATTCGTAGAGCGAGGTCCATTCGATCGAGACTGTCTAGGCCGATCGTTTCAAGCGTTGTTGCAGCGTCTTTTTCATCGCCCGCCAGATCCCTTTTCAGGTGGCCTTCGACGATTTCGTTGACCAGATGGATCGTCTTCGGCTTAATGCTATCGAAGTCAATTTCTTGGCCGCTTTCTGTTTTCCCAAAATCGCCTTCGCTGGGGCCGAACAGATGATTGTATCGAACGAATAGTGGTTCTTGACCCCCGTCGGCGTTGTACCACTGTTCAAGATAGCGGTTGAATTCCTCTTTGGACTGCGTCGGAAGCTCCTTGGCCTTGCAAACTTCTACTTCCATCGACACTGGGCGGCGAGGCAGGAAGAAGAGCAGGCTAGAGATGACCCAGCCGAGTGACGAGACTACGCATGCTCCAAGATTCGGTTGTCTTCCGAATTCAGCACAGCTAAACATGCTGCCCCACACGCCTCGCGTTCGAATGCGGACGATGTTGATATCTGGGCAGCGGCTTGCAATTTCGTGTACCGCCCGTGCCGCGCCGACGATTTCTTGATTGCCACGCTGTAGTCGTCCGGAAGGGTAGATGAGCATGCAGTCGCCCGAGTGCAGCCTTTCAACGACTGCATCAATCATCTCCTTGGCCTTCGTCTGCGCATCACGGCTCTGTGATGACATGTCAGGCACTTCAAATGCATTGACTAGGCTCATCAAGGGTCTGAGCGGGAGCATTCGGTATGTTCCGGAGAACACGAGCGGCCGCAACGGTTTGTGCAGACGTATGTGGCTCGATACCAGCGGCGGATCAATGTAGGCCGGATGATTCGGGATCACCAGGGTTGGCCCATCCAGGTTCTTGAGCTTTTCGGCGCCGTGAACACGGACGCGATACCGAAAACTCAAGAGGATTTTACAGATTGCCCAAAAAATGCGATTTGCTAGCTGCATGGGAAGCTCCACGGGCTTGCGAGAACCCGACCAATCGTAAAGGAAGAAATCGCTACGGTTGTGTAAATGATGACTCGGATCGTCAATCCGGTAGGTTATAGACGCTTCCAAAGGGCCGAAATTGCGCTTTTGTGCCCAAAAACTCCACATTCGCGGGAAAAACGGCCGTCGACTGCCTTCTTCACGCGGCTTCCCCGTACTTGAGCGCTTCAAGCCTGGGGGAGCGTTTCTGCGACTCGAACCAGGGGTTGCTTTGGGGTATGCGAAGGGGTTCGGGTAAAGGGCTACTCTGCAATTCAGGCGCACGGCACGTCGCGCAACGCGACGTAGAGAACTGTTAGATGAGGCTGAGCGGCTATTGTTACCCTGCCGTAGCGCAACCCTAAGAAGCGTTAGCAACAATTGCGGGGTTGCACCCACGGGTTTGCTCGCGCGGTTAGGTTGGGAGTTTGCGGACCCGCAACCACTCGATCAGATCAATCGTTGGTGGTTTGCCGCCCAGCCGTCGAATCATGTTGAGGCACTGAGCGCGGTGATGTGTTCCGTGGCCAGCCAATTGCAACAATGAATCTAGAACTCGAAAGCACGTAACCGGTCCGCCTGCGGTCACAGAGACAATGCGAGCCGCACTTTCTTCGTCCAACGAGCCCACAAACTGCTCTCTTTGATGCACGACTTCTGTGTGCATCGCACTCAGGGACTCCAGGCTTCGCGGTTCTTCGCCTCGCGGGAAGGGGCTCATCTCCGTTTCCCAGTTTGCCAACCACCAGCGATTCGCGTCAAGCATATGTTGAAGCGTCTTTCGAAGTGATCCTGGTCCCATTTCGATTTCGGCATCCAGAGAATTCTTGTCTGACAAATCGCTTGCAGAAGCAAGGACTTGTTCGGTAGCCCATGCGTCGTACGATAGGTAACTCTCAACCAGGCCTTGATCCCAAACCGCTTGAGCTCCTTCGCCAGCGTCTACTTCTAGTCCATACTCGCGCAGCGGTGAGTGGCTTTCCTGTGGGATAGTCACACTTGGGTAGGCCAGTTTGAAGAAAAGGTAATCGACACCACCAGCGACTCGTGTGCCGAACTGTCGTAGAAAACTCAAGATCTGCGCACGGTGATGGATGCCGTGATTGGCTACGTGCAATTGAAGGAGCCGTAGTGGGAAGCTCCACTGGCGGCGTCCAAGGTCCTCAAATGCAATTGTGTGATCGGTGTTTTCATTGATCAGCGGCTTGCAATAATCGTCGCGTTGGAGTGCGATTGCGTTGAGCTGCTCTTGGATGGTGGTGATCGACATGCCCGATGCGTCTGCTTGCAATGTTCGCCATGGTTTGCCTTGGTAACGATCGAGCCAGAGCTTTTCTGCTTCCAGGATATGGAAGCATGTGTTTCGCAGGCTTCCGAATCCCATCTCTCTGGGTTCATCAAGCTGCGCGTCGGAGAGTGTGCTGCAGAGTGAAAGCAGCTTGCGATTTGACCAGTCGCCGTGCGCGTGAAGGTCGTCCAGGATCGATTGCTTTTGCATCATTGCATTCTTGTGCAGAGTCGAACAGCTTGGCAGCGCAGGACGAGGCTACCGTGTGGTTGAGAGAGGTTCCGAAGTGCAGTGTAGGAGTGCAAATCTAAATTTGGCTCGCCTGCTCCGCTTTGGCCGCCTTGGCCGCGATTCTGACGCGCCGGCGTTCAATGACGGCGTTCACAAAGTCAGCGAAGAGAGGGTGTGCCTTGGTCGGTTTCGACTTGAATTCAGGGTGGAATTGCACAGCCAAGAACCAAGGGTGATTCTTCAGTTCACAGATCTCGACAAGCCCGCCGTCGGGGCTGGTTCCGGCAAACGTCATTCCGCCGTCAGAGAACTGATCTCGATACTGATTGTTGAATTCGTAGCGGTGCCGGTGTCGTTCTTGGATCGATTCTGATTGATACGCGGCAAACGCATTGGTATCCGGGGCGATTGCTGCGGGTTGCGCGCCCAGCCGCATGGTGCCGCCCATTTGAGTGATTTCACGCTGTTCGTTCAGCAAGCAGATTACTGGGTGAGGTGAATCTTTGTCGAATTCGGTCGAATGGGCCCCTTCCAGTCCGAGTACGTTGCGTCCGTATTCGATTACGGCGCATTGCATCCCGAGGCAGATGCCGAAAAATGGAATGCCATTTTCACGCGCGTAGCGGATTGCTTGGACTTTGCCCTCAATGCCACGCTCGCCAAAGCCACCTGGGATGAGGATGCCGTCATACCCGCTTAGCAAATTTTCGGCGCCTTCGTCTTCAATATCGGCGCTTTGAATTCGTCCAACTCGGATTTGGGCATGATGATGAATGCCGGCATGGTCGATCGATTCGTAGATTGACTTATATGCATCCTTGTGTTCCGCATACTTGCCAACCACCGCGATGCTAATCTCGTGTTGGGGATTCCGCAGGCGGTGGAGGATCTCGTTGATCGGATCCAGGTTTGGCGATTTGGTAGATAGTCCCAGGCGATCGCAGATCTGTTCGTCGAGACCATTGTCGACCAGCGAAATGGGGACTTCGTAGATCGAAAAATCTTTGTCACGCTCTTCGACAACTGCTTGTGGCTGCAAGTTGCAAAACAGCGCAATCTTGTCGCGTTCCTCGCGTGAAATGGACTGTTCGCATCGGCAGATCAAGATATCTGGCTGGATACCGATTTGACGCAGTTGGCCGACGGAGTGCTGGGTTGGTTTCGTCTTGAGTTCACCGGCCGCTTTGAGGTACGGGACCAGGGTCAAGTGAATGTACAGGCAGTTTTCTTTACCTGCGATCAATGGATACTGTCGAATGGCTTCCAGGAATGGGAGGCTTTCGATGTCGCCGACCGTTCCGCCAATTTCGGTGATGACGACATCCACATCGCCCTCGCCCACTTTGCGAATCACGCTTTTGATTTCGTCGGTGATGTGCGGGATAACCTGAACCGTCTTGCCCAGGAACCGGCCTTGTCGTTCCTTTTCAATGACGGACTGATAGATCTGGCCGGTGGTATAATTCGAGTCTCGGGTCAGGGGGCCATCGGTAAAGCGTTCGTAGTGACCAAGATCGAGATCGGTCTCGCTACCATCGTCGAGCACATACACTTCGCCGTGCTGGTATGGGCTCATGGTGCCGGGATCCACATTGATGTATGGGTCCAGCTTCTGCATGCGGACATTCAGGCCGCGGGCCTCTAAGAGCATTCCAATCGAGGCGCTCGTAAGCCCTTTACCGATCGAACTGACAACGCCACCGGTTACGAAGATATGCTTGGTCATGAGAAGAAAGGCAGCCTGTATGCTGCGTCCTGCGTCTGGTTCGAGCTGCCTGCATTCTCAGGAAGCCGTGGTCAACGCAGAGTGATCTTATCCTCTACCACAATTACCGCAACGCCTGCCGTCGCGCCTTGGAGCGTAAGGTGCAACGTTGCGTGGAAAACGTGGGGCGACCGCAGACGCGGAAAGTCGTCATAAATTCAATGCAGCGCGAGCCTTGGGGACGCGACACCAGGGGCATTTAGATCAGGTGATTAACTTGGCACATCGACCTGGGCGATCGTGCGCCATTTCTCACGCAGCGGCAAATCTAGGCGACTGCTTTACCAAAAGCAGTTTGGGCAGCAGCTCAAGTGTGACTACTAGGTCAGTTTGAGCAGTCCCGTGCTGTCGCCAAGCCGCTCTTCTTTGACGCCAACGGTGTTAAGCATGGTCAGGTAAAGGTTGTTCAATGGCGTTTCGGTTTCAAATTTTTGATGCAAACCAGGCGTGATGGCACCTCCGCCTCGGCCAGCCATGAGGATTGGCAAGTCGTGGTGGTCGTGACGATTCCCGTCCCGGATGGCACCTCCGTAGACGATCATGCAGTTGTCGAGCAGGCAGCCGTCGCCGTCTGGAGTATCTTTGAGCTGACGAATGAAGTAGGCGAATTGCTCAGCAAAGAACTTATCGATCGCCCGGATCTTCTCGACCTTGGATTGGTCGTTCTGGTGGTGTGAAAGTTGGTGGTGGCCGTCATTGACGCCAATGTTCGGGTACGACTTGCCGCTTCCTTCGTTACCCAGCATGAATGTTGAAATTCGAGTCGCATCCGTCTTGAATGCCAGCACCATCATGTCGTACATCAACCGGATGTGTTCGGCACGATCCGACGGCGTGTCGCCTGGGCGTTGCCGTTCAATGGATTCAGGAATTGGATCACCAAGGCGGTCAATTCGCTTTTCGACGTCACGAACGCTTGTGAAGTATTCGTCGAGCTTTTGTTGGTCTCGGGCGCCAAGGCTTCTTCGCAGTTGAGAAGCATCCTCGGCGACCATGTCCAAGATCGACTTCTTGAAGAGCAACGCCTTTGCGCTATTTCCTTTGTCCTTAGCTCCGTTTCCAAAAAGTCGCTGGAAGGCTAGTTTGGGGTTGATCTCCTTGGGCATTGGTTGCGTCGGTGTTCGCCAGGAGATATTATTCGAGTAAGCGCAAGCGTAGCCTGAATCGCATTCTCCTGCTGCTGCGCCTTGTTCTGTGCCGAGTTCAAGTGATGCGAGACGTGTGTTGCTGCCGTACGCGTCGGCAGCGATTTGGTCAGCGCTCTTGCCGACTCGCATGTTCGCGCCGGAGGTCTTCAGCGGGTGCGCTCCTGTTAGAAAGGCTGCCGCACTGCGAGCATGGTCGCCGGGGCCGTCGCCCAGCGAACGAGCATTGACTTGCGCGAGTCCGCTCAGCACGGAGATGTCTTGCTTCAACGCTCGCAGTGGCTCAAGCGAGGGCTTAATCTCCCAGTCAGCTCCGACGGTTTCGGGTGCCCAGTGATCGGGATTAGTGCCATTGGGAAAGAAGATCCAAGCCAGGCGTACAGGGGGCTTGCCTGCAGGCGTGGTTGCTCCCAGCAGTCGAGCAGCAGGAGTCATTTGCTCAAGTAGAGGAAGCCCCAGAGCTGCACCAGTGCCTCGGAGGAGCGTTCGGCGCGAAATTCGTGTAGCCATCTTAATTTTTCCTCAACGTTATCAGTGCGAAGTACTTCGCTGTGGTTCAGTGATTTGTTGTTGCTAGTTGGAGGCAACGGAGCTCGTTTCGGCCACCGCAGGGTCGGCGGACCGCTGTGTGAATGGCCGGCTGGTCACCACGGCTGCAACCAGACTGCTCACTTTGTAGTTGTCTTTCTTCGCCGCTTCACAAATTTCGTCCACGGCGCAGAAGTCGTAGGGCTCCAGTCCGCGTCCAATTGCAAAAGTCAGCATGTTTTCCGCGACGTGTCGGGCAACTTCGTCGATGCGAGTCTCGATCAGAGCAACCAATTCCACCGGTCCGTTGAATTTGCGACCGTCCGCCAATTGGCCTGCCGCATCAATGGGAGCGTTGCCGTCTTTGTCACGCCAAGCACCTATTGCATCGAAATTCTCAAAACCCAGCCCAAGCGGGTCCATGACGTCGTGACAGCTTGCGCAGCTAGGGTTCGCGCGGTGAATCTCAAGCTGTTGCCTCAGGCTTAGCTTCTCGTGCTCCTTCTTGGTCTCTTCAAAGGTGGGTACATTCGGCGGGGCAGGGGGAGGTGGGTCGCCAAAGACGCTTTCCAAAATCCACTTGCCACGCTTCACCGGACTCGTGCTGGTTGGGAACGATGTGAGAGTCAAGATGGAACCATGTGTTAGGATGCCCCTGCGGCCTTCAGGCAACTCAACTCGAATCCACTTGTTTTCGTCTTGGTACTCTCCCGCACGGGAACCGCTTGCACGGCGACGGGTCGGGAAGCCGGGGCCGTCCACATACATCTGTGTTGGGTCGCGTCCTTCAAATTTCATTCCGTACAACTCGGCGAGCCGGGGATTTACGAAAGTGAAATCTCCGTTGATCAGCTTTTCGAGAGGCATGTCCTGCTGAATGATTTCTCGGCAATATCGCTGAGTTTCCTCCAGCATCGATTCCATGAGCCGTTCGTTCCACAGGCGAAACCGCTCCGTGTCCGGGTCGGCCTTGCGTAGATTGCCCAGGCCGAATAATTGGCCGAAAAATCGGTTGACCAGCATGGCTGCCTTCGGGTCAGAAAGCATTCGGCTTGCCTGGGATTTGAGTGTCTGCGGATCGCGGAGTTTGCCTTCTGCGGCTAGATCAAGCAGCTCGTCATCGGGCATGCTCGACCAGAGAAAGTAACTCAGCCGCGCAGCCAAAGCGTAGTCGGAAATCGGTTGATTGCCGTCTTGGGTGTTCGTATCCGTTTCTAATTCGACGCGGAAAAGAAAATGCGGGGAGACCAACAAGCTTTGCACTGCGTATTCAACAGATTCCAAATAGGTCAGTCCTTCATCGACTCCCAATCTGACAATCTGAACGGCGCGTGAAATGTCTTGTTCTGTTGGTTCCCGCCGAAATGCCCTGCGAATGAGCGGTTGGAATACTGTTCGGGCAGCTTGTTCGACTGAAATGTCATCCGTTGGTTCTGCAATGACCACATTTCTATGCGCAGCCGGGTAGGGCGGAGGCCCTTTCTCTGGGCCCTTGATACGAAACGAATCGATTTCAAGTCGACGATCGTAGTCATCGGTACGATCTGTATTCGGATCCTTGTCGAAGCGGATTCCGAGCGTGTGCTTCCCAGCCGAAACCTCCACCTCTGCGTATACGGTTCGGTTTCGATCGCCAGCCACTTCGTCCTGCTTGACGACTTTACCGTCAAGCAAAAGGCTGACGTTGATTTTCTCGTCTTTGTCACCGCCGTACTTGCAACGAACCCGCAGCAGGTACTTGCCGTCGGCGAATTCAAACTCTCGCTCTGCAGATCGATTGACAAACACTTTCTCGCCATCAAGACTTTGATCGCGGAGCGAGTCTGCGTCGTGCACAAAGACCTTGCTCGTCACGAACTCAGCAGCCTGCACGTACTTTTCCAACTGCAGCGGTGCAAGTGTTAGTACGTTTCCTTGATTGTCAAAGCCGTTCCCAACATCGTCGTCTGGAAAGCCGACAAACTCTGAAGGCCGAACATCGACGCCCAGCAAATCACGAACTGTATTGTCGTACTCGACGCTATTGAGTCGGCGAAGCGTGACTCGACCCGGCTCGTTGGTGATTTCGCAGTCGACACGATTCGCCTTCTGGTCAATCCAGCCAGCGATCTTTTGCCGTACTTCATTGGGTGGCAAGGGATCATAGTCGGCTGGTGGCATTGCACCGATTTCGATCATGCCGCGAATCTGGTTCCATCGCGGACGCTGTTGGCTCATTTGCTCCGGCGATGTGTACTGTTCAAAGTTGACGTCGGCTTCGGCACCGTCGCCGCTGTGGCAGTCGTAGCAGTACTGCTTGAAGAACGGCACAACTTCTGAATTCCAGTACTCCAAATCCTTGGAGTCGGCGGAGTGTTGTAGCTTAGCCCTTTTTTCCGCCGCCTTGTCCAGCTCCGAACTGCCTTGCTCAACATCCCCCGCAGCTTCCACAGACACGTCTTGAGAAAGCGCGGGGCGAGCAACAAAGGCAAGTAAAAATGCAACAATAGCCAGCGTGGGTGTTCGAGGCGCCGATTGCAGAGGAACCGATTGCAGGGGCACTGTGCGCAGCAGCGTTGAGAACGCACTAAGCGAATTCATCATGGATCTTAGGTGGGGTTTGTTCAGGTGGGCAATCAGCAGAAGCTGCCGACTCGACCACATTCTATCTTGTTTGACACCCTTGCGGCAAGGGAATTCAGCAATCTTGTTGGTCCAAGTGCCCTAAATGGTATGTCCGCGGAGGCTAGTCGACCCTTCACATCTGCGGGCGAAATCAACGCGGTGTCGAAGGAAAAAAGCGTCGGAAGCCAAGGGAGAGGCACTGAAGATGCCGCCACTGCGACTTGCAGATATAAAACTCTTGCTCGGAAGGTTTGTTCCGGTTTGCAGGCGACCGTGTGCTAAGCGGCGTCCAACTGCCTTGCTGGCGGGCTGCTTGATGCGCTTAAGTCATTGCTGATAAGTAATTTATGGCAGTTTGGTGAGCGGGCAGGGCCATTTGTGAGCGCGTGGAGACCCGGGCTTCCGCAAAATCTTTGTCAGCTCAAGCGTGCTGGAGTTGGGAATTCCAGGACAAATTTTGTGCCACGTCCAACCTCACTTTGAACGCTAATTCGACCTCCGTGGGCTTCGATGATTTTCCGGGCTGTCGGAAGCCCCAGGCCCGAGCCCCCATTCTTGGTGGAGTAGAACGGCTCAAACATGTGCATAGCTGTACTGTCTTCGACGCCAATGCCAGTATCGATTAAATCCAGAGCGACCCCCCGAGGCGTGGTGTAGGTTCTAACGACGAACTGACCACCGTTGGACATAGCTTCGAAGGCATTCTTGACCAGATTCATCAGTGAAGCTTGCAGTGAGTCGCTGTGGAGCAGAATGCTCGGCAGTCCAGCATCCAGGTACCTGAGCACATCGATCCCTTCCTTCTCCGCCTGAGCTTCGTAAAGACGGAGCACGGTTTCGACCTGTTCATTCAGGTCTCCGGGGGTCATTTCCAGATCCCGCATTCGCGAAAAACGCAGGAAGTCGCGGAGCAGGTTCTCCATCCGTTCGCATTGTTGGCGGATCATGTTGACCTTGGCCTCGGCGCGTTTGCGGCCAGGCCAGTCCACGTCCAGCAGTTCTTCGCCGAGCAGATCTGCGTTCATGTGAATTACGGACAGCGGATTCTTAATCTCATGTGCCAGCGAACCCGCCAGTTCGGCCAGTTCGTGATACTGGCGGAGTAGCCCACTGTGGTCTTCGTTTTCCAACGCGATACTTTCCTGCTCGAACCCAACTTGTTTCAGGCAGTCGAGATTATAGCTATCCAAAACAAACTGTGAGCGGGATTTCACTGGATTCGAAGAACACAACGCTGCTTTGTCGCACGCGAATTAGCCAGCTAAAGCTGACCTTGGGAAATGAACTGCGAGTGTGTTAAGATCGCGGCGTTCGAAACCATTGCAATGGACTCTGCAAGGAATCTACTCGGCATGAATGCCCATCCTACCTGCGAGATCGTCATTCCAGCTCGGCTCGCCTCCACTCGTCTACCTGAAAAACTCCTTCTGGCAGAAACCGGTAAAACCGTTCTGCAGCATACTTATGAGCGGGCGTGCGAGGCGAAGATTCCATCGCGAGTGACCATTGCGGTGGACGACCCACGCATGGAGGCTGCGGCAAAGAAGTTTGGTGCCAACGTCGTGATGACATCCAGCGATCTCCAAAGCGGAACCGATCGCATCGCCGAAGTGGCTAGCCAGCAGATTCCATCGGATATCTACATCAACGTACAGGGTGATGAGCCGGAGATTGAGCCTGACGCGATTGATCAACTGGCCCAGTTGCTGTCCGGCGGCGCACAGGCAGACATTGCGACCCTCGCAACTCCCATCAGAAATCGCGAAAGCTTGGAAGACCCCGCTTGTGTGAAAGTCGTCCGAGCTGCCGATGGTCACGCCATGTACTTCAGTAGGAGTCCCATTCCTCACGCGCGGTGCTGGGACGACGAGCTTTTGCAAAGTGATCCACCGCTATATTTGCAGCATATTGGAGTGTACGCTTATCGGCGTGAGTTCCTGAGCCAATTAAGCGAATTGCCGTGTTCGCAGTACGAATCTGCTGAGCGTCTTGAGCAGCTTCGATTCTTGGAAGCGGGCGCGAAGATCGCTGTCGGCACCGTTGCTTCCGCCCTTAAGGGCATCGACACTGCCGATGACTATCGAGCGTTTGTTCATCGCTACTACAGTCGCTCGCGTCTGGCCGCATAGTGAGCTCTGGCCCGCTGG
>CAYPLE010000082.1:0-22288 GCA_964411445.1 uncultured Pirellulaceae bacterium
GACCTGATCAACCTCGTCAAAGACGGTGCCAAGTAGCCCACGGGGGCAGGCCACCAGGAAGCTTTACGTCTAGTTCGGTCAACGCTGCTGGTGTGCACAAATGCTTCCACCCGAGTCTCCGATCGTGGGCCGCTGGAGCGACTAGTCTGGCGAAGCCGTGGCAGCAAAATAGAGAGTTGTCACGATTACCAGAATTCCAGCGGTCACGAACATCACTGGGTAACCCGCAAATTTTGCGACATAAGCTAGAACCGGTGCGCCTCCGATCGTACCAATGTCTAACATCATCAGGGCAAGTGCCGAACCTGTGCCGCGTTGATCGTCCGGAAACGGCGCGATCGTCAGCGACGTCATCGTGTGGAACATGAGTGCGTGGGCAATGCCGCACAACAGCCCAGGAACCATAATCAATAACGGTTGATCAGCGGACACAATCCAGAAACTGCAAAGCCCTGTTGTCATACTGACCCCGCCGGCGACCAACACTGACTTGCGTCCAAACTCTTCTGGCAGACGGCGACCGAAAATCCGCAAACAGATGCCGGATCCGGCATAGCACCAAAAGAACAGGCCCATCAAGCTCACTCCCGGAATGACCAATTCAGCCTCGTCGATAAACGTCGCCAGGAAGCCGAATGGGATGGCCATGCAGACACCGAAGACGAGATCAACCCATAGAATTGGGCCCGGCCAGTTGCTTCGCACTGAGGCGACAAAGTCAGCAAACCGCAGCCCGCGAGGTCGATCGCTCTGCGCGGTCGTGCGAAGCCTCAGCACGAGCCCAATGGTGGCTAAATTCATCGCTGTCGCGACGATAAACAATTGCGTGAACCCTGACCTTCCACGGGCAACCACGGCAGTCTTTTGAGCGATTCCTTCAGCCCCGATCGAGTCCGACAAAGCCAGACCTGATCCAGCCAAATCAGGAGCAACAACTGGCGCGCTAAGCAAGAAATCGCCCAAGGCTGGACCGATCAACATGCCCACGAAACCACCAATGCCTACGATGCCAATTGCCTCAGCCTGGCGGTGCACCGGTGCAACAATGGCAATATAGGTCAGGCCACTTGCGAAAACCAACGCCGCACCGAGAACGACCAAGGAGCGGAGCACAAATATTGTCGGCCCAATATCCACGATTGCTAGATTGCCAAGTGACCCTGCTGCAAAGACAAGAAAGCCGCTCAACCAAACTTTTTTTGGACCAAAGTGATTGATCCACTGCGCGATCCAAGGCCGCAGGAAAAGCCCGGCGATCGCACCTGCGCCCATGACCCAACCGACGTCCCGCAAGTCACGTCCAAGGAACTCCACCCAGCGAGCGTAGTGAGCCATGAGCGTATTGGCGATCACAAAACTCGTTTGACAAGCGGCAGCCAGAAAGAAATTGGCGTCATAGAGCCGTTGCGCCCCTGCAGCCGGAACGACGGCAGATTGTGATGCCGGATCGCCAACGTTTTGCTGTTCGTCGGTCGATTGCGATTGGTTCACGATGAGTCAATTTTCGAGGAAGCGGAAGCAACTGTGGGCCACGATGATGATAGTTGCCTGACACCCACTGACTAGCTGCCTGAGGCAAAAGACAACCCCCGCTCCTGATTTCCCCTGAGCAGAGCTGCAGCACGGCTTCCCTACTTGCTGGCTCTACTCGCTGGGTTGCGCCCACGGATTCTCCCAATCGCCCCACTGCTCCAGATAGGTTTGGTAGGCTGGGTGCTCGCCAGCCTGCGACTCGAGCAGCGCCTTCGATTTTTCAACTAATTCGTGCTCTCCCTCCAAAGTGAGACGTCCCATCATCAGCATGGTTCGAAGGAAAACAAAGTAAGTATCCAAGACATCGCAGCGACAGTATTCGTTAATCTCGGGGATGCGGCCTTCCAGATACATGTCGTAGACCATATCGCCCTGTACATCCATCTTGCCTGGTTTTCCCAGCAAGCTAGCAGCCAGGTTCAATCCTCCGCGATACCAGGTTGCACCGAAATTTGTCAGAACGTCGTGTAGGTCGATGTGGGACTGCAAGTTGTAGCGGTTGCGTTTTTGCTCAAAACTGCGATCCAACAAGTTGAACCACTTCGGAGCAGCGACACCAAAGCGAAATGCTGCATGCTCCATTAGAGGAATATCAAATGTCCGGCCGTTGAATGTGACCCATGTCGGCTGCTCATAGGCCTCCCAGCCCGTCCAAAAGTGCTTGGTAATGACAGGCGGGCGATGCTCGGGACTATCCAGCGAGACGATTTCGGCCAAGGAGAAGTCCGCATTCAGCTTCGCAATAACGACCGCGATCGGAAGGTGGTAAGTGAACGGAATGAAATCGCGTCCGGAAGCCACCAGCAGTTCGTTGCGGAACTTGGCCACTGCCTCTGCCGCGGAGAGACCCTGTGAGGGGTATTTTGTCTTGGCAATCAAGTCGCCATCGGCCACACTCTCTACGTCAAAGAGCAAATACTTGACATCCTGTGCCACGTTAGCGACTCCCCGCACTCTGCATCGATGCGAAACAACACGGGTCGTTGATAAACCCGCTGACTAGCAAGAAGACGTCGTAAAGCGGACCTTCCCACCCTAAACGACGCCTTGTATTGCTGGCCCAGTATGGCAGACGTCAACCCTAACGCAAGCACTCGATGCAACGATTCCTCGCCAGCCCGAAGAGACTCCAATGGAAACCAATCGACCGACGGAATTCAACTCAATTAATCAGTCGCGACTGCTCGAGCGATTCTTGCGGTATGTTCGCGTGGAAACAACGGCCGATCCTGCTTCGGACACATACCCCAGCAGTCCCGGCCAACTCGAACTGGGCAAGCTTCTCGCAAGTGAACTATCCGCAATGGGACTTAAGGATGCACACCAAGATGCACATGGACTTGTTTGGGCGACCGTCCCTTCAAACGCCGGTGACAACATTCCGGCTGTGCTGCTCAACGCCCACATTGACACGTCGCCGGACGCTTCAGGCGCGGGCGTCAATCCACAAGTAATCGAAAACTATGCAGGAGGCGACATTCCGCTGCAACATGGTGCTCGCTCCATCACCGTCGACTCCTGCCCTGCCCTGCGTGATCTCATCGGTCACACTTTGATCACAACCGATGGTACGACACTTCTGGGTGGCGATGATAAGGCTGGTGTGGCGGCCATCATGGAGCTGGCCCAACATTTGGTCGAAAATACGCACCTGCCACACGGTCCGGTTAGGATTCTATTTACTTGCGATGAGGAGATCGGACTGGGGGCCAAGCACATGGACTTGGCGAAGGCAGGTGCAGCGGCTGGCTATACGCTCGATGGCAGCGGCCAAGGAGTCGTCGAGAACGAGAATTTCTCAGCAGATCACCTAATCGTTGTGGCCCGTGGCAACAACATCCACCCGTCGATCGGAAAAGGCAGAATGGTCAATGCGATTCGTGGCTTGAGTCGCCTGATCGCTTCGCTGCCCCTGGACGAACTTGCCCCGGAATCCACCGATGGCAAGCAGGGCTTTGTGCATCCCTACAGCCTCACGGGAGATGTGGAATCCGCCCAAGCGGAATTTCTGCTACGTGATTTCGACACATCTGCATTGGATCAACAAGAAGCACTCATCCGTAAATTTGCTCAGCAGGTGGAGCAATCGACAGCGGGCCTATCGTTTGAGTTTACCAGGAAAAAGCAGTATCGAAACATGAACGACGCCATCCGAAAAGCGCCGCATGTCGTCGATCTAGCAGTACAGGCTTTCGACAACCTTGGCATTGCCTCCGAGTTGGGGTCCATTCGCGGCGGCACAGATGGTGCGGTCTTTAGCGAGATGGGGCTGCCGACGCCAAACCTCTCTGTGGGGCAACACAATATCCACAGCGTGACCGAATTCGCGTCGTTAGACGAAATGACGATTGCTGTGTCGCATGCCGTCGAACTGCTGAACCTGTGGCAGCAGCACTGCCGCAGCTAACGACATTCCCGATGTAAACGAACGAACAAATGCTTGCTTCAAACACCTGCCGCCCTACTGCTGGGCTTGAACAGCAGAACCAAGTGGCGGTGCGACTTGCACCGTGCCAGGCGGAAGCCCAGCCGGACTTGCAAAACTGGCCTGCTCAGTTGGGCGGTCGCTGGCTGAACCGTTGTTCATAAAGTTATCTGCGGGCGTCGAAACCAACATCGCGGGAGCTGGACGGACAGCAGGATGAACCGATGCGGCAGCAACTGGCCCCGCCAATGTCGGCATGGGCGTCATGCTGGAGCCAAGTTTGTCAGATGGACTTGGTGCAATGTCACCAGCCGGTTGGCTGGATGGAGCGGCTGCTGGCATCATATTCGCGGATGGATCTGGCACTCCAGCGCCAACGGCGGTTGGGTCAAAGGCACCGTCGCTCAGCCGAGGTCCGGCCGTTACGGATTCTGGATTGCTACGCGGAGTGAAGAACCGCCCTCGCTCCTGAGCATCTTGATAGGCAGCACCTGGCCAAGCAGCCTCGCTCATTCCAACCTGGTTGTAGTTCAGCAACGAACCCTTTTCGCGATGGAAATCGCGAAGCGCGAGTTGATAGTCGACTAACGCTCGGAAGTAACTATTCTCAGTTGTAGCCAGTTGTTGTTGAGCTTGGAGCAAGAAGTTAATGTTGTCTTGGCCGCCCACTACTCGATCACGAAGGGCTGATACTTGTGCCTTGTCAGCTTGCAGCCGCACAAAGTTGCCTTGCATCAACTGATAGGCTCGCTGAATCTGCCTCGCCGCAGTACTCAAATCGTGCGTGATGCGAAGCTCTTGCTCCTGCAGCAAAGCTCGCTCGCGGGCAAGATTCCATCGAGCATTGGCTACCGCCGCACCTGCTTGACGAAGTCCAACGACATTGCCAAATTCAACACCAGCTTGCCACTCTTGGTAGTTGCCTTCGAAAATGTTCTGGTACAAGCTATTGAATTGATTTGCTGGGTCGCGTGAACCGATCAAGTCATCTCCAAGTCCTCGATAACGATACTGGGCCAGGAAATCAAGCGTCGGTCGGCGATTCAACTTGGCTGCAACGAGCTCGAGCTCGCGGCGTTTGATGTTCCACTTCTGACGCCGAACTTCAACTCGTTTCGTGATCGCGTCTGCCAAAGCAGAATACCAATCGACAATGACCTCGCCTTCCATGGGTTGGCTGATGGGCTTGATCAGGCTGCCATCGGTGGCAGGCATACCGAGCAAGTAGCGCAGTTGCTGCTCGCGAGCATAGAGTCCGCCCGGTCCGGCAAGTGCTTCTTTGACTGCGATATCAAACGAGTAATACTGCGATCGTGCTTGCGCCTCAGCAGCCGCATCGCCCCCCTTAGCACCGGCGTTTTGCAGAGCTTTGACACGTTGCCAGGTGAGCAATGAACTCTTGCGACCTTCAACCTGAGCTTCCAAGCTGTGGTAGGCGAAGAAGAGTTCCCAATAGGCGGTTTCAACATCGTTGATGAACGAGACCACACTCTGTTCGAAATCTGCCAGCGAAATGTCGGTGTTGATTCGAGCAATCAGGACACCGTTGTACTGACCGACAGGACTGTTGGGACCAGCAATTCGGTTGTATTCCAAGCCTGCGCCCTGCATCAACGGCTGGCGGTATTCGGCTTCAATCCATCCGGTGTAATCACTTGGAAAGAATCGTGCTGGACTATTGTTTCGGTCGTACCCGACCACATGCCTAGCTGCAAATCTCGCACCAGTGGCCGTCGTCTTGGCAATTTCGTAGTTAAAGTTTGCGGCCGTTTGCGTGAACGCAGGTGGTTGGAAGATGAAGAAGGTTGTATTGTTCGGAATATCATTCTTCTGCCAGAATAACTGCCCGGTTACTTGCGCATCAAAAGCGCTAAGAGCGGCATCGACGCCACCTAGCGGATTGGATTCTGTGATCGCAGGATCGTACTTCGTTCGCGCGCCGAGCGTATTTTGAACGACGCTTCCGCCAAGGCTGCGTAGGACTTCACCCTTCTTCAGTGCCATTTCAATGGCGGCTTCGAGAGTCAACTCCAAGGAGGGCAACTCAGATGGATTCTGCAGTGCCAGCGGTTGAGCGGCCGAGTAGGCTTCAGGCGCGGCGCTACTGGAAACGGAAGGGTATTCAACTTTCGTTGATACTGGCGCGTAATAGCTGGGAGAGGATTCCCAGGTATTCGTCAGTCGAAAGTCTTTCCCGACTTTGGTGCAACCACTCGTCACGATCGCGGCAATGAGCAACCAAGATAGGTGCAAGTGCGTTCGTTTTGACATGGGAATCCAGTCCTATTCGCTGCGGAATCATTCGTGTTCTCCAGCACCGACAGTCGGACCATCCGTCAAAATCGGCGCAGAAAAACTGTTACCGGTCGTATCGGCCCCCTGACCAAACCAACTGGATGCTCCCCCCCGAGCCTTAAAGAAACTAGCATTGATAGCAACAGATTGATCGTCACAACCGTTAAGGTCTCCCGCCCGTAGGTGCTCGTCAGCCCTGCGCGGCTTGCCTTCTGTAACACGTGATTCTTAGTTTTCCTGGAATTCGTGAACTTCTCAGAACATTTCCCCAGTTGCCCGGTCAGCTTAGCTGGGCGACCGCTTTGCCCTTAGCAGTTTGCGTCGGCAGGATCTCCACCACTTGCCTGCTTCCCCTTGTCGACGCCGCGTTGAGTTGGTGCTGTTGGAGCCCCGTCCATCCCTGTTGCTGCGCATTGGGAAAGGTAATATTCGAAAGGTGGTGACTTGCATTTGCCTGAGATGCGACGTCAACAACTGCCAGTAGACACTGCCCGTCACTATCACCTTCAAACACCGCCCGAAACACCGCCGCCCGAAACACCGCCGCCACTATCGCATGGCCAGCATCAATCATGAACATTCAACGCGGAAAGCTGATCGGCGTTTGCCTGACAATCGCTTTCGCAACGCTCTCACTCGTTTTGAGTTCGTCAGCCGGACTCGATGCTCCATCATCCGTCTCGTTAGCGATTCTGGTCACTGCTGCTGGATTGTGGATGACGGAGGCGATCCCGTTGTTTGTGACCAGTTTGCTAGTGCTGTTTCTTAGCGTGACCTGGTTGCTGCCCGTGATGCAGGCAAGCGGAATGGAAGTGAGTCGTCAGACATTCTTGAGCCAGTTCTTTTCGGATATCACGCTACTCTTCCTGGGCGGTTTCGTGCTCTCCGCAGCCCTGCATAAACTGCTGCTCGATGAATGGCTGGCTCAATCGATCATGCGGAAAGTGGGCAGTTCACCACCAGCCCTCATGCTGGCTGTCATGTGTATCACCGCATTTTTGTCGATGTGGCTAAGCAACACCGCAACGGCCGCCATGATGCTGGCACTGATTCTCCCTATTGCAATGAAGCTACCTGAAAGTGATCGCTATCGTCAATCGCTTATCCTCTGCGTTCCATTTGCAGCTAACATTGGTGGCCTGGGCACACCCATTGGGAGCCCACCCAACGCGATTGCTATGCAGTACCTGCGTGACATTGACCAAGGTCCCAGTTTTGCGTTGTGGATGCTGATCAGTGTGCCGGGAGTCATCCTCATGCTGGTTATCGCCTGGTTCGTTCTATTGTTCATGTTCAAAGGAGACTGCAAGCAACTCCCGATTGATACGCAGTCACGCACGATCACCGCCTCTTCGCAACTGGTCACGGTCGTTTGCACGGCCCTACTGACTGTGGTTGGATGGATGACAACCTCGCTTCACGGGCTTAGCACTGGAACTGTCGCCCTGCTGCCGGTACTTGTCTATTTTTCAGTCGGCGTACTCACCATCAAAGACTTTCGCTCCCTTTCCTGGGACGTGCTTATCCTGATGGGGGGAGGCCTTTGCCTAGGAACGGCCATAACGGAAAGCGGCTTGGCCGGACATTTGGTAAGCTTACTCCCAGTTGAGGGCTTTTCGGTATTCTGGCTGATGGTCATGTTCGGCACCGTGGCTTGCATCATGTCCAGCTTGATGAGCAACACGGCAACGGCCAACTTGGTCATGCCGATCGTACTGAGCATTGGTGCCGAATCTGTTTCACCGTTGATGATTGGCATTGCCTTTGCTTGCACGCTTGCGATGCCGCTGCCCGTATCCACGCCTCCGAATGCAATGGCATTTGGAACAGAACAGGTCAGTGTATCAGCAATGATCCGCTCTGGAACGGTGATCACGGTGGTGGGCATCGTACTTGCATTCACGACCGGCTATTGGTGGTGGACGACCGTTGGACTTTGAGGAGCGATCCCATGACTGCTGAGTCGACCGAAGACGACAAAGACGCTGGTGCGAGCATTGAGGTTCACCGACAAACGTGTCAGAAATGCCACTCGATTGATGTGCGGGACATCATCGTCCGAGAGCCTGGCAAACCAATGCTAATTTATGTTCGATGTGCGAAATGCGGCGAACTGGTCGCATCATACGAACTGCATCGCTACTATCACCACGGCAAGGGAATTGAATCGTACTTGCGGGCCCACGGGGGCGGCGCGGCTGACAGCGGGCGTGCCTGGTTAGCAGATTTTAAGAAACTGCAAACCGACGCAATCGCCGGCTTTCAAGCTGCCCTTGCAAAGTTACAGCAAGAAAACAAAGAGATCTAACGCGACACACTCCGTCGGCATTCGGAGTGGATCTGGTTACAGCTAGTTACGGATCCCCACCTACTGCTCGAATTCCCTGCGAATCAACCATCTTCCAAACAACTCTGATCACCGAACGACAGCCATATCGAAATAGCCGGGCAACCATTCTCTTCGGTCCAAGACAGGTGGGAGCACCAGATCGGTACGATGCGGCAAGTCATGAATATGCCCTACAGCAGGTGTTGCGGCCGGCAATGCTGTCGCAGGGGTGCGACCAACCAGCGAGTCGATTTGAGCGACCGCATTGGCTATTTGCTCCGGTTGAGCGAGTGCAATCAGCCCGACGATTGTAAAAAGCTCCAGAGCAACGCCAGCTAGCAAAACACGCTTTGCTTTTCTCGTCTTTCGTGCCATGTCTTCCCTCCCTGCATGGATCTCGGCGATCGTGAGCGGCCTACGATCGGTTACCCTCCCGAACCACCGCCCACCAGCGGCACATTGTGCAAAGCCTGGGCCAATTGTCGCCACCACCTGCGCTTTTCACCTAAGTGAAGCTCTCCAGCCATGTTACGTGCGGAGCCTTCTTTCTGTATAAACTCATGACGCGGTCGAACCTACATCTGCCGAGTGACAATTTTTCAATTCTCCCCAGTGTGACAAGCTATCGGCAGTGACTATGCCCCCCAACAGCGACCCAAGACCGAACAATGCCCTGGACCGAGACAGTCTAGCGGTAGAGTACTTAGACACGCTGCCTTTCACGCCCTATCCAATTCAGGAAGAGGCTTTGCTAGCTTGGTTTGCTGCCAAGCAAGGCGTGCTGGTTTGCGCGCCGACGGGTACCGGCAAAACGTTGATCGCTGAGGCCGCCATTTACGAAGCCCTGCGAACTGGAAAAAAGTGTTACTACACAACGCCGCTAATCGCACTGACGGATCAGAAGCTGCTTGAAATCCAAGAGTCGGCGGTACGCTGGGGGTTCAAGGAATCGGACGTTGGCCTTGTCACAGGTAATCGCAAAGTCAATGGCGATGCACCCATACTGGTCGTCGTCGCTGAAATTCTGCTCAACCGACTCTTGCAACCAGAGAGCTTTGACTTCGCGGATGTTTCCAGCGTCGTCATGGATGAATTCCACAGCTTCAATGACCCCGAACGTGGAATCGTTTGGGAGCTGACCTTGGGGATGCTGCCCGAACATGTCCGAACACTCCTGCTCAGCGCCACAGTTGGCAACAGCTACGATTTCACGCGGTGGATGGCTCGCAATTTAAATCGCGACCTCGAGCTGGTCGAAGGGACGGAACGCAAGGTGCCACTCAGCTTCAACTGGGTGAATGATCATTTGCTGGACGAGTGGATTGAGAAGATGGCTGCAGGTAGCGAGGAAGCTCGACGCACGCCTGCTTTGATATTCTGTTTCAACCGAGATGAGTGCTGGCAAGTGGCGGAGCTATTGAAGGGCAAGAAAGTACTCGACAAATCACGTCAGAAGGAACTGATCGCGGAGATCGAACAAAACGATTGGTCAGAGGGAGCGGGGCCGAAGCTTAAATCTTTGCTTGGCCGAGGCGTGGGAGTCCACCATGCGGGTATCTTGCCAAAGTACCGACGCGTCGTCGAGGAGCTGTTTCAAAAGAAGCTGCTCAGTGTGACCGTTTGCACCGAAACGCTTTCTGCGGGCATCAACCTTCCCGCTAGAAGTGTTGTGTTACCGTCGATCATGAAGGGGCCCAAAAGTCGGCGGAAGCTAGTCGAAACGGCAACCGCCCAACAGATCTTCGGTCGCGCGGGACGCCCTCAGTTTGACGACCAGGGGTTTGTCTATGCGCTGGCACATGAGGATGACGTTAAGCATTTGCGCTGGAAGGAAAAGTACGACTCGATCCCCGAGGACACCAAAGATCCTGGGCTGATGAAGGCCAAGAAGGCGCTAAAGAAGAAGATGCCCAAACGCCGACAGGGTGAGACGTATTGGACCGAAGAGCAATTCAATAAGTTGCGAGATGGAGCTTCGGCAAATCTTGTCAGCAAAGGAAACCTGCCGTGGCGGTTGCTTGCTTACCTGCTACTGCAGTCCCCAAAAGTCCAACCGCTTCGCGATATGGTCGGAAAACGCCTCCTGGACGAACGACAAAAAGAAAAGGCACACGAACGACTCAATCAAATGCTTGTCACTCTTTGGACAGGCGGATACATAGAGCTTGAACCCAAACCACGCCCCAAGAGCGCTGCCAAACCAACACCCGAGAAGCAAGAGGACATACCCGCGGCGGGTGGATTGTTCGATGCCGCTGGTCTCGGGGACCTTGTCACGGCGGCCAAACAAGAAACAGGTGGTGACAACAAACAAACAGATGCCGAACCCGATTTTGACGCATCGCGTGGCTATGAACTGAAAGACTACTCCCCAGAGTTTGCTCACCCAACAGACCGACTGTCGCTCCTGGTTCGACTGCGTAGCATCAATCCGCTTTATGGTGCATTTCTGGCGGGGCATCTTGCCATCGCTGACGATACCGAACGCCTCCTTGCACTCGAAAGCACGCTCGACTTGTCTGGCACGGTTGCCCGTCACGTTCGGGTCCCCAAAATTGAAGAGCTCCCGCCTGGGCCACTCTCGACAACACGTCTTGATCACCAACTTCTGGAGCTTGGACTTGCTACACAGGAGGAACTTATTGGAAAACAGCCCGACGAGGACGACGGCCCGGCCCGGCGGCGCGGCCACGGTGTATTCGATGAAGAACCCGTTTGGGTCATCACCATCGGGGAGAAATTGCGGCGATTGTTCCAGTTCGATTACCCGAATGTGCACGATATCCGAAGCACGCCTGTTCACGTCGCGGGAGAAGTTCTGGAGTTCGGTGGCAACTTCAACAAGTACATCCTCGCCAAGGGGCTTCAAAAACAGGAAGGAATCATTTTCAGACACCTTCTCAGGCTCATACTCTTGCTCGATGAAATGGCTTCGATCCCTCCTGTAGAAGTGCCGGAGGAGGAGTGGGAAGATCGATTCGACGACTTGATTGAGCGTTTGAGCGCCTGCTGTCGAAGCGTCGATCCCGAGAGCGCAGACGAACTTTTGGAAGACGCGCGAGGTGGCGATGAACTATCCCGCAAGCTTCCGAAACTCCGCGAAGAGCAAGGTTCGTCGAATCCTGAATCCTAAACAGGATTGGCCGACTCAGACCAACCACTCGCGAGCCGGTCTTCTAACGGAAGCACCTGGGTGCTGGGGACGAAAAAGAGCTGACCGACCTTGAAAAGTTGCCCGCCTGGAACCGGGAGATTCGAAGACGGCAACGCCACTTGCCACAAAAGCCAAATGCAACGAGGTACGATAGAAGGCTTCTCATTTAACAGGAAGGCGTTTTGCATGTGGTCTTTGAAATCTAAAGTCCTTTTCGCGAGCCTCAGCTTCGCGCTATCAGCCGCCAACATAACGACGGCGAGCGATCTACCAAGCGTACATGTTCAAGATGTCCGAAAAGTGTACGACGACGGGCACCACAATGCGTTCACGGATTTGATCCGGTACCGAGACCAGTACTGGTTGACTTTCCGGACCTGCCCAGATGGACATATGGTGCACCCAACCTCAGAGATCGTGGTACTGAAGAGTAGCGATGGGAATGACTGGAGCGAAACTGCCAGATTCTCAGTCGACCGGCGTGACGTTCGTGATCCACATTTTGCGATTCTGCGTGACCGCCTGTTTGTCTACAGCGGTACTTGGTATTGCGGAACGGCGAGCCCAGAACCAAAAGACTACGACCTGAATCGCCATCTCGGCTATGCCATCTTCACGGATGATGGAACCACTTGGTCACCGCCAACGATGCTTGAGGGCACTTACGGACACTACATTTGGCGGGCTGAGCAATATGGTGGCCGCATGTATCTGTGCGGGCGACGCAAGATTGGATTCGACCAGCGTAACCGCATGGACACGACGGTTCAGTCCGCGATGCTAGTCAGCGATGATGGCCTGCGGTTCACAACTCAAGGCTTGTATCAAGAGAAATCTGGGGATGAGACTGCGTTCATCTTTTCGCCGGACGGCAGTGTGCTCGGCGTTTCACGGCGAGGACGAGGCAATGCACAACTGGTTGAATCTAAACCACCATACCAAACGTGGCAGCGCAGAGAGCTCAAAGAGTATATCGGCGGCCCAATCCTCTGCCGCTGGGCAGGGCAACTCCTGGTCGGCGGACGCTGCAATACGCCAGCGGGACCGAAGACAAAACTCTTCTGGCTGATCGAAAATGAACTTCAGGAAATCGCCGAGCTGCCCAGTGGCGGTGATAATTCCTACCCAGGCTTCGTTGCTATCTCCGAATCCGAAGGACTCGTTTCCTGGTATTCGTCACACGAAAAGAAGGCAGATGGTAGCCCAAATACTTCAATCTACCTTGCGCAATTGAGGATCGCTGACGTCCCACAACGGCAGAAACAGCGTTTCAAAAGTTCGTTCGACGGCACTCAGCAAGAGCTCTTTCTTACGACGCCTCCGTCTTCTCGATCGCAAATCGAACACGGTTCTCAAGGGCTTTGGCAAACGCCAGCGCCCATGGTTGTTAGCCTGCATAGCTGGAGTGCTGATCTTCACCAAGAGCAGCCTGAGCTACAGAGAATGGCCATACAACGTGGCTGGTTCTTTCTGCAGCCAAACTTCCGCGGCGTGAACAACCACCCACTTGCCTGTGGCAGCCAAGCGGCGGTGCAGGACGTTTTGGACGCGGTCGACTGGGCGGTGCAGCGGTATCCGATCGATCCAGATCGTATCTACCTGACCGGCAACTCAGGCGGGGGGCACATGACCATGTTGGTGAGTGCGAAACATCCAGAGCGCTGGGCTGCAGCAAGTGCGTGGGTTGGGATAAGCGATTTAGCAGCGTGGCATGACCGGCACCAAGACGGGAAGTATGGAGCGATGCTTCGCAAATGCGTCGGTGGGGAGCCCGGCAAATCCGCTGAAGTCGACCAAGAACTCCACAACCGCTCTCCGATTCACCACCTAGCAAACATTGGTGACTTGCCGCTCGAAATCTCTGCTGGGATACATGATGGACACAGCGGATCCGTGCCAATCTCACACTCGCTGCTGGCGTTCAACCAAATTGCGAAAGCGGTTGGTGGGCAGCAAATTAGCAAGCAAGAGATCCACGAACTTTCGAAAGAGAACGGACGATTGACCAATCCGCTGGCAGGCGACGAAGTTTTCGACACAACTTTTGGCAGGAACATCTACCTACGTCGAACAGCCGCAAACACTCGCGTTTCAATCTTCGAAGGCGGACACGAGGGAATCGCGTCTGCGACGATGGCTTGGTTCGAGCGTCACCCGGTTCGCAGGAGTAAATAAAGCCTCCTAGGTGCGACTACTTGCCGGTGTAGCGATTGCGCACTTTGGGAACCGGAGCGACGTATCGCATCGGAGCAACCCTTTCGATTCGATATCGATTTACGGGCCTCGAAGACTCGCGATTCACTTGGGCGGGCGCACTTGAACCTACGGAACGCTTCGGAGCGCTTTCCAAAATACTGGGAAGGTCAAGCGGCTTAGTGGCTGGTGACGAAGCTGTTTCAGGCGGAACCTGTTCTCTTTGAGCCTGCTCCACTTCCACAACAGACTGCTCAACCTCTTCTTGCAACGCGTCTCGGTCAGTCGCCTCAGCAAGCTCAGAGGACTTGGCCACTTCCGAGTTTGAGTTGGCGGTAAGTTGTCCCGGCGGCGGAAGATCGACGGCGCTTGCATCTTGACCGACCAAATTCTTCAAAGCTGAAGTTGCCAGCGAACCGATTTCTTCAACCAGTTCCGAACTCGTGTTCTTCGTCCCGTCGCTTTGAGTTGCAACCTGCCCAATGGAGCTCTTCAATTGCTCAAGCGATTTTGTGAGCTCTGCCTCACTCTTCTTCCAATCCAGTTCAGCGGGCCATTGGATGCCACCGGCATTTGCTGGCGCACCGTCATCAGCAGCCACTTCGCCAGTCGCTGCTGTACCCTCTTGGCTGGATGCCGAAGGAGATGATACGTTTGCGGAAGCTAGGCTGTCCATCTTCGACGCATCAACTTGCGCTAAATCGAGGACCGTTTTTCGCAGTTGAGGCTGTGCGGCCAGGAGGCCAGCAATGGTCAGAAAACTCAACAAGCAAGCAGCCATTCCGCGAATGGATAGACTACGAAGCTTTGACGATTGCATGCCAAAGAATGTGTAGGCCGCAGCACCAACGACTCCCGTGATGAATGTCGCGACGATCCAAACAGCTTTCATCGATCCGCCTAGTTTCTTCGAAAACGCACATTCGATCATGCAGACGAATGGGTACACGACGACGAAGTACAAAGCGGTCAGGACGAACAGGGCGATCGCAGTATAGAGAACGAGCAGCATCTTCGAATCCTTCGTGGGGGACAGCGGGCAGCGGCGGACAGACGCCTACTGAATGAATAGGATCTTCTCTTGCAATTGGGGCGTGCTGTGATTCCGGTTGAATTGGATAGCAGCGGCGGGCGGGCGAATTGCAACGACTGTTCCACAAAAACCGGCTAATCCCCGCCCTGGTGGGTTAAGCAAGTCGTTGAAGACGGCTTCTGTGCAAAAGCTGGCGCGGGTGGTTTAATAGTGGCCCTGATGTCACCACTTCCTTAGCCCCAATTGTTCGCGGACCGAAATGCTCAGCCTTCAAAGCGACTCCTCACTAGATTGGATTCAACAGGTCAAACCTTCCCTGGAGGAAGTGCTGATTGACCATGCCCACTGCGAACACAAGGCCGCCGCTACAGCCATGAGCCTGATGGGTTCCTACATCGACAATCAGGACCTGTGCGTCGAAATGACTCGGATTGTGGAGGAGGAGCTTGAGCATTTTCACATGGTCATCAAGCTGCTAGAGAGCCGAAACATCGCTTTCCGAAAACTTCAGGCTGGGCACTACGGCAAGGAACTGAACACGCTGGTTCGTCCACACGAGCCCGACCGAGCCGTCGACCGCTTGCTGGTGGCTGGGTTGATCGAAGCCAGGAGTTGCGAACGCTTCAGTCTGCTTGCCGAACACATCGACGACTCCGAGCTAGCAGAGTTCTACCGTTCACTCTTCGAGTCCGAAGCTCGGCACCACACGACCTACGTCCGTCTAGCAAAGCAGTTCGCTTCGGACGAAACTGTCAAACAGAGGCTTGGTGAACTGGCCGCCGAAGAAGCAAAGATTATCGGCAAGGGCAATCCATTGCCACGAATGCACAGTTAGCAAGCAACTTGGATCAGTGCTACCAAATCCTGGGGAATGTACCATTGAACGACGAATCCTTAGCAGATCACCTGCAACCGTACTCGGAACAAATCGAAGCACTAAGAGAGGCGGGTCGCGTTTTTTGGAACCGTGGATGGAGCGTTGGTACGAGCAGCAACTATAGTGCAGTCGTTGAGCGTGAGCCACTTACTCTGTTGGTCACCGCCAGTGGCAAACATAAGGGCAAACTGGGACCGAACGACTTTGTGCTGTGTGACTCGACTGGGAAGCCGACCATCGAAGGCCAGCCGAAGTCCTCGGCTGAGACGCTGTTGCACTGTTTGGCTGCGGAAGACGGCAATGTAGGCGCCGTGCTGCACACGCACAGCGTTTGGTCAACAATCCTCTCCGACCGATTTGCTCCGCAAGGAGGCATTCGACTGGAAGGCTACGAAATGCTCAAGGGTCTGAGCGGCGTGGGAACTCACGAGCACAGTGAGTGGCTACCAATCTTTGAGAACACGCAAGACATCCCAGAACTCGCCGAACGGGTGCGTGCCTACAGCAAAGAAAAGCCAATAGCACACGGTTACATCATTCGCCGCCACGGTATCTACACTTGGGGTGCAGACGTTGCCGAAGCATTTCGGCAAATAGAAATCATTGAGTTCCTGCTCGAATGTGTAGCACGCTCCAGCACCATGTAAACTGCGACTAAGCGGAGTGGCCTACTTCTGAAGCAAGCAATTACAAATTGTTTGAATAATGCGCCCCTGACCGACATCTCCGGTTTGCTCACCCGTCTTGCCTTTCAACCCAACTCTTGATGGGTCCATATCGAGAATCGTCCCGATCCGCTGACAGATACGATCGCGATGCGGTAGCAGTTTGGGACGCTGCGCTAGAACGACGCAATCCAAATTAACGATGCGCCAACCAGCGTCGCAAACCCGTCGATTCGCCTCTGCAAGCATATCGGCCGAATCGCGACCGTAGTTGTCGTCGTCCGTGTCGGGGTACATTTCACCAATATCTCCCAAACCGCTTGCGCCGAGCAACGCGTCCGTGATGGCGTGCAACAGCACGTCGGCGTCGCTATGACCAACCAGATGTCCATCAAATTCGATGTCGATGCCGCCAATCCGGAGCGGTCCGCCCGGCTCTAGCCGGTGGGTATCGTGGCCCAGTCCAATTCGAATCTGCGGAAGGCTTTGCATTAAGATTTCCTGCGGTAGCGTTGGCACGTAGCGGTCGAGCGTCAGGACCCTATAATCGCTGACATGTCCATCATCGAAATTAACAAACTGACAAAGTCCTACAAGGTGTACCAGAAAAAGGAAGGCCTGATGGCTTCCTTGCGCAGCTTGGTGCACCGAGAATATCGTACTGTCGAGGCGGTCCGCGACGTTAGCTTGAAGGTTGAAAAAGGCGAATTCGTTGCATTTCTTGGGCCAAATGGAGCTGGCAAGACAACGACTCTCAAGCTGCTCTCTGGCGTTATTTACCCGACCAGCGGCTCCGCAACGGTGATGGGCTATACACCGTGGAATCGCGACAACGCTTATCGCCGAAAATTCGCCCTCGTCATGGGGCAGAAAAACCAACTCTGGTGGGACTTGCCCGCTCAAGAATCGTTTCGTTTGCACCAACAGATCTACCGCATCGCCCCGAAGGATTTCGATTCAACGCTCGACGAGCTGAAGGAGCTACTCGGCGTCAGCGATCTCCTTTCCCGCCCTGTGCGCGAGCTGTCGTTGGGTGAACGGATGAAGATGGAGTTGATTGCCGCCCTACTCCACTCACCCGATGTGCTTTTCCTAGACGAACCAACGATCGGACTGGATGTCATTGCTCAGCACAATATCCAACAGTTCCTTCGCTACTACCAAGAGCAACGCGGAATTACCATTCTGCTCACCAGCCACTACATGAAGGATATCGCGGCGCTCTGCAAACGAGTGGTCGTGATCACCGACGGAGCGATCAAGTTCGACGGCTCCCTCTCCGGTGTAGTCGACAGTTTCAGCGGTTCAAAGATTGTACGCCTGCAATTGGCCGACGGTCAGTCGCCCGACGGATTGGAGCGATTTGCAGAAGTCGATTCGATTGAATTGCCTCGCGTGACGCTGCGATGCGATCGTGTCGAAGTCACCAAGAAACTGGCAGCGATTCTCGCTCAATATGAAGTTGAAGATGTCTCGGTTGAAGACCCGCCGCTAGAAGAAGTCATAGCCGATTTGTACGCTAGTTCGAGTAGCAGTCAGCCGAAGGAGCCAACAGATTCCACCGCAGCAGAGGGAGCCTGAACGTGACAGCAGCTCACTCGCTTGCAGCTAGGGCATTCTGCTGGTGGACGATTTTTCGCATCGCACTTGAAGAACGGCTCGCCTACCGTGGTGATTTTGCGCTGGGAACGCTCATGCGTTTCTTGCCCATCATCACACAGATATTCTTGTGGTGGGCCGTCTTTGAGTCACTTGGGGACGCCAGCAACTCGCGACTGGCTGGCTATTCCTTCCCCGACATGGTCGCCTATTACCTGCTGTCCATGCTCGGTCGAGCCTTCTCAAGCATGCCGGGCTTGGCATCAACGGTTGCCAGGCAAATCCGCGACGGCGAAATCAAGAAATTCCTGGTGCAACCTATCGATCTGATAGGTTTTTTCTTGCTGGGCCGAGTCGCTCATAAGTTAGCCTATTACACGATTGCAACTTTGCCTTTCGCGCTCGTCTTTTTCCTGTGCCGAGGGTATTTCACTGACGGCTGGCCCAATGCGGAAGTGCTGTGCGCGTTTGTTGTTTCGCTCGCACTTGCGTTCCTACTAGGCTTCTTGTTGGATCTCTGCATTGGTCTGATCGGATTTTGGTTTCTCGAAGTCAGCTCGCTGCTTTTCATCTACATGCTGCTGAACTTTTTCCTGTCCGGCCACATGTTCCCGCTCGACCTACTGCCAGAATCCTGGCAAACCGTTGTCGGCTATCTGCCATTCAAGTACTTGGCGTACATGCCGGCAGCAATTTTCTTGGGCAAGGTGCCGGAGGAAGAACTCTGGCAAGAAATCGGGCTCGAATTTGCTTGGCTAGTCGGATTGGTGGTCGTGGCCAGAATTCTGTACGCCCGAGGCCTGAAGCGTTACAGCGGCTACGGTGGATAGCCGATAATCAACCGAAAATGGATGTTCAGCAACCTTGCCGCAACAACCTGGCCGCTGGTTATCGACGTGCGTGGTCTTCAATCGCACTCACTAGCGCTGGGTCAGGATTGTTGATCGTCACCACTCTTTCGACACCAGTTGAATCGACGATGCGACACGTCATGCTGCCTGACGATTGCTGGGCCGTTGGGGCGGCAGGCTGAGTGCTCGCCTGGGCGTTTGAACCAGCAAGCTGGAGCGTGCTGGCAATTTGACTTTCGGAAGGCCACCTGCCTGCCGGATTTGAGGCACCACGCCCCAGTGAACTACTCGCTGATATCGAAGCGCGAGCTGGTTCAGAAGCCGATGCTAGCTGAACTTGTGACGGCTCGACGGTTGCATCAAACAGACGGTCTAGCCCAAGTCGCCTCACTTGATTGTAAACGACCTCCGTGGCTGCGTAGATGCCTTCGTTGTCTTCCGGTTGTGCACCGTTACAAACTCCCACGAGCCGGCCGTAGTGATCGAACAGACCACCCCCGCTTCGCCCTACTGCGGGTGCACCGTCGATTTCGATATTTGCCGCACCCACGTAACGGTTGATCCTGGTCACGAGTGTATCTTGCCTCGTCGGATCATCACCATGATCACATCCCCAACTGAAGACCTGCAGTCCTTTTTGCACCGCTTCTGCGGCGGGCAAAATGGGAACAGGTTCAATGGGAATAGGTGTTTTGAAACTCACCAAACCGATGTCTTCCGTTAGTGATCCGGAGTCCTCGTCGGGTGCCCTGAAATCGATCAACACTGCTGGCAGAGTCTGAAACCCGGCGTCCGTGTAGAGATCAATGGTTAGTTGCGAACCTTGCGTCATGTGGCGGAACAAGTGACCACAAGTCAACACAAGTGCTTCATCACCGTGCACGTCGACAACGGTGCCGGTGCCATAGGCGGTCGTATTCTGCTCATCAACTCGGATGCGCACTGTTGCAAGCCGAGCTCGGCGAATTGCCTGTTGCAGCGGAAGCCGAGTTTCAACAGGAGCAGCAGCGCTGGCCGAGCGAACGGGCTGCCGTGGTTGATCATCTAAGAATGAGTTCGAGGCGACGCTTGCGGCTCGAGCAATCGGCTGGCCTTGCCCACGAACAATTGGCTGTGGATTTGCTGCCGGTACGTTCGCTGCCGATCCGTTCGCTAGCGGGGCAACTCCACGGTGAGCGACTGCTTGGGAAGCATTCGGCTGCGGTGACGTGAGAGCTTGTGATGCATGAGAGCTTGGGGCGAAGCGAGGAGCAACTCGGGCTGCTCGCCGCTTCAGTGCTGCCTCAGAAGCAGCACCGACCACTCGATCTACCTCCCGGCCGTTGACGACAAAAACGAGAGTTGGCAAATTTTGGACGCGAAACAACTCAGCAGTTTGCCGGTCAATGTCAACATCGACGACTTTAATTTCCCAGCCTTCGTTCGCTAACGAGTTCACAGCAGGTTTGATCTGCTGGCATGGCTGGCACCACTTTGCCGTGAATTGGACAATCGTTCCGCCAGTCTGCATTGCGGCGGGCTGTGGTTGCGAAATGAACGCGCAGCACAACGCGGTGACAAGTCCAAAACTCATTCGGTTCCCTCCGATTCGGCTCGGCAAAGCGGGTTCAAAGTAGCCACATCAGGCCTCCCGAACCCACGTGCCTGTCATCCTTGACGGGCAGATTCGGAGTGTCGCGGGCAGGTAGCCAAACCGCAAGTGCAATTCCTTGCTTGCTATCATTGAGAGCGATCGCCATACTTGAATATGCTGGTCTGATTCGCTGGTTTCGGAGTGGATAGCACCGGTAGGTTTGCTGCCGCTTCGGAGCGTTGTTCGAGCGTTTCGAGCCAGGGTGTAGCGTTTAAGACGCCTACTAAAATTGGCAATTCATTGGGTATAGCGCGCTATACTCCTGTGCGAATTGCACAAGTGTTGCTCCTGGACCATATTGCATTCCCCTTTCTCGATTGCTTACTGATCTCAGACACGATGAGCAAGACACCTGAACCACGATTGCTGATCGACGGATACAACGTCTTATTCCATGGTGGTTTAGAGGGCACAGATCGTCGACCGGGATGGATGGACGCGGCCCGAGCACGGTTGATTGAACTTCTTGAACGCAAACTCACGGGCGAGGAATGCCGCAGGACTCAAGTTGTCTTTGATGCGGCCGAAATAAGAGCTAGAACGCGCGACGACTTTGTTTCGGCAAAAGGCATTCGCGTTGTTTTCGCACTCAGCCATTTTGAAGCGGACGACTTGATTGAAGAGATTGTCGCCCGCCATTCGCACCCGAAGCAGTTGGAGGTTGTATCCAGCGACAATCGCCTTCGCACCAAGGCCTCTCGGCGACGTGCGACCTCAACCAGCTCGGAAGACTTCCTGGACTTTCTGGAAGAAATGCCAGACGTCGTCGATGAACCGCACAAAGCTGCTGAACACGCAGCGGGGCAACCGCTGAACAACGTCGCTCGAGAGTTGCGTAACGTGAAGGCTGAGCTGGGCAACGATATCGCCAACAGCAAAGAACTCGAGGAATTCCTGCGAGAATTCGGTCCAGACAACGAACAGGCTTAACTGACCTCGGTTTCCACCACCCGCGACTGACTTGTTCGCCTTTGCGGAGGTAGGTTCCTGCGTCCCGTCCCCTCCCAACACGAATCGGCGTAGAATACGGGAGTTCGGTCTACTTGCACCTAGTTATACAGACTCAATCCGCAGGCAAATGCGGAAGCAACCGTTTTCAGTTTGGGGGAATTTCAATGGCCAAAGTAATCATCGCGGACGAGAACCGCACCATCACGGACGTTGGAGAAATTCGCGACTTTCTTGAACCTCACGGGATCTGGTACGAGAATTGGCCAGTAAGCGAACGCCTCAGCTCAGACGCCTCCGACGACCAAATCTTGGAAGAATTTGCGCCCGAAATCAATTCGCTCAAAGAGCGCGGGGGCTTTGTGACGGCCGATGTGATCAACGTGAATCGCGACACACCCAACCTGGACGCGATGCTGTCCAAGTTTGACAGGGAGCACACGCACTCAGAAGACGAGGTTCGTTTTACGGTCGAAGGCCGAGGGCTATTCCACATCCATCCTGAAAACGGGCCTGTCTTCGCCGTAGAAGTTGAGTCGGGCGACCTCATCAATGTACCGCGTGGTACAAAGCACTGGTTCAACCTGTGCGATGAAAGAGCAATTCGCTGCATTCGGTTATTCGAGGATCCAACCGGCTGGACACCAGAGTACATCGACCAGGGCGTCCACAGCAAATATCAACCTCTCTGCTTTGGGCCCAACTATGTAGATGGTGAACAGACCATCAAACCGGTCATCGACGTTTGAATGC
>CAYPLE010000082.1:22388-28467 GCA_964411445.1 uncultured Pirellulaceae bacterium
ATCAATCCTGGGAGTAGCGTTTCTGCGACTATTTGAGCCTACGATTCATTGGGTGTAACACGCCAAATTGGGTGTAGCACGCCAACCTGGGCGACTCCCACTAGTCCCACTTTTTCAACCAGCCGAGAGTTTTCTGCCAGCCTGCACGGTCAGCGCGTGTCAGGGACACGAATTGTTCATCCAGTTCGGGCGGAATTCGAGAAAGAATTTGCTCGGCTTGGTGAATGGCCTTCTTGGCTTCTTCCGGTTTGCCTAGCTTGCGATGACACTCCGCCAAACGCACCAGTGCCTCAAGCGACTCAGGCTTATTCATGAATCGTCCTGCAAGATTGCGATACGCGTCTGAGGCTTCCTCCCAGCGGCCAAGATCGTAGAGCACATCCGCCTCGCCGAACAAGCAATTTCTCTGGAGTTGATTGAATGTCGCTTGCGAATCGAACAACTCTGGCTCACCATTGGCCATGTTTCGTATTTCTCGCAGTTGCTCAAGGGCCTCTCCAAGCACTTTGCGCCGATTGCTGAGAAGATTTCGACGCGCTGCCTCGATAATCGCATCGTTCTTTTCCGCGAGCTGCAAATAGGCTCTAGCTGCCTGCCTCTTGGCTGCCGCCATCAGATAGCGGGCCTCGAAGAATCGCTGCTCGCCCTCGTACCGCGTGCTTGCATGCCCCAGCCCCTCGAGCGCTTTGTCAAACTCAGCATTGGCAGCTTCAAAGCCAGCTAGCATTTCGTCACGATTCTCAGGATCAGCGGCGAGCGCTTCGGCTTGCAACAACGACCGCTTGCCCAAATTGAATCGCAGCAGCCCAAGTTGAAACATCGAGTCTCGCCAAACTTCACTCTTTGGAGCGAGGCTATGATCGAAGAGATTCTCCTCAAGTAGCTCGATCGATTTAGCTGTTTCTCCCAACTCATAATTTGCCTTGGCGGCCAATAAACGCACATCGTAGAGAATAGCGTGGCCCGGATAATCTGCCATGCACTCTTGGAGCTGCGTTATTGCTTTGGGCCATTGGGCCATGTTCATATAGTTATTGGCAAGCTCGAGATAGCCGCGCGGGCGCTTTGGGCGATCCTCGTAGACCAGATACTCCTTCAACACGCGATTGGCGGACTCAAGGTCGCTGGCAGATTGATACGCGTTGGCAGCCCGCCACAGAATCTCAGGGAACTCAGTCGATCGCAATTCAAGTCGTGACAGCAACTCAAACTGCTCCGCCGCTGCGATGTACTTCTCGCGAGCCGCTTCGCGTAGCTTCGCGAGTTCCTCTTCTGATGCATTATCTTGCTTAAACCTAAACTGATCGCCCCATCTTAGCAGAGCATCCGCCTTCAATCGCACCGAGTCTGAAGGCGGAAATGCCAGAGCGATGTGCGAGGCAAGCAGAACAACATGATCATACTGGCGGTCGCGACTCAACGTACGCCCTATTTCAAGCAGGCGGGTCCGAAGCGTCCCAACCGGTAGCCAGTAGCCGTTGTACAGATTCAAGTCTTCGATATTTGTCAGCAGCAAGTGACAAATCTTCACTGACTCGTCAAGCTTACCGCCAGCTAGGAGTATTTCTGCTTCTTCGAGACATGCTGTAATCGCTTCCGCACTCTGTGGATTCGCCTGTCGAACGATACTGAAGGTCGCTAGTGCTTCTTGAAGTCGATCTTGTAGCCGCAGGATTCTGCCGATCAAGAACTGACTCTGCCGACGCAGTTTTGTCGGCGCCTTGGGCGACAACATCACGCCTCGAACGATCTCAGATGCCTCCTCCAATAAGGCGGTTCGCTGGACGTCATTCTTCGCCAGTTTGGCTGCTTCATCGATGCGCCATCGGCCCCGCCAGATCTTCGCGGCATAACTCTGTTCGGACGCGGGATCTACATCAACCAGGTGTCGTTCACAAGCTTCAAAGTCCGACTTGGCGTACGCGTAATGGGCGCGTGCCAGAGCGATTTGTGATCTTTCAATAATGGAAAGCCCTGGAATCTTGTCCCATTTTTCCAGCAGTCGCTCCGCTTCGATGTAGTCAGCCGGCACCTTTCGAACGTTGGATTCAACGTTAATCCGAAACGCATCACTGCGCTTTTGAGGCCAAAGCTGCTCGGAGTCTTTAAGTACCTCTGTGACCTGCTGAAAACGGTAGGTGTTGAAGTAGCACCATCCTAGGTAGAATTTCCCCTTGCCGCGGTACCCCATCGGAAAACCCACTTCGTTGGCTTTGATGAGGTGCTCCGTTGCGTCGATCAGTGTTCGGCGATTTCGTGGGCTGTCTAGATCATCCCCAATAGACAAGAGCTTCGAGACCCCTTGAACATAGTTCCAGGCCGAATCGGTTTTGGTGTCAACACTCTCGCTCGCTTCAAGATCGCGGGCGATGCGCCCAGCTACATCCCATTGCTCGTCATTGAGCAATCGCATTGCTAGATCAAGTTTTCCGTCTGTATCGATTCCACCGCTAAAAAGCCAAGCAAACAGAAGCCCAAAGCCAACCAGGCCCCCTGCCGCCGCGCCGATTAATGGAAGTAGCTTTTTCATGCGTCCAACGTTTCGTGATAACAGCTTGTTATCAAGTCGTCGTCGGCACTACGCGAGCCCTCGCCGCAGCCGGCCGTCTAGATTATCGCTTGAGCACGATATTCTGCTTTTCTGCCGTCAAGATTTAACGATCGTAACATTTATGACCTTCGCCCTCACGCTTGACGATCACGCAACTGCGATTGCAACTCCGCGAGTCGAACCGTCAAAGTTTCGACGCTGAGCTGTTGAAGTTCTTCTGGCCCAGTTGGCGTCTTGCCAAGCAATTCTTCGAGCAATTGAACTTTGCCCGCCAATCTCCCTCTTTCGAGCCCAAGTCGCTCACCTTCCTCTCGGCCTTCCTCACGAGCTCCAGAGATTGCCCATTCGTAGTCACGCTGAGCCTTTTCGCGTTGGTCATACATGAGTTTATCCTCGCTCTTGGCAGAGATTACTTCAATCGTTTCGATGGCCGCCTTGAATCCCAGACCGGGCAACAGCACTTCTAACTGCTCAGCCTCAAACTCTTGAGCGTGCAATAACAGGAAGGCCCACTGCTCTATTTTACTTGCTTCACGAATCGTAGTCTTGTCTACACCATACTTCGTCAGTTCAATCGTGTGAACTTCCACCGCATTTTCGAGCGCTCTGCCGCTCTGCTGGTCCAGCATTTGAAATCGGTGATGCGCCTGTTCCGACTCAGGGTAAAGGCGATGACTCAGGAGGCAAATGGAAATCGCTGGTGCTGCCAGTGCATAATTGGCTCCGGCCGCCAACTGATCCACATACATACTACACGCATAATAGACGAGCCGTTCAACTAGGCCGGCATAGGCTGAAACCTGCATCTCGACGTTCAGCCACCTACCGGTCGAATCGCGGCACCGAACATCAAGTACGATCAGCTTGCTTTCGGTGAATTCTTGATAGCTAAACGGATTCAGAATCTCCACACCCTCCACTGGGTGCTCAAGATCCAGAATTGCGTTGAGCAGTCCAATCAGTGCTTCGGAGTTCTGGGGTGAACCAAATATTTTCTTGAACGCAAAGTCGACAGTTGGGCGAATTCCGAGTGGCATTTTCGCTTCCGCAATAGTATCGAAAACTCTTAGTGTACCACCACCGCTGACGCCCAAGTTGCCGCCACGCGATACCTCGCGATCAGGAGGCTGCCGATAATCGCTTCAAGCGCATAGAAATGCCGCTGCAGCGAATCTTGGAAGGCGGTGCAACGGCTTGAGTAAACTTGCGAGTTAGTTCTGCGAGAGGTTCTCCTCTGGAACTCGCTCGTCACTGACAACTTGCCCTGTTACTCGCTCCATCAGCCAATTGTTGGCATCCGAGAGCATGTTCGTCAGCAACTCGTCACCGCAAGGATACTGCCGGATATCAACGGATAGGCTTGCCGCGTGCATGACAGGCAATGATTCACAGACCTGTTCGATGCCACATCGCGGCGAATCAGCTCCATACATCCAGAGTGTGGCAAGATTGCGGGCTGAATTGTAGTTCGTCAACGGGCTGTCTTCGGTCGGGAAATTGCCGCACACCGATACCACGCCTGCGAATCGAGTTGGGTAACGCAGTGCGATCCTCCAAGCGGTTGTGGCTCCGCTGCCAAACCCTGCCAGGAACACTTTGTCGCGTCGGACGGAGAACTCTCTTGCGGCGACATCGATCGCATCGAAAACAACTTCTTCTGCGATTGCGGTCGAAGCTGGCCCACTGCCCCACTTGAATCTTGAGCCTCGACCATCGCATGCTGACGGTCCACGTGGTGCACAGGCCACATAATTCTGCAGGCTGAGTTCCGGCATCACATTCCCAAGCTCACGTTCCCCGCTGCCGCAACTGTGCAACCAGACGACAAGCGGATATTCGTAGCTCGGCTCGTACCGCTCGGGACCGAAAAGACAGACTTGGTCGTCGGAGAACGTTGGGTCATCAAACCCTACAGACTGCTGATCCAAACTATCTACGCTGTCGGTGAACCCAGAAGTGCTACTCAGACGATTTCGCATTACTGCTCGATCTGCTTATGAAGGAATGAAGGAGGATGCCAGGCAAGCAAAAAAAGTGTTGACACACCAATTCACCGGGGCAGTTCCGAGACTGGGGAATTGCATCCGTCCAGTCGCCTTAACTCTGGTTGAGGGTTTTATTACTGCACGAATCCAAAGTCAATGTCAGCGCGAACTTTTCGCACAATCTTGCGGAATCGGGCAGGAATTCAACACGAATGTGTTGATAGCAAAAACTTGCTCAACGCTAGCATTACACGTCGCGTTTACGCTTAACGCGGAAACACAACGTTGTGTGTTCCCGCAAGCAGAGGCCAGAGGCGAGCACAGAAGAGCATCGCCCCGACTTCAAGAGTCCCTCCATGGATCCTGCTACGTCAATTAGCCGACGAGCTTGGCCATCGCCGCCACGAGCTCTTTGACAGCATCGACACTATTTTGAAAGCCAGCCTGCTCTTCTTCGGTCAGCTTAAGTTCGACAATCTTCTCCACACCGCCGGTTCCCAAGACAACGGGAACACCGACATAGTAGCCACCGACGCCGTACTCCGCGTCACAGAATGCAGCACAAGGAATTAGCCGCTTCTTATCGCGAACAATTGCTTCCACCATTTGAGCCGTAGCTGCCGCCGGAGCATAGTAAGCACTGCCGGTCTTGAGCAGTCCAACGATTTCGGCTCCTCCCTTGCGAGTCCGATCAACAATTTCATCTAGCCGCGATTGCTCAATCAACTGGGTAACTGGTATGCCACCAACAGACGTGCAACTTGGCATCGGAACCATCGTGTCACCGTGGCCACCCATCAGCAAGGCAGAGATATCCTCAACGCTTACGCCCAACTCCATCGCCAAGAACGTACGGTAACGAGCGGTGTCGAGCACTCCAGCTTGGCCAAGAACGCGAGCTGCGGGAAAACCGGTTACCTCTTTGGCTCGCTGGACCATCGCGTCGAGTGGATTGCTAACCACAATCACTATTGCATCAGGCGAGGTTGCTTTGACCTGCTCACAGACCATTCCCATGATCTTCGCGTTTGTGCTCAGCAAATCATCGCGACTCATTCCAGGCTTACGTGCAATACCGGCCGTGATGACGACGACATCGCTCCCCTTGGTGTCATCGTACGAAGTCGTTCCCACAACGTTGCTGTCGAAGCCCATGATCGGGCTCGACTGCATCAAATCCAACGCCTTCCCCTTGGGCATGTCCTCAGTTTGCGGGATATCCAGCAGGACGATATCGCCGAGTTCAGCCGCAGCGCACCAGTGCGCACAAGTGGCTCCAACGTTACCAGCTCCGATGATTGAAATCTTGGCTCGACGCATGCTCAAAAATCCCCCAAAACAACCACAATTGCGGAAGTGAAAATGGCTTTAGAATTCCCCGTAGCAGGTGCAATCTACTCCTGACGGAATAATTCGCTCCCAACTCCTCCGAGTATCGTGGTCTACCTTAGAGCGTCAAGTCGGGGCAGTCGTCCTAAGGGCCAACCGGACCGGAATTGGCCAAAACCACCCCCTGTTGTCCTCCCCCAAGCGAGCCGCTGGT
>CAYPLE010000083.1:0-25091 GCA_964411445.1 uncultured Pirellulaceae bacterium
AGGAGCAATCTGAGGAATTGCGGCTTTGCGAGCGACGTCCGTGTCCATTGCCTGAAGGAGTGGATGCTGGAGCAGCGTGCCGCGCTGTCGGCCCGAGCGTCCATCGACCAGGATGGCAAAGCGATTCTCAGAATCGTCCGCCCCCTTCTGCAGAAGCTCAAAGTCCCCGAGGTTGATTGTCATGACGAGGACTGCCATTGGGGTCTCTTCGCCACCATGGACTGGGTTCGATGCGTCTGCCTGTTGTCTCCATATGGGCGCTGCGATGCCAACTTTGTACATGCCTGTCGACGTACTGCGGAACGAAGCTGACAGTGTGGTCCGGCGGGTCGGCTTGAATTCGCTCAGCGGTCTTGTTCGGTCACCATCGGAGGGCAAGCCGTTGAAGTAGCTTCGATAGGCGAAGTTTCCTCCAACGGGAGTTGACGCGGAATAGGCGGGGTTGGCGAAAGTGGTTGCGACGTTTACGCCGCGGGCTTCATTGACGAACAGGCTGTTGAAAACGGCAGCGTTGCTGCCCGATGAACGGTTGATCAACCGCGCGAGCCGCTTCTCCAGGTAATCTTCAAGCGTCTTACGCACCGCGTTGTCGATGAAAGCTTGCTTCTCCCACTGCGACGAGCCTGTTTTAACGAGGCCATCGATCCTGTCGGCGTTGGCTTCGACCACCTCAGCCAGTCGTTCCAACAACTCGGGCTGAGCCGCCTCCTCCTCCACAATCCGAAAGAGCGCCTCAATTTCCTTCTCAAGCGTTCTGGCTGCAAACATCGCAGCAAATTGATTGCTTTCCAACGATCGTTGCTGCACACGCTGCAGTGCGATCTGATTCGCGACCGAGATGCTTCTCGCCGAGAATAGCATCATCAGTAGCAGAAGTAACACGGGGCCGACGATGCCCAAAATATAAAGTGGTCTGCGCGAACGGGCACGCTGCCAAGCGTCTAGCGACTCGATAACTTGTTGCACGTTGCGGTAACGATGGCTCGGCTTCGGTGCCAGGCAGCGATCAACCACCTGGCACAGACGTTTGTCGATGCCACGGCGTTTGTAGTGAAGTCGCGGCCGCTGTGCTTTTTCGATTGTTTCTCTGTAACGCTTTAGTCGTTCGGGCAGCGATGACGCTGTATCCAATGTCTCGACGATGTCTGGTGTTCGATACGGTGGGCTGCCAACGAGCATCGTGTAAGCGATAGCACCTAGCGCGTACACATCCCAAGCAGCATCGGGTGCAGCGTTTAGATCTGCTTGCTCTGGAGCCATGTAGAAGAGGGTGCCCAGCGAGGGGGTTTGATCGTCGGACATGCGACTCTGCCCAAAATCGGCAAGGCGAGGACGCAGGTCATGGTCGAGGACGACATTGGCAGGCTTCAGGTCGCAATGCAGTACGCCCTTACTGTGCGCGAAACTCAGCCCGTCAGCCATCTCCCGAAGCAGTTTCACCGCGTCTGAAATGCTCAACGCCCCGCGGGCTCTGACCAAGTCCTCCAACGAACCGTTTTCGAGGTACTCCATCACGTAGTACGCTGGTTCGGCTTCCCACCCAACGTTCAACACTTGGACGATGTACCTGCCCGTGGACATATTGATCAAGTGCTTGACTTCTCTTCGCAGCAGAGTGAAGTCAACGCCGCCGCTATGCAGATAGAACTTGATGGCAACTTGCCGCCCGGTGTTCAAGTCATTGCCAAGCCAAACCTGTCCAAAGGCTCCTTCGCCAAGCAAGCGCTCGATTCGATAGCCAGGAACCTCCGCCGGCGGAACCGTAGCCCCAAGGCTCAATTTCTCTGATCGTTGGAGGCCTCCCAGCGATTGTTGTTGGGTAAAGTCTGAGTCCATTGACTATCCAAGGTTTGCCTGTCCAAAACTGGCGGTCGAAACGCACGCACGCCCACCTAATTCTAGCAGGTTTATGAAGAAGTTTCGAAGGAGAGCCGCTCAATCACAGGGCCACTCATTTATTCAAAGTACGATATCGTACGATGGCCTTCCAAGGCCGTCGATTGACGCAAGTCGTTCGGCGACGGCCTTGGAAGGCGCCTTGGAAGGCCATCGTACGACTGCTCCAAGACACCGCGAATTGAACTTTTGAGTTACCCTGCGCTCAATCACGGGGCTTGTCAGGGTTTGAAGCTAGCGCATTGGTCACCACATCCAAGCGTGCGTTTCTGCCGGAAAATCGTGAGCTGCGTTCTACGGCTGATCACCGGGGCAATCAACACTGTTTCGCAATTTGTCACCTGCCCTAAAATGGCATCCAACTTCACCCGCCCACAATGCAAGGAAGGTATTTGATGAAAACGACCATCCAACGGCAGACAGTCTGTGGACTGTCCATTCTTACAATTGCAATATCCGCAATTCAATCGCTAGCGCAAGAAACAGGATTGACGAACAACATGGCACCTCCCGTTGCAGCCATCCGCCCAAAGATCCTGGAGAATCACGGAACGCAGCGGGTCGACAACTATTATTGGCTCCGCAACCGTGAAAATCCGGAGGTAATCGACTATCTCAACGCAGAGAATGCGTACACCGATGCTGCTCTCACTAACTTGAAGCCGCTTGAGCAGACTCTCTTCGAAGAAATCAAGGGACGCATCAAACAGGACGATGCGACGGTACCTTACACGGATCGCGGCTTTGTGTATTACGTACGCTTTGAGACGGGCAAGCAGTATCCTATTTACTGCCGCAAAACCGAGAAGGCCGACGCTTTAGAAGAGGTCATGCTCGATGTGAACCAGTTGGCCGAAGGGCAGGCATTTTGCAGTGTCGTTGGTCTACGGGTCAGCCCAAACTCCCAGCTACTTGCCTTCGGTGTTGATTACACGGGGCGACGAAAGTACAACCTGAAGTTCAAGGACCTTACGACTGGCGAGATTCTTGACGAAGAAGTCGAAAATGTGACCGGCTCCTGCGTTTGGGCCGCGGATAGTCAGACAGTCTTCTTCACTCGCAAGGATCCCCAAACACTTCGGGCTTATTTGGTCGTCCGCCACAAACTCGGGACAGACGCAAACCAGGACGTTGCTGTATTTGAGGAAACGGACGAAGAATTTTCCTGTGGTGTCGGTTCATCTCGATCGCGTGAATTCATCTTCATCGTTTCGCGTCAAACGCTTAGCACCGAGGTGCGGTTTCTGGCGGCAGATGACCCGACAGGAAAATTTGAAGTCTTCCTGAAGAGGAGTCCAAATCACGAGTATTCGATCGATCATTTGGGCGATGAGTTCACCATATATAGCAACGAGGATGCGGCGAATTTTCGGCTCTTCACCGCCAAGGTGGGAGAACACGAGCGTGCCAAGTGGCTTGAGCGGTTGCCGCACCGAGATGACGTGTTCCTCGAAGACTTTGATCTGTTTGATGACTTTCTCGTTGTGTCCGAACGTAAGGACGCACTGCTGAATTTGCGTGTTCTAAGTCGCGATCCAAGCCTGGGGGGCGACTACCAGATTGAGTTTGATGAAGCAGCCTACGTCGTTTCGACTTCCGTGACTCCCGAGCCAGCAACAACCAAGCTTCGGTTTGGCTACACGTCTCTCACAACCCCCAATCAAGTTGTTGAATTTGATCTCACGACTCGCGAAAGGACGATTTTGAAGCAAACGGAGGTTCTCGGCGGCTTCGATTCTGAGAATTATCAGACCCAGCGATTGTGGGCAACCGCTCGCGATGGGACTCGTGTGCCTGTTTCATTGGTTTACCACAAAGACACCAAGATCGACGGTACGGCGCCATGCCTCGAGTATGGCTACGGGTCTTATGGCGCTAGTATGGACCCACGTTTCAACTCAAGCATTTTGAGTCTCTTGGATCGAGGCTTCGTTTACGCGATCGCCCACATTCGCGGCGGACAAGAGATGGGACGTCAGTGGTACGAAGATGGTAAACTGCTCAACAAGATGAACACGTTCACAGATTTCATTGATGTTGGAAAGTTCCTAGTTGCCAACAAGTACGCTGATCCGAATCGCATGTATTGCCGTGGCGGCAGCGCGGGCGGCCTTCTTATCGGCGCGGTCATCAACCTCGAGCCCAATCTCTACGATGGCGCCATTGCCGATGTGCCGTTCGTCGATGTCGTGACCACGATGCTAGACGAAACCATTCCTCTAACAACATTTGAATATGACGAATGGGGCAATCCCAACCAGCCAGAGTACTTCGAGTACATGCTATCGTATTCGCCGTACGACCAAGTTGCTGCAGTTTCTTATCCGCACCTATTGGTTACCACCGGATTGCATGATTCCCAGGTGCAATACTGGGAACCGGCGAAATGGGTTGCAAAAATGCGAGCGACCAAGATCGATAATGGCAATTTGCTGTTGCTGAAGACCAACATGGAAGCGGGCCACGGCGGAGCAACAGGTCGTTTTAATCGCTTGAAGCTCGACGCCACCCGCTACGCGTTCCTGCTGAAGCTGGCTGGCGAGGACAAGCAGTAGCTTCGGTTGGGTGCAGGACCCGCCGACGCAATTTAAAACGTCCTATTTGTAGACCGGTAGGACGCGGGCTTCGGATCGTTCGTAGACGACGTTGCCGTTGACGACCGCCGTTTCGACGTACGTGCGATAGTCAAGCGGCTGTCCGTTGAGAATCAGCAAGTCAGCGTCCTTACCGACTTCCAAACTACCGATCCGATTCTCTAGTCCCATCATCGTCGCGGGAACAATTGTGATGGCCGCCAACGCGGCTCTTTCAGAAGCGCCACCTCGAACGGCAAAGGCTGCCTCAAGCGGTAGACTGCTCAGATCGCGACCGGCGAGACCACCAAGGCTGATGGAACTGCTAAGGGCGTTGACCGCAAACGGGACGCCTTGCTGTTCCATGACTCGAGTTGCCTCAATCCAGGTTCCCGTACGATCTTCTTCGCCAAATCGAGGCGAGCGTCGGCGACGTGGGGTAAGGATGACGGAGGCGTCCGCTTCGGCCAATTCTCGTGGCATCACCCAACACTCTGCGGCCCCGTCGATGACAACCTTGTAATCAAACTCCTGCGACAAATCGATAATCGCCTGCATCTCAGAAACTGAATTGGCTGGGATCCGCATCGCAATTTCGCCTTTGACGAGCCGCAGTACGTCATCTTTGACGGGCTTACGGGGTGGTTGGACCTTCTTGCCAGCGGCTGTGGCTTTTTCGTGTTCGGCTTGGTCTTTCAGGTATTTCTTGGCCAGTTCGATCTGGCCGCGCCAGTTCCGCTGATTCGCAGCACCGATTAATGCACCCGAATTGACATCCATGAACACATTCTCGGCGAGCAACATCCCGTCCAACACTCCGTAGGACATTTTGATGACGGCTGAACCTTGGCTGGAAAGAGCCCGTGGAGCAGGTGTTGCCAATGGCTCGGTCGGAAGAATAGGCAGACCGCAACATGGACAGGTTGAGACAAATTCGCCATAGTCAAGTTCCGACGGTGGCTGCGCGAGTGACAGTTGAGTTTCGTCAGGATCGAGTCCTGGGAAACGTTCCGTGCGAGGAAACCCCTCATCGGTAGAAGCGACCTCTGCCCGGCCGCTAGGCGAACTACTTCGCAGAGTTACCTTCTGACAGCCGGTCGTAATTCCAACGCCCAGTGCCAAACGGACGTTCGAATCAAATGGATCCAGGCTATCCTGGCTGCTCGAAGAAGAACTGCTCAGTCCGATTCGAGAAACGCTTAGCGAAATGAATCCGGGCGTGATGATCTTTCCAGTCGCATCGATGTGCTTTGCGCCTTCGGGAATATCAACTTTGGGCCCGATGTCGGTGATCTTTCCGTCTTCGATCAGGATCGTTCCGCGTCGGATCGTCTCACGCGTTACCGTGATGATGTCGGCTCCGGTAATGGCAGTAACGTTACTGCCTTCGGATGATTCCTTTTCAGTCTTCTTTTCGGATGCCTTGTCCGCAGGCTTTTCGTCGCCGCCTTTCTCTGTGTCCCGAGCCAAGACCGGACAAGCGACACCAGCGACCAAGCATGCAAATGCAGCTCGTGCGAACGAACGCCGGAGACGAAGGAATGTTTGACTAGTTGGATTGGCCATCTGCTTCTTGCACTTAATCATTGACCTGTTCCCCTGCGACGTAAACATTTTCGATACTGGCGGTCACGGCAAAAGGATCCTGGTCGAAAACCAGCATGTTGGCCCGTTTGCCAACCTCGAGCGTGCCAACTTCCTTCTCCAGCCCCATCAGCGTGGCCGGTTCAACGGTCAGAGCGCGAATCACAGCCTGTCTGTCCAGACCAGCGCGAATTAGCATGGCTGCGGAGAATAGCGGCGTTGCTTGTTGAGCGGAAAAGTCACTCTGACCCAAGGAGAGCGAGAACGCGAATTTGATATCTTCGTCCGTCAACATCTTGGGCACATTGACTCGGTAAGCTGAGTTCGGCTTGGTATCTATTGTCGGTGGAAGAATCACAGTGTACTGGCCACCCGTCAGATTCTTGAGGGTGCTGTAAACGTTTGATCCGCTGGCAACCAAGGCGACTTTGGCTTTAGGGTACTCCGTCATAATGCTGGCGACATGTAGGACCGCCGAAGCATTGTTCACATTGACGAAAACGGGAGTCTTGCCCTCGCGTATGTCTTTCCAAAGGGTGGTTGTCGGTGACGTTGTGGTTGAAGTGCTGCGCGATGCTGCGGTGCGAGAGGACGATGAACTTCCTGTCGACGCGGGTTTCAGATTCTTTCGCAACACGTCGAGTGTATTCGAGTCATTGGAAACAGCAACCAGCAATCGTCCGTCAGCTTCTTTGACTTCGATCGACGGCGTCGCTGCAGCCAGGTCCGGCTCGGCAAAGAGCGACTGAGCGTAACCGCCAGTGACAACATGGAGGGTCGTGATTCCACTGCGGAAGGCTGGTGTCCAATTCAAGCTTTTCTGATCCAGTCCATCGGCGACCTTCGCAAAGGTTGTCGCGATGACTCGAGAACCGCCGCCGATGGTAAACACACGTCCGTTGAATACGATCGTCCGGGGTTCACTTGTTTGCACGTTACGGCCAATCGTAACAACGTAATAGGGATCAACGATGCCAGGCATGATTGTCTTGCCAGATGCGTTGACAACTTGAGCCGCGACGGGAATCTTCACATCCTTGCCAATCGCCTCGATCTTGCCATCCTTAACCAGGATGGTTGCATCTTCGATGGTACCCTTGGAGGTAGCCGTTTCGACGGTCGCACCGGTGATTGCCAGCGTTTTCGCAGCAAGTGCACTTGCTGGTGCGAGAACAGCAACGCTTAACGAAGCAAGGCAAACGAGTGCTCTGCAAGCGACTGTGTTCCGCTGTTTGACTGTGTTAATGTGCATCAGATACCGTTCAGTTACTGCAAAAGTCCAATTTCTGGGACAAAGTGTTGGCGAGGCGACTTTAGAAGCGACGCCTGTCTTTGCTGGTGTCGTAGACGCTGTCGCCGTTGATGAACACTTGCTTGACATAGTTTCTTGGGTCGACGATAGAGCCTGTCGTAATCAAAATGTCCGCATCCTTTCCGGGTTCAAGCGAGCCGACGCGATCATCGATCATCAACGCCTGTGCTGCTTCGATCGTCATGCCTGCAACCGCGTCCTCCTCATTCCAACCGTAGCGTACTGCCATGGTTGCTTGAAAGGCAAGTTCCTCTTGCGGGATGACAGGAGCATCCGTGTTGACGCCGAGCCAAGTGACACCACGATTGGCGTACTCTGCGACGATGCCCTTGATCTGGCCATCTTCCGGTTCGTAACGAAATCCTCGCGGGCCTGCCATCACGGGAATGTTCCGTTTGATAATCTCGTCACTAATTTTGTAACTGTCGAAAGTGCCGTGATCGATGACGACTTTAAGGTTCATTTCGTCGTGTAGGATTCGCAGCGTCGACTGAACCACTTGGTAGGCTTGCGTGTGGACAACGACGGGGATCTCACGGCGGAATAGAGGCTTGAAATACTCGAGACGCAGGTTCACCTTTGGCTTGACCTTACTCCGCCCAGCCTCAAACTCGTCCCATAGGCGGACGTAAACGCGGCCCTCTTCCAGTTGTTGGCGAATGACATAGTTCATTCCCATTCGGCCTGATCCCACTTCTCCGTCGCGTCGCTCTGGATTGCCAGACTGGGCGATCTTCAACACACCCGGTGCTCGAATGATGACATCCGAGAGCTTCCCGGGGCCGGTTTTCATCAGGGTTCCCCAGCCACCCATGTTCGTTCCGCTGCCGGGGATGTAGGCGATGGTTGTCACTCCACCAGCGATCGCAACCTTCAGATCTTCGTTGTGTGGAATGATCTGGTCCCAGTTGCGCAGCTCAGGATTGGTTTGATAGACCATTTCGTTCAAATCGCCAGAACCGCCAACGTGCGAATGTGCGTCAATGAGACCGGGCATGGCGAAGCAGTTTGGGTGACTCACCACCGTGTAGCCATCGGGGACGGTCACTTCGGTGGTCTTACCAACTGCTTCGATCTTGCCGCCAGAAACCAAGATGGTTCCGTTGACAATGGGCTCGCCAGCCGACGTAATGACTTTGCCGACCTGAATAGCGTATTTGGGTTTTGGCGTATCCTTTTGTTCATCAGCCCGGATCGTTGCGATCTCGGTTACGAACAGTAAGGAGAAGCAAGCTAGTTGCGTCAGGCGTTTCATCAGTTGCTTTCCTTTTCGTAGACCCATTTGCCATCGATCATGACGGCCAGGACTTCTGTCGACAGTAGCATTGGTGGGCCGCTCAGGATGACGAGATCTGCATCATTGCCCGTTTCAATTACGCCGACTCCACCCAAGCCGAAGAACTCGGCGGGGTTGGAAGTCAACCCTTGCAGTGCGTCACTTGGCCCTAGCCCCTCGTAAACCGCGTAACCAACCGCGTCTGGTAATTCGCTGGTCCCGGTCGAAGCCTTGGACTGAAAGGCAATCTTCACTCCGTCGATGGCGAGCTCAGAGGCGAAGTTCACCAGTTCTCCGTCGCTACCGGTTCCGACCAGCGATGGTCCCACGATGGCAAATACATCATTCTTGGCGAGCAGTTCTGCTTGCCGGGCGGCAGCCTGTCCAGCAACGATGGCGATCTTCAAATCATTCTCTTTGCGGAAAACGTTGACCGCCAGTTCTAGCTCTTTGACATTGGATACTTCGACCAGTGCAGGGATTTGTTTCGCAAAAAGTGCACGGTATGGTTCTAGATTAGAGCTAGCTGTCGGTTTCTTTGGTTCGACCAACGTTGCCGCTTCACTGACCTTCGCTTTGGTGTCCGACTCTTTCGAATCGGAATTCTTCGAAGCATCTTTGGACTTCTCATCCGTTGCAGCTTTACTATCGGCGTCCTTTTTCGACTCAATGTCGGATTTCGCGTCGCTGTCTTTACCGGTCGAGTCTTTTTCGGACTCCGAATCAGCAGACTTCTTCTTCGCGTCCTCGGACTTCTTTGCCTCGGCGGCTTTCTTCTCCTCCGCGGCCTTTTTGGCTTCCGCCGCCTTCTTGGCGTCGTCGTATTTCTTCTTCGCGCCTTCGTAGGCGGCCAGTTCTTTCTTGTACTTTGCTAGTGCAGATTCGTACTGCGTCCAGGAGTCCGCGTAGCCCTTGCCAGCCTTCAATACGCGAGTGAGACTTGATTCTGCAGCGGTCAAATTGCCTTTGACTTCGAAACGGAGCGCTACTGGATCCTTCAGAGGTCGAGGAGAATCGGTGAGTTTGAAGGCAAGTACGGGGCTCGGCAGTCGCGTCGAGCTGACAAGCGCAGTTGTGACTCCACCCTGCCTTCCGCGAGCCACTTGATCATCGTCACGGGCCAGCAATGGACCCAGTTTCGTGCCCAGTCCGGCAGTGGAACTGTAGGTTGCACCGAAGCCGAGGCTGGTCGCGCAGTCGATCATGCCGGGCACGACGACGGCATCGCCAAAGTCGCGGACGTCAGCGCCGCGAGGTAGCGTAACATCGGAGCCGAGACCTGCGATTTTTCCGTCTGCAACTGTGATGCTGCCGTTTTCAACGACGCCAGCGTGTGTGTAAACACTGCCAGCTCGGATGACGGTCGCGCTCTTGTTTTCAGTGGACGCTTTGAAGACTTCGTTGCCGTCGGTGTAAGTAGCCAGCAGGCGTGTCCCGGCGGCAAACGGTTCACCTGAAAGAACAACGAAGTCAGCATCAGCGCCGGCCTTCAAACTGCCGACACGATCTTCGACGCCTAGAATGCGAGCAGCGTTGGAGGTGATCGTGCTAAGAATTTGCCCTTGGGACAACCCACCGCGGCCCAGAACCGACGCGATGTAAAGCAGCTTTTCCAAATCGCCGTCACTGGTCGCGCGAAGTGCGATACGATTTCCCGCACCGGCATCAACCAACTGCCTCGCACGCTCCCAAACAGGGGGCTCCGGTTTCCTGCTCGTCGGTGCAGCGTTGGGATTGGTAATGACTCCAGGTCGTAGCTCAGGATTCAGGATGACCCCGCGGGCACTCGGTGACTTCCAAAGCCCGTTATCGGCTAGCAAATCAACGTCAATTGGATCGACGATGATCCAGGGTAGTTCGTAAGTGGCGGCGAGCTGCAGTGCGGCCTGAATTTCTGCATTCGAATTCGCTGTCCAACGCGTCACAACGTGTTGTTTCAACAAGTTGGTAAGCGCGTTCAGGCTGACATTCTCGCTCGCTTCACCGCTGCGTGCTTCTGTGAACAAGGCGTTTAGCCCGACAATTGCCTGAGACAGGCTGGTTGCCAATTGCGGCTTGGTAGGTTCAACAGGTCGTTCGACGGAAACGGCACCCACCGGTGGCTCGTAAACCGTTGGCGGCGAAAGGCCTTCCCGCGATAGGACGATTCGCAGACTTTCCGAAGGAACAAGAACCTTCTGAAGCGGATCGTCACCTGCAAGCTTAATGACCGCGCCTTGACCGGGCATGAGGCGACTGCTTCCAGGTGAGACTTGAACCGTTGTGATCCCGGCGGCTAGCAAGGCGTCGTAGTCTTCGAACGGATCGAAACCGTCTGCTGCTCGAACCTCTGGACTGATCGCATATTCGTCGGCGCGGGTTGATTCGATCAAGTTGGTCTGCGCGACCACAAGGCCTGGAATCAGATTCGCTGCCCCAAGCTCGTGACGAACGGCAGATTTTGGAATCTCAACTTCGTCGCGTGGTCCGACACGCTCGATCCGGCCGTCACGAACCAGCAGTACTGCGTCGTGAACGGGAGCTCCTTCGCCGGTCCAAATCGTATCTGCAAAGTAGGCTGTGACGGACTGGGCCGATACGGAATTGCACAATCCGAAGGCCGCCAGAACGAGAGCAGGCAGAACGTGGACCGCCCGGGCAACGATTGGATCGCTGCCAAATCGCTCAGCGTTTCGAAAGTTGCGGCGGAGTGCGTTCCCAACCATCGAACATGCGTGTTTTGTCATCACTGACATGCTTATTCAACCTCCGGCGATAACAGTCGCTTGAGCTTCTCGTCTTCGTCACGCTTGTACACGACTTCACCGTCGACGATTGTCGTCTCAACCCAAGTGGTGATATCGAGCGGTTCACCTGTCAGGATGACCAAGTCCGCTTCCTTACCCGCTTCGATGCTGCCGAGTCGGTCGTCCAAGCCGAGTAGTTTCGCAGGTTCGAGAGTCAGGGCAGCCAAGGCATCCGCCTCGGACATTCCGTATTTCACGGCCGTTGCAGCTTGATACCAGAAGTAGCTGGTTCCGAGAGTTGTTCGACGATTTGAATCGCTGACTTGGAACACGAACGGAACGCCTGCGTCTTTGTAGATCTTTGGGAGTTCGATCTTTTCGTCTTCACGGGTGCGTGGATCGGTCTTCCAGAATACGAGCGTCGGATCGAGGATGACCGTTCGCTTCTCCTTTGCAAGCAACTTTGCGGCCGGATAGCAATCGCGGCCCAGCACAAATACCGGCTCGAGACCGTAGTCGTCGACAATCTTCTTCGCTGCTGCGACATCCATGGCTACTTCGCAGTAGATGTATACCGGCAATTCTCCCTTAACGGCAAGCTTCAGCGCCTCAAGACCTTCGTCTTTGGCCTTGCTGCTTTCCTTTGCGTCTTCGGTCTTGGATTCAGCGGCGGACTTGTCATCTTCTTTTTTGTCATCGTCTGCAGCCTTGTCAGACGAGTCTTTGTTATCGGAGTCCTTGCCCTTTGAATCGGACTGCTTCGAGTCAGGCTTTTTCGCCTCAGCTTCCTTCTCCGCCTTCTCTTTTTCTTCCGCGATGGCCTTCTTGGCAGCGTCCAACTCCTTTCGAAGCTGTGCCATTTGGCTCATACGACTGCCGCCAGTTGGCCGCAACGACAACTTGAGCGCCGAGTCGCGGCGCACGAGCATGTCATTTACGTATCCACCGGCCGTTTTGACAATTGCCGCCTTGCCACCGATCAACGTGCTGTTGCCGGGAACGACTGAGGCCGTCGTGATCCCATTGCGACGGCATTCATCGAAATAGGAGGAGATGGGATCGATCGAGTCGACGACTGATAGGAATGGTACGACTGATGCCTGCTCATTCGCTTGACTCATGCCGGCTGCGTTGTGCGTATCAATCATTCCAGGCATGACCACTTTGCCAGTGCCATCGATCACGAACGCTTCGCCTGGGATCTTGATGTCAACGCCGACCGCTTCGATGCGACCGTCGCGAATCAACACGGTTCCCTTCTCAATCGTCTCTCCGGAGACGGTGATGATCTTTGCGCCTTGAATCGCCAAGGGACCGGCTGCGTTAACAGCGGTGACAGCGGAAAGGAATACGCCAAACAGGGCACCCCAGAAGGTCACTGTCTTGGGTGAGTGATTGTGCTTCATTTGTTACTCTCGATGTTACCGTAGATCTTGCCACCCACCATTGTCCAGGAAACGGTTGACGTTGGTCTCAGTGGATCACCGCTGAGTGCAACTAAGTCCGCATCCTTGCCTGAAGCGATCGATCCGACTCGATCTTCCAGGGCTAGTATTTCTGCAGGCCGAAGAGTGATTGCGGCCAGTGCATCTGATTTGGGTAAGCCGAAACGAACTGCAAAGCGAGCTTGTTCCAAAACGTTGTCGCCGGCCAAGCAGAATTTGACGCCTGCCGACTGAAGCTTGCCAGGTACATTCCAGCGTAGTTCCGAACCCTCGGCGCCCCGCAAACTGCGGCTTGTCGAGTTGACGGTTAGAGCGGTGTAAACCAATGGTGCACCGCTGGCTTTGAATTCATCCACCATTCGATAAACTTCATCGCCGCCGTAAATAGTCGGTTGGAAGCCGAAGTTGTCGCCCAATTCCAAGGCGCTGCGAATGTCGTAGTCCTTCCGACTGACGCTCACAACACGTCGTGATCCGTCAAGCATTCCGTTGAGAACGCTGGTCGTTGATGAATCAAGTGCGTCTGACATCTCGCCTTGCTGTGTTCGGTGCAGCGTGCTGCGAATAATCCAAACAACCCCCATACGATTCGTGGGCTGTCGAACGTAAATGCTGTCGGGCCTGCTCCGAGATCGGTTGCGGGACGTCGGGTCGCTGCTGACCGCGATGACTACCGACTGCTCTGGATTCAGCATCCGCGCCGCGGAGCTACCGGCCGTTTTGGCAGTCACCGAGAAGCCTGAGAAAACGCTCTGCGTGTCCGGCAAGACTTGAACCGTCGTCACCCCCTGGTCGAGCTCTTCGACAAAGTCTCTGGCCAACCAATCGATAGTGCTTGCTGTGTCAAAATCAGGCGTGACCTCACGCGAGACTTCCGCCCCCCCGCCGCTCAAGCCAGATTGGCTGAAAGCATTGACGATGCCAGGCATTAGTGAGTGGACGGAAACTTGTTTAACTTTGTCGCCGACTTCGATGCTCGCCGCTACCGCCTGCACCTTGCCATCCCGCACCAGTACCTGCCCAGGCGAGAGGACATCACCGGAAATGGTGTAGACATGCTCCGCTTTGATCAGGACGGCGGAATCCTCGCTGCGTACGGTCGTCGCGCTGGGCGCCAGCAAGACGAGACAACAGACTAGCTGCAAGCAACTTTGTTTCATTTCGATTCGTCCGATTGTGTTTCTCATGTGCATCTCGCTAGCGTTGGTCCGCCGTGACTGCTTCTCCGTCGACCAGCACGCACTGCACTTCGGATGACAGGCTGAGTGGTGATCCGGTCCAGACAATCAAGTCGGCTGCTTTTGAGTCGTTGCCAAACTGTGGACTGCCGTAACAAAGCGCTGCCAGCGCGCTCCGCGCCGACATGCCGCTTTGAGAGGCAAGAGCGGCCGTCAACCGGAGTTGTTCCGCATTCTCGCCAGCAAAGACAACGCGAACGCCTGCATTCGCGGCATCGGCCAAGTCTTGGGTGTACCAACCGTAATCCGAAACAGTCGCAGGCTGAGCAATGACGGTCACCTTCAGCCTCTTCAGGCGTTCAACGAACGGTGCCAATTGAGCAGGGCCAACGATGGCCGCGTCTAGCTTGTGTTTTTCGATGACGTCCAGGGCTGCACGAATTTCAGCGTCCGATGAAACGGTAATGATGCAAGGAGCACTACCGTCGGCCACTGCTTTGAGACGAGCAGTACGCTCCATCGCCAAACGTTCGCGAGCCGCTTCCGGGATATACAGACGAGTGTCGAGCAATTTTCCGGACAGCGATTCCTTGATCAATTGTGCTTGGCCAGCGAGGCTGGAGGGGAAGCGATCGGAGGTGCGAGCACTTGGTAGCATAGCGAACTTCACGGCCGCAACGCGCTCCGCAACTTGCGTCTTCGCGCCAAGGCGAATGAGGCTGCAAGCGCCTGAAATTGTGTTGGAATTTCCAGGAGCCAGCAAAACACGCAGTAGACCGGATTGAACCAGTTCGGATTCACTTTCAAAGTCGGGCGACACAGCGTCTCCGGCAACTACGTAGCTGGCGTCGGACAAACGTGGATCGACCAGGCGGCTCAGACCAAGATTGGCGTGCGATGAAATCAATCCAGGCGTCAGCCAAGCGTCCCCAATGTCGACAACCTTTACGCCTTTTGCCGGCTTGAACTCCTTCGGAGCAACCGCGGTGAACGTCCCACGATTGCGGTTGATGATCACAACACGGGGAGCGGTCTTGCCGCTCGGCAGCAAGAAGTTTCGCGTCTTTAGCGCAAGCCTATTGGCCTTGACTGTCCGCAGATCCACGGCAGCTTCACTAGTTGACGATGCGGCAACCTGCTCGGGAGCTGTCAAGCCAGAGTTGTAAACGATGGCACCTCCGGAGATGACCCAAGCAACGGCTGTGGAAGTGTCTAAAGGAGCTCCAGCGAAAGCAACCAAATCTGCTCGCTTGCCGGCTTCCAAACTGCCAATTTGTTCGGATGCACCGAGCACGCGGGCAGCAGAAGACGTGATTGCAGCAAGTGCTGTGTCGTGGTCAACGCCTGATGCAACAGCCTGTGCTGCATGGAATCGCAGCATTCGAGAACTGCGGCTGCTCGAGCCATTGGAAGCGATGACCATCGCACCATCGTAGTCGGCGAAACTCGACGACCACTCGGTGCAGGCGTCTGGTTCACTGCGATAACTGGACTCTGCCTTCAGCCATGGCCCGAGAACAACAGGGGCGTTCAGTTCGACAATGGATTCCGTTGCAGATCGCAGGTCGCCAAGGCCAGTGAAGATGATCTGCAGGTCTTTGAAATCCTTGAGCAACTTCTGAGCATAGTAGGCGTCGTCCGAGGAGTTAATCTCCAGTCGCATCGGTATTTCGCCAGCCAATACGCGTGCCAATCGGGCTTTTGTCTCGTCGACATCAGGCTTCTCAGGAGGCTTGGCTTTCTTCGCATCGTCCTTGCTAGTTTCCGCCTCCTTCGACGTAGGTTTTGCATCCTTTGAAGGAGCTTTCTCCGCGACTGATGAGCGACTTGGTTGTTTCGCTTCTTCTTGTTTTGCTTGTTTTGTATCAGAATCGGTCTTCGACTTGTCGGTCGCAGATTTCTTTGACGCCGAGTTCTTCGATTCCTTCTCGGATTTCTTCTTTGCCGCTTCCTGCTTCTTCACGTACTCGTTGTAGGCGTCCCACTTCTTCTGATAATCGGCGGCCGCCTGGAGCACCTTCTTCGTGCGGTCGTACTGCTGGGATCGAGCTTGATTCGTCGAAGCGCCAACGCCGAGCGAAGCTTGAAGCGATGCAAGGTGCTGATGAACTTGCGGTCCATCGTCGCCAGGGACGACCGATAGCACTGCTCCGAAGCCACCAAGTGTGCCTCTCGATCCTGGCTGAATGTAGACAGACGTGACTCCATGCCGAACAACTTCATGCCATTGTTCGTCGAAGGCGTCAACGCCATCAAGCACATTGAGTGACGCATCGCTGGCAGTAGCTCCAGCCGCTGCACTGGTCATCCAAAGGCGGCTGTGTGCGTCGATCAGCCCAGGAGTGATTACAAGTCCCGTCGCATCAACCGTCTTCGTTCCTTCTGGAATCGCAAGCTCGCTATCACCGACGGATAGAATTTCCTGACCACTGATCAGAAGCGTTCCGCCCAGGATCACGCCCTTGTCGGACATGGTGTGAATCTCTGCACCCGTAATCGCCAGCGTCGGGATTTTCTTGGCTGCAGCCTTTTTGTCGGCTTTCTCTTCTTTTTCTTCCGCCGTTTGTTCGGGTCGCGGCGGTGCCTTCGGGTCTGGCTCGGCCTGCGTGGATGCCTCTTCCGACTTCTCCTGCGGCAAGGGCGTCGCAACCGCGGGGCTGTTCAAAAGTAGCATCGCTACTGCCACGCAAAATAGCGACGGGAAACTGCACCGGCTGTCAGCGCTGAATTTCATATGCATCTCGTGGTGTTCATCAAAAACGATGCTCAGGAGTACCAACTAACTTTCTCGAGTTGTCAATTGGCAGCAGAAAGCACTTGCTCGCCGACGGTGGGAGGCAGTTTGGTGGGAGTCAACAGACTGCTGATGCGAGCACACTGTAAATGGCCACGTTTCACGTTAATAGCTAGCAGTGCCTCCCGCAAGCTACCCTCAACCAACTTTCCGAAGAACGTACCAGACTTCTCCTCGGAATCGCCGCGCTCAGAAGGCTGCAACCGATTCAATGAGCAAGCGACAGAGGGGGCGTGCAAACCACATAAAGGAAGAATGACGCGGCCAGTACCCACTGAGCGCGCAGATCAGCCCCCTTACGTGCCGCTGCGTTCAGCCATTCGAAGCGACCAATGAATAGGAGGCCAAGAGCGGTGCCGGTGTGAGCCTGTCGAAAACGTAAGTCAATGATGCGCCAAATGGAACGAAGCCGCTCATGCGATTGCGTCGTTTATCGCAATTTGCCAAATGCTCCAGTTGCAGACACGGTACAATCTAAACCAACTAAAGCGCAAGACAATGTTATGCTCCTTAGCGAGACGCACAAACATAAGCATCGGAGCAAAACGTGGGAGGGCGTCTGCAGTAGAAGATAGGGCGATTTGGAGTTCTAACGCGCTTGTCCGTTGTGAAAGATGCACGCGATTAAGTGCCACGCAGGCACTACATGATGTCTCGCGCTTTTAGTGTCGTAGGCTCGGCATGATCAGTGGTGCGGCATTTTCTGCCACCTTCTCAAGTCGCGTTCTTGCCCCACAAGAAATTAATCGAATAGGCTCCTTCGGTACGATGAGGCTCTCATGCCCGTCGCTCTCCGCCCGCCCCTTGATCTTCTTTCCTCGCAGCGTTTTATGCCGATGCCCGCATCAGGCTTCGGTCGTTGGTGGTGCCGGTGGGCAGAAGCTCGTCAATCGCGATGCCTTGCGCTAACGGAAAAAGCGGAATAAGCGGAAGTGTTTCGCAAACCGTCGATTCTTTGCAGGTGTCACGACGATAGATCACTCAGCAGCCCAATGCCAGCATTTGCTCGCTATGCCCGAATTGCTGCGTCCTTATTCACAAACCCTCCTCAGCTCCATCCCGATGGCCCCTGGGAGATGGCGAAGGTCCTTCTGCGCCACACAACGATTGCCAGTAGTAGAGAACGCTATGTCCGAAATCGAGGAAAAAGTCGACGAGTTAGCCGAAGCACGCAAGGCGCTCCGATCGACTCGCAAACCCCGTCAAGCAGATGACGTTCAGCCGCAATCTCCGCTGGAGACCTACCTTCGCGAGATCAACGAGACGGCTCTGTTGAACGCTGAGGAGGAACGTGACTTGGCACGCCGCATCGGCCAAGGGGACGTTCGAGCTCGCGACCATATGGTCCGAGCCAACCTGCGACTGGTCGTAAACATTGCACGCGGTTACGTCGGCAAGGGCCTAGGGCTGCAGGATCTGATCGAGGAAGGCAATCTGGGCTTGCTGCGTGCGGTGGAAGGCTTCGACCCAGAGGTCGGAACGCGATTCAGTACCTACGCAAGTTACTGGATTAAGCAGTCGATCAAGCGTGCGTTGATCAACTCGGCCAAGACGATCCGTATCCCCGCCTACATGGTGGAGCTGTTGAGCAAGTGGCGACGTGCGTCCGCTCGACTCAGCGAAGAATTGGGGCGATCGCCGACGCAAGAAGAAGTCGGGCGGATTCTTGGCCTGCCGCGGAAGAAGCTACCGATCATCAAGAAGGCAATTCAGATTTACAACAGTACGCCGCAGAGCGATCAATCCGATGCCGGATGGTCCCTGGGCGAAATGGTCATGGATGAGCGGCTCAAGGCTCCGGACGAAGAGCTGCTGGACCATGACGTGCTTAGCACCGTACTCGAGATGCTTGACAATCTCGACACTCGCGAAGCAACCGTACTTCGCATGCGATTCGGCCTCGGCGACACCCAGTCGCACACACTCAAAGAAATCGGTGCTGAGCTCGGACTGACCCGCGAACGCGTTCGCCAAATCGAAACCGAAGCCCTTGCCAAACTAGCCAACGGTCTTCGTGATCCCAAAGAGCGTGCAGGCCTCGCTTAGTGCCCTAACTCTGCACTTACGCCTGTTCATCAATTCAACACTCTCTACAACCGTGGCCGGGAAACGCTGACAGCACGCAGCGTTTTCCAATCGAGAGTGCAGGCGGATGGGCAACCGAACGAGCTACTCCGGATCAGCTCGTTCGGTTGCCGATGCAAAACGCTCCCTGCCCATTGATAGCACGAGCGGCACAGGGTTCAACAGCATTCACAGCGCGCAGTCCGGGGCTGCTTCTCAAGCGCTCTCTCCGGCATGTTGTCCGGAATTCTTGGACGTAGTTGCTTTGTTGTGTTCGACCAGATGCAAGGTCACATCCATCCAGACTTTGCCGACCACAACAATCACCAGCAGCAACAGTGGAGAACCCAGCGACATGATCAGAAACGCGCCGAAGATGAGTGCGATGTGCAATACGATAATTCGGCCATAGGGCAAAAACATGAGTGTGATTGGGCTGTATTTGCGGTATTCTCCCTGGCCGATGTAATTCGTTGCAAACGAGATCCCGTGGCTGGCAATCATGCCTATGACTGCAATCACAAACCACGGCTTCGACATCATCTCAGAAAACGGACCAAACGGGCTGAAGCCGTCGCCCATGTTGCCATTCAAGTTTCCTTTCGGTCCATCGCCGCCTAGCAATGTGACTACAAAGATTCCGTGCACGAAGCAAAACATCCCGTAATGGACCGTGAAGAATGGCATCAGAAACAGCTTGACCGCATGCTGGACTGGCCCACTCTGAAGCTGGGCGAGCTCTTTTGTCTTTCGGATCCGCCGACCACCCACCTGCTGGGACTCACCCGCGTCACCTTGAGCAAGCAAAATTTTGAGAAGGTTGAAGACGCCAATGACGACATTTTCCAGCCAGTAAACGTAGACGACGTCGAACACACGCCAACCAAACAACAATACGCCCAGAAGCGGTATGCTGCCGGCGGCGATGAGCGCTAGAATACTCGCGCGGCTACGAGAGAGCCCAGAGTCTCGCCAGAACAAAATCTTGTCACGAAGGTCAATCAACGGTCTGAGCCTTTATCCTGGCGTCAGATGAGCAACGCCTTAATCCAAATTTCCGAACCCGCCGGCTGCATCGAAACAACAAAAGGCTTGTCTAGTGCCAGCAACGTCGTGGATGCGAAGCACGTGAACGCCTTTCATGGCCATTGCCAGACTGACGCCGAGAGTTCCGTTGTCGCGCTGGATGGCCTTGTCGCCAAGGATCTTGGCAATGAAGCCTTTTCGAGAATGTCCGACCAGGATAACACGTCCTGTGCTCACAAACTCTTCGACACCAGCAAGCAGTTGCAGATTGTGATCGTGTGTCTTGCCAAACCCGATGCCAGGGTCCAAGCAAATCTTTTCCTCGGCAACTCCCCCGCCCAGCAGAGCCGCGTCACGCTTCAGAACATACGCGCGAATCTCGGCAACCACGTCCTCATAGTCAGGGTTGTCTTGCATCGTCTGTGGAGTGCCCTGCATGTGCATCGCACAGACTCCAGCACCGGAGCGTGCCGCTAAAGGCAACATTTCTGGGTCGGATTCAAGACCAGTGACATCGTTGATGATTTCTGCGCCGAGATCCAGTGCCGCGGCGGCCACCTGTGACTTGGATGTATCGATCGAAACGGGAATCTGGAGCCGCCCACCGAGTGCTTCTAGCACGGGGACGACGCGCGACAGCTCTTCGTCCACAGCCACCTTGTCTGAATAAGGACGAGTGCTTTCGCCGCCGATATCGATAATGTCAGCGCCACTGTCCTCCATCCTCAACGCCTGCTCGACCGCGTCCGAAGGTGAGTAGAAGCGGCCGCCGTCGGAGAAACTGTCTGGAGTCACATTCACAATGCCCATCAGCAATGGAATTCGCCCTAGAGCAAGTTGTCGAGTTCGCAGCCCCCAATGACTAGGCATATCGCTTTTCCTGACGTGAAAGTCGGTTCCTGTGTCCCAGTGGAGCCTTCCAGCCGACGTGAAATGTAGTGGCTTTCGCCGCCATGCAAGCACATCGCGATTCTGGCGTTTCGATATTCCTTACGACCACTCAGGATTGTAGTTCGCGATGTCAATCTCGACTGTGCCGACCGTTCCGCGGAGCGCGCTACTAAGAGCTGAACGTGGCGGAACGGCACTCTATCACCGCCCCATCTGGCCAGATGTCAGTCAATCGGAAATCGCGTCGCCGTTGGCGGAGAAACAAAATTCGTGTCGGCGATGAACAAGCCGCCTGCGTCGGGCGAGTTGCCGCGTCGGTCGGCAGGCATGTGTTCAACAGCGGTGGTGATGATCAATTTGATCGCCCCATCGACAGGCAACAGCAGCGGGCAAGTGTTCTGAGGACTACCTGGAGTTTCCCAGATGTGTTCCAGACTGCCGTCTAACATGCTGTATTGACGCGTTTGCCCTACAGGCGCAGGATCGGGGTTGTAGAAGCTAATGATCATGCTCTGCTCATCCGGCGAAAGCACCATTCCGTCAGGTACACCGGTCGAATCGGCCAAGTCGACGATCGTTTCAACGTCTGTCAAACTGCCCGTCGCGACGTCTAGCTTGTATCGCACAACTTTCCGCGTCGGTGAATCGATGTCGATCAAGTACAGCCCGCCAGCAGCCGTGCTGACGACATCTTTGCCGTTGCTACAGATTTGGCCGCCGCACAACTTTGTCAATTGCTGCTCGGCGCCTCGGTAAAGATAGAGCCCCGCCTTCGGTGTCGCGAACGCGAGGTCTTTTGTACCGAACACAACATCGCTTCCGAAAAGCGTGCCGTCGTTAATAATGGTGTCCGTCACGTCCGCATCGATACCGTCAGCGAGCACTGACCATGAACCATCTTTCGTGTTCGCTAAGCCTAGAGCGCGTTCACAACCGACGACAAACAGACCGTCTTGAGTGGTTGGTTTCGCGAATCCGGGTCGTCCAGGCAGCGGAAAGTTCTGGTTCTCTCGCGAGCTGACATCAAAGATGTTCAACGAGCCGTGCTTTGCATCGGCACCGTGCTGAATGGCCACCCAGCTAAACTTGCCGTCGCCCAAATCTGTTGGGCCTTCTGGCAAGAAACGCAACTCCTCAGTATCGGGTAAGAAGAGCAATTCGGCGGTCGTTGTATCAACCATGATCCTCAGGTTTCATTCTGTAAGTTTGTAACCAACGGCGAGAGCCACACCGTTCTGTCCAAGCGTAACCAAACTCAACTAGCAATGGCTTCCGGCGAAAATTGCAGCGTACTTGCAATGACGGCTAGGTGCCACAATTGCACTCGTCCAGGGACTGGTCGGACAATGCTTCTACGAGCTTGCCCTAGGCATCCTTCTCGGTCGCGCTGCCGGACGTCGAATCGCTGGCAGCATCGCTATTGGCAGCATCGCCAGCCGCTGGGGAAGCGGTGTCGGCGGCCGCAACGTCTCGCTGTTGCTGCTGGTCAGTCGCCGGTGTGCCTGAATCATTGCTGCCAGTCTCGACCGGTGTTGCGGGCGTAGCTTCCGCTTGGAAAGTCTCCACGTTACCGGTTTCCTTACCATCTTTTGCCTTAGGATCCGGCTCGTCCGTTCGTTTCGCGTCGTAGAACTGCAACAAGTCCGAGAATGATCGCAGTGGCTCGGCGCCCTCTTTCATCGCGGACGAAATTGGATCGACTGGCTTCTTGCTCTTCACGATAACGGGCTTCGATGGACGGGAGTCACGAGAACGATTCCCGCCTCGATTGTCACGACCGCGCCCTGGACCACGCTGGCCGCCTCGTCCTCCACCGCGATTGCCTCCACCGCGTTGATCACTGCCTGCACGCTGCCCGCCCGGCCCGCGACTAGCATTTCCGCCTCGGTCGCCGCTGCGTCCACGTTGTCCGCCACCCTCACGCTGTCCGCCACGGGCGCCGCGTGCATCACCACCACGACCATCTCGCCCGCGTCCCCCGTCACGTCCTTCGGATGCAGAGCGTTGTGCTTCTCTCTGCTGTGGAGACAGGGCAGTCAGGGCGACGCGACCCTTCTTCTCATCTACGGAGACCACCCAAGTCATGATCAAGTCGCCGACTTGAACGAATTCGTGCGGGTCGTCAACGAAACGATCTGAAAGGCGGCTGATGTGAATCAAGCCACTGCATTCTGGGCCAAGTTCAACGAAGATGCCGAAATCGGCCACGCCGACGACCACTGCCCAAATGCACGTGCCTTGTTTCAAATTTTCCAGCGAAGGCATCTCGGTACGCAGCGGCACCGGTGCACCGCGTAGACGTGCATCAGCAAAAGGCTCGTTCAGTGCGTGGGCGATACTCTTGAGCTTTTCGCGTCCTACTTGCCAACCGCGAGCTAGCTTCTCAACATCAATGGGCAACGGTTTGGCTTGGGCCGCTTCAACGTCTTCGGGATACTCCGGAGCAGGTCCACTCTCGGCGGCCGTTTGTTCCCCTGCTTTGTCAGCGGATGCTTCGGCAGGCTCGCCTTGGGTAGCCTCGCCTTGGGGCGCGGTCGACGCGGAATCGGAAATCGCAGCTTCCGTCGAGGTGTCGGCCGGTTCTGTGCCCGCTTCAGCAGATGATTCAGCAACTGCAGCGGCATCTGCGTCGCCCGTAGTCTCGGATGCAGGGGCTGGTTCGGCTTCTGCCGATTCTTCAGAAGCTTCAGAGTCTATGCTGGCAACCTCAGCGGAGTTCTCCGAAGCGGCCTCGCTCAGAGCGGCGTTGTTGGAGTCGTCGGTCTGTCCATCAGCGGCAGGTTCAGCAATGCTGCTTCCGGTCACCTCGTCAGACGCAGGTTGCTCGCTGGAGCTGGGCTCGGAATCTACGACAAAATCACTGTCGACTTTGGAAACATCCATCGGGTCCGGCTTCGTCCAACCCTCTGGTGCAGCCGGTGGAATTTCCAGCTCGGTGTTGTCGACCAACCGTTGCGCCAAACGATAGTCTTCGGGATGGATACAAGTCGCATCAAATGTTTGCTCGCTGCCGAACACGCGTAGCAGCCCGATGGCTTGCCGCGATTGGGTCTCCGTCCAACCGTCCACTGAATCCAAAAGCTGCTGTCGGCTCTCAATGCCACCTTGGGCGGCCAGCGTGGCAATTTGCTGAGCCTGCTCGTCCGTAATGCCGGGCACACAAAGCAATTGGGCGACGCTGGCGCTGTGAACATCGACTCCTCGCGAAGCAACACAGTCGGCAATTGTCTCGCGAACCAATTTCTTAAGCGGTTCTTGTGGAAGCTCTCTCTGGTAACTTCCAAGACGAATTCGATTGATGCCTACCTTCAAGTACTGAGTCAACGGATCTTGCAGGCTTCGAGCCACCCAAATCGCAGCCCGATCGCGACGGTTGAAGGCGGAGAGCTCTCGGAGAGCGACCCGACCAGCCGCATAGGCGTCCGCGCCGCTTCGATCGGCCATCGTCCAACGCAGGCCAGAATTGGCCGATTGCTTCATCAACTCCCGCAGCGTATGAACCAGGAACCGTCGAGCAGGTCCGTTGGTGAGGGCCAGCAGCGTGACTTTGTATTTGTGTGCCAATTCGCCAAGTCGCATGACATTCTGTTCAACCTGTGTGGCCAGGGCAGAACACTGGATTTCGTCGCAGGCAAGTACATTTCCGGCTTGGTCGACAATGGCAACTGCCGAGACCTTTGGTCCCACAGAGTCGACCACCATGATGCGGTGGCCGCGAACAGGGCGTTGCATAAGTGTTCGCCGGAGGCCTTCAGCAGCCGTGGTGAGTAGCTGCTCGGAGGCGAGTTCTTCCAGCTCAGTAACGGCGTCACTCTCCAGTTTCGCACGTAGCCCAGCGTCGAAAGCAGCCTCAGCCGCCTCGGAGAACCATTTCGCAAGCGGGTGGTCGCGGCGGACAAAGCGATCTCGCGAAAGCGGAATCAGACTCTTTTTGTCATAATCGAGGTGCGTTTCAACAATTTGGCTTCGCCGTCCACGTCCAAGCATCAGTTGCTGGTACGAAGTCAGCTTGCCGAGCGGTTTCTTGAGGTTCTTCATCGGGGTTAGCATGGCGACCAACCAACGGCGGCGTCGTTGCCGGGGCGTTAGCTTGGCTGCAGAGGCTTTCGCCTTGGCCTTGGCAGTCTCAACTGCTTTGGCCTTCTTCTTTGTCTTCTTGCTGTCGCCAAACCGCTTAGAAAGGATTGCGTCTGCGTCTTCGCTCTCTCCCGCAACTTCAGCGGACTCGCCATTCGCCTCTTCAGGTGCAGGCTGCTGTTCATCGACTGGCTCTTCGCCGGTTTGCGCGCCGCCAGCTACATCTTGCTGAGCAGCAACGGTCTGTTC
>CAYPLE010000083.1:25191-28271 GCA_964411445.1 uncultured Pirellulaceae bacterium
TGGAGCAGCTTCGGATTGCTCGGAAGCTTCAGTAGCGGGGCTTGCGAGGTTGGCCGCATGCTCTTCGGCGTCAACTTGTGCTACTTCGGTGGACGCATTTTCCGAAGGAACTTCATCGCTTGCAGCAGCGGCTTCTTCGGCTTGAGGAGTCGTTGGCTGCGGACACAGCTCGACGTTCACCTTGGCCTTCTTTTGAATCGACTCGCGGAGGGTTCGGGCGAGATCCGTATCCCCAGCAAGAAGACTGCTAATCAGACGGCGCGTCTGCTCAAGCGCCACAGGAGCCTCAGCTTTGTCGATACCAAGAGCGTCAGCCGCAAACTGATCCACGTCGTCAACGGGTGACTCACACGCGATGAGCTTCTCTAGCAGAGCACTCCAGCGCTCACTTCCCTCACTTGCCAGCGCAAGCGACCGACGTGCTCGGAAGGCTCGAAGGGCAACTTCGATGTCGAGTTCCGTCTTACTTGCCGCAACCGCCGCCGTGGCTTCTTCGTCAAGCTCTGCGTCTTTCGGCAATTGGCTCGTCAGCCGGACTCGCGCAGTCGCCAAACGCTGCTGCCGGTCAATCTCAAGTTTGAGGGCCCACAGTTCGGTGCGAGAAAGATTGCCCGTTTCATCAGCTCGGTACTGAGCGATGAACGCAGGCTGGTAGCCCTGTTCTAACAGCCCAGCGGCAATGCGAAGGTTTTCGACTGAACGATGCAACTGATGGGCAATACCCGAGAGATCCGTCATGATTGACACTTGTTTCGGCGGGGCTGAGCGACGACAAACTCATCGCGCGGCCCACATTTTGTGGACAGTATTAGTGCACCGTCGCAATTCTTCTCAGAAACACGCTCGAAAGTGCACAATTAGGAGCAGGCAAACTACCCAAACTACCGCGATCAACGCCTTAGCAGAGTGACTTCGCCCAGGGTCGCGCGAATCTAAGCAAGCATTCGCGCGTTGTCAAGCGCACGCGCCCTGGTAGGTCAGGAGTAAACGCAGCCTACCGCAGTCCCCCCCGCCGCGTTTTGCGTGACGATTAACCGGCTCAACGGCTGCTGCGAGCATAAGTTCGCAGAAGAATAGCGGCCTCGCGTTCCCCGCCGATCGCAAGCAACTTTCGGCCGACGGATGGCATGCTAAATTAGCCAAGCTTACTAGGGCAAATAGTTCGTGGCTAAAGATTCGAACTGCGTTTGTTGTTCGCGACACCAAGCTGCATCATACCCAAGTTCGTCAGCCATGACTTGCGCAACCCGCGGCGCTATCGCTAGGGCTGCCGAACAGTCGAGCAGCAACGAACGCGTGCGGCGAGCCAGGACATCTTCCACCGTCCGAGCCATCTCATTACGTACTGCCCAGACGATATCGGATTTGCAAATCGGAAGCGAAACACACATTGGAGCTGCAAGATCAATGTTGTCCGCTTCGAGTTGCTTGATCGCTTCCAAGTCGCTTCCGTAGAATGATCGTGGGTCGCTGGCGGGCGCCGATGGAGTGGATCCATGTAACTTGAGAGCCTTCGTTTTGCACTCAGTGGCGCTCAACTTGGCCGCCTTGACCGCGCGATTGACGCAGTCTTCCGCCATCTCCCGGACCGTCGTCCACTTACCGCCCGTAATCGTGATCAGGCCCGAAGCGGAGATATGAATCGCATGATCGCGCGACAGCGAAGCCGTTCGCGCGGATTTGTCTCCTTTGATCAACGGGCGAATTCCGGTGAAAACGCTCAACACATCCTTCATCTGCGGCGCTTGCGACAAGTATTGAGCCGACAGCTCCAACAAAAACTGAATTTCTGAAGGTTGCGGAACCGGTTCGGGAGTCACGTATGGAATCGGCGTATCGGTCGTGCCTACAACGACTCGATCATGCCACGGAATGATGAAAATCACTCGTCCGTCAGGTGTCTTCGGAACAATGATCGCCGTATCGCCTGGAAGGAAGCTTCTTGGCAGCACCAAGTGAATACCCTGGCTGTGAGCCAGCAGCGGTTCGCACTCGACATCATCCAACTTTCGAATGCTATCGCAGAACGGTCCTCCCGCATTGATCACCGAGCGGGCTGCGATTGGCAACGACCTACCCGTCTCTCGATCGGTGGCCGTGACGCCAGATACGTTCCCTTTGCGATCTTTGGTCACATCAGTAACCGAGACGTAGTTGATCAAGCAAGCGCCCTGATCATGCGCCGTCTTCGCCATACTCAACAACAGCCGAGCGTCATCGAACTGGCCGTCGTGATATACGACTCCCCCTCGAACCGCATCTGGACGCATTCCCGGGACAATCCGACACGCCTCATCGGCTGACACGCCACGTGAACGACCGAAATTTCGTCCGGCAGCCAGAAAGTCGTACAGTTTCAAACCAAAACCGTAAAAGAGTCTTTGCCACAGGTTGCGGCAGGGAATCAAGAATTGCAAGTCGTGGACTAGATGCGGAGCGTTGGATCGAAGTAGTGATCGTTCGCGTAGCGCATCCCGCACCAAACGGATATTACCCTGCTTCAAGTAGCGAACGCCACCGTGCACCAATTTGGTACTGCGGCTTGACGTCCCTTTGCCAAAATCCGCTTGTTCAAGCAGCAAGACATCCAGCCCGCGACTGGCCGCATCCAAAGCAACTGCCACCCCCGTCGCTCCGCCGCCAATGACGACCATATCCCACGGGTCGATACGCTTCTGCAGTCTTTGAATCGCTTCGTCTCGACGCATCCCTGGAGACGTCATAAGCCCATTTCCCAATCATCCTGAAAGTTTACGAACTGCTAGTCCCCTGCCCCCCCCGACCTACCCGCACGGCAACACGACAACGCCGCACGACACAGACGCCTCCCAACCCAGTAGACTAGCACTTAGCGATCGCTAACACAATCAACAGCAAAGTTGCACGCGATCAAAATAGCAGCCGGATACCCGCCTACGATGGCACGCAGTGCAAGGCGTCTTTGGCAACGGTGTTGGCAACGCAAGAACTAAGTGTTACATCGCACAGACATAGCAAAATGAAGAGTCAGCGATCAAACAAATTTCTCTATCGCATCGGGCTTTGTGCCTATCTGATGGTTGCTCTCTTGACGCATCACC
>CAYPLE010000084.1:0-5162 GCA_964411445.1 uncultured Pirellulaceae bacterium
GGGATCTTTGTCAATGGTTCTCTTTACTGACGGAAGTACCGAACTGCCCATTCGGGCCGTGAATTTTAACGGAGCCATTAGAGCAAAATTTGCAAGCGCTCGTTGCCTGAATCGCAGGGCAAGTCAGTTTTCCAAGCCGAGCCGACGCTAGCCATGAGCCCAACTAGCTGAGCCGATGGCGCTAGCCACGGGCCCTGGCGTTCAACCCAAAAGCCGACGCCCGACGCTGGCGCGTTCGGCTCAGACTCCAATCCAACGGCGCACGCTAGCGTGTAGAGACTGTTGCTCCAGCGTGAATCTTTGAGTGGGTGACCGATCCGAGTTGATATATGCTATCATCGTTTCCCAGAATGTGGCGGTTAGGCTGGAACAGGAAAAAGCAGGTTGGCCCTACGCTGGGCCCCGCCGGGAATGCCAGCTTGGACCGAGAGCTGCTGGGGGATGCGTCTTGCCCAGCAGGCACAAATCGGAAACAAAATACCTTTGGATGCGGAAAAACGAATGTCAAACGATGTCGTGGAAAGGTCAACGCCGAGCAATACGCCAGCTTGGTTCTGGGTCATTGGCGGGGTGATGTTGCTTTGGAATTTGCTAGGTCTCATGGCGTTCGCTTCCCAGATGGCCATGACCGACGAGAGCCTAAAGAGCCTTCCGGCGGAGCAACAGAAACTCTACACCGATTTGCCTCAATGGGTCAGTTTGTTCTTCGCTATCGCCGTGATCGGCGGAACACTTGGATGTATCGTTTTGCTGCTGAGACGCAAGTTTGCAGTTGTGCTTTTCGTTGCCTCTCTGGTCGGTGTCCTTGTGCAGTATGGGCATATGCTTTTCTTCACTGAGACTGCTAGTGTGATGGGAATGGGGGCCATGGCTTTGCCTGCTGTGGTTGTCATCGTGTCCATCGCGCTGGTTCCATATTCTATGATGTGCAATAGCCGTGGCCTTCTTCGCTGAGCGGGTGGACAGTTTTGAACGCGAACACTTATTGAAACGCGTATTGCACTTACAGTCATGGGTGGATCAGTGCTAAATCGGCGATCGTTGATTGGCGGTACTGCTGCGGCAATTGGCTCCGTTGGAGTGCTTGGACAAGTTGCTGGAAGCCAGGCCGTTGGAAGCCAGGTAGTTGCAGGAAAAGCCGCCGAAGGACAGCCAAGTGGCACACTCGCAGGTGTTGTGGAACCAGAGCGTCTGACGCCCGTTGCGGGCCAATGCGATGTTTTAGTGTGCGGCGGAGGTCCAGCGGGAATAAGTGCGGCAATCGCAGCCGCGCGGGCTGGCGCTTCGGTGCAAATCCTTGAGTGTCACGGATGTCTGGGCGGGGTCTGGACCAGCGGCATGCTGTCCTACGTGATCGATGCTGACAAACCCGGTTTTAACACTGAACTCATTCGACGACTCGATGCGTCAAATACCAAATACGGACACATCGAGCTCCGCCCGAGAACGTGGCTATCGTACATGTACGATGTCGAAACGATGAAATGGGTGTTAGAAACTTACGTCACACAGCTTAAAATTGCGGCGCAATTACACACTCGAGTGGTCGCAGTCGAGCTAGACGGGAAGCGGATTTGCGGGGTGGTCACCGAATCGAAGTCCGGGCGACAAGCCTGGCGGGCCGACGTCGTGATCGATGCCACTGGTGATGGAGACGTTGGAGCTCTCGCAGGGTGCTCATTCGAAGTTGGCGACAACGCTAAAGGCAACAATTGCCCTTGCCAACCCATGTCCTTAATCGGGGTCATTTTAGCACCTCCGGAAATGCTCAGCCGCTTTAGCCGGTCCGGGAGCACCGATGGTAAGCACAAAGATCGTTTTCGAGCGGAGATCCAGCGCGGCGGCTACAGCCCAAGCTACACCAAGCCGACCATTTTCCACATGGGCGGCTCGATCGCCTCGGTCATGATGAATCACGAATACGGCGTTCGGCCCGACGATGCCGCAGCCATCACCGAAGCTACTTTTCGTGCGCGGAACGAGTTGAACAACATCGTGCGAGGCCTCCAAACACTGCCCGAGTGGGAAGACATCCGCTTAGTGACGACGAGCGAGCAAATTGGAGTGCGCGACGGCCGACGCCTGCAAGGCCGCGAGGTGGTCCGGAAGGAGGATGTTGAGGTCGGAAGAAAGCTTGCGAACAGCGTTTGCACCTCCGGATTCTGTGTTGATATCCACGCGATCAACAAGTCTGATGGTGGTTATGGCAATCGAGGCATAAAAGCGAAGCCGTTTGACATCCCGCTGGGCGCCTTGCTTTCCGCCGAAGTCAATCATCTCATGATGGCTGGCCGATGTATTAGTGGTGACTTCATCGCCCATTCAAGCTACCGCGTGACGGGAAATGCCGTGGCGATGGGGGAGTACGCGGGTGTTACGGCCGCACAGGCAAGCAGAGCCAACGTGGCGCCTCACGAAGTTGATTATGCTGTTGTAGACGAACAAGTGCAGGCAATTCGCAAAACGCAAGGCTCTGCGTAGTCAGCAACGAAGCGAATCAAGGCAATTCAAACCACAAACGTAAAGGAAGTTATGAGTCAGGATAAAGCCCCCTCCGAGGACCGGCGCGACACGCCAGAAACCGACACGCCAGAAACCGACACGCCAGAAACCGACGTGGCCGAAGAACATGCCGAAGGCAACGCTCCCGAGGTTCAGAACGCTTCGGCAAAGCAGATTCAGCAGTTTGTCACTTCCATCAAAAATCCTCAGCTTCAAGTTGGCGAGCACGTCATTGCGGCGCTTCAGCACGAAGACACCGTTGCTGTGCTGACAAGCGTTGTCGTTGGACCTGGTGGGCAACAACACATTGTCTCTGCCGCGCTTGATCCGCAGCAAGCTGCCGTTGTCAATCAGTTGCTCCAGGGGGCTGTTCAACAGCGCGAAGAGGAAACGCTGTGCGTCGGTTTTCACTGCTTGGTGAAGCCCAAGAACAAGAAAGCTGAAAAGGCGGGCGATGCGTAGGCTCAGCGGAAGCGGCTCGAGTTGGCCGCCGTGAAAGTCCCCAAATTTTGATCCTTGGAGCGTTATGGTGCGTAGCCGCTCGGTGCAGTCGCTCACACTTGTAAGTCTGATGTTGGTCTCAATCAACATGCTGGCCCAGTGCGCTGCGCAAGAAAAGTGGTTGATGGTTGGCCATCCGAACAATCCACCAGACCGAAACGGCATAGGCACAGTAGCCAAACCGTTCGAGATCATGCAATGCGAGGTGACTGCTGGCCAGTACGCAGATTTCTTGCGCGCGGTTGCCTCCGACTCCGATCCACACGGCCTCTGGCAAAGAGCAATGGGGGACCATGTCATCACCGACCTTGGCCAAGGCGGAATTCGCATGGACGTTCCACAATGCATCTATCGCACAGGCTCGCCTGGCAACTGGCAATACGATGTTGCCGAACAATGGGAGGACCGACCTGTCATCTTTGTCACCTGCCTCAGCGCGATGCGGTACGCAAACTGGCTTCACAACGGTAAGAAAACCGGCGCCGCGGCGAACACGGAGACCGGAGCATATCGGATGGCCGATGGAGTTCAAGTCAGGCGGAGCGAGGATGCGGGCTATTGGTTGCCGACTGAAAATGAGTGGTACAAAGCAGCCTACTTCCAGCCCGAAATCGAAGGCGGACCAGCGGGAAGTTATTGGCAATTTCCGATGTCCACCAATGAAATTCCGGAGAAGGCGAGCGAAGGGTCGGACCTTCCCAATGCGGCCGCAGTTTCGCGTGGCTTCGGAGGCATCGTCCCCGTTGGTTCCTATCCCAACGCGGTGAGCCCAGTTGGTGCCTTGGATATGGGCGGCAATGTTTGGGAATGGACCGAGGATATCATCCACCAACACAAACGCGTGCTTCGAGGAGGCTCGGCGGCGCACACCTGGCATAAATTACAGGCAAGCGTTCGATCGAATGCCAGCCCATCGCGGTGGTACCCAGACACTGGATTTCGTCTCGCACGGAGGCCCGAGAAATGAGCACCCACGCGCTGCTACGACAAATTACTGGCCAATCCCGCTGGCGGTGCTCCTTGTGCGCCCTCGTCGTACTTCTTGGCGCCGCGCTGCCGATCGCTGCCGACGAAGTTGGGCCACAGATTCCGTTCCTGCAACAGTACTGCATTGCTTGCCATGATTCTGATGCACTCGAAGGAGGATTTGATCTCACTCAGTTGCCCAACGCTAGTACGCAAGCGGCTGACTTTGACGCCAGCATATTCAACGCTTGGGTGAAGGTGTTAGATAAGGTACAAGCGGCCGACATGCCTCCCGCCTCGGAGGCTCAGCCAAGTGACGAAGCCCGCGTGGCCTTCTGCGATTCGCTCGCAGGGCATTTACATGCAGTTTCGCTTGAGCGACAAGAACGCTTGGGACGCGTCGTTTACCGTCGTTTGAATCGAACTGAGTATGCAAACACGCTGCACGATCTTCTAGGCGTCAACACACCGCTGCGTGAACTGTTGCCCGAAGACGCAACAGTGGGTGGCTTCGATAACGTCGGCGAGGCCCTGAATTTGTCGGTAGCACACCTCGAGCGATACTTAGTCGCTGCCGATATGGCATTGCGAGATGCTACTGTGCAAACGATTCGTGAGCCAGCACAGAGAATCCGGACCGACTACGAAGAGACGTGGCATGATTACAACCACGGATTTCAGAATAGCCAATGGGTCAATGCGGAAGACGGCAATTTGGCACTTATCGGTGGCGGCGGCGCAATCCCTCACGGAACTCTACGTGCTTGGAGTCCCCCAGTTGCAGATGCAACCTATCGTTTCCGCGTTCGTGCGCGAGCGATGATGCAACGCAAGGAAGGTGGCAAAGAACAACTGGTTCACGACCGTGCCATTATCGCTCGCCTTGGATTGGGATCACAGTTGAAAGACGGCTCAGCCAAACCGATCGCGTTCGTGGAATTGAGCCCCGATGAGTATCGCGAGTTTGAGTTTGAGGCGCGCGTTCCTGCCGGTCAGACGTTTGCCATTGCCCCGCATCGCATCGTCAAGCAATCAACCGATGACAAAGCGATGGAGTGGGGAATGTGTGTCGTTGTCGATTGGGTCGAAATCGAGGGGCCGCTTTTCGAGTCCACGCAGATTGTTGACGGTCCACAACTTGAACACAGCTCTCGAATTGAACACAGCTCTCGGTGGCCGCCCCGCGGTCATCG
>CAYPLE010000084.1:5262-25964 GCA_964411445.1 uncultured Pirellulaceae bacterium
TTGAACACAGCTCTCGAATTGAACACAGCTCTCGGTGGCCGCCCCGCGGTCATCGATTCTTGTATGGTGATTTGCCGCTCGCGAGTGATTTGTCGACTGAGAGCGAAGTCGACGGTGCCGTGGCGGTCGCAAGAGAAGCGTTACGGGTCGCTTCAGCGTCGCCTGTCGCCGACGCTGAGCGGTTGTTGAACCGATTTTTACCCGTCGTGTTTCGCCGACCAGTGACACCCCAAGAGCTCGCTTGGCACATGGAGTTGTTCAACGAACAGTTGGGTTTGGGGCGTCCCTTTGATGAATCTCTCCGGGCTGCTTACAAGATGGCGCTGACGTCGCCGCAGTTTCTCTTCCTTGAGGAGTCGCCAGGCTCGTTGAACGATCATGCTTTGGCGTGTCGCCTGAGCTATGGATTGTGCGGTACGCTGCCCGACCAAGAACTTCGTGAGTTGGCATACGCGGGTTCTCTATCCAGTCCAGATGTGTTGCGACAACAGACCGATCGCTTGCTCCATTCTCCTCAGTCGCGTCGATTCGTGGAACAGTTCCTAGATAGCTGGCTCAATTTGCGCGACATAGATTTCACGCAGCCGGATCTACAGCTATACCCCGAGTTTGATAGCTACTTGCAATCCAGCATGCTCGCGGAATCGCAAGCGTTCTTTGCTGAGATGCTTCGAGAAAATCTCTCGATTAGCAACATTGTTGACAGTCAATTCACATACTTGAATGCTCGTTTGGCGGAACACTATGGACTAGAAGATGCATACCGAGAGCATCTACAGCGAGCGGCAGACTCTGTTCCTGCTCAAACTGTTTCGCTAAGACGAAGTTTGGACAGTCGTCAACCGGCCTTTCCACACGAGCGTGACCGCTTGCAGAAAGTGAATTTGCCCGACGATTCGCCGCGGGGTGGGTTCATCACCCAAGGTGCTGTGTTGAAGGTTAGCGCAAACGGCACGACGACTTCGCCGATCATTCGTGGAGCCTATTTCTTGGAGCGAATAATGGGCACGCCTCCAGCTCCCCCACCGGCAAATGTTCCGGCAGTTGAGCCGGATATTCGTGGCGCGACGACGATTCGAGAACAACTCGCCAAGCACCGCGACCAAGTGGCTTGTGCAGGCTGCCATGCAATCATTGATCCACCTGGATTCGCTTTGGAGAGCTTCGACGCTACGGGACGTTGGCGGACTCATTACCGAATCATACCCGAAAGTGCCGCAGATAAACTTGTGAAGAATGCAGGAAGTGATGTACGGTACTATGAGGATGGTCCAGTTGTTGATACGAACTATCAGTTGCCGGATGGGCGAAAGTTCCGCGATATCGAAGATTTCAAGTCACTGATTGTTGCCGATTCGACGCAATTGGCTCGGGCGATGGTCGAAAAGCTGACGACGCATCTCACCGGCGCGGCCCCACAGTTTGCGGATCGGGTTGTCATTGATGCGATATTAGCCGAGACGCGTGGGGATGGTTATCGTCTCCGCGACTTGATCCATGGCGTCATCCAGAGTCGAATGTTTCGCAACAAGTAGCAGCAACATTTCCTCGATTCCTTCACACCCCTCGATAGCAGTTGATGTGAGTGGCGATTGGAACGAAAGAGCTACTTCAAACTTCACTAATTGAGGGTCCAATGAAGCCATTTGTTCAGCGCAGGCTCGACCGGCGAACGATGCTGAAAAGTACCAGCGTGGCGCTCGCGCTGCCGTGGCTGGATGCGATGCAGCCAGCTCTCGCTGCAGAGCTATCCCAGCCTCGCCGATTCCTGGGGGTGCTCAACTACTTTAGCTTTCATGCTCCGCTGCTGTTCCCAACGGAATCGGGCCGTGACTACGCGCCCTCGCCGTACCTGAAGCACCTCGAAAAGCAGCGCGATGACTTCACGATCATATCTGGTTTGAACCATCCCGATGTTCGTGATGGCCACGCTTCCGACAAATCGTTCTTTACCGGTGCACCACATCCAAGTTCGTCGTCCTTTCGCAACACCATTTCAATCGATCAATTGGCTGCTGAGACGCTTGGGCATCATACGCGTTACCCTTCCTTGAATTTCTCGACAAGCTCGTCGTATAGCTGCAGCTACAATCGACACGGGGTCGCTTTGCCGCCTGAGACGAGCCCAGCCCGGGCGTTTGCAAAGCTGTTCATCAATGGCAGCAGTGACGAAGTTGCCAACGAGATTGCCCGTGTTCGCGAAGGTCAGTCGATTCTGGATCGAGTTGGCGGGCAGGCGAAGCAGTTGCAACGGTCCGTCGGTCCCGTGGATCGAGAGAAGCTGGATCAGTATTTCACGAGTGTTCGCGAATTGGAGCTGCGATTGGCTCGCACAGAAGGATATGTCAGCCAGCCGAAACCGGACGTTGGAGTCGCCGCAGTGGAAGACCCTGATCCTGGCGAGGACATCGTGCGATTTGGACAGTTGTTGGAAGTGTCGCGCTTAGCAATGCAAGCCGATTTGACCAGAATTGTCACGCTCTATTATGTCGGGAGTAGCAAGACGCCGTCAAAGCCCGGAGAGAATTTTGCTTACCACAATTTGAGCCACCACGGCCAAGACGAGGAGAAGATCAAGCAACTGTCCATTTTGGAGCAGGATTTGCTTCGGCAGTGGAGCATCTTTATGAAAGAGATGCGTCGAACTGAGGCGGCTGGCACCAGTTTGCTTGATCAAACCTTTTCTGTTCTGGGAGCGGCGATGGGAAATGCTTCTAGCCACAGTGCGACGAATTTGCCAGTGATTGTAGCCGGAGGAAAACTGCGGCACGGACAGCACCTTGCTCACGACCCTGACAGTCCACCACCGCTTTGCAATCTGTGGGTGAGCGCCTTGCAGCACCTGGGACTAGAAATCGATCGATTTGGGAGCGGCGCGAGCACACTTCGCGGGTTGGTTTAGCCAAAGCGCCACACGCTCCACGGTGCCGTATCGGCAACTAGGCTCGGGCGGCGTTTGTGCTTCACAGACTCGCCTGGCTGCACACCCAATGGCTCGCAAAGCACTCTCCGCAATCACGGCGGGCTTAACGCCCTGATTCAGGTGTCCCCCCAAAAGTGCAGGGTGAAGAAAGTCTTTGTTTGGTTGCACAGAGGGCAACACTCACGCCTGGCGCCTGTTACGATAGAGCGGCCCAAGCCGATGTGTTACGTTTTCTCGCGTAGTGGAGTCAGTAGTTCATCGGAATTACGCACTATACGGCGGTTTGTTTCGCACTAGCAGCTTGGGTCGTCGTCCGCCTCTGGGGAGGCACTGCATCCAACATCATGCGGTCTTTGCCTGAGAAATCCGACGCGACGCCGTGTTTGTAGTAGGTGTGAAAAGTGAGCGAGATGAAGATCCGGTTCCAGTGCCATTCTTGTCAGAAGAAGTATTCAGTAGCGCAGGAGATGGCTGGCAGGACAGCGAAGTGCAAGCAGTGTGGCGTTACTTTACAGATTCCCACACCGGATGCAAAACCGCCCGCGGCCGCCACCACTGCTCCAATCGAAGCGGTCTCCGCTAAGGCGGAATCTCAGCTCCGACAGCGTTCGACGGCAATAGAGGCACAGCCACTGGTCAAAGCGGTCTTGGCGGAGACTCCTGACTCCGTCGCTCGCACGGCGACCGATGCGAAGGTGGCGCCAACCGGAGCCCCCATTCAAGCCGTCTTGGCGACTGAGCGTCCAACCGATGACGCTTCAGTGGCTGCGGCAAATCGATCCGTTGATTCAACTGCGAACATCAGCATCGACCAGCTTCTAGGTGAGATACAAGGCGCCATTCAACCAGTACCGACAACGATGGCCTATCGTCTAACGGCGGCGGTAGTCGCTTTTGTGATGGTGCTTCTGCCATTGTTGTACATCGGATTAATCGGCCTGGTCGCATACGGCGTCTATAACTTCGCAGTCAATGGCACCGGGATCTTCGAACAGACCGGTGGAAGTGGTCGAGGTCGAATGTTCGGAATCCTACTTCTGTATGTAGGGCCCATCGTGGTTGGTGCGGTCACGGTTGTATTCATGATCAAGCCGCTTTTCGCGCGGCCCGCCAAGCGTCCCAACCAGCGTCGGATCCCTCGCGAGACAGAACCGAGACTTTTCCAGTTCATAGATGCGTTATGTGACGCCGTGCATGCTCCGAAACCCAAGAGAATCGATATCGATTGTGAAGTGAACGCGTCGGCGTCCTACGGCCGCGGCATGCTGAGCGTCTTCATGTCCAACGACCTCGTGCTCACGATCGGCCTTCCCTTGGTCGCCGGGCTGACGACGCGACAATTGGCTGGCGTACTCGCTCACGAATTCGGCCATTTCAGCCAAGGCTTCGGGATGCGTTTGAGCTACTTGATTCGTTCAATCAGCTTTTGGTTCGCCCGGGTCGTCTATGAGCGTGACCGGTGGGATGAATCGCTCGCCAACCTCAGCCAGAGTTTGGACATCCGCCTCGGCATTGTTCTGTATCTCGCAAGGTTGGCTGTTTGGCTCTCGCGCCGAATTCTGTGGGTGCTCATGATGATTGGCAACGCAGTTTCGTGTTCGCTACTAAGGCAAATGGAGTATGACGCTGACTTGCACGAAATTCGATTCTCGGGTTCAGAGACTTTCGAATCCACGGCCGCTCAACTCAGGCGTCTCGGCCTAGCCATGCAGCAATCCTACGCCGACCAGCAAGAATTTTTCGTTAAGGGACAATTGGCTAGCAATATGCCAGACCTAGTCCGCATCAACCGCGATGCTCAAGACTCGAAAACCGTCAAGGAAGTGCTTCAATCTGCAGCACACGAAAAGACGCATTGGCTGGCGACACACCCGGCAGACAAGGATCGCGTTGCACAGGCGCGAGAAGCGAAAGAGCCAGGCATTTTTCACTTGGAAGCTCCGGCTCGCGTTTTGTTCGAGCATTTTGAGAAACTGTGCGAGGCGACAACGCGAGATGTCTTCGAACAAGTGCTAAGTGAAGATGAGTACAAGAAGGCAAGAATCGTCCCCAATGATGATCTGCTTGCTCATAAGCAGACAGCTCAGGAGGGGCGTGACGCGATGAAGGCAATCTTTGGCGAAGAATTCAATTTGCCAAGGCCGCTTGCGATTCGCTTTCAAGCGATTGAAAATGCGGCTGCGGTCGCGCGTGATACCAACGCTGCCATGCTCGCGCAGAAAGACGACTACCAGGCTCGGAGCAAACAACTCAACGAGGTCGATTCGAAGTGGATTAAGTCCGGCAGCCTCGCGTTCCTGCTCGACCTCGGCATCAAGCTAAAGCAGAAGGACTTTGAGGACATCTCTGTGGCTAATGCAGCCGAAACACGCAGAGAGCAGGAGGAGTGTCGCATGCAGCTCCAAGGGATCTCGGACAGCATGCAAGGCTTTGAAAACCAATTCGCGACGCGATTCGCAGCGGCGCTGACGCTGTTGCACCAGCGATCCCAGAGCGGCGATCAGGCGGCGGTCGAGCTCTTAAACTCTGCCAAACGCCTTGCGAAAGCGTACCCGGCAATTCTGCAAGTCGTTGGAGATGCGACGCACCTGCGGAACGAATTTACACAGATCGCGTTCTTCTTTGCCGCTGTTGATTCGTCCGGTGTCGACGAAAAACAGCTTGCCACGTTGAACGCAAAAGGCGCGCGAGTCTACGAAGCTGCAAAGAAGATTCGCAAGCAATTTGGTTCTGCGCCTTACCCATTGCAACACGCTGAACCCGATATGACGATTGCTCGCTACCTAGTCGAGGTCCTTCCCGAACAGCATGAGGATCTTGGGGAAGCAATGAATGCTGGACAAACTGTTCTCGAATCGTACACGCATTTGTACTTTTCCGTCATCGAGGAACTGTGCCGAATCATAACTCGCAGCGAAAAGCAGACTTAGTCGCTAAGGTGCGCAAATGACCCTACAGTATCCCCACGGAGCCCTCGACTTCGTGCGCACGAGCGACTAGAACTGACCAAATTCAACGAACTGTATTATCCATCCCCGCTCCCGAGAAGATGAGTGAACGCGACCATGGCAACCTTCAAAGATGGCGTGCAAAACTTCTGGAAATGGTTTCCCGACGTTGCGCAGCGTTTTTATGCCACCATCAATGAAGGCAACTGCGAACAACTTACCGACGAAGTCAGCCAGTTCATGCAGGAAAACTTGCCTGGTCTGGCATGGTCGTTCGGTCCAGGTGAAGGCCACGGACATGCATTCACCATTTCTGGCGAAGGCATCCTGGCAAAACAATTGCTGGCCGTCGAATGGTTGCGTTATGCGCCTGAGATCGAAGGCTGGACATTTTACGGTTCGAGACAACCTGGCGTACTTGACTCAATGCGGCTAGATTTGGGCGACGCAGGAAGCGTTGATGGCAGTTCGCTCATCATTCAAACGCACGTCGATGATGAAGCCCAAGCGATCGATGTGGTCGCATGGCATCCGGCATTTGATTCAATTCCGGAAGATGCACAACATCAAGTGCTCTTTCTGATGCTCGACGAAGCACTGGGCGAGTTCGGCACGCAAACTTGGATTGGGGAGATAAAGATTGAAGCGGTAGCCGACGATGCTCCTCATGTTCGCCGACTGGAGCAGTTGCCCGATTACATTCGTTCGGTGGAGGCATATCATCAATGGGAAAAACTGGTCCCGACTGAGAGTTATTCGTCGTATCAGTTGCCCGAGCAATATCCGGGCCCACGCGGCGATACGCTGGTTGGTACAACGCTCCTGCCGCATCCATTTATTGACTACATCATTGGCGAAGGCGAACTGGAAGATAACCCACTCGAAGGCACCGGTGCAGAGCTAGCATACATTGCATTCGACGGAACGACCCTGCCTGAAGGCGATCAAGCAAACGTCCGAGCAATGATGGAAGATGCCATTGACGAAGCATTGCAGGAAAAGGGAAGCGGTCGCGTCTTGGGCGGAGCACACGGCTCCGAGCACGCTTACATTGATTTAATTCTGTTCGATGGGAAAGCTACCCAAGAGCTCGTGCTTGCCCAAATTGACAAGTTGTTGATTCCTTCGGCGACATTGCATGTGATCGCTTAGCAATCGCATGCCCAGCAAACTGTGTGGACTTCTGCATTGATACCGGACACTTTGCACTACGCGACAAGAACCGTTTCTGCTACCGCGTTTGCCGATATTTCTTTGCTTTTGACGAATCAAACTGATACATTGCATATTGTGGAATCGGCCTAACTCACTCTCCCGGCGATCGCTTGCGATTCTTTGGGCGACTCGACCTCGTAATCAGTTGCGAAGCGAGTTGTTTGGTTTCGCTGCGTGGACTCGGCTGCGGTGCTGGGAGTTGTTATGCCGGTCTAGCCGCAAACACGCAATCGTTGCTGTTACCGGATTTTGAAGCCCGAGCCTGAATAAGTCGAGTCAGGCTGTACCAGGAGAACCAAGGATGAGAGTTTTATTTGCGTTGACATTGTGTGCATTGAGTTCATCAATCGCATGTGGTGTCGATTCCGTTTCGAGTATTGCCGACAAGTCGACGCACAAGACAGCGAAGACGATTTCAATGGAAAAAGGCGCCCCGACGATCAATGCATTCTGCTTAAACGCGGAAGGCTTGATTGTTGCTGCTTGCGGCAATGGACCCGGGGAACTGCGAATCCTCGATGATGAAGGTTCTGTTATCAGTAGCTGGGAAGTTGCTGTCAAACCAGAGGCTGTGAACGTCAAGATGGACCAGAGCATCCTAGTCGCTGGCGAAGGAAAGATCTTCCACTATTCTCCTGATGGAAAATTGCTTGCGACGGCGGAATCTCCGCATGCCCTGCGGCTCAAAGGCGACGACGAAGAACTTCGTAAAGCGGCAATCGCCAGCCTGAAACAAACCTCGGGACGCGGAATGCTGGAAGCGCGGATCGCGACCTATGAATCGATCATCAGCCAAATTGAGAAGCGAGCCGAAGAAAAGGAGCTCACAGCAGCAGAAAAGCAAATGCTGGCTACACTGCCGGATACGCTCGAAATTTACAAAGAGCAATTGGCGTCACTAGGAGAGGATGATGACGGTGAGAAAGGGCCCACAGAAGAAGCGATCAAGCGTCAAATTGGCGTGCTGGTGAAGTCCAAAATGCGCATTTCATCGATTTGTTCTTCAAAAGATGCGGTCTTTGTGACGACTCGCGCACTGACCGGGTACGGTTACGATATTTGGAAGACGGATGCTAAGCTAGACGCTGGAGAAATCATTGTCGAGGGGCTGCGGGGATGCTGCGGCCAGATGGATGTCCAGTGCTGTGAGAAAGGTCTATTCGTCGCAGAGAATTCCGCTGACAGGGTCGTCCACTACGACTTCAATGGAAAAGAGATTTCGCACTGGGGCAAGTCCGACCGCAAGGGCGTTGATGGCTTTGGTTCTTGCTGCAATCCGATGAATGTCTGCTTCGATAGCGAGGGCTTTATTTACACCGCCGAAGCGTCGTTGGGCAGAATAAAGAAGTTCGATGCCAGCGGTAAACGAGTCGCGTTCGTCGGCGACGTTGATTTGGTACCAGGATGTAAGAACGTCTCCATCGCAGTCTCTCCAGTGAATGGAAACGTCTACATGCTGGATCTCACTCGAAACCACATCGCGATGATGCAACCCAAGGCTGAAAGCCAAACCAATCGTACTGCTGCATTGCCGACCGCTGACAGCACGAAGGAGGGCGTCAAGAATGAACAATAGACAACTGCTATCAACCGCGATTGCAATGTGCATCACTGCCGCTCTGTCGGCGTCGCAATTGGCACAGAAGGCATGGGCTGGGGAGTCCAAGGTGCTTTCCATAGTCGTTATGGATCCACTTGCTGCTCCATTATCATGTCCCTGCGTCGAAGGGTACGCTCAACGCGATTATGAAGCTTTGGCCAAGTTGTTTGAGCGAGAGTTGGGACTTAAAGTCAATCTGACTTTCGCGTCCTCTCTCGACGTGGGTGTAAAGAAGGCGGGCGGCGCGGACATAGTAATCGGAAAACAGTCCGTTGTGAGTGCCGATTTGAAGGACCTCAAGCTGGATGCTCAGCCGGCGTATCGACTGACCGACAATCAAGGCTCCGTGACGCAACACGGTTTGATCGTTGTCAATCAAGACGATCCAGCCAAAACCGCTAGCGACTTGGCTGGCTACACGATTATTTTCGGATCAGCGTCTGCCGCAGAAAAGCATGAAGCTGCACTTGACCTGCTCAAGAAAGCCAACGTAGCCGTGCCCAAGAAACTGCGAAAGATCGACGAGGCATGTAGTGATGGTGCTTGCAAAGTGATCGATCTCGGGCCCAAGTCGAAAACAGCCGCTGTGATTTCGAGCTACGCCCAACCCTTGCTCGAAGGATGCGGCACGATCAAGAAAGGAGACTTGCGTGTGGTCGCCCGCACCAAGGATGTTCCTTTCGTGACCATGTTTCTGTCAGACAAATTGAGCGGGGAGAAACGAAGTGCAATTGATGCGGCTCTCAAGACCATTCCGCTTGAGCCATCTGTATTGGAGGCACTCGAATCCGTAGCAGGATTCGTAGAAGTAGCCCAAGATGAGTCGCGTAGCGTCAAAAAAAAAGGACCTCAGACAGCCCGCAAGGCTGGGTAAGCTGGCTCGGTCCCAGCCGTAATGGGCATGTAGCTTGGCTACCCGCACGGCTCGATACACAGCCCAAAATCCTTTGGTCGGTCGAACTCGCTCGCGAAGGACTCGGTGGCATTGCAGCCAACGAGTCCTTTGTTGTTTTCGGCGACCGAGATTTCGATGACTTGCAGGATACGTTTCGATGCTTCGATGCGCAAACCGGTCAAGAACGTTGGGCCGTATCGCGGCTCGCCATCGCAGCGTTGGATTATGGTAATTCCCCGAGGGCAACTCCGCTGCTCTTCGGCGGCAACGCTTACTGCCTCGGTGCAACCGGTAACCTGCTGTGTATTGAGCTTCAGTCAGGAAAAGTCCTCTGGGAACGCGCGTTGCGTGACGATTTCCCGCTTCCCAAAGAATTGCCTTGGGGTTATTGCGGTTCACCACTGTTGATCAACAACCAGATCGTCATAGCACCTGGCAGTCCGGATGCTTCGTTAGTGGCACTCGATCCATGGTCCGGCGAAGTCATCTGGCACACAGCGGGCGAGCTTCCATCGTATGGCTCGTTTACTATCGCACGCGTCGGCGGGCACAATCTGATCGTTGGGCACGATCACACAACGCTCGGCGCATGGCGTGCAGATGACGGCCAGCGACTTTGGTCGGTCAAACCCATTGCCGACGGTGATTTCAATGTGCCGACTCCGTTGGTTTACAACGACACCCTCATCGTAGCAACGCGAAACAACGGCACGCGACAGTTTCGTTTTGGATCGAAAGCTGAAGAAAAGCCAGTTGAAGTTGCAATGAACAAGCGACTGCGCCCCGACATGACCACGCCCGTGATCATTGGCGACCGACTCTACTGTGTGCGAGAGTTTCTCTATTGTCTTGATCTTTCCAACGGGCTCAAAGAACTATGGAGGATGCGTGATCCGGCGCTCAGCGATTATGCATCGCTCATTGCCAGCAACGATCATCTGCTCGTCGTTGCCGACGGAGAACTCCTGCTGTTGCCCAGCCATGGATCCAAGAAAATCGTAAGCCGAATGAAACTCTTCGAACAACCTCAGCAGCTTTACTCCCACCCAGCCCTTGTCGGAAATCGGCTATTTCTCCGCGGAAAATCCCAATTGCTCTGCATCGAGTTGACGACCGCTCCATAGCCAGGCGTGTAGCAAGATCGGCATTCCTGTTCACGCAGGAGCTCGCAAAAGCGAACTCGCGAACCTGGTTTCCGGCGCCCTGGTTTCCGGCGCCCTGGTTTCCGGCGCCCTGGTTTCCGGCGCCCTGGTTGCTGTGCGCCTTGCAGTATGCCGCGCAGCGGAGACACGCTTTCGGCTAACAAAGATCGCGTTTTTCACTCGCTCGGCGAGATCAAATTCCGATCGATTAGTTGCGTGATAGCAGAGGGACGCCAGTTGCACTACTCGGATGCTAGCGGTTGCCATTCGAACCCGAGCCCTTCACCATTGAGCAACTGGGTGGGAACGGTGCCATAGCGAACGCGGAACATGGGAGCGTAGTCCTTCATGTATGCTTCGTTGCCAACAGGGCAGTACTGACGCCCATTGCCTTCGATCGCGGCAACGTTCGGCAAGTGACTTGCCAGGGCTGCCGAGTGGAGGAAGGATCCGCCGACGCAGGTTAAATCCTGAACGCAGGTGAACATCTCATAATGTGCTGCGGCTGAAGCCATGATGAGAGCTTCGGACTGCCCCTTGCACGCCTTTAACGCGACTCCGGTGTATCCGCGTTGTCTGGCCAGTCGCAAACTTTCTGGATCGGTCAAAGATTCGTCAATTACGATTGGTCGCAGGCGCGCAATTCGGTGTACGGTCATGTCCGTACGATCCGTCAGGTCGCGCGGCGTGGGTTGTTCGATGTACTGCAAGCGATCGAAGGACAGCTTGCTCAGCCGCTCGATTCTCTCAAGCAGGTCCAGCACGTAATCTTCGCTTGGGCATTGCTCATTGAAGTCGAAACTTAGCTTCCAATTGCGCTCAGGTGCAACGATTTCACAAATTCGAGTAACTTCGACAATACGCCCGACATCCCAGTCGATATTGTTGCCGTCGAGCTTGATCTTCAGGTGGGTGATGCCGTCTGTGTGAAGCCACTGCTCCAACGTTTCAGGCCAGCCATCGTTGAGCTTTTGCTTGAGGTCCTGGTCACTCAACGGGTCCAATGCTCCGACCAAGTGGTATAGGGGCATCGTGGGCTTTGGAGCAGCGGAAATAAAGTCACCAGGGTACTTGCCCGCAAATTCTTCGCCCAGGTAAACCGACAAATCGTCGTTCAGAAACTCCGACGTCATGCACTGAAAGGCGTTCGCCCCATGGCCTCGGCCAAACGCGTCGTGCACCGCCGCTTCTAGTGGGCTGGTTGCCAACATGGCCGCTAACAATGGAATGCCTTCGGCAATCTTCATGTCCGCGACCATCTCGCGCACAACCTGCTCCCGAATCTGGCCGATTTGATGCGTCACCTGAAGCGGATCGCCAGAAAGCCCCGCTTCGGATACGCGGGCCGCGACTTTGTCAGCCAATTGGAGCAGGATTTTCAGCGTTATTTTTCCTGGGATTTTGCTTGGCCAAGCCCACGCATTTCCCATCGTCATTTCACCAGTGCCGGTGATTTTCTTGCGGCTGCCCGCCACTGAAATGACCACGTCGGTCCGCAGAATACAAACGTCCTCAACCACTCGCCCGCCGAACTTCATAGGTTGGCGATACGTGAAATTTCCGGTAGTGTTTGTGACGCTCTTCAGCGTGATCGTCTTGCCCATACGGGTTGTGCTTCCAAATGTCTTGATTTGAGTCGCTCGAGGTTCCGCTTTCACTGTGGATTTTCACGGTGGAACCCCGCAGACGGTGCGGATATCGGTGCTCGACCTTAATTCCAGGCGTCAATTCGTTGGTCGGAACGTAATCCGAGGCCAAAATGAAAACCGCCGACGCTCCAAGCACCTTAATTCAGGCATCAAGTCACTGGCGGGCGTCACTGAAACTCGTCGAAGCGCACTTCCCGCCCCGAAAAAGTCGGGTGGAAAGCTCGCGAAGCTGCATAAAGTAGCACATTTCCCGCAGAATTGTCAGTCTGGATGATGCTTGTCCATTGCCGAAGGGCCAGAAATAGCAGCTCGGAGGGTGGACAATTACGCTGCGTTCGTTCCCTGCGCTGAGGCACCAGTCTAATGTCATTTTTAGCCGTCTCTGCTCCGCTTCGTGAAGTGACCGATGCGCTACGTTGAACTTCACTGCAAATCAAACTTCTCGTTCCTCGAAGGCGCTTCGCATGCTGACGAGCTGCTTCAGCGGGCGGCCGAGATTGGCTACAGCGGCTTGGCAATCACTGATCGCAATACGCTTGCTGGCAGCGTCCGTGGCCATTCTGCTGCTAAAGACTGCTCGGTGGACTATTTTGTCGGAGCCGAGGTGCACCCGATTGACGGTCCACCAATCGTTCTTTGGCCACAAGACCGAGCCGCGTACGGACGCCTGAGTCGCCTGATCACGCGCGGACGGCTGCGGCGTGAAAAGGGTGGCTGCGAAATCTCGTGGCAAGACGTCGCCCAACTGAACGAAGGCCTGATGGCGGGGATTCTACTTCGGCAACCTGTCCGTGATGAAGTGCCAGATGCGGATCAAACGCACCACGCTGATTGCGACGCTTTTCCATGGGAAAGCCAACCGCAAGACGCGTCGTTGCCTATGCGCGAAACGCTTCTCGGCGCTTCGCCGGTACAAATTCTCGGCGAACAAGAGGTTCTTGGCAGTAAGTTGCTGTCCTTGCCGCCCGCTGACTTTGATCCGGCAGACGACTCCAATTGGCAACGATGGTTGGGCAGCTTTCGAGACATCTTCCAGGATCGCGGCTATTTGCTGACCCAAGCGAACTTCGGTGCTGACGATCGCAGCAAGCTCGCAAGGCACGCCAGCTTGTCCGCTGCGACCGGAGTTCCGTTGCTCGCCAGCGGCGATGTTCACTACCACATCGCGGAGCGTTCCATCCTGCATGATTGCCTGCTCGCCACACGGATGAACACGACGATCGAAGCCGTTTCCGCCCAGCGGCTGGGCAATTCCGAGTTTCATTTGCGCACACTGCAACGCATCGGTGCCGCGTACAAAGACTATCCCGACGCAGTTGATCGCACGCTGGAGGTTGCAGAGCGCATTGCGTTCAACCTGGATCAACTTCGCTACCAGTACCCGGTCGAACTCGCGCCAGATGGACAGAGCCCAATTGCCTTCCTCAAACGCCTTGCTTGGGACGGCGCAAAACGCAGATATCCTGACGGCGTACCTGAAAAGATCATTGAGATCTTGCGGCACGAGCTGCAACTGATCGAAAGCCTGCACTACGAGGCCTATTTTCTCACGGTTTGGGACATTGTCCGATTCGCTCGTTCACAGGGGATCCTTTGTCAAGGGCGAGGCTCCGCGGCCAACAGTGCTGTTTGCTTTTGTATTGGCGTAACGAGTGTCGACCCCACACGTGTCGACTTGCTATTCGAACGCTTTATCAGTGAGGAACGCAATGAAGCACCGGACATAGATGTTGATTTTGAACACAGCCGCCGCGAAGAAGTCTTGCAGTACATCTATGAAAAATATGGTCGCCACCGTGCGGCGATGACTGCAACCGTCACGACCTATCGTAGCCGCAGCGCTATCCGAGATGTTGGACGGGCTCTCGGTGTATCGCTCGACCAAGTTGACTCGTTGAGCAAGCTGATCGATGCTCGCATCGTCGAAGGCAACTTGTCCGACCGCATGCAGCAATGCGGACTTGACCCAGTGTCACCGACGGGCCAGCGTTTCAAATATCTAGTCGAGAACATTGTCGGTTTCCCACGCCACCTGTCTCAGCATGTGGGCGGCATGGTGATGACACAAGACTGGCTATGCGAGGTTTGCCCGCTCGAGAACGCCGCCATGGAAGGCAGAACGGTGATCCAGTGGGATAAGAATGATCTGGACGAGCTAGGCATCTTGAAAGTCGACTGTCTATCTCTCGGTATGTTGACTGCCATCCACCGCAGCTTCGACCTGCTCCAAATTCACTACAGCCGAGGGCTGACACTGGCTACGGTCCCGGCTGAAGACCAAAACGTCTACGACATGATTTGTGCTGCGGACACTGTGGGTGTATTTCAAATCGAGAGCCGCGCGCAAATGAGCATGCTGCCGCGCCTGCGCCCCCGCTGTTTCTATGATCTCGTGATCGAAGTTGCCATTGTGCGGCCAGGGCCGATTCAAGGCCAGATGGTCCATCCTTACCTTACGGCGCGGCGTACCGGTGTTCAGCCAGAGTACCCCAGCGAAGCTATTCGCGATGTACTTTCCAAAACGATGGGAGTTCCCATTTTCCAGGAGCAGGCAATGCGACTTGCCGTCGTGGCGGCTGGCTTCACACCAGGGGAAGCCGACCAGTTGCGGCGAGCAATGGCTGCATGGCGTCGTCCGGGACTCATCGATCAATTTCACAAAAAGCTCATTAGCGGGATGAAAGCAAACGGGCTATCGGAAGAATTCGCTGAGCGAGTCTACACACAAATTCGCGGGTTCGGTGAGTACGGTTTTCCGGAGTCCCACGCTGCCAGTTTCGCCTTGCTGGTCTACGTCTCTTGTTGGCTAAAACGCCATTACCCAGCCGTCTTTTGTGCTTCGATAATCAATAGCCAACCGATGGGCTTCTATGCACCAGCTCAGTTAGTGACTGATGCGAGGGAACACGGCGTTCGGGTGCGTCCAGTCGACGTCAACTTTAGCTTCTGGGACTGTACCCTTGAACCCGCATCAGCCAAGCAGGATAGTCAAGGTGTCGCACCCGAGTTTGAGCTTAGGCTAGGAATGCGAATGATTCGCGGTTTGCCCGAACAAGCCGCCTTGGAAGTCACCCGCGTGCGAGACAAAGGCGGTCGATATCGCGACTTGGCGGACTTCACCCGTCGTACTGGCCTTGGCAGCGGTGTGGTTACGCAACTAGCCGATGCAGGAGCATTGCAGTCCATAACCGGAGACCGACGCAGTGCCTATTGGCAATCGTTGGCGCAAGAACAAAGCGACAATGAACACGGGCTCTTTGCTGCTGCTGGAGTCGACTCCGATGAAGAAATCCCCGACGCACTGACTCCGATGCAATCCATCGAGGAGGTCTACACGGACTATTCGACCATTGGCCTTTCGCTAAGAGCCCATCCAGTTTCGTTTGTTCGCGGCCAGTTGGATCGGCAGCGCGTCACCCGAGCCAAAGATTTGCGAACAACGCGAGACGGAAAGTTTGTTCGAGTTGCAGGGCTTGTACTTCTTCGCCAGCGGCCAAGCACCGCAAAGGGGATCACCTTCGTTACGCTAGAAGACGAAACGGGGTCGATGAATTTGGTAATCAGCCCAGAGATTTGGAAACGCCATTTCCGAGTTGCTCGTACCAGCAACACTTGGTTGGTCCACGGCGCATGCGAGAACCGAGAAGGCATCATCCACGTTGTCGTCGGCAGACTAGAAGACTTGACACAGACGGTCGAAGGCCTCGTTTTACGCAGCCGAGACTTTCACTAGGAAGCCCCATTCCGAGCGGCTGGTAGGCCCCCTCCACCCGCGGCAGTTGACTACGACAAGCGCCGAACTGTTTGAAGTTACGCACCTGGCGCATCTAACAATCCGCAGCGTCAGCAAGGATAGGCAAACGGCCGAGAAACCGCTAGGACAGCTGATCTACGTAGAACGGTTGTCCTCAACCGTTTGCTGCTGTCATAAGTAGAACGGTTGTCCTCAACCGTTCGCCGCTGATCTACGTAGAACGGTTGTCCTCCACCGTTTGCTGCTGTTCTACGTAGAACGGTTGTCCTCCACCGTTGCTGTTCTACGTAGAACGGTTGTCCTCAACCGTTTGCCCCTGCAAAACCTTCATTTTCGTTCGTCTGGTAGGTTCTGGGTGGCAACGTGGCGCGCACCGGTGAACTTAACGAAGGCCGGATTCGAAGATCCCAAAAGAGTCTGAGACTGGTTCCCGATCGCCAACTCGCCAACACAAAATTGCAATATCCTTCGATCCGGCGGTTGGATTCGGCTGGGACAGCCGATCTACTATTTTGTGGTTTCGGCTGGGACAGCCGATCTACTATTTTGTGCATTCGACTGGGACAGCCGATCTACTGTTCTGTGGGATTTCAGACACATCTGAAAGCGCTAGACGGGGGAGAGGCTGCGGATTTTGGTGGAGAAGTGGTGCCAGATGACGGAGGCGAGGGTGCGGTGGGAGCCGGGGAGACGGGTGTGGCAACGCTGGCCGCAGTGGAGCCCGGTGCTGCTGATGGGATCAAGCGATGCGTAGGCGCGGATGCGGGGGGATTCGAGTTCTGGATCACCGCCGGGACGACTGACGACGGCGAGACTGCCGCCAGCAAGAGCCGTTAACGATTCGTCAGGTACAACGCGGCTCGCTCGGCTCTCGATGCGGTCAATCGCGACTTTCATGCCGGAAATGCCCGCTATCATCACATCCACTTGCGGCTGAGTTAATTGGGCGATCTCGTTCGCTTGCTGAGGATCGAGGACCAGCATGATGCGTTTGCGGGAATCGTCGCCAATGACCACCAGCTCGCTACCTGCCGAGAAATAGCGACCGTCGAGTTCTTGCAGGTTGCGAGCGATCACTTGTCCATCCACCGGTGCATGGATAGTAAGCGCGTCGATCCGTCGCCGCAGCTCATCGACCTGCTCTTCCAAGGATGCTTGCTCGGCTCGCGCTGCGGCGGCTTCCGAGGCGTCAAGTTTCCAACGGGCGGTCAGTATTGCTTGTTCTGCTGCGGCCAATTCCACTTGCTTCTCAGCCAGCTTACTGGCAAGCTTCCAGTTCTCCATTCGAAGAATCACATCCCCCTTAGCAACCGTCTCACCGCTCCTGACGAGCACTTCGCGGATAAAACCATCCTCCGGAGCGCGAAGCACCGCGGGCGGGTCGTACTGCACAATGCCGGGCGTCGTTTCGATCAGATTGCTGGGCAGGCAAAATAGTAGCGCAAGCGGCAGTCCAAACACCATGCCGCACCGAAGGCTGGCAAGCGGGATGGATAACTCTCCGCTGGCATAGGACTTTCTCAAAAAACGAAGCAGCTTCATCAACGGCTGCAAGCAAAATAGGTAGACGCCGAAAAGTGCGATGATGATTCCTAGGCCTTCGAACATGGCGGCGGCAACGGCGATCAAACCGAGTAGGAGCGTCATGCGAAATACCGTCGATGCGAGCGCGAACGCTGGAATCCAACTGCGGTGCGCGGGCGGTAACGATGGCTTGGGCACCTTCAGACCTAGCAGATGACGCTGGCCGAGGTAATGTACGTATCGCTTTGAGTGTTCTTGCAGATTGTCGACGCCGGAGAGATCGGCGAGTGCGTAGTAGCCGTCGAATTTGAGTAGCGGATTTAGGTTGCAGGCAATCGAACTGATCGACGCAAGTGCGATGAAGTCGACCAGGAAGACCCGCACGGCCGGCGCGGCGGTGTATTGAAATGCAATGGCGGCCAGGGCGGCTAGGAATAGTTCCGTGGCGACGCCAGCCAAGGAAACGTGCAGGCGTTTCCAGCGACTGTTGAATCGCCAAGCGCTTGTTACGTCGACGAATGCCATCGGCACGAACATGAACAATGCGATGCCAGCATCGCGGACGTCACCACCGTAGCGCTTGCAAACCGCGCCGTGAGCGAACTCATGTGCGGCCTTCAGCAGCACCCAAGCGACGAAGATCTGCAGGCCTCGCATCGGCGTGAAGAGCAGGAAGTAGTCGGATTGAAGCCGCGTGATCGAATTGAGGGCAACGATGGAACCGAAGACGATGATTGCCAACTTGACGAGTTCGCTGGTAGCACTAAAAAGCGGGTTGGACCAGTGTTTGAAACCGTCGAAAAGTGCGTTTGGATCGCCAAGCGAGATCCGCTTGTAAAAGAACATTCCCATCGGCGAAGGTGTCGCGCCAGGGGCCGCACTGGAATGTCCGCCTAACAAGTTGGCAACTGAGGTCGATGGCGGCAAACTCTGCGTTGCGTCTTGCGAGTTGGCTTTGACGATGATCTTGTGCTGGAGCAAAAACTGCAGCAACTGATTCGTTGCTTGCGTCGGGTCTGCAACAGTGGTCGCATTGTTTCCTGGTGTCGTTGCAGCGGACTGGCTTCCGAAGCTCTCGTCGCGGGCCGCTTCCCAGTCACCGTCCTCACTAAGGCGGTTGATAAAGCGCCCTTCGATGCACCCGAGACGATAGTACTTCCCATCCAGTTCGACGTGTACGTTCCCGTTTGTCTGGGGGTGAAGTGTAACTTCGCTGCGAACGATATACTTCGGCGCAGGGCCGTCGGCTTCAAATCCATCCATGATTTACCATCCCAAATACTGCCGAGCGGTGGTCAGAGGTTTGTGCAAGAGAATCCAACCCACCGTCTTCCAGCCTAGGCCCAGTCGTGCGGTACCACGCATGCCAGGGCGAATCTCTCGGTCACTATTGTTGATCACAATCTCACCGATGAAGACGCTTGCTTCGTCTCGCATTTCGCTGCGAGGGTGAATGCGCGTCACGGGAGCTTCGATTTTCTGCCAAGGGAGTGCGGACAGGAGCACCGTCGCGGTCCGCGCTTCGGTCGCTTCCAGGATGTCGGCTTCGGGAATCGCGACTTCGAGTTTCATTTGATCCAATGGGGCGATCTCGAAAAGGTGTTGGCCAATTTCGAGCGACGCGCCTTTGATACCATGCAAGTCGCCAGCGACGACAACGCCGTCGATAGGTGCACAAATTTGTGTCGAAAGCAGTTTGGTATTGAGTTGCTGGATTTCTTGTTTGAGTCGCGCGACCTCGAGTGCTTCGATGCCAGCGTTGGCCGCTTCCCCCTTCGAAAGCGCTGCGTGATGTCGCTGCCCCGCTTGGCTAAGCTGAGCGGTTAAGGCGGCGAGTTCGCTCTTGAGAGATCCGTCCTCAAGGGTTGCCAACAATTGCCCTTTCGCGACCGTTTGCCCTGGAACAGCTAGCACTTCGCGGAGCTGCGATTCGAAAGGCGCGTTGACGATGCGCCGCGTCGCTGGTTCGGCGACGACGTCACACTTCAGTGCGTAAGGACAAGGACAAAGTGCGGCCATGCAAGCGATTGTTGTTAGCCCAACCGCAAGCTTGGTTCGCTTCGAGAACACTGTGCGGACAACGCCGCCGGCGGCGCGTAGGGGATGCATCAGCGATAACCGACTCTGCGACTGCTGCACGGCAGCTTCTTTCGCCTCTGCATGTTCCTGTGTGATCAGCATCGCTTCTTGGAGCGTGCTGCGCAGTTCGACGATCTTCTCGTCCTTTTGATTGACTTCGGATCGCAGGACGACCACGGCAACGCGAGCGGCGGCGTGGTCCAGCCCCTCATGCAGCAACTCGACGTTATCACGCAGTTGCGATTGCGGGAAGACAAACGTGACGGCGATGCGATGGTCGAAAGGAATGGTCTGCGAAACGGCAACCAGCGTCGGAGAACCTGAGACGACGCGCGTGGTGCGGTTTCGGGTTCGCAATGCGACTTCGGTATTGTCCTCGACATCGGCCAACCATGCTGGTTCAAGAACTTGGCTACTATGCAGTTTGCAAACTGATGCGGCGGCAACGTTTGAGCGATTGTTCATCGTCCAAGTTGAAATGGAGTGCGCGCCGTATTTGCGACAAAGCGAGTTGAGTTCGTTGACAATCTCGGCGTCGCGTGACCTGTTCGAAACAGGTGAATCAAGGGGCGGTTTCGATTGCCGAAGGTTCGCCTTCTCGACGGTCGGCGCAGCATCGAGGGCCGCGGTTCGTGCTTGCTGTTCTGTTAAGTGTGAGTGCTGCATCATGGTTCCGCGGATTCGCGCTGTCGGGCTAGCCGCTTGTGGGCGACTGGGAGTAGACGAATTCATATCGTTGCAGGATTCCGTTGGTCACACTGATTGGTCAGTTTGTTTTGGTGGGTTTCACCCAGCTTGAGTGGTTTGTTTTGGTGGGTTTTACCCACCCTAGGTTTCGATTTTGTAATGGGTTTTACCCGAGCTTCGTTTCTGCTTTTTGGTGGGTTTCACCCACCCTACGTGTTGAGGGTTCGGTGGGTTGCAGCCACCGAAACGGAGTTTTGTGGTTTGTAGGGTGGGTGAAACCCACCGG
>CAYPLE010000084.1:26064-27593 GCA_964411445.1 uncultured Pirellulaceae bacterium
GTTTGTTAGAGGGCGGATTGGGTGCGAAGCGTTGTTTGAGTTGGTTGGAGGGAGTGGATGTCGACTCCTTCGGGTGTTTCGACTTCGATACTGCATCGCAGGCCCGCGCTTAACTTACGGTCTGCGTTCTCGACCTTCACGTGGACCGCGATGGTGTTTGTTTCCGCGTTCGGGTAGGGTGCTACAAATTGCACAATGCCCTCCACGCTGGGGCCAGCGTCGGCGAAGTTGACGGTGATGGGCTGTCCGACGGAAATTGTGTTGCCAACCAGACTGGGCACCATAAAGTCAACGCTCAAGACGCTGAGTTCGGCGACCGTGCAAACGTGCGGATCAACTTGCCCAACCCACTCGCCCTTCTGCTTCGAATACTCGACAATCACACCGTCAAAGGGAGCGCGGACGAAGTAGCGATCGGCTTGCGCTTCCAGTCGAGCGAATTCTGCTTTGTTGACGCGTTGCGTTTCAACGGCAATCTGATACCGCGCAAGGGCTCGCTGGTAATCTGCCTCGGCACGTGTGATCTCCTCCTGAGAAGCGTGCGACTGTTTGCCAAGGTCGAGCAGGATGTTAAGGCGTTCTTCCGTCGTGTCGACGTCGATCTTGGCGTTCGTCAGTTCACCCTTTTGTTCCATTCGCACTCGAGCGACTTCAAGGCTCTTGGCGAATACTTCGGCATCCAAGCTGGCAATCGCCTCGCCTTCGCGCACTTCCGCGCCACGTTCGTGCAATCGCTCAAGCAGGACGCCTGAACTAGGAGCTGCAACGCGTGAAATTCGAAATGGCCGACTGAATCCTTCAACGACCACCGACTCGGCCACAGCGCTCGAATGAGATTGTGTCGAGACGAGGACTGCAACCAATACACAAATGTTGAAAGTTGCACGCATGGAACGACTTGCCTGGCAAAATGAATGGACCAACGATTGGGCACGCACTTTGATGCAAGCCCGGGCAAACATACCCCCCGTTGATGGCCGGACCTTCTCAATGGAGTCCAGGGGGAAAGTTCGGCGTATCTACGCCACGAAATATTGCCGGTTGTAACGGTCACAGTAGGCGTGCCCGACGGGTTTCCGCGAAGGGGCGTTGGCGATGCTTGCTTTAGGCAGAACGTCTGGTTGCGGCAAAGAGTCGATTGGCTGAGGCCGCGGATTGCGAGCGGTTCACGGGGGCGGCCAGGGCAACGCAAATTCTCCAGGGCACCGCAAATTGAACCTTTGAGTTACCCTGCGGGTGCGGCGGATACTATTGAATAGTTACGGTAGATTTCGGAGAAGCCACGGCAGATTTCGAAGAGGGCACGGCCGGGGCGGCCATGCTACTTTGTGTGGGCACGGCCGGGGCGGCCATGCTACTTTGTGAGGGCACGGCCGAGGGCGGCCATGCTACTTTGTGTGGGCACGGCAGGGGCGGCCAGGTTACTTAGTGAGGGCACGGCCGGGGCGGCGATGGTGCTTTGTGTGGGCACGGCCGAGGGTGGCGATGCTACTTGTTTAGTGGGAGAAGCGGACGAGGGCGCCGGTGGC
>CAYPLE010000085.1:0-27397 GCA_964411445.1 uncultured Pirellulaceae bacterium
CGAACAATTGTATTTCCAAGTAAGCCCGTGCTCCCCGTAACTAAAATCACTATCGATTCCCCCAAACTATTCAATCAAAATTTCTGTTTGCGCAACTCCCTGTGGTAAGCACCTCTCGGGCTGTGCCTGCTGCGGTCGGCATGCCCCGCATGGAAGGCACTTCTCTGCCGACCAGTGCGTAGCCTGGCAGCTGACTTGGAGTGACAGCCAAAGCTGTGCCGTAACCGTCGTTGGAGCGAAGAGAAACATGTTAGAGCCTCGTCTCGATTGTGAGAGCTGGCCGAACGCCGCGCGGCAGGCTGATCAGCTCTTGGGGATGAAACCCTTGCTGATTATGGGCAATTATGTGTTCGTTCGGCGAACGCCCAGCCCTGGACACCGGAGTGCGTGAGGTTGCCACTCTGCACAACTAGGATCGCAGGCCCAGCGTTAACTGTAGCAGGGTATGCTTGTTCGTCGAGCGAGTTGGTTGGCTCGCGTTCATCGTGATTGCCCCCGTTCCACGTTTGATTTGCCAAAGTGACGCCCCGCAACGGGCAAGCCGAATTCGCGGCAGCGAAGTGAATCGAAGCAGAAGACTCCGAAGACCTTCGCACAACTTTGAACGATGCAAGTCCGAGAGTTTCCGTGCGTCGCAGCAATCGGCCTGCGAGTCGCTGCGTTGACTGAGTCCAATCCATGTTCTCTTTTCCCAATTGGCACGGCGGTTGCTTTCACGCAATCGACAAAGAAATTCCTGAAGTGGGAATGCAAATCTTCGAATCTAAAGAGTGGAGAGTAAGCGTGGTAATCCGACAATTCTGCTTAACATTTTGCATCAGTGCCGGCCTCAGCCTTGGTGGCTCAGCCGCACTAGCGCAAGGTCCCGGCATCGTCGACGGTGGTGGAGTTATCGATGGTGGCGGTATCATAGATGCATCGCCTAAAGCTGGTGTCATCGATGGTGGAGGCGTAATCGACGGTGGCGGTGTGTTTGATCGCTTACCGGGTTCTGGCGTGATTGACGGCGGAGGTGTGATCGATGGCGGTGGAGTGATTGACCGCAACGACCAGCAAATCGGCGGCAACGCGACGACAGCTGGCCGCGTCGATGCTCAAGCTGGCGCGGCAAATGCCGCGGCTCAAGCGAATGTCGCTGGCGAGGCGCAACTCGGAAGCGGTTCGCAGCTTGGCAATGGTGCCGTGCAGGGCCAACTGAATTCCCAGGCGGGGGGACAACTCAACGGTCAACTGAATGCTAACGGAGTAAAACAGTTGAATTCCGACTCGAACACGCAGTTGAACTCCGGAACGAACACGCAGCTCAATTCAGGCAACAACGCATTGAATGCTGGTGCTGAAGCTGGGACGAGTGCAACCACGCAATTGGATTCTGTCGTTGATGGCCAGCTAGACGCCGGAGCGTCGTCGCAATTGAACGCGGATGGCACGCAGGTCACCGCTGCTGGCAACGCCCGAGCAACCGGTCAAGTCGGCCAAGCCCCGGGACAAAGTGCTTTGCAGGCAACGAGTGCAGGCGCCGCCGCCGCTGCCACTGCTCTGCCTCCAAGAACTAGCTACTACAGTGGCGTTGCACCTATGGCCTCAACTCCGGTAGGAACTGTCGTCAATCCGCCTGTGGGGTCGCAGTTTGCTCCAAGTCAGTACGTTCCAGCGAATTGCTACCGTGCTGCTCCGCGAGTCGGCCCTGTTCGGCGACTACTCTCGCGATTCGGGCGATAGTTAGCCGCGTACCATCTAGTTCCAATCAAGAAAGTGAAAACTAGATCATGACCAGCAAGGGGCGTGCAGTTTGTCTGCGACGCCCTTTTTTCATGCGCGAGCGAAGAGGGCTTGCCGTACTACAGCTCCGGAAAAAAATGGCGTTGCCGCGAGGTAAGGAAGGAAGCGGGTTGAACGATGGATTAGCTCTTACGGGGAGCTGCGTTGGGCAACCAAGCGGAGTATCTTAGATTCGTCTACAGCGAGTCGCGCGGACGCTGAGCGCGCCAAGTCCCAGGAATCGCAAACAAAGCGAGAAAACGCGACACCTCGACTCGAACCGCTCCAGACTGATTGACTTTCTGCCCGACTGTTCGATCTGCTGCCGTTTGGCGCAGGAAATGCTCGAGATAGTTTCCTTGCCGCCTGACACCCACCCAAACCCATTCCCGCTAAAGGCCGTCTCATGACTGCAGTACTGCTAATCGATGACGATAGGAGTGTTTGCCACACCGTCTCACGAGGCCTCGAAAACGACCCATCGATCGAAGTATTCTCTGTCACCGACGGCGAAGCTGCTCTCCGGGTGCTAAACGACAACGCGCCCAGTGTCTGCTTGCTAGACGTTTACTTGGGGGATGAAAACGGGCTAGAGTTGTTTCACAAGATCCGTGCAATCGACGGCAAAATTCCGGTCATCTTTATCACGTCGGACACATCCAGCCAGACAGCCATCCAAGCAATGCATGCCGGGGCCTACGACTATCTGGCGAAGCCGATCGACGTTGGGCAGCTGCGTCAATTGACTCGAAGCGCGATCCGAGCCCGAGAGATGATGGATCAGCCGGTTGCCCTGAAAGTTGGAGCCTCAGTCGACACGGGTGGGTTTGTAGGCCGATCGAAGGCAATGATTGAGGTGTACAAGCAAATTGGTCGTGTCGCAGCTCAGGACGTAACAGTACTTGTTCGCGGCGAAAGCGGATCTGGCAAAGAGCTTGTCTCACGAGCGCTCGTCGAACACAGCTCCCGGCGGGATGGTCCGTTCGTTGCGGTTAACTGCGCGGCGATTCCGGATCAGTTGCTAGAGAGCGAGCTATTCGGTCATGAACAAGGTGCGTTTACCGGCGCAGACCGACGGCGGATTGGCCGGTTCGAGCAATGTGATGGCGGCACGATTTTCTTAGATGAGATCGGGGATATGTCGCCCATGATCCAAGGGAAAGTGCTGCGACTGTTGCAGGACCAGAAGTTCGAGCGAGTTGGAGGCAACGAGCAAATTTCGACCGACGTGCGAGTGATTGCTGCAACCAACCGGCCGCTTGAGGAAATGGTCGCCGACGGCGAGTTCCGCGAAGACCTGCTTTATCGGCTCAACGGGTTCATGATCAACTTGCCGCCCCTGCGCGATCGTCGTGAGGACATTCCGGCTTTGCTTGAGTTCTTCATGGCGCGTGCCAAAGACGAGATGAGCCGTGAAGAATTGACAGGCATTGGTCCAGAAGCGTTTGAGTTCTTGACAAAGTACGATTGGCCAGGCAACGTCCGCCAGCTCCAATCAGTTGTCCGCCAGTCAGTGTTGAATGCGACTGGAAACGTTGTTACGCATGAAAGCCTGCCGGAATTTATCGTGCATCCATCGGCGCCGGAGGGTGTTGGCCCTCCACCAATGGCCAACTCGGCGGAACGGCAATCTGCAGTTGCAGAAGAAATCGCAGCGAGCGGTCAGAGACCTACCGGGGAAAGCGAAGTGTCTCCCGCGTTCGTTGCGGTTGCAGAGAATAATAGTAGCGAGGCGGAAGGTACAGCGAAGCCCAGTTGGTCGCTACAGCATTTTATCGAGGATCGACTTGCATCTGGGACACAGGATCTGTATTCCGAAGTTATCGAGTGCGTTGAAAAAGAGCTCTTTGCACGAGTCCTTCAAGAGACCGGCGGGAATCAATCGAAGACCGCTACGATCTTAGGCATCACTCGTGGCAAGGTTCGCGACAGAATTGCCAACTACAAAATTACTTTTGATTCGAACGTGAATGTGAATGGTTAGAGCGAGTCGTACCGACTTTACGCGCGTTCCACCTGACGAATCGCCAACTCACAGTGACGCAGAACTGCTAAGCCCGGTCTTGACAGGCACGAGCAGCAAGGGACTGACACCTACGTTGGAGTTCCCACGAAGCCGGAACTTATTCGACACAGGTGCATCAAGCAGTATCCCAGCGTACTTGGGTGCAGTTCGATGGCATAGACCGGCGTCCCGCCCATACCAGATTGCTGCACCCCGAGTCGCGCGTATTATGCACTCTTTCGGGCATCGGTGGGCTGGCTGTGACTAGGGGCAAACTCAAGCTCAGCACGTCGGATCGCTACTTCCGACGGTGCGTCGATCGCGACTTGGATTCTATTTCCTCGCGTCGCCACAATCTTCAATCGAATGTTGTCACCGATCAGGATCTCTTCGCCTGGACGTCGCGATAGAATAAGCATTTTACAGTCCTTTGTAGCACTCATTGAGGTAAGGTCGAAACAATCTTCCATTTGAGACCTCCCAAGAGCAAAGACCGGACCCTTCGTCAAAACTTTAGCGATTAACGAAAAAAAACCGACATAGGGCGACCTTTTAGGCTCAGAAGGGCCTTTGCCGCCCCTGTGGATGGAATGAAGATGGTTCCAGATCCGCCAAGTAGTGCGGAAACCGACCAGCGTGATGGTCTGCGGAACACCGCAGGCTTTACCGTTCGAGTTCGTCTTGAACTTCACGTAGCGTGTTTAGCAAATCCTCGACGTTGACGGGCTTCGGTAAAAAATGGGTGCAGCCAGCAGCCATGCAAGCGTCCCGTTCTTTCTTCATCGCGCCAGCGGTCAAAGCAACGATTGGTATTTGAATTCCGGCACCTCTTAGTTCCTTTGTCGCGGTCGTTCCGTCCATTTCCGGCATCTGGATATCCATGAGAACAACATGGAAGGGATGTCCCGAAGACTCGGCCTGACGCACGGTATCGACGGCTTCTTGCCCATTGCCGACGATCTCCAGATCATCAACACGCTTTTCAAGCAGGCGTTTGAGCACGTGTTGGATTGCGCGGGTGTCTTCTGCGACGAGGACTTTAAGCGGAAAGTGTGTGTTTGCATGAGTCGCTTGCTTGTCTTCTTCTGCGATAGCGACAAGGTCGAGCGGAATCATCTCAGACGAAGCAGCCTCAATGGGGATTCGAACGGTGAATTTAGAACCACGCCCCACCTCACTCTCGACTTCAATACTCCCCCCCATCAACTCTGAAAGGCGTTTCGAGATCGACAGGCCGAGCCCAGTTCCGACAGCATTCTTATCCATCAGTTGTTCGTATTCTTCGAACAATGCGTCAATCCTTGCTTTCGGAATACCTGGTCCGGTGTCGGAGATTTCGTTGACCAAAATCAACTGATCCGAGCCGTCTTCAGACTCTTCGCGTTGAACGTAAGTGTTGAGCGTTACACTTCCTTGTTCAGTGAACTTGACGGCGTTGCTGACCAAATTGATAAGCACTTGCTTCAAGCGATACGGATCAAGGCGGATTTGCTTGGGGACTTCTGAACGCGACTCACACTTGAACGTGATGCCTTGTTCTTGTGCAAGCGGATCCATCAGGGATCGCGTTTCCGCGATGATACGGCGCAGATCTGTCGATTGGCGTTCAAGCTTGAGTTTGCCTCGCTCGATTTTTGCCAAGTCGAGAACATCGTTCGCAAGGATGCGGAGTGTTTCCCCCTGCGTCTTGAGCAACCGTAGTGAGCGGAGCGAGTCGTCGTCTTGTTTCTCAGCTAGTAGGGCGTCAATACATCCGAGCATTGCGGTCAATGGCGTCCGTATTTCGTGGCTCACGTGAGCTACAAAGCGACTCTTCTGTTCACTCCGCCACTCTGCTTCTCGAGCCTGTTCATCAAGCTCCTGTTCTCGCGTAATTTGCTCGGTAATATCGCGATTCAGTCCGATGAAGTTCGTCGCAGTTCCATCAGAGTTGCGAATGACGCACCCACTGCCTTCCAGCCACAGCTGTTCCCCGCTCGGCCGAACGAAAGGAAATTGTGTTTCGTAGTCGGTGTTTCCCGATATTGTCGCGTCGATCGCACTGCGCACCTCTTCGACGTGGCTTGCAGGGATCTGACTGAGGAATTCCTCCGCTGTAACTTTTCCGTCCTTGCCTAAACCAGTTATCTGTACTTCCGTCTCGTCAAAAACGACTTCACCAGACTCCAAATCCCAGTTGAAGAATCCCGTGTCGCCAGCGCGAAGAGCGAGACGAAGCATTTCGCGGTGTTCCCGCAGCTGGCGATTGGCGGCTCTTCCTTTCTTCACCTCTGCCTTCAGTTGCTCAGTTACCTTTCGAAGTTCGGCCGTTTTTTCGCGAACTTCTTTCTCCGCTTCCTCAGGGCTGCGCATGGCGAGCGCGTAGGGGATTACCTTCTGCAGATGCACGACGGTCGCAACTGAGATGCCCGCGGTGATCAGCTTGAACAAACCGCTGAGCCGGTACACCGGCCAATAGAAGATGATTGCTTCGGTAAAGTGTGTAATACCGCAAGCAACGATGAAGAGCGCGAACAGGTTGGCAATTCCGAGAAACGGCAGGTCCCCGCGCCGTCGGACGAACTGCAGCAGCGAAAGAGGAATGGCGAAGTACGCAGCAAAGATCGCGAGGTCGCTGAATATATGAATCCAGCCCCACCAAGGCTCCTCGGACCATGCCGTTCCGCAGTACCACCGAGCTGGGAACCCTTCGCCACTGAAGAGTCCGAAAAGTGCGTCCAACATTTTTTGAAGCCCAATAAATCATGTGCAAGCCGATGAGACGGGCTACCATAGCCCCAAAGCTTGCCGGTGATTCTAAACTGATGCCTGGGTATCGCCAGCTACTGGCCGCCGAGGTCAGGTCGTTACCTGCTTGCTAAGAGGCCGCGCTCGACCAGCGTTGCCCGGAGGCCGTTCAGATTTGCGATCAGTTCGCTCGATTCGGACGAGGCCGCCGCAAGGTCGCCGCCGGAGGTCGCAGCCATCATTCGAATAAGTTGCTCTGAAACGGGCTCGGCGAAGAAAGGTGCCGTTCCCCCCTTCAGTTTGTGGAGCACCCGGTAGACTGCTTCCGCGTCACCAGCATCGAGTTTCGACTCAAACGCGGTAATGTAGCCCAAGAGGTCTTCGTCGTAGATAACAGCCAGTTCCGCAAGCAATTCGCGATCACCTGCAACTGCATCGAGGGCTCGCTCCAGATTCATGTTCACCATTCTGGTCGGTGCTGCATTGCTCATAATGTTGTCGATCGAATTGTTGAAACTCGGTTGAGTTGCAGAATCAGACTGCTGTCCAGAACAGCTGCCAATCGTGAATCAATGCATTTTTTCATCCGCGACGAAAAATCTGCTTACGTGCTGGCCGCAGAGGTTACTCCACGGTCGTTACGCTTACTGCATCTGCGCTCCCGTCGAGCGTGGCGTCATTTCTCCCGCCTCCATCCGCGATCGCCTCAGTGGGTTCGGCTGGAGCGACGGACCGCAGCTTATCGTCTGGCTCTCGAAGCTGAAAGGCGACTAACGCGATGACCACGATCGCACCAACAAAACCAATCGATGTTAAAAGGATTGGTGAAAAAGCTAGCCGGTGATTATTCGTCATGCCTCCACGTCAGCCACAAAGAGCCGTGGGCGCCGCAAGCTATCTTAGGTCGCGGGCTCCACTTTGACTAATTCGCCGTTAAAACGTAGCAAAAGGTATGCCAAGGCGCCCCTGCGAACCTCAGCCGGCGCATTACGGGGCTTTCGGAGTGTGCTTAGTGACCAAACAGTCAGAAGACCGACCACCCTGTACGATCGCCGACCAGCTCGATGCGGCAAAGACGCCTGTTCGCCTCAAGGCTCCGTCGGACGACCAGCACTGCAAGCCTGAGTGAAACACGCTCTTCGTCCGTGCGACTCAAACTTGTGAGGCCGATACATGCGATCGATGCTTCCCTAAGCCGCAGTGGTCTTGGCGAGCTTCGCAGGCTTCTGAGTTTCCCGGCACACGACCGGCTCAATGAACAAGGCTGCCAAAGATCGCTGCTTCTCGATCGCCAAGCAACGACGCGCGAGCGTTTCCTGCTTGTCCCAACTGGCACGAATCTTTGCCGCCTCTGAATAAATCTTGTTCTCGCTCATGACAATTACCTTGTGCTTCCACATCTTTGCAGTGCCCAATCTAGGCAGGGCATCAGCCGCCATTCTTGTCCATGTATGCTCGCCCTGGTGGCTCGCCATGGTGGTATTTTGACTGTTGGCATGGGCATTGCACGCCACGTGCCAAACCCTCGCGAATCCATCTCCGTTTTACCCTCCGGTGCAGTCGATGTTTCCAACCCTGGTCCTTTTGTTGCTGTCGCAAACATCGTTGAATGCTGATTTATCAGTGGCAAATAAGGAGTCTGTCGGTGAAGCCGAACCGATTTCGCCGCCATCGCTTCCGGAACCGCAGCGCGAAAATGTCCTGCGAACCGCGCCGCTGTCCGACTTTGAAGTCCGCGCCTCGGACCAGATTTGGACGGTTAGCAGCCGCAGCATCTGCCAGACCAGCGTGCCGACTGATCGGTTGCAGATCAACCGCCGGAGCCGTGACGCCCGCTGGCTGGAAAGCAGGCATGCAGATTTTCTAGCCAGCAACTCCGACGGAGTGCCACGCCGGACGGTCGTATATGTTCACGGCAATCTGACGCCACATTCGAAAGCGCTTCGCGATGGGCTGGCGACCTACGATCAAACATTCCTCAGCTGGGAAGAGGCTCCACCCGTTCGATTCGTCATCTGGAGTTGGCCGTCGACGCAGGTAACCCGAGGCGTCCGCGACGTGCGGTTGAAAGCTAGCTACGCCCAGCAGCATGCACACCACCTCGCCCGCTGGTTGGCCAGTCTTCCACAGGGCGAACAGGTCTCAGTCATCGGCTACAGCTACGGTGCACGACTATCGATCAACGCACTCAACATTCTGGCAAGCAACTCGACGCACCAATCCGCCGGACAGCCGGGCACTATCGGTGCTGACCCCCGTGCCAAAGTCAATTTGACGTTGGTGGCCGGCGGGATCCGCAACGACTGCTTCAGCAATACGCACTGGCGAGCGCTCACGAAGGTGAACCATATGTTCGTACTTTATAATTCCCGCGATCAATTCCTGCGTTTCTACCGTCTGCTGCGGTTTGACGGCAAACGTGACGCGCTGGGTTACACCGGTGTCCATGGAATTCGCCCGGGTTTTATCGACTGGGGCCAGATTGAACAGTTCGACGCATCCGTGCAAGTAGGGAGAGAGCATAGCTATCTTGACTATGTCGTCGATCGACGCGTCGAGAATTTACTTCGCAAGAATCTATTCGCAATCGGTCCGTAGTTGCAGAATAGCTTAAGCACAGAGGAGAAGCCGATGAGTTTTTCAATTGGACAAGACGTTAAATGGAAATGGGGCAATGGTTGGGGCGAAGGCAAGGTGGACGAGAAGTTTACCGAGGATGTCGAACGAACCATCGAGGGCACCAAGGTCAAGCGCAACGCGTCACCGGATGATCCCGCCTTCTTGATCAAGCAAGACGACGGCAGCCGTGTGCTCAAATCCCATGGTGAACTTGAGTCCGTCGGAAAGTGAGTCACTTGACGATTGACACACTGCTCCGTCGGCCACGAGTCCCCTAGTTGCTGGCGTAACCCGCCAAATCAACGATCTTTGATGATTTCGAGCTCGCAGTCCGTCGCTTCAAGGATCTGCTCGAAGCGCTGAGAGATATCCCTTAAATCGGCAGACTGATCCACCGACGACCTTGCTTGTTCAAAGACCAAGTCGGCTTGACGCAACACGGCCATCTGACGCTCCTCGTCCTCAGTCACTTGAATAATCGCAAGTAGTCCTTCTAAGAGTCGGCAATGAACGGCAACGCTACTACCTGCATTTTGGCGAAGTTGATCGAAGCCGGCGTCCAACATATTGGTGAATGTGAGCCCTCGCAGTTGGACACGGGGAACGCCTTCGGAATCTTGCAGAAGATCAGCGGGCCAGTTGGCACTCGCCAGCCGCCGCATCACAGCAGACAGGTAATCGATAACGTTGATGGCGGTGAAGGGATCATTTACGCCCGGCGACAGTGCTCGCACGCCGGTTTCGACAAGCTCCCAGATTGCTGATTCAACATCTTGGCGTGGAGTACGGACACGCCCAAACAGAAACGCGCGCTGGTACTCCAGCTCGCTATCTGAATCGGCTAAGTCAACTGCATTGGTCGAGCGTATCTCAGCTAGTTGCCCTCCGTCATGAACGAAATCGCCCGGGCGAACTTGGACGCGCACGGTGGCGTCGCCTTGCGCGGCGTTTCTTAGCAACTGGTCGTACTCGACTGCTTGCAAGTATCCGGTCGTCTTGCTCGTCAATGTGAAGACAGGCCCGGAACCAAACTCCCCGCCCTTTCGATCCTCCTCAGCACTTTCGATGGCATCATAAGAGGATCTTTCCCGACAAAGCTCCTCAATGGCCAGCATCGCATCTTTGTAAACTCGCTCGACCAGCAACTCCGCTCGCATACATTTTGCAACATGGTTCGCAAATGCCAGCAGCGCGAATAGACACATCGCCCCGGCAGCCTGGGCAATCAGGACAGAAATGTTCGGTGTGAAATCTTCGCCAGTGTCGGCTTCAAAATCACGAATACTCCGAAGCACTAGCATGCAAAACACAATTGTCGACAAGTACATTCCCATCACGTACTGCGTCACATTACGATCAAACACGGTTCGAATGAGTCGTGGCCCGTACTGCGTCGCGGTCTGAGAAACAGCCAACATCGTCAATGAAAAGGCAAGACCGAGGACAGTCACGAGCGCTCCGATTAAAGCCCCCAGGACGACGCGGGACGACGCTGGTGTGGTTGCCAACCATGGAAGGAGGTCCTCGGTTCCAGCTTCGATCCGGCGGTCAACGCTAATCGTCAAACAAGCTAGCGCGAACGCGAAAAGGGCCATGACCGATGGGATAAACCAAAGCTGACCACGGAGCAAATCCCACCAATAGACAATACGCGTTTTCATACTCGGTTTCCGGTCTAAACAATCTGTTGTGTGTTTGTGTATGCCGAAACCGCTGTCTGCTCGCGTGTGGTCGTCTTGCCGCTCTAGGTGTTAAGGCATGTTAAGCGAGTTCTTCAGCGTCCTAGTCAGACGCTGAGGCAACTGGAATCGGTTCTTTGAAAGTAAGCGTGCGGTATGGGAATGGAATCTCGATACCAGCTTCATCCAAAGCCCGCTTGACGGCGGTGACAACTTCATCGCGACTTTCGCGCTGCGCCATTGGGTTGGCGCCCGTCCACCAAACGATGTCGAAGTCAATACTTGAGGCCCCAAACTGTGACGCCATGATTTTCAGCGGCTGTGACTGGTCGACACTCTCGCACTGCGAAACAGCCCGCTGGATAACCTCTCGTGACTGGTCGACGTCTTCGCCATATGCAACTCCACACTGAATCTCCGTTCTACGAAGCGAGCGGTTCGTCAACACACTCACCTCGTTCTTGAAAAGCACTCCATTAGGAACCACTGCCAACTCACCGTTCAGTCTACGCAGCAATGTGTTCCGCACAGTAATAGATTCGACAGTTCCCACCGTGTCGCCAATCTGCACTAGGTCTCCTCGGTCGAGCGGATAACGCCACAGTATCAGAACGCCGGCGAACAGGTTTTCGAAGATATCCTTAAAGGCAAATCCGATTGCAACGGAACCAATTCCGAAGAATGTTAGGGCCTTTGAGGGGGTCATGCCAGGAAACACGATGACGGCCGCAATCAGCGAACCCACGATCCATACGGTCAGGCTGGCGAACAACTCGAGCAAGTCTTGAAGGCTACTTCGCAAATGCCATTTATCAAAAATCTTTGACGCCGCATATTGTGTGATTCGGGCGGAGCCCCAAGTAAGAAGGAGAGCGATCGAACCGATCAGCAAGAATGGCGTTCGCATCCAGAAGTCACGTGAGAGCCCTTCTAGAGACTTGGTGACCAGTCGCCACGAGTCGGCAAGATTCAGCCCTGAACGGACTTCGATGGAGTTGATGACGGCAACGACGTCCTCGGTGCGATTGGCCAACTGGTCGGCCCAGTCCCGGTGCTCGTCGCTTTCCGTTACACCGCTCAGCTTAACTACTCCATCGGAGGTCTCGACCTTCAAGTCGTCGAACCAGTCTGTTGACTGCATGATCGATGTAATTCTCTGTTCGATGGATGCATCGCCTGACACACTGCCAACGTCAACCGTGTCGGGTTCGACGGCCGTTGCCGGTAAGTCACCTGTCGGCGACGGTCCATCGATCTGTGCAAATAAGCCATTCCCCGTTGGCAGCACAATACAGAGAAAGAAAGCGGCGGTGGCGACCCGTGCGCGTGGGCTGAACGCAGTAGGAATGCATCCTGAAAAAATCATGATTACCTAAACGAGGAGTGATTTTAGTTCGGACTTGCAATTACTCGAGTGCGGTCGCTTTGGGGCGATTCACCAGCGATTGCGAGCGGGCGACACTTCAGTGGCACCGTGTCACTTGAGATGATTTGCAATAGAGCCAATTGTGTGCCAATTGACTAAATGGTCGATAAGCCTGGCGGGAAACCGGGCAGAGTGCGGGCAGATCGGTCGGGATGAGGCAATAACAGGCAGTGAGTTCGCGAGATCGCGCCAGTAGCCACCTCAACTGTGCTGGTCGGCACGTCGTTTGCATTGTGAGGAAAGCATCAGCAGCGGCCAAGGCGATAGGAATCGGGGGCCACAAATCGGTTTAGATAAATTCACGTTGGAGCGAGATATGTCAGACAATATTGCGGACAAACTTCAAGACGCGGCAACTGGTGACGACACGCCGATGGGCAAGGAGCATCCCGCCGCTCCTGCTGCGTTCGTCATGATGGCTTACCCACTTCTGTTGATCGTCGGCATCCTCGCCGCCTTCGCCCTGTTTGCCTTCAGCGGATCGTAAGCCACGTCGCAATTGGCTACACGGCACACCTAGCTAGACGTAGGCAATCTCGAAGACTCCATAACACCGGCGGCTTGCGCTTTGCCGCTTGCGGTGGTGTTCTCTTCGCCTCGCCGCCCACGAGCCCTTTCGGGAGCGTTTGGCTTTGCGACAGCAAATCGGCGGCGAAATTAGACCCAACGGGTCAACAGAACCGCTGCTGGTGGTGTGAAGCACCGGTTTTGAGGTTAACGTCGCCAGGCCAGCAGGCGAACAGAATCGATACGTTGGGTCGGCCCGTTGGGCCTAAACCAGACGCTTCGCTGAATCGACGTGGCTAATCTTCTGGCGAGTGTGTTGCTGCATCCTCTAGGCCCTGTTCGATTAGCTTTGAGGCGTCAGAGTGGTCGTTGCCTTCTGGCTCGGGGAATACTTGGCCGCCGGCGGGAGGGAAAAAGACGCTAGTGGTGATCGCGAAATGGTCTGAGCCGACCGGTTGGAAGCGGCCCATGCTCGCGACACTTGCGTCACGCGAAAGCCAGATCTGATCAATCGGAAATCGCAGCAGTGGATATTTCGCGTGATATGAATTGTAGAGACCACGCCCGATCCTTGGATCTTCTAGGCCACTCATTCGGCGGAAAAGCCGAGTCGTGTGACTCCACGCCACATCATTGAAATCTCCCGCAACGATCCAGTGCTCGCCGTCACCCTCGGTCTGTGAAACTTCCTTCGCGACAATCATCAATTCCGCGTCGCGTATACGACTATCGTGTCGATTCAGAGCCTTCTCGGCTGTCATTGCAAGTTCGTCACGCTGAACCGGAAGTCCGGGGGGAGTTGGGTGCAAGCCGACGTAATTGATCTTTTCGCCTTCGTGTTCGAAAACACACCAAAGTGATGGCCGCGAATCATCCACCAAATATCGTACTTGCCCGTCTGCTAGGGGCAGGCGACTGATCAGCTGCAAACCATGGCCCTTCTCGAGCACAACGCCCAGATGATGAGGAAACTTTTCGTAGATCCCCCCAAGTGCTGACTGCCATGCTTCGTCAACTTCAACCAGCAGGATTAAGTCTGTTTCGAGCTTTTCAAGTTGTTCGGAAACAGCTGGTTTCTGAGGGTTTTCGTACTGCAGGTTGACTACCGCGGTTCGGATTACGCGAGAGTCATCGCCGTGATGGTCAGGTAAACGCTTGGTGGCCAGCGGCGTGTAGGGGACAACGTGAGCGGCTTGCCAGATCAAGCACAGAACGGACAAAAACAGGATCGTGATCGGAGTGACGTCACGCAGTTTTGAAAACGCGAATGGCGTCGCTAAGATGAGCAGCGCAGCCAGAACCAGAAGTTGGATTCGCGGGAAATCGCATAGGCGAATCATCCACGCACCGCTGGGCAGCAGCGGCAGCACTGTTGCAACACATAGTATGACGCAAGCCAATCTTGCCGTGAACTCTACCACTTCAGCCCCTTCATGAACTTTCCGTCGTATAACGAACAAACCCCGGCAGCACGATGGCATACCGGGGATTGTAATTTCAGTTTAATGCCCGAGCAGTGGCACTGCCATGCTCAAGGCTGCTGTTGACCGATCAAACTTATTTAATCGACGTACGCAATTCGGCAACCAATCGCTCCAGCTCGGCAACACGTTGCTCCAGAGCTGCGTTGGTTCTTTGCTGGGCACTGGCCGATACAGTTGCGTTGCCCGAAGCATTAGCACCAGTTGAGGCGTTGACGCCAACGTTAGCTGCGGTGTCCGCCGACGTTTCGTTAGCTCCGGTCGCTGCGGACATGTTCGCACCCGCTTGAGCGTTGACGGAAGCTACGTTGACGTTTGCACGAGCTCGCGTTTCGCCACGTAAGTATTCTACCGTCGCGGCACTCTCTGCGGCACGAAGAGCTTGGTTGAGTGCTTGCTGATCGGCGATCGCCTGACCGTTGATCGATACGACTTGGTCTCCTGCCTGCAGACCAGCTTGGGCAGCAACCGAGTTTGAGGTGACATCAGTGATCACAAGCCCCTCGGACGTCGCCTTGGTAGCAAGTCCGACATTGGTGGCGATATTGGCTGCAGGGGCACCGACTGCAGCACCGGTGCTCGCATCTGAAGCGAGGTTAAGTGCTACATTCTTGCCGTCACGCAGAACGTTGAGCTTTCCGTTTGCCGCCACCCAAGACTTGACATCACCCAAGCTTCGCAGCGGCTTGCCTGCCTCATTCAGCAAGACGTCTCCGGGACGGAAGCCCATCTGACGGAGTTCAGCTGGCAGTCGTTCGCTCAGTTCTACTGGCCCGTTGCCCAGAATTCGAGTCGACGTTGTAAAACGCCGGCGAAGTTGATTTGCGAAGTCGGTCGACAAGTTGCCGTCCGCTCCGAGGCGAGTTGCTGCACCGAGGTTCAGGGCTTGACCGGCGACGTTCGCCGAGCCGTTGGCTGAAGCGCCCAGAGCTGAGCGTGCAGCGCCGTTGACGACACCATTGACGGCGTTGCCAATACCGGTGCTTCCGTTGACACCTGCGTTCACCGCACCGCCCACGTTTGCCCCCACGCCATTCGCACCAGCAGCTCCATTGACTGCTCCGCGGACCGCACCGCCCACACCTTGCTGAAGGATTTGCTGACCGGTACCACCGTTGAGTGCTGCGTTTGCCGCACCACTAATCGCTCCACCAGCTCCATTGTTGAGCGCGCCGCCTACGCTACCTGAAACGCCGCCGCCGACGTTGCCGCCGAGGATTTGGGCGGATGCGGTTCCACTCGTTACTGCGGAAGCTGCTAGTACCGCCAACGTTCGTTTCCAGTGTTTGCAAATCACTTTTTTGTTCCTCCATCAAGACTGTGTTTCGCGCCGGGGTGCAGGCCCAAATAATACGATTGCACTTTGGCGAGTTTCGAGAGGGAGATAATGCAATGATCGTACCAAACTTTAAAAATGCTCTTCAAATTTCACTTTTCGGTGGATAGGCAATCTGTGTAGACGTGCGACCGACATTTCGCCTTAGTTGGCTGGTCAAACTCCTGCCAGGTTGTTTGATCAGCCCTCATCGGAAAACCACCGTTGCCGAGGACCGCCGCGTGACGACCAGGCAACGCAAGCATTTAACGAAAAAGGGCCGCTTGTGTGCGACGCATCGAACTGTACGATGCATCGCCATCAAGCGGCCCTGAGGTACGGTATGCTGCGAGCTTGTTAGGTCAGCTCGGTCGACGGTTGACGTCGGGCGGCAAACGCGAGAATGATGATGGCTCCGATGATAGACCCGATCCAGCCGGATGCCTGGAGCAGCGTGCCTCCGATGAGCAGCGACGCGAGCGCTCCACCCAGGAACGAGCCTGCGATGCCAAGAAGTGTTGTTTTGATGACCCCTAGCCCCTGTCTGCCGGGATATAGCAGGCGAGCAATGAGCCCGATGACGAGGCCGAATAAGATCCAGCCGACCAGGTGAATGATCATGGTTCCCTCTAGAGAATGAATTGTTAGTGATGACACAGCTAGTGGCGTCGAGCCCGACTTTGCAGGCAACGAGCTTCACCGAAGTCGGCTCGCCTACCCGCGCTGAGCTGTTTCTGCAGTTGGCGCTGAAGCACCGAAACTAGCTCTTCGATAACTGTCGACGACGGTGTCGACCAAGGACGTGATTTCTCGCCCTCGATGAATCGCCTGAGCAGGCACTCGGACTTTTACTCTTCGCGCGATCTGCTCACGCAGCGTTGCTTCGCCGCGGCTGTGCCGCTGCCATCCGTTCGCGGAAAGGCTGGCGGTGAGCTCATCGATCCTACGCCGATCAGGCGAACGACCGTCGGCGATCACCGAGCAGCATTGCGTTGCAAGCTCCTCCAAAATGGACTCAATCTGTGGCGTGTACATGTCCCGACCCTCTTTGTCGTGAAAGCTCTCATCAGATGCGACTGCTGGGCTGCGCGGGACGTTCCGCCGAGCGGCGTTGCTCGACGGACGTGTTTGCCCCGAACCGACAGCGAATCTTTGCCGCGTAGTCTATTTCTCCGCATGAGCGTCTCGCATATCTCGAACGCGGTCATGACCAGCCTTGACGCCAGCGTACTGACGCATCAGCACATCGTTCATCGCGCTGCCAGCTGTTTCCTTCAGAGCGTCCTCATAAGCGGCCTTGATGTGGTCCTCGCCGCGTTCGGCTTCGCAAAGCACTACGTGCGTGTCACCGCCGTTAAGCTTGCCGCGCAGATCCATCCACACGCGGTGGAACTTCGCAGAGAATGAGCCGTCGCAAACGGCCTCTTCGCCGTTGCAGTTGCAGTATTGACGCAGCTCTTCGGCATTTGCAGCGCGTTGCGTCGCGAGCTCGCGAAACGTTTCCGCGACTGCCATGTTGTCGATGCTTTCGGCAGCTTCTCGGAAGCCCTTTTCGGCATCGATATTGATTCGCGTCAGGTCTTGTAACTTTTCGACGGTTTGTTCGTTTAGGTCAGTCTTCGTTTCAATGCTCATTTGAAATCTCCTTAGTAGCGTGCTTGTCGATTGACGTTGCCTGAATCAAGATGCGAACCGCGTGCCAAACTCTGTTTCTCGTCGACAAAGGCCATTAAGTGGTGGTTTTCGCAGATTCGCTGGTCGCAATTCAAACACCTCGGTTGCTACACACGCAGTCCGAGGAATTCCCCCGCATTCAAACACGATGGGATCAGTGTCGTAGGCGGCGTTGCGTTAGGAGAAGAATCCTTCCGCGGCGAAAAGCCACCAATTTCAGGACCAGACAATCAGAAAACGCAAATGTCGTGAAGGAACACTACAGTGCACAGCGAGAAGGGACATCCATGGCTGAGTGGATACTATCAGCACCGACGACTTCATCGAAGTGAATCCGTCCGTGCAGATGCAGGTTATCTTTGGTGCTTTTGAACCCCAAGTCGCCGCGGGCAACGATGTGCCCCTCGCGGGTGAGTGTCTTGAGAATTGGCGATCTGAGTGACGACGGGTCTATTCCAGATAGGACGCTGTTGATGAAGTAGTCGCACGTCGCTTCACAGTCGTCCGTGACCAAAGCGACGTGATCTGGACGCATCTCGACGTCGGGACCATCCAAGTAATCAACCGACAGCACGCCAGCTGCGACTAGTGCCACCAGCTTTGCGACTTGATACGCCGGTGGTCCGTAGGTAATCCGCTTCATGCCTTCATCTAACTCAAGCACTGCAGAAACCAGCTCTTCGTCCTCACCGCCAGCAACCTCCGCGGTCGCATCGTAAAGATCCCCTTGGAGGTGCCGCCAAACTTGTCCAGCCAAGTACTCAGCCGACGGGGCACGAAAACCGTAGGCCATATCTCGGTAGCGCTGAAGCCGCTGGATTGCGGGCGTGTCACCATGGTCCGAGGCGGCTGGGAAGCAGTTGGCGAACGCGGTGGCCGAGGTGTCTTGATCGAACTGTGGATGTCGATCTGCCACCCGACCAGCAAGCTCCGCGAATACTTCGATCAGTGCCGACGACGATTCCCCCGACTGCATGTCGCGAAGGGCTTGGTCCAGTCGAGGTCGAATTTCATCCGAGCAAAAGTCCACTCGATAGAATGAATCAAGCTCCGCTGTAACTGGCTTCGGCACCGGAACTAAGCCGTCCAGCGTGTAAGGATAGATGCCCTGCGGTTCTGCGCCGAATCGCGAGTAAGTCCTGGGAAACGCTAGGCCATTGCTGCCTGGCGCATCTACAAACTGGCCCCCGCGGCCCTCCGTCATTGCCATCACAGCATCAATGCAACTCAGCCCAAACCCCTGGACTGCTACCCGCTGCTTGGAGGTTATCTTGTGCCGCTGCGTAAGCTGACTTGCCGGGTACGCGCTGTGAAGATAACGATCACCTAGATGCTCCTGTAAACTGGCTTGCAAGTTGGTGGGCTTGGGTGGTTGGTGGCCGATACAAACATGCAGAACATCGACCAAGGTTTCGGCGCCGCCTGCAACAACCTGCCACTGATTGCCGGCAAGTTTGCATTCGTCGACGCGTGATGGCAGCACCTTAAGCCCAATCTCAGAAGGGCAGTTGTCTACCAAGCTGCGGAATCGCTCGTTCAAGTACTTTCCCAACTGATTGCGCGGCGGAAAGACATCCTGCGGGCAATCCAACGCCTGATCCTGCACCCACTCCCGCCAACTGGCAAATGCAGGAATCGTTCCCCAGCGAAGTTCCGTAGCAGGCCTGCCGCCGAGATCCAGGTCTCGGCATGGGACGTTTAGCAAACACGTTGGTTCGCAATCGTCCGAATAGTTGACTCCGGCACCAGGCGAGTTCGACGGTTCCCAAATGGTGATGCTAGAAATCCTTGAAGCGTGACGCGGCAAAGCGGTTTCCTGCGCCGACAATAGTTCTTCCAACACTCGCAAGCCTCGGGGCCCACAACCAATGATTCCAACATCAAGGCTCAATGTCTAATTCCTTGCCAAAGTTCACTTGGATATATCGTTCCCTTCCCGAAGATGGTTGCCGTCGAGCAGTGCAAAACCCGCGCCTCGACGTCTCGACTTGCTCAGAGCCGCTCGATCCTGGCATGCAACTTGCTTCGAGTTAACCTTCGCCAGCGCGAGGGCGATGGTGCCCCTGCGCTCCCGAAGTCTACTGACGAAAAGGAAATTGAAGATGCGTTTTACCCTGAAGAATATGATCCCTGTCCTAGCGCTATCGGCCCTTTGCGTCACCCAGGTTGGGTGTGACGACAGCTATGGCGACAGGATGGCCGATGAGGTCCGTGAAAACGCTGACGAAACCGCTGATCAGATTCGCGACACCGCCGACGACGCCGCAGACGCGGTTCGCGACGCTGACGGCAAGACCTGGACCGGAGCTGCTGACAGCGAAGCAGGCGAGAACACCGCTGACCAGATCGAGAAATCCGGCGAGCAAGCCGCAGATGCGTTAGAGAACGTCGCCGAAAACCGCGCTGACCGGTTGGAAGACGACGACAAGTAAGATCGACGGTCGTGGGCTGCCTATAATGCAACCAACCTGATCGATAATCGACCAGCGACGTCGGGCGTTGTGCGTCATATTGGCCCGAAACGCTCGGCGCCGCTTCTTTGGCACACGCTGTGCAAATAGCTTTCAGTTGGCCGCCTTAGAGTACTGCAAGCCTAACTTATTCACTGGCTGAAACAGGAAATTTGTGCGGCTCGCACGAGGCGAACGCATCCCAAGAAAATTCAATCCTGACTGAATAGGTCCAGCATGTCTGAGCGTAGTAAATGCGTGAAAGTTGCAATTTGGCATCCAGATTCCGACACCCGAGAAACTCTCTGCGCCGCGGTCGATTCGCTGGCGTACGAAATCACGGGCACCGGAGACAAGGGCGTCGACCTCATCAAGCACGCCACCGGCCAGGAGAGCGACTCGGAAGTACCGGACTTGGTGATTTGCGGCATTCACCTCCGCGATCGAAATGGAGTCCGTTGCTTGATCGAGATTGCCGAGCAGCGAGCGATTCCTGCAATCGTTGTCACCGACGACAAGTCTCTGGCATCAGTTGAAAAGGCTCTTGAGGATCACGTGATGGCGTACCTTGTCGAGCCGATTCGAGAGTCGGAGATCCGCCCGACGATTTATCTGGTTCTTCGACGTTTCGAGCAGTTCGAGGAGCTCAAAGAGGAAGTACGTGATCTCCAGGAATCGCTGCAAGTGCGGAAGTTGATCGAGCGGGCAAAAGCAACGATCATGCGTCGAAGCGACATTGACGAAGAATCCGCATACCAGCGACTACGTCGATTCGCGATGGATAATCGCATCCGCATGGCCGAAGCCGCTGAGAAGATCCTCGAAGTCGAGTCCACCTACCGCGGCAATTAGCGGTTCACATTCCGCACCTTCATACTCTTCATTTCGTAAGCTTCACTCCGGTGAGACGCGACGCGTCAGCGGCCGCGCCCCGAAAGTCGCCCCTCCCTCTGGAAGTCAGTTTTGCGGTGGGTAAAGCCCACCACAGTGAGTTCTGTTCAAAACCGCGTTGCTAATAACCGGTGCGTTTTACCTACCGCTACTCCAGCGGTCAGGGAAGAAGTCTGTCAGGCATATCTAATCGCCTACGATAGCTTTGAAGGCGTGTGACCAATAACAGCAATCACGTCGCCTCTCCCTGTGGGCCCTCTGGGAGACGTCGGGCGTCAACCCAGGACAGGGCCCTTCACGGAGCCCGCTGAATCTCAGCGCGACGCTGCTCGTCTCACTGCCGGATCCGTGTCGATTCGCTCCTTGATCCGGCCTGCCTACTGGATCCCACACACCCGTGAGGCGCGACGCGTCAGCGGGCGAGCCCAAATCCACCAGCCACATCCTACACGCTCGGTTCTTGTCATTTTTTGTTCTTTTTGTGGCGCGGCTGATCTAGTGCCGACGCAGCAGTTTGTGTGTAGTACCGGTGGTCTACGCGCTTCCGCTCACGCTGGGGGCAGGCGCACGCACGTCACCTCTATCCTTGGGAAAGGTTGGCCACCAGTCCGAGAGAGGGTTCTTGTCTTCGGCTTTCTCGGGCTTTTCACAGGAAACTGTCACACGGCAACTAGCCCTGGCAAACTATCTCCACCCTACTTCATCGGTCGACCATCCGCCTTACCTTGCGGCAAGCTCACTACCACCCGCCGCGTCAAGCTCTAGATGCGTTACGAGCGCACTGATCTGATCGCTGCATGCCTGCTCGGTTCGCTCCCGCACATAATCGTCAGCGAACCAACGCGCGATCGGCGACAGCGGTTTGCAGTACTCGACTTCCATTTGCATGGTGAGCGAACAGCCGTTTTTTTCGGGGACGATCTTCAAATCAACCGCATACGTTTTGAGGCACTCTTCTTCGCTGTCCAGCTCTGTCTTGATGCGTGTGCCTCGCGGCGAGATGAGCGATCGTTGTCGCAGGACGATGTGATCCAGCGACGGATCAACCTCCGTAGCGCTGACCTCTATGCGACGAATACACTTGACGGTCGCTTGAGAGCGTCGCCGCAGAGCGTTAAGGATTGGGTTGTCATCGCTAGACAGATCCACATCTTGGGCGACCGTTTCGACGCCCAACAATTCTACTTCGCCATCATTCAAAATCGCGTCGGTGGGATCTTGCCGCACGAGCCGAGTACGCACCTCTTCGTAACTAGTCGCCAGGGGCACACTCACCTCAACGTCAGCGGTCATGGTGCACTTGCTTCGCCCTAGGGTGAAAACAAGGCCTGGACCTACGAAGAGTACTGATCCGACAATCGCCGCAAAATTTATCTGTGCTGTTCGTGTCATCGCATGCTCCTGTTGAACGTTGGTTGATCCGTCCATAGCAAGCAACTCGCGTTCCGATTGGTCACCGACCAGGAGAATCCGCCTGGCAGGACCGAGAGGTCAGATTGGCTGGTGCGATACCGACCAAGGGCGGACGCTGCTGGTCGGCCTGAAGTCGAGTTGTCTGATCAGGGATCACTCGCGGTGCAAGCAATTCCCACAGCTGATATCTGGATGTCGTCCGATGCGGCAAAAATCCAGCTGATTCTTTCGACTTGAAACTACTTTGCAAATTTGTGCCAGATTCAAAAGCGAATTGGAACAGTGGTTGCAACTGTCATCCGGCGAGATGTCGTAGGAGGGCCCGCCTGCAATCTTTCAAGTCAACGAACAGAACATGTATCTACACGAGGGAATAATGAAGTACTTAACGTTTGCCCTGGCAGTATGCCTTTCGCCCTATTGCTTGGCCGATGACACAAAGACATCCGACGACAAGAGCAAGACCGTCCAAAGCGATTCGAAGTCGTCGATGGACAAGACGCGAATGATGTCGTCCAATCACATGATTGGTAACTCGGTTTACAACAATCGAAACGAAGCACTCGGCGATATCAATAGCCTAGTCGTTTCCAAGAAGGGCGACATCCACTTCGTCATCATGGGCCGCGGCGGTGTTGCTGGCGTCGGTGAGACAGAAGTCGTCGTGCCGTGGAAAGCGATCAACTGCGAATGCAAGGTCGTTGACGGCGAAATGCATTGCAAACCACGCCTCGACCTAACGATGGCGAAATTCGAGAAGGCACCTGCGCTGAAGACCGACGACTATGCGGAGCTGTACGACGCAGGCTGGTTGAAGACGAATGCTAAGTTCTACTCAGCAGAAGCTCCTAAGACTGCGCCGAAGAAGGGCGACTTGGTGTGCTTGCACCACGTGACGGACAAAACCATCATCGGAAGCGATCGTCGCGAAGTTGGTCAGCTTGATGCTGTAATCGTGGAAGCTCCCGCTGGTAAAGTGCGATTCGCGATCATCGGCCGTGGTGGTGTAGCTGGTGTTGGTGAAACTTACGTCGCTGTTCCCTACAATGAGCTGTCATTCAAGAAGCAAGATGGCGAGTACGCTATTCACATCGATGCAACTGAATCACAAGTTGAGGGCGCGACCAAGGTAACGCCTGGCGAGTACCCTGAACTGCGACTGACGAGCGTTACGGATCGCATCGAAGAGTCGTGGAACCGATAAACTAGCGTCGATTACTAGTTGAATTTCATTGGCCTGGCGGACTGCGTTTTTGCAGTCGCCGGGCCATTGTCAATTCCGACCCGGCCAGTCCCGAAAGGAAGATTTCTGTGAGCGATTCAACGCAGGCTGACGACCTCCAGTCGGTTTTAGAAGAATCAAAGTCTGCTGTGGAGGGCGACAAGGTCAGCGTTGGCGAGATCATGGACTCCGTCTCGAAGCGCGGTTTCGGGCCGCTGCTGCTGATACCTGCTCTGATCTCAGTTTCGCCGATCGGAGCGATCCCAGGTATGTCGATCGTCACCGGCTCACTCATCGCACTGATCGCGATACACATGCTGCTTGGCAAAGAACATCCGTGGATTCCCAAGCGGCTGGAGGATTTTGAATTCTCGAAAGACAAATACGAAGGCGGCATCGAAAAGATGATGCCGTGGGCCAAGTGGGCGAGTCGCTGGGTTGCGGAACGATGGACGGTTATGCTCGACAAACCAGTCTACTACGCGACGCCCGTGGTCATGCTGCTGTTGTCGCTGACCTATTATCCTCTTGCGTTGGTGCCGATGGGCGTCTTTCTGCCTGGACTAGCCAACACCATGTTTGCGATAGGCCTGACGGTCCGGGATGGTGCGATGATCGTGTTCGGACACATTTGTACCGTCGGAACATTCGTGGCCGTCTTCGCGTTTTGGCCCTTTTAAGTTCCGCCCGTTCTGCCGAAGTATCCACAATTGCCCAATCACTGATGCAGTCGGCTGATTCGCAAAGTGATCGCCCTTTTCGAACAAACAGGAGCAGCGTAGTGTACAGCGAAGTCGCTGGCAGCCGCAAAACGGTTGGTGACATCGACGTCTTTTTTGACGGAGGAATTTATCACCTCTTTCATCTCGTTCTACCCACCCACGACTACGTCGCTCACGCGGTAAGCAACGATTGTATTCATTGGCGTCGAGTTGAGAACGCGATCCATATTGGCGATCCCGGCAGCTTCGACGACTCGATGCTCTGGACGACTCACGTTTCGAAACATCCGCACCGCGAAGGGTGGTTTCGGATGTTTTACACTGCACTTTCGCGCCGCGACCACGGCTCGATACAACGCATCGGCATGGCAGAAAGCCCCGACCTGTATCGCTGGACCAAGTGCCCCGTGAACTGGGTAGATCGCCGAACCGATTTGCCCTACGAATTGCCCGGTCGACCGGAACAATCGCCCTTCGAATACGACGGCGAAAGCTGCTTTCCGCTCGAGCCCGACCCAGACTACTACGAACATGACACTGAGTCCGGAAGGAAGTGGATTTCATTCCGCGACCCGTACTATTATCGCGATGGCGACCAAGGACAACTGCTGATTGCGGCTCGTGTCAACGAAGGCCCAACCGTTCGGCGAGGTTGTGTGGCATCGTTGAAGGAGACTGGGGAGAACCGTTTCGAGGCCCAGCCCGCCCTGCACCATCCGGGACTATATGACGACGTCGAAGTTCCCAACCTGATCCATATCGACGAAAACTATTACTTGCTGGGCAGCCTTCGCGAAGATGCCAAGGTCCGCTACTGGTACGCCAACAATGCGCAGGGACCTTGGAAGACTTTCTCCGATAACGTGCTGCTGCCATCCGGGAATTATGCTGGTCGATTGTGCCAAGACGAACATGGGTGGTTGCTTTTCAGTTTCTTTACTCCGCCGGGCATCGATCGAACGACGAACAATCTGATGCCACCACCCAAGCGGCTGGAGCGGGGAAGTGACGGACAGTTGATCGTAAAATCGTACGAAGGCTTCCAGCGGCGGCAACTCGCGGCAGTGGAACTTGCGAAACTTGACATGCTTCCACCCGTCCGGCCCAGCTCAAGCGTGCAGAGCGGCTCGGGTGCAATTGAGATTTCTAACGAGTCCGGTTTGCAGCTTTTCGCAGCGCCGGAGCCGATGGATTGCTTCCAGTGGGAGTTTGATTTGCGTCTCAAGCAGGACGGAAAGTGCGGTTTGTTCTTCCGGCTCGACGCGGAAACGCACGCTGGCTACTACATCTCGCTCGACCTGCTGAAGGGCGTCGCTCAAGCCCGCGACTGGGGAAGCGGCCCTGCGGGAAGTGGCGAAGACATGATGCAATTTCGCCCGCTTCAGTCGGGATACTGGCGAGTTTCGCAGGATGCGGCCGTGCGAATCAGCTTGGTTGCCTTCGGCAGCTACATTGAACTATGCGTCGACGGCCGCGTCGTGCTTTCGCTGGCAGATCAAGCGTATTCGTCAGGACGACTCGGGTTGTATCTCGAAAGCTGCACTCTTGAGCTCACAGGCACCGACCTCCACCCACTAACCCCCGCCATGCAGTCCGACGACCAACTCGCCAACGGCTAAGACCCCATCCGCCACTGATTGCAACCGCTTTTGATTGCTCTGTATTGCGTCGGTCGATGGTGCGCTAAGTCTTTGAATATGCCAAATCGCGCCCAACTTCAAAAGCCAAGCTTGGCAACACACTTCAAGCTGGCAACGCTTTTCCCAACTTGTCCACACTCTGCTTGCACTGACATAGGGCAGTCTGCGTTGGCGGAATCGATCGGGAATCACCGATTCAGAATTCGCCCCGGCCCCTTCGGTCGATCCCAAATAGCGAAAGGCCGGTTGCCAAGTTCTAGATTAAGCTGATCGTTTGCGTTGATGCAGCTTGTCATCAGTTTCGGCACATTGTTTGTAATTGCGAGCCCCCAACTAAGGATGCTGTAGGATAGAAACGGATCGCTACAGAAATTAGCGACTGGTAGTCGCGAAGTGGAAATCTCGACCTGCATAGTGCTCCGGAATCCTCGCAATTGCTCGGAAGAATCATTCCTAGTAGCGATGCACCAAATTAACAATGGAAGGAGCAAGAAATCAGTAGAAGCTGCGAACTTCAGCGCAGTGCCGATTGTCAGCGATTGGACGCAAGTGTATGAGGGCAGTAGTAAGTGAAGATTGATCCAACAACACAACACTTCAAAGCACGAATCGAGAAACCCGACTTCACTCGTACTCTTGCTGAGCCCGTTGGCATACCTGCGAATAGAAATCCGGTACCTCGATTAGGTGTGTCTGGCAATATTAGCCCGTTGCCGTTCAGCTATGAAAAGTATGCTAGGACCATCGAAGATTCTTCGCTAGAAAACCACGTCTTTTTTCTCGACACCTGTTTTTTAAAGCGCGACGAGATTCCCCAGTGTTTCTGGGATGCGATATTTCAACGAACCATTTGCATAACTAGCTTGGTGGACTACGAGCTTCGACACTGGCAAGCAAACGCAACTATCAACAAAGAATTCAGGGACCTTTACCTGGATGCAAAAGCGAATCCTAACTCTGCAATCCGATTCCTTGCCGCACCAACTTCTGACTCCGTTGAGGACAAGGCGACTCGACACTACGCGACGTTATTGAGTCTACGCAAGCGGATTTTCACCATCGTGCGATCACAGCTGACATCGGAGAAAGGAGCCGAGCCGACAGATACAGAAGTCCAGGCTAGAGTTCACAAGTTGGTGCGTGACCGTGGCATGCAGCTTGCATCAAAGGGACAGAAAGACGCAGGCAAACAGAATTTTCTGGCAGACGAACTGCTAATCGTTCAAGCATTTGTTTTTGCAATAACGAACGGTCGAGACGAGTGTGCAGTTGTGTATTGTCAGGTAAATCTCCCGCCGCTTGGTTTTAAGCCAGGTCTTGCTGCTCTAACCAAGTCTTGCTGCTCTAGCCGACGAGTGCTGAGATTGCGGCGATGAGGAGTGCGAGTGGAATACCGATGCAGCCGACGATCATCGTGGCGACCCAAAAGAAATTCTTCATCGCGAGCCGCTTGCCTCGCTTGGGATTTTCAAGCGATTCCATCACGAGATTCAAATTACGCTTGTTCGACTTGAAAACTGCGTCAAACAGGTCGCCCACAATCGGAACCAAGCCGATCACGGCGTCGACTGTCGAATTGAACGCCATCTGCGCAACAACCGTCTTGGGAATACCCAGCCGTGCCGCACTCGCAACGATGTAGGTAGAAAGTCCTGCACTCGCCAAGTCGCCGACGCCTGGAATCAATCCAATCAAGCTATCCAAGCCGATCTTGAATTTCAGGCCCGGAATCTCGATGGATTCATCCAGCAACCAAGCAAGGTACTCGAGGTTGCGACGTCGATCAGCCAGCGACGGTTGCTTTGCGGCCACGACGTCTCCCAGGTGTTTGGTGATTTCGCCAAAGCTCTTCTTGCTGGCGGGTA
>CAYPLE010000086.1:0-27264 GCA_964411445.1 uncultured Pirellulaceae bacterium
CCGCAGTCGTCGCCCAGCTACTCAAGAAGCTCGAGGCCTGGCAAGCAACTCTTCCCGAAAAGCCCGACCCCGCCACCTTCTCAAAGTACCGCGACAAAGCCGCCGGCCCGTTGCCCGAAGAACCCCGGCCTGCGTTTCTGTTTGATCCGTCCCGGTAACCGCAAAGTCTGCTGCCAGCCTGGAGCTTGTTGGCGAAAAGGGCGGCGGGTTTGGCGAAAGGGCGACGGATGGGCTGAAGGCTAAGCTGGGTTGTTGAGAATCTTGCCGGTTCGTTCGTCGACTCGGTAAAGCTGAGGAGTCTCACCGGGTGATGGTTCGGCAGGTTTGAGAGAGACCAGCCAATAGGGATCGCGGGGGACGTTCGCGGCGACCATGGCGTGCAGTACATCTGGATCATGCACGCCATTTTCGCTGTACAGTCTAGCATGAAACTCCTTTTCCCGACGAATCCTCTCGGTATCAAAATAGACAGCCGAACACCTTGTCCCAGGTGGGATGTTGCCAAGGTATTCGATCACAATCATGATCGCCGCCTTTTGATCAATTTCTCGTTTAGCCAAGCACCCTGCTCCTGTCACATCAAAATGATTGCTTCGCTCGGCCGCTTGCTCCGCGAAGTACGCTGCGATTTCGAATACTCGTAATGGATTCTATTCGAAATCGTCCATTTTCCCAATGAAGCTGAGAAGGATAAGGAGCTTGCGTCTTGAACATTGCCGCCCCCCAGAACAACCAGTTTCTGTCCGTGGTTGCATTTGACTTTTGCGGCAGGCTAGAATGCAGGTTGCAGAACATAAACCTACATCGTCGGGTGGCCGCCAATTATGCCTCGATCTCGTTCACCTCAATCGTTTGTTCGGAAACTCATCTCTTCCGCATGTCGTCAGAGGAAGGCCAGTTCGCGTACGCTCGCGATCGACCCTCTCGAATCGCGACTGCTGTTGTCGGCAGAACCTCTATCCATCGTCCCCTATTCTTCTTCGTTTGACGGTTTTCAGGGCACGCCGATCGAGCGTGTTGGCGACAGTTTCGTTGCGGTCTTTAGTTCTCCACAACATGGACGCGAACTCCGAATCATTGACCCGGATACCCGTGGTTATCAAACCATCGATCTTTTGCCCGGCGTCGATAGCTCGATGCCCACCCTACAGTACGCCGTTGGAGACTTTGTATTCTTCACAGCTACGAATTCTGAGTTGTCGCGAGAGCAATTCCTTCTCGACCTGCGTGATTCGACGCCTGTTGTGCACGATCTCGACACGCGCGTGTACGAGTGGTCGAGCCATCCGAGGAAGTATGAGTGGATCGTTGAAGTCGAGGGCACGTTGTTTTTCCCAACGGGAAACGGAAACTCAGTAGGCTGGCTCGACACAAGCGAGTCCACACCGAAAGTCAGGATCGTTCCTGGGATGGACTCCTATCGCGAAGTTGGCAAGTATGGCGGCCTTTTCTCGCTAGGCGAACGTGTATTCTTCAACGCTACCGACACTTCTGCGGGTAGCGAACTTCGATACATAGAACGCGATGGGAACAGCTACAAATTAAATACGCTTGATTTCAATGCTGGTCCGGCAGGATCCAGCGCAGGCTATGCGGGCTTCTCTTCGCACGGGCAAAAACTGTATTTCACTGCAGTTGACTCAACCCACGGCAATGAGCTTCGCTGGATCGACTTTTCGCAACCCTCGGTACAGGTGCAAACTCTTGATTTGTTGCCAGGTAACGGTTGGGGCGTTTCCCAGCAGCTTAACTTCGATATGCAAGTCATCGACACACGCATTTTTTTCCCTGGTGCAACCAATACATACGGACGCGAATTGGTTTGGTTTGATACCACCGAGATGGCGCCAATTGCGAACGTTGTTGATATCGTAAGCGGTGCTGGGGATTCAACTCCGGCAGCCTCGCGTGACATGCTCGCAGTTGGCGACCGCCTTTTCTTCTCGGCTAGGCACTCGGAATATGGGCAAGGAATCTTCTGGCTGGACGCCGCCACGCCAAACGAATGGAGCTACGTCGCCCCAATTGCGGGTAATTATGAATACTGGGGGTATAGACAGATTGGGCACGCGAATGGGCGAGTCTTCTACCCAAGCGATGCCACTGGATCATGGACGACGAACTGGTTGGATGTCCAATCACCGGCCCTTGAAGCCCCGCTCGCGGAGCGTCCGATAGAATTGGTCGCGAGCAGCAATGGCGAGGACTTGCTCGCCAGCGAATGGGTACTAAAGTGGTTCGAGAATACCACAGCATTGCCTGCGCCCATAGTTTCCGACTGGGAACCAGTCAATTCTCTGGGTTCTGCATTTAGTATGGCGGAGGAGTTGGTAGCTCACGGCAGTAGCGTTTACTTCACCGTTCGCTCCACCAACGGAATTTGGCGCGCACCACAAACCGCCCCGAATCCTCATGCATCGAAGCTGGTGACCTCCTATCTGGGTGAAACGCTTTCTGACATCCAACGGCTTGTTGTTGCTGGGGATAAACTGTTCTTTACTGCCGCGACAAAAGCTACCGGGTACGAAGTCTTCTGGACAGATTTGACGGCTGGGGCGCAGAACGAGATCCACCATCTGGAAACCAACCCAGGAAATCGCCACAGTTTCCCGGACGAATTGGTGGGGGTCAGCGATCGCGTCTATTTTGGGGCGTTGAGTGAAGAGCATGGTCGGGAACTTCGCTGGATAGATGCCAGTGAAGACGCGCCGATTGTTCGAACCATTGACTTACGCCCCGGACCATTAGGCTCGAACGTGAGTGACCTGACGGTTCGAGTCGATCAATTATTCTTTGCCGCTGACGATACAGAATTTGGATTGGAACCTAGGTCAATCGACACGAGCACCAACAGTCCTGTGGTCGTCACCTACGATGCTACACCTGGCCGTGACGACTCGCACTCCTCAACCGGCGGATTGATGCTAGATGCGATCGCCGGGAAGGTCTTCTTCGTCAGCAAGGTCAACAACAGTGTCTCCATCAAATGGATCGATGAAGATGACACAATTCGGAGTTCAGCCCCAGTCTCTGATATGACGTTGAGCGACTATGGCTTTGCAGTGTCAAACGAGAAGCTCTACTTCAGCGCGTCCACTCCACAGCACGGGAGCGAAATGCGGTGGATCGATTACACCGAACAGTCGCCACAAGTGGGCACGTTAGATCTCAACCCTGGCGCTGACAGCTCCAATGCGGGGAATCGATTTGGATTCGAAACCAACGCACAAAAACTCTTCTTCAATGCTGAAATTGAAAACGAAAACCGTTTCGGTTGGATTGACACTGTGGCAGATAGCCCCAGTTTTGCTGACTTATCGGCTCCGGCCGCCCAAGCGGTCGTCGCCGATGAAAGACTGTTCTACTTCGTAAATGGTGCAAACGAATTTATCTATTGGCTGGACACAGAGGCAGCGCAGGCACTACCCAGGACCATTGATGTACCCATTGGTTCTTCCAGTTCGAACACCTTGGCACCTACTGTGATAGGAAACCAACTGTTCTTTTCAGCAAGGATTCAACCACACTCCGCAGTTCTCTACCGGATGAATGCAGATGCATTGTATGCATCGCTACTAACTGAGACGAATTCGGTTCGCGAGAACGCAGGAGAGTTCTCGGTAACCATACAGCAAAGTGATGCACGCGACGCGGATACTGTTTACCAACTGGCAACGTCAAATGGCCTGCTCTCGGCACCTGAAAGCGTCACAATACCAGCCGGTTTGCTGAGTGCCTCATTCAAGGTCACAGTCAACGACAACGAACTGAATGAACCTGACGCCCAAGTCGAGATCCGCGCAAGCTCCGCTGCCGGGGGCACAAGTCGCGCGAAAGTCACTGTGATCGACGATGACGATCCTCGCGTCACGCTTAGTTTTGCCCCCAACGATTGGCAAGAAGGGGAGGAAAGCGTGGGAACCGTCGAGCGAAATTCAGATCTTTCAATCCCTCTCACCGTCACCCTCACATCGGCGGACATCGGTGAAGTCACTGTGCCGGCTTCGGTGACGATTGCTGCGGGCGAACGAACGGCGACATTTACAGCCAATGGCGTACGCGATGGTCTCGTCGACGGCAATCAATCCGTTCGAATCAGCGCCATCGCGCCGGCTTACCCAGAGGGCGTCGCAAACGTTGAGGTTGTCGACATCGACAAGGCAACGTTGACCGCCTTCATAGAAGATGATTCGATCAGTGAAGCTGGCGGGGCGTCGAGGATCATCGTGACTCGCAACACCGCCATAGATCAGCCGCTAACCGTATCGCTTTCTTCCAGCGACACGACAGAAGCTTATGTTCCGACCACAATTACCATCGGTGCTGGACAGCGCAGTGCGACTTCAGCGATCACTGGAGTTGATGACGAAATTGTGGACGGCGTTCAGACGGTGACAATTATCGCTCAAGCCACTGGCTTTGTTGCGAGCGATGACAGCATCGACATCCTCGACAACGACACTCCCAAGTTGCTCTTGCTAACTCAAGCGGATTCGATGGCCGAATCGGGCGGCACAATCACAGCCACTTTGAGTCGCAACACCGATCCATCGACGCCACTCACGGTCGCACTTTCCTCCAGCGACTTAACTGAAGCGGCAGTGCCGGCAAACGTCACGATTCCAGCGGGCAGCTTTCAGATTGAATTCACTATCCAAGCCGTCGACGATGCGCTGCTAGACCAAGATCAGAACGTTACGATTACAGCCCAGTCACAGGGGCACCCAGATGCAACCGCTAGTATAGTCGTTGTCGACGACGAAGTGCCCTTCTTGAGCCTTGTGGTGCAGCACGGCTCGATCGCCGAAAATCGTGGCACCGTTGCTACGGTAACTCGAAACACTTCAACAGCTAGTCCGCTCACGGTCAATCTTGCCGCAAGTGATTCCACGGAGGCGAGCGTTCCGGCACAAGTCACGATACCAGCCGGTGCAGCTTCGGTGAATTTCAACGTCGCAGGCAAGATAGACGGTGTGGTCGATGGTCCACAAACCATCAATATCACCGCGACCGCCAGTGCGCACAGTGAAGCGACGGCACGAGTCACGGTTGCCGACATCGACATTGCGGTGCTAGGGCTGTCGTTTGACAAGTCATCGATTGCCGAGGACGGAGGAGCCGCGAAAGGAACGCTGACGCGCAATACCGATTCGAGCCTCCCACTTACGGTGCTGCTCAACAGCTCCGATAGTTCCGAGGCGATTGTTCCATCAGTTGCTGTATTCCAAGTCGGTGAGACCTCTGCACAATTTGACGTCACAGGTGTCGATGACCAGATCGTCGACGGGCCTCAGTTTGCCAATATACAAGCCGTCGCTCCAGGTTTTGATCCCGTTGAGGTTTCTATGCGTGTGGAAGACGACGATCTCCCGACGCTTCGCTTCATCGACTTTTCAACGCAGTTGACCGAGGGGGCAACTGGTCAAATGACCGTTTATCGGAACTTTGATACGACATCAGCGTTGCCGATCAATTTAGTATCAGGCGACACCTCCGAAGCTACCGTACCACCAACGGTCACTATCCCAGCCGGCGCTCGCACGGTGACGTTTATTGCCGCCGCCCGCGATGACGATATTGTTGACGGCGATCAAACGCTTTCGGTTGTCGCGTCCGTGAATGGGCTGGACGACGCAATAGCAGAAATTGAGGTGATCGATCGAGATACGCCCAGCATAAGACTCACCGCAGGTGTTGAGCGCATCTCAGAGAACAATGGCACCGCTGAGGTTACGGTTACGCGAAACACGACCACGGAAAACGCCCTCACCGTTCAGCTTTCCAGCAGCGACATTTCCCAACTGACCGTTCCGAGCGCTGTAACAATTGCTGCAGGTAGCCGCACGGCAACGTTTATCGCCCAGGCGGTGAACGACGAATTTGTTGACGGAGACAGGCTTGTTACAGTCTCGGCGACGACGCTTGGACACGCTGCGAACGACGTTGCCATAAAGGTCCTCGACAATGATCAACCTGAACTAACGCTTCAGATAAACGAATCCTCGGTGGAAGAAGGCTCAACAGTAACGGGCACCGTCACACGCAACACGGCCACCGACGCGGAACTAGCGGTATCACTTCGAGCAAGTTCCCCGACAGAACTTTCGGTTCCACCTCTTGTTGTGATTCCTGCAGGTGAGTTGACGGCGACTTTTACCGTTTCTGGCATCCGTGACGGACTGGTTGACGGGACTCAAAGTGTTTCAATCCAAGCAACCAGTTCAGGGGTTCAGTACGGCCAGGCCTCAATTGACGTCACCGATATCGACGCGCCCGAGTTGAGCATACAGTTTGATCGATCAGTTGTTACCGAAGGCGAGGTGTTTGAAGCAACCATACGCCGAAACACACCTGTAGGGACAGAACTGCAGGTTGCACTGTCAGCGTCGCCCCAACATCAGTTTCTATTCTCACCTCAGGTGACTATTCCGGCGGGAAGTGATTCGGTAACGGTCGAGATCGCCGCCATCAACGACATCCTTGTTGAAGCCACCGAGGACGTCGTGTTCACGTTCAGCGCAATCGGGCACGCCGCTGCCACTGGACAAGTGCGTGTTATTGACGACGATTCACCACAGGTTGCCATTTCACTTGACGAAACGGAGATTTCCGAGGCGGATGGAAAGATCGTCGCGACGCTTCGTCACAACTCATCGACGGATCGCGAGCTACTCGTTGAAATTCAACTGGACAGCACGCGACTTACGGGACCACAACAGGTTGCGATTCCGGCCGGCAGTCGCACTGTTACTGCCGAGTTTTTTGCGGTCGACAACCAGGTCGTTGACGGTGACGCTTTGGTAAGCCTAACCGCTTCGGCCAGTGCCCATGAGCCTTCCACTGCATCGGTGCAAATTACCGACGACGACTCCCCTGCACTTTCGCTTACACTCTCACCAGAGACTATCATTGAAAACGGTGGCGTGACATCTGCAACAGTCTCGCGCAACACCAAGACGGATGCTGCACTGACGGTCCAACTGTCTATTAGCGAGCCTCTTATTCAACTACCTTCGTCTGTCGAAATACCTGCTGGAAAGACTTCGGTAACTTTCGAAGTTGTTGCCATCGACAACGCTACGGCCTCCGCCCAAAACCATGTCGTCATTACAGCAATCGCGGATGACTTGGATGCTGACGATGCAGTCCTGACGATCACCGACGACGACTCCCCATTGATTTCATTGGAGTTTGCAGCGCCTTCGGTCGAAGAAGGGAATCAAATCACAGCATTCATCAGTCGCAATACTCCGACGGACAATCCGCTGGTCGTTCAGCTAAGTAGCAGTCGCGATAATGAGCTTGAAGTTCCTAGGGAGGTTACCATTCCCGCAGGAGCTGAGTTTGTCGAGTTCATAGCAATCGCAGTGGCAGATTCGATCGCAGATGGCGATCGATCGGTTCGTGTAACCGCTGCCGCCGACGACCATCAGTCCGGTGTGGCAGACGTCCATGTCGTGGATGTCGACATCGCTCGCATTACCATGCACTTTGCGGCGTCTAATGTTGAAGAAGCCGGTGACGCGATCACGGCAACACTGTCCCGCAACACGCCCACGGATCTTCCATTGTTAGTTGCGCTGGCATCATCTCCCAGCCAGCAACTACAACTCCCAGCAAGCGTGTTGCTTCCTTCCGGGCAAAGTAGCATTGCGTTCAGCGTACGAGCGATTGACGACATGATCGCACAAGGTAATCGACTCGTCTCCCTAACCGCTACCGCTGACGCGCACGAGTCAACAGACGGGATGCTTGAAATCCTAGACGACGATATCGCGTCCATCACCATCTCTCCCGCGACGTTGAACGTTTCAGAAAGTGCGGGCTCGGCAACACTTGTCGTCCAACGCAACACGCCGACCGAGACGGCTTTGACAGTGGCTATCCGCAACGATCTGCCTTTGCAATTAACGACGCCAGAAACAGTAACACTGCCTGCCGGAGCCGATCGTCTCGAATTCATCGTTCAGCCCATCGACAACGCTGTAGTGGATGGTAGTCGTAGTGTGAACCTAACTGCGTCGGCAGACAAGCACATCGAATCGACGGCAGTCGTTTCGATACAGGACGATGACACACCACTGTTGACCTTTTCCGCTGACACGAATCGCATCACAGAAGCAGGCGGCTCCCTGCTCGTAACGCTTCACCGAAATACTTCGCTAAATTCGCTGCAACGCGTGGACTTGAGTACCGATCTAGCTGGATTGACAGTTCCGTCCACGGTGATCCTTCCGCCAGATCAAGCAACAGTAAATTTTTTGGTTCGTGCCCGCAACGACAGCCTGGCACTCGGCGATCAAATGGGCTCAATCGTTGCCACGGCCAACGGTTTTCCCAGCAGCCAATTCACGGTGACTATTGAAGACGACGAAACTCCTGAGCTCACCGTTACCGCTGAGCAGCCAGAAATTACCGAAGGCGGTCAGCTTACGATCACAGTAAGTCGCAATTCAGCGAGTACGAACCCGCTAACGGTTTCGCTTCAAGCAGAGGGTGACTCGCGACTTTCGATTCCACAATTTGTAACCATACCGGCCGGTAGCTCCGAAGCCGCTTTTCAAGTGGCGGTCGGCGACGACGATCTCGCTTTGGGCAATGGCTCCGCAACGCTATCTGCTTTGGCCGCCTCGCACGCCGCCGATAGCCTCTCGCTGACGATCAACGACGACGATACAGCCATGCTCACGCTGGTGGCTCCTGCTGAGTCGCAAGAGGACTCTGTTTCATTCGAAGTTCAACTGAAACGCAACACCAGCACCGACAATGAAATCGTCGTTGCGTTATCCACAGACCGCGCCGATTCTATAGAATTGCCTTCCACGGTGTCGATCGCTGCCGGAGCGTCAGAGACATCGTTTACAGTCTTGGTGATGAACGACGTCCTCCATCTTTCCGATCGATTTGTCACGATAACAGCCTCCGCCGAAGGTCTCGCCACTGCAACTGCTCAAACCAAGATCATCGAAGACGATTTGTGGAGTTGGACCAATCCCATCAACCACTTAGATGTGAACGACGACAATGCCGTCGCGCCGAACGACGCACTGCGCCTGATCAACTACTTGAATGCAGGAAAACCAAGCCGCCTCCCACCACTGACGAGTGCGCCGGAGGCCTACTACGATGTCAATAGCGACGGGTTCGTTTCTCCAAGCGACGTTCTGCGGATTATCAATCACTTAAATAGTGACCTCAACGGCGAGGGCGAAGGCGTCATGACACCATTTTTTGACATCCAAAAAAGACGCGAGCGAGCCGAGTCTGATATAGAAGCCATTGACCAAACATTTGCTCTTTTTGGCAAAGATCGATCAGCCTTCTCGTGAGCATGCCATTGATTGCATCTGCCGTCGCTGCATCGACCCGGCTTCAGCCAATCGGCCTTTTGCTCTTTCTGTTAACGCAAAAGACAAGCGACTGGAGTCACCCAACGGTTCTAATGTGATAGGCTAGTGGCTTTCGTCTGCTAAGCTGACGCTTGAAACGTCGTCGCGTCGCACCGGAGTGGTATGCAAATGGGTTCGCTTCCTTTTCTGAAGAATCGTCCTTTGAAGAATCGTCTGGCAGGCGGATTCAATCTGCAGACTCATCGCAGTGTGGACTTTGGACCAACGCTGCCCGCGGACTTCGGTTTCTGCGGCAGTTGGTTTCTATTCGCGGGATGGTCGTCAGCGAGTTTCGGCGAACTGGCAGGGAGGGCGAAAGGCTCAGAGTTTTCCCTCAACGATGACTCGCTGACGCTCGCACCAACCCTTCCACGAAATGGTCAGCTAGCTGTCGGTACGCAGGCTGAGTTGGAGGGCAAATTCTGTTACCTCCGAACCCTACTATTCAAAGTGGTCAGAGCACTAGTGATTCTCACGACGATGCTAGTAGCGCTGGGCGTCGGCGCAGATGTGCTTGCTGACGATCGACCGAATATTCTGTTCATCATGGCTGACGACGTTGGGCAGGAAGTGCTAGGCTGCTACGGTGGCCAATCCTATGCGACACCGCACCTAGATGAGCTCGCCCGATCGGGAATGAAGTTCCGCAATGGTTACAGTATGCCGGTATGTCATCCTACTCGGTTGACGTTGATGACCGGAAAGTACCCGTTTCGGCACGGCCGAGTGACTTGGGGAGATTTTCCAAAGAGTGAAGAGCAGCATACTTGGGCCAATCTTCTTTCCCAGTCTGGCTACCGGACCTATGTCGCCGGCAAGTGGCAGTTGTGCTTGTTGGGCGACGATCCGAGACACCCGCACCGCCTCGGTTTTCAACACTTTGATCTATTCGGATGGCACGAGGGACCGCGATACTACGAACCGATGGTTTACCGCGATGGTACTGTCAGAGGTGATACAAGCGGTCACTATGGTCCAGATCTCTACGTGCGTGGTTTGATCGATTTCATGAAGGCAAATCGCGAGGCACCATTCCTTGCCTTCTACTCTATGGCTGTGTGTCACGAGGTAACCGACGACCTGGATCCGCCCGTTCCACACGGACCACTGAATCGTTACGACAATTATGCGGAAATGGTCGCCGAAATGGATCGGAATGTCGGTCGACTCGTTGCCGCCCTTGAGGCCCTTGGGCTACGGGAAAAGACACTGATCGTGTTCACGGCTGACAATGGAACGCCCCCCGAGATCATCATTCGCGCTGAGGGGAAAGAACTCCTGCGTGAATCGGTCATCTCTCGGCAAAACGGAATTGATATCCCGGGTGGTAAGAAGCAGTTGACCGACGATGGTACGAATGTGCCATTGCTGGTCAATTGGCCGGGACGAATCAGGCCAGGCCAAACTGTGGACGACTTAGTCGATATGAGCGATTATTTGCCAACGTTTGTGGAACTTGCCGGTGGCCAAGTCCCGCAGCGGGAACTCGACGGTGTTAGCTTCGCCAAGCGGGTCCTTGGCACAGGCGTGTCTCCGCGAGCGTGGTCTTATGCCGAAGAAGCTGTACTTCCCAAGCCTGGAGGTGTTGAGCCAGAAGGGGACAGCAGCGGTTTGCGTTGGGTCAGAACCGCAGCTTGGAAGCTGTACAACGACGGTCGGCTGTTCGATATGCGAGTCGACGAACGCGAGCAATATGCCTATTCAGTTAGTGACGACGGAGAAGAAGCGAAGCTTGCCCGGCGGAAGCTGCAAGCGGCCTTTGACACGCTTGATCGGAAATGATTGCTTGCGAGGGCAGGGTAACTCAGAAGTTCAATTTGCGGTGCATGGCGAAGTCGCAGGATGGCCTTCCAGGCCGTGGTACGTGCTGGTCAGTCTTAACAACTAGGAAGGAAGCTCGTCCGTCCCTGCCGAGAATTGCTTAGAATTGGTTGGGACAGCCGATCGACTAAGGCGACGCAGCTTGAACTGACTTACCCTGAGGCCGTCGCCAAACGACCCAGCGTCAATCGACGGCCTTGGAAGGCGCCTTGGAAGGCCATCGTACGTTGAAAGCCTGAGTTGCCCTGCTTGCGAGGGCACGGTGGTTGACCAAATCCATGCGGCAGAGTTCAGCATAGGAAGGCATCGGTAACCAGAACCACTACCGGGGACTTGGATGGCTTGAGCTAGATAGTCAGAGTGACGGTCTTCCCAGTCGCAAATTTGAGTTCAGTGGACTGGATCTTTGTGACGCGGCTAGCGTTGCGAGGCCTGGCGGGAAGCGACCCGTTGTTTGAAGGACTCTCATCGGCGACAATGCGGGTGGTAGGAAATCGAAGCAATGAAGACGGATGCCGAGCAGAAGCGGCGATGAGTTTAACAACTGAACAGATAACCGAAATAGCGCCGGATCAAGCTTCGCTCAACGCGGCAAACAAGCTGATGCGTCCGAACAAGTGGCCTTCGTTGACACAGCAAGGTGATTTGGTGTGGGGCGAGTGTCAGGGCTCGGGCTCGAACCCGTATCGCACGGTTTTCGACCAAGCAAACATTGGCTACAAGTGCACTTGTCCGTCCCGGAAATTCCCATGCAAGCACGTCTTGGCGCTTATGTGGATGTACGCGGAGGATCCTGGGCCATTCTCCGATGGCGATGTCCCACAATGGGTCACGGACTGGCTTGGTCGTAGAAGGACGAAGTCTGGTAGCGGAGCACCTCAGCAGCAGGGCGGGACCACTGGGAAGACCGCACCCAAGAGCTTGCTGGCAGCACAACGCGGCGAGCCGGAGAAGCCGGTCGACCCCAAAGCTGAGGCACGCAAGAAAGCTGCCGCAGAGAAGCGCGCACAGACAACGCGGGATTCCATTGCTTCGGGCATTGATGAGTTGCAACAATGGCTCGAGGATCAGATTCGCAGCGGGTTTGCCGCATTCTTGCAGGACCCGGATTCGCGTTGCCGGACGATTGCGGCCCGGTTGGTCGACGCTAAGGCGCAGGCTATGGCTGGCCGTTTGGACGAGTTGCCTTCGCGTTTGCTTCAGACTCGCAGCGAACAACGACTCGACGCGCTCATTCAGGAGCTCGGGCGAATCGTATTGATTGCTCGTGCTTGGAAATCTAATCGAGCTGACGCCGAACTCAGTCGACTTGTCGGCAGCAGTGAAACACGCGACGCTGTTTTGGAATCAAATGACGCTGCGCGGGTTGCATCATTTTGGGAGGTTGTCGGTGAACAGGTGTCGACTCGTCGCGATGGACTCGTTAGTCAAGCCACTTGGTTGATGAACTTGGGGGATGGATTGCCGTTCGCACTCTTGCTCGACTTCTTTCCTGCATCGTTGGGCAAACGGGCTACGACTTTCGTTGTTGGCGAGCAGTTTGAGGCAGAGTTGGCATTTTATCCAGCCAGGCAACCCTTGCGGGCGGTCATCGCGTCACGGGAGACTGGCCAATCTGAATCCGAACAACGTAGTGAGCCGAAACCCTGGCCGAAAGGTAGCTCCCAACCACTGTGTGCTTACCGACGTGCTCTACAGGCGGCTCCATGGACAGGCCAAATGCCACTTCTGTTGACTGGCGGAAGGATTGCCCTGGCTGGCACGGCGTATTGGTGGCGGGCAGAAGATGGTTCGACGGCGCTGCCGCTAGCGGAAGTGCCGTCGAAACACATTGCAAGCATCAAAACAGATTGTAGCGTTGGGTTGTGGGATGGCCTTTCGCTGACCCTACTTTCCGCGCACTCGGAACTGGGCAGGCTCTCCTATGGCGAGTGAACTTGTTAAGACGCTAGACGAAGTGAAGCGGCGGTGGATGATTGGCGGCACTGCGGCTGAACGCGTTCCAGCCACTTGGCGCGACTTGATCAACCGTGATTCAAGCCCGGAACTCTCGTTGCTCGCTTTAGCCGGTCAGGCCATGCAGTTTGCGCTGCACATGACTCCTGGAACAGAACTCTCACCGCTGAGTCCCCTACCGCGGCTTCGGCTACCTCCTCCTCCGGAATCGGCGCGACAACATATTCGCAACTTGTCACGCGTCATCAAGCTGCCTGAATCACAAATGTCCGATGTGCTCCACTTCGTAGCAGCTCGGGGGTACGCGGTGCATCCAGCAGATTATATGCCAAGGCGGTTTGAGCAATTGCCAGACGTCTACGCTCCTTGGGCAGATTGGCACAGGTCTGAGGATTCAGGCGAAGAAGTCAACGCGTTGCAGTCAATCACTGCTGAGAACTGGGGCGATTGGTATCCTGCCGAACGAAGATTGGCACTCGCGGAGCTGCGCCGCACAGCCCCCGACGCTGCTCGGGAGCTGTTGGCCGAAAAGTTGCCAGAACTTTCGGCGGAGGAACGTCTCCGGATCGTTGAGACGTGGGATGAGTGGTTGAGCGAGGATGATGTGCCGCTGTTGCAGGGATTTGTCAAAGACCGATCTGGAAAAGTGCGTCGGCTAATTGAACGCTACTTGGGTAGGATCGGTGGCGTTGAACATACGCCGGAAGATGTTTCCGAGTTTGCTGACTATTTTTCTGCCTCGAAACGCAGCCGCGGACAATGCACCGTTACCGCTAAGCCGCTCAAGACAAAAGCACAGCGAAAACGCCGAGCGGAGTTGGCAGAGAAGCTGAGCCTTCGGAGTCTTGTACAGGCGTTGGGGTTGGATAACGAAGTTGATTTGATTCGCGGTTGGCAGCATAGGGACGATGCCGCGTCAGAATTGCTGGTGCAAATGGTAGCCGCCACGGGCAGCGAATCCGCGGCGGCGGAACTCGCGTCCAAGATCACCACCTTCACTGAGATTTCGCCAGACGCCTTCCAACTCATCTTCGACCGCTTGGGGAAGGAGCATCGGCGAGACTTCCTGCCTCGAGTACTGGCCGTTGACGATCCGACGTTCTCGGCTGCAGCTCTATGTGCAAAGGGCTTGTGGGGTGAAGTCCCGCTTGATCAAATTGAATCAACCTGCAGCCTAAAGTCCCTCGAGTCGATCGCCGACAAGACCAGCGCAAACAATCATCGCTTAAATGGGAAGCTGCAAGTGGGGTTGTTCTCGCTTGGGCTGTTGGTAGACATTGATGCTGCGAAGGAGCTCCTGCGCCGATTCACCGAGAAGCGACTTTTTGCATCCGACCCTATGCTTGGATTACTCAAACTTAACGCTTGCCTGCCACCTGGAGAGTCTCCGTGACTGAAGTGCTACGACAACCCGTCGAGAAGACTTATGCCGACGACCTTGAAGCCCTAAAGAAAGTCGATGACCATCCGAAACCCGTCGGTTGGGTCCTCAGTCCTCAAGCTGTGGTGACTTACATCATCGGCGGCAAGGCTGGCAAGCGAAACATCGAAGCCAAATACGTTGGTGATCGTCGCATTATTGAAACTGCCGTGGCCACACTAGCAACCGATCGCGCCCTGTTGCTGATGGGTGTTCCGGGAACGGCAAAGAGCTGGGTTTCCGAACATATGGCTGCGGCTATTAGTGGGGATTCAACCAAGGTCATTCAGTGTACTGCCGGAACGGACGAGAATCAAATTCGATACGGCTGGAACTATGCTCAGTTGCTCGCCAAGGGGCCAAGTCGAGAGGCGCTGGTGCCGACGCCGCTTTTCCGAGCGATGGAAGGTGGGAGCGTTTGTCGTCTGGAAGAGTTGACTCGGATGGGTTCCGACGTTCAAGACACATTGATTACGGTGCTCTCGGAGAAGATGCTCCCGATCCCTGAACTGAATGACGCGGTGTATGCCAGGCAGGGTTTTAATCTGATCGCAACTGCCAACGACCGTGACAAAGGTGTCAATGAGCTATCGGCAGCACTGAAGCGGCGGTTCAACGTGGTTGTATTGCCGTTGCCCGATGACCTTGAACAGGAAATTCAGATCGTAACGCGACGCGTTGGCGAGATGGCACAAACGCTGGATCTTCCTGCCCCGAAGAATGTGGTTGAAGAAGTCACGCGTGTTCTGGCTATTTTTCGCGAGCTGCGGAGTGGCGAGACGGCTGATGGAAGGACGACACTGAAAAGTCCCTCCGCGACGCTTTCGACTGCCGAAGCAATTGCGGTAATGGTAAGCGGGTTTTCCCACGCCGCGTACTTCAACGAAGGAGTTTTGTCTGCAGAAGGCCTCGCGCCGAACGTCTTGGGTGCCATTGTGAAGGACCCGGTCCAGGACAAAGCTGTTTTGGAAGAGTACCTTGAAACGGTTCTAAAGAAACGCCGCGATTTCGCAGACTACTACACGACCCTGACTGAGTTAGTGTGATGCCGGCAGACGTCGAATACTTTGGAATTCGCCATCATGGCCCGGGTTCGGCTCGGCGTTTGGTTGAATCGCTCGAGGCGTTGCGGCCGCAAGAAGTGCTGATTGAGGGGCCATCCGACCTGTCAGCCTTGATACCAATGCTGGCAGACAAGGACATGGTGCCTCCGGTCGCGCTGCTTGCATATCCGAGCGGCGAACCGGAGCGTTCGGTCTTTTGGCCGTTCTCTATCTTCTCACCAGAGTATCAGGCGATCCTTTGGGCTGTAGACAAGGGGGTGCCTGCGCGATTTATCGATCTTCCGGTCTACTGGCGACTGCAAGAGCAAGAGACCTCTGAGGTGCATTCCGCTGACTCAGATGCACCAACTAGCCAAGCCGGTGATGACGAAGATGAATCTGTTACTCGATCAGACCACTCCCCGCTGTCCGACGAAGAGACGCTTCCGACATCAGTCCGGCGGATTGAGCTGGATCCTATCGGAGCACTTGCCTTTGCAGCGGGCTACGAAGATGGAGAGAGCTGGTGGCAGCATGTTATCGAGGAGAATCCGGAACCGGGGCCAATCTTTGCGGCAGTCGCAGACGCGATGCGTGCATTGCGAGAAGACACGCCGGCACCGGCCGCCGAGGAGGCTGCCCGGGAGGCGCAGATGCGGCTCGAAATTGCAAAGTCTCAGAAGACAGCAAGCGGAACGGTGGCCGTTGTTTGTGGTGCGTGGCACGTTCCGGCTCTGACCGAAAAACATACTGCAAAAGCAGACCGTGCACTGCTGAAGGGAGTCACGAAACGCAAGATCTCGGCTACCTGGACTCCATGGACGTCTCCACGGTTGGCAATGTCCAGTGGATACGGCGCGGGGGTTGCCGCACCGGGCTGGAACCGCCACATTTGGGAAACGCCTCGCGATCAACAAACAACACGTTGGATCGCCAAGGCAGCTCGCCGAATGCGCGAGGACGGTCATGTCGTTTCGACAGCGTCATTGATCGAAACCGAGCGATTGGCCTACTCGCTCGCCGCACTCAGAGGACGCCCACTGGCTGGGTTTGATGAGATTATTGACGCCACCGTTGCATGCATGTGCTTCGGCAACCGTCTGCTGTGGGATTCGATCGCGCCAGACTTGTTGGTCGGTAGCGAAGTAGGCCGTATTCCTGAGGGCGTTCCGCTTGCTCCACTCCTCGAAGACCTTCAAAAACAACAGAAAGCCACCCGTTTAAAGCCTGAAGCGCTCGAACGCAATCTCGCCGTGGATCTGCGTACCGACAGCGGGCTTGCTCGTTCGACGCTGCTTCATCGCCTGTCCATTTTGAATGTGCCTTGGGGCAAAATCGATGATCCAGGAAGAAGCCGTGGCACCTTTCGTGAACGCTGGATCCTCCGCTGGGAAGCGGAATTTTCGGTTGAGCTCGTTGAAAACCTAGTTTATGGCGCGACGATCGCACAAGCAGCAGCCGGTAGAATCATTGCTCGCTTGGATGAATCCACGGGGCTATCGGCGTTATCAAAACTCGTTTTTGAAGCACTCACTGCGCAGCTACCGGAGGCGGCAGCGAAGGTTAGCGTCGCTCTGGAGCATCGAAGCGCGCAGGCGACGGATTGCTATGAAATGCTAACGGCGTTGCCACCCATTTCAGATGTCCTCCGCTACGGGAAAGCTCGCGAAGTTGATACTGGCCAGATGTCAGCGCTGTTTGACCGAATCGCAGTTGGCGCGTCGATCGCACTTCACCATGCAGCCCGCGGACTCGACGATGAAGCCGCCGGGATGTTGCGTGAAGCCATTAGAGAAGCAGACCGCGCGATCCAATTGGTAGAGTCGGGATCGGCTGACTCTTGGCACGAAGCGCTTCAACAATTAGTCTCAGATGATCGAGCTACACCTTTGGTCGCTGGACAAGCTGCTCGGTTACTTTATGAAGGCGAGCAGCTTGACTCCGAGGCGGCTGTGGCTTGGCTGGCAAGAAAGTTATCGCCAGGAACGAAAACCACCGACGCGGCGGGATTCTTTGAAGGTTTCCTTGATGGTGCCGGAAGCCGTTTGATCCACGATGCTCAACTGCGCGGCTGTGTCAGTCATTGGGTCATGAATTTGGATGAAGAAACCTTCGTCGAATCACTGCCGCTATATCGGCGGGTCTTCTCGAACTTGGACGCCATGGAGCGCAGACGGCTGCTGGACGCTGCACTTGGACGTGAGAACGCCCAGGCTGGGTACGCAATCACGGAGGTAGCGGAGTCGCTTTGGAACGAACAATTGCAACGGGTGGCTGCCATCCTAAACGAAGGAGCTGACGGTGAGTGAGCTGCAACGACGGTGGCAAATGATGCTCGGTGGTGACTCGGAAGGGCTCGGCGAACGCGATTCTCGAATCACTGCAGCCCTCGACGCGCTCTACGAACAGGCAGACGCGTCCGGCAAGAAGGCTACCAGTCGCGGTGGGCTGGGCCGCTCCGCTCCGAGAGTCGCGAAGTGGATGGGGGATATTCGCGAGTGTTTTCCAACTCCTGTGGTTCAAATCATTCAACAAGATGCCTTCTCCCGTTTGGGTTTACAGCAAATGTTGCTCGAACCCGAGTTCTTAGCGGCGATGCAAGCGGATGTGAACCTCGTCGCCGACTTGATGAGCCTTCAAGGCATGATGCCCGACAAGACCAAAGAGACGGCGCGTGCGGTCATACGAAAAGTTGTCGCAGAGCTGATGGAGAGATTGGAGCGAAAGACCGCCGAGGCACTGCGCGGCGCAGTCGATCGCAGCAAACGTACCACTCGACCTCGCGCGGCGGATATCGATTGGGCGCGGACCATACGGGCCAACTTGCATCAATATCTTCCGGAATTCCAAACGATTGTTCCCGAGCGCCTGATTGGTTTCGCCAGAAAGCAACGTCGCCAAGTCGACTTGGATGAAGTGATTCTGTGTGTGGACCAGTCGGGGTCGATGGCACCTTCCGTCATCTACTCTTCGATTTTCGCCGCTGTTATGGCGTCTTTGCCGGTCGTGAAAACTCAATTGGTTTGCTTCGACACAGTGGTACTCGACCTTACGGAGAAGCTCGCCGATCCAGTTGAGGTCCTTTTTGGCATCCAACTCGGCGGCGGTACTGACATCAATCAGGCGGTTAGCTACTGTGCCGAGAAAATCCAGCAGCCTCGAAAGTCACATCTGATTCTGATCACCGATCTCTGCGAAGGGGGCGATGCTAATGAACTTATTGCTAGGTTGGGACGTTTGGTCTCCGATGGAGTGAACGTCATCGTACTACTGGCACTGAGCGATGAAGGACGACCGTTTTATGATGCTAACCTGGCAGGCACGGTTGCCGCCATGGGGATCGCCGTTTTCGCTTGCACTCCGGATCAGTTTCCAGATCTAATGGCTTCTGCTCTTCGTCGGCAAGACATTTTCCAATGGGCCGCAAATGAAGATGTAAAGACCATTTTGCCCGACGAAATCGACTCCGCTGAACACCACTGAATCTTGTGTGGTAACCAGTCGAACGTACGGCAGTTACAATGTCACGCCCCCTCGTATTCTTCACAGGTTCATATCAACGAACTATTCTGCACCTCACGCGGATTGTATTCCATGGCGACTCCTGTTCAACGATCCTCCACTTTAGTTTTGGCGGGCCTCCTCCAGATCCTGGCCACACTGAGTATCATCGGGAGTGCTTGTGCCGATGATCGACCGAATATTCTGTGGATAACGATCGAGGACTGGAGCCCGGACCTGTCTTGCTATGGAACGAAGGGCATTCATACACCAAGCGTAGACAAATTGGCCGCTGAGGGGATTCGCTACGAGCGAGCATTTACGACCTCGCCGGTCTGCTCGACGTCGCGTTCTGCCATGATGACTGGCTACCACCAAAATTACATCGGCGCGCACCAGCACCGCACCGAGAACAAAAAGCCACTACCCTATGGTATTCGTCCAATCCCGCATTTGCTGGCTGACGCTGGGTATTTCACGTGTTTGATGAGCTGGAAGACGGACTGCAACTTCCTTCCCGACACCAAACAAGAATTGTTCATGGACGTGAAGGACTGGAAAAATCGTAAGCCCAATCAGCCCTTCTTCGCGCGAATCACGTTCGGCGGGACGCACCGGCTGTGGAATCGCGATCCAGAGCGACCGATTGATATAGCCGATGTCGAGTTACCGCCTTACTACCCTGATACTCCGTTCATCCGCCGCGATTGGGCAAACGGCCTTGAGCAGATGCAGATCGTTGATCGCGAAGTCGGAGCCCTCTTAAAGCGACTGGATGATGAAGGCCTGACTGACAACACGCTCGTTTTCTTCATTGGTGATCACGGCCGCTGCCACATCCGTGGTAAGCAATTTTTGTACGACGAAGGCACACGAGTTCCCATGATCGTGAGATGGCCCGGAAAAGTGCAGCCAGGGCAAGTCAACGATGACATGGTCATGGCTATCGACATTTGTGCAACCGTGCTCGACGTTGCGGGAGTGACGCCACCTGTGCCGCTTCACGGGAAGAGCCTCTTTGGCGAAGAAGTGAAAGAGCGTCGCTACACCTTTGCCGCTCGCGACAAGATGGACACGACCCACGACGCGATGCGCAGTATTCGTTCGAAGGACCACAAACTGATTTTGAACTTGATGCCCGAGCGGGCCTATTGTCAATTCAGCTTTTACAAGGAAGGAGCCTATCCCGCACTTGCTGAAATGAATGTCCTGAACTTGGAAGGCAAGCTGACTCCCGAGCAAGCAGCTTTCATGTCGCCGACCAAGCCACCTGTGGAGTTGTTCGATTTGCGTAGCGACCCGCACGAGGTGCACAATGTGGCCGATGATCCCGAGTACGCTGACGTCAAAGCGGAACTACTTGCTGAACTCGAGCGATGGCGAAAGGAAGTGATTCTCGACCAAGGTGTGACTGACGACTTCCGAGCCCATGGTGTCTTCCCCGACGAGCGTCCCGCTGATCAGACAGTTGGCCAATGGGTGGTTGACCACGCTGACGAGTGCGATTTCCTATTGAACGGAGTCCCCAGTTGGTATCCAACTCGCTCGCTCGATCAATGGCGACACGTTCGCAAGCTCTGGGAGCCTTGGGTCTTCCGCGACGCCAACAGTCAGATGAAACGCCCCGTTGTTCCATTCACCGAGAAGCCGGCGAAACGAAGTCGTTAGATGTCACGACAGATCTGCCGTCTCTGCCGCTTTCGAAGTGTATTTTGGTTACCAATCCCGCGCGGCACAGCGGCTACGAAGGACGAGCGGAGTTGGTGACACGCCCTGATATCCGTAGCCAGATCCACTACGTTGCTCGGTCGTATCGGCTCGCAGCGCCGCGCGAACGGAGCGGCTATTGCTTGTCGGCGCCAGTGTCGAGGACGGCCATAAAGGCTTTCTGAGGGATGTCGACCGAGCCGATGGATTTCATCCGCTTTTTGCCTTCCTTCTGCTTCGCCCAGAGTTTCCGTTTACGCGTGATGTCTCCGCCATAACATTTTGCTGTAACGTTCTTGCGTAGAGCGGGTTTGGTTTCGCGGGCAATAATGCGGGATCCAATCGCTGCCTGAACGGCAACTTCGAACATGTGCCGATCAATCTCTTCTTTGAGCTTTTTGACTACCGCACGGCCGCGGCGGTCCGCATCGCGACGATCGCAAATCACGCTCAACGCGTCCACTCGTTTCGCATTCACCAAAATATCGAGACGCACAAGATCAGCCGGTTCGTAGCCGATCAGCTCGTAATCCATCGTTCCGTAACCACGCGTCGCGCTCTTGAGTTTATCATGCAAATCGTAGATCACTTCAGCTAATGGCAGATCGTAAGTGATCATGGCGCGAGTTTGCGAGATGTACTCCGTTCCACGTTGGACTCCACGGCGATCTTGGCTCAACTTCATTACTTGGCCAATTTGCTCGTTTGGAACAACAAAGTTCACGCGGACGATTGGCTGCCGAAACTCCTCGATTTCCCCCGGATCGGGCACATCCTGCGGCTTATGTATTTCGATGTCTTGGCCTCGAGTATTAGTGATATGGTAGGTCACATTCGGGGCGGTTTGAACCAAGTCGACATCGCACTCGTCTTCGAGACGCTGTTGAATGATCTCCATGTGCAGCAGCCCGAGAAAACCGCAACGAAATCCAAACCCCAACGCCTCACTCGTCTCTGGAGCGAATTCGAAGCTTGGGTCATTGATGCTGAGCTTCTCAAGTGCATCCCGCAGTTCAGAAAAATCCTGGCCATCACTAGGGTACAAGCCGCAGTAGACCATCCGCTTGGGTTCTACGTATCCTTCCAACGCGGGTGCTGGTTCGCTAACGTTCTCGACGACTGTGTCACCAATGCGCACATCCTGAAGTGACTTGATGTTGCAAATGAAGTAGCCGACTTGTCCAGCCCTTAGTCGCTCCGTTGCAACTCGCTTGGGTGCAAATTGGCCCAGTTCGATGACCTCGTAGTTTTTGCCCGCGCGGGCCATCCGGACTTTTTGTCCCTTTTCAACAGTGCCGTTCATCAAGCGAGCGTAAGTGATTGCGCCGCGAAAATCATCGTAGTGAGAATCGAAGACCATTGCTTGCAGTGGGCCGTTGGGATCGCCCTTGGGTGGCGGAATGCGAGTAATGATTGCATCGAGCAGCTCCTCAATGCCAATTCCAGCTTTGGCACTACACTTTACGACTTCGTCCGGGTCGATCCCCAAGGACTGTTCCATCTCCTCAATGACTTCATCAACGCGGGCATAAGCGAGGTCGATTTTGTTGATCACGGGAATGATTTTCAGGTCGTGTTCCATTGCGGCATAGGCGTTCGCCACCGTTTGGGCTTCGACGCCCTGGAATGCGTCCACTAGCAGCAATGCGCCTTCGCAACAGGTCAGGCTCCGCGAAACTTCATACTGGAAGTCGACGTGGCCTGGTGTGTCAATCAAATTCAGCTCGTACATTTTGTGCTGGTGAATCGGATGTAGACTGACTGCTTTGGCCTTGATCGTGATACCACGCTGCCGTTCGAGATCCATGTCATCAAGCAACTGAGAACGCATTTCACGTGTCGAAACGGTCTGCGTCTGTTCGAGCAGCCGGTCGGCAAGCGTGCTTTTGCCGTGGTCGATGTGTGCAATTATGCAGAAGTTGCGAATGCGAGACTGTTCGACTTCTTTTCGTGGCTTATTCAGGGCCGCTGCTCCAGCAAAAGTTTAGTTGGCATTGCCATTTCACGGCCCCGAGGGCCAGGGCACGAATTTCTAGCGCGAGTCGCACGGAGGTAAAACGAGTTGCATCTATTGATTCGCAGGCTCAAATAGGCGCAGAAACGCTACACCCGGGTTTGAATCGCTCGAGCGATCCAGAATCCGCGGCGTTGGGCCGGCGGATTTGAGAATGTCTCGCTAGCAATCGGTGGTAAACTGCATCTTGGCTCCATATTATCAGAAGCCTATCGAGAACGTCGATAGCCACCCTGGGCTCGACATTTTTGCACCGCTGCGCTGAACCCGTCGCGCTGGTAGGGCCGCATGAACCAAGAAGGATATCCTAAGACTATGAAGTTCAACGTTTTTTCTATCGCATCACTGCTGCTCGCTGCAGGAGCTAACTGCCAAGCGTTCTGCCAAGAAGCCGCTTCCAAGGAAGCGAAACCGGCACCCAAGATCGGCAAGCTCTCTGACGATGAATTCGCAGCATTGGATCGTGCGACAGCGGAAAGTGTCGCTGCGACCGTCTCTTTTCTTGCATCAGATGAACTAGGCGGCCGCCGAAGCACAACCAAGGAGTTCGACATCGCAGCGGCCTACGTTGCCTCGCGCCTGCAAGCAGCCGGAGCTGAAGGGCTCGGACCAGCGGGTAGCTACTATGTTACTAGTGAGGTCGAGATGCAGTTCGCTCCCAGTGATGGGGCTTCGTTTGCGATTGGCGGCGAAGGCAAATCGGAAACGCGTCGCATCTCGGTGCTAAGCGGCGGTGCTGCGCCCGTCAAGTACGACGGAGCTGTTCAAGTTGTGCGTTCGGCAAACGACAAAATTACCAAGCCTGGTCCCGTCCTGTTCGCTCTTCCTTCTGAACAAGCGGCTGCCGTTGCAAAGTCTTCGCGACTCCTCGCACAGATCAGCAGCACCATGCGACGTGAGGGAGCAACGGCTATCCTGCTGGTTGCCGACGCAGCGAGCCCACTATGGAATGTTGCCAAGTCGCGGCAGGACGAGGGGATGTTGCAACGTGGGGGACAAACTGATTTGCCGGTCGCTGTCGTGGACTGCGCCATTGAGGGGGCCGAAGCGCAGATCGACCTCTCCATTCCAGCAACCACCGTCAAGACGGCACAAATGCGCAACGTTGCGGCAGTGATTCGCGGATCCGACGCTCAACTGAAACATGAAGCGGTCTTGTTTTCCGCACATCTTGATCACCTTGGTACGGCGGCGGGCGACGATTCCGAAGACCGGATTTACAACGGTGCTGATGATGATGCCACCGGAGTAACAGCCGTCCTTACTCTCGCCGACATGTTTGGTGCACTCGAACGAAAACCGCTGCGCAGTGTCGTGTTCGTCACGTTCTGGGGTGAAGAAATGGGGCTTCTGGGCTCCAAAAAGTATGTCGAATCTCCAGCTTGGCCACTTGAGAAGACGGTCGCGAACGTCAACATCGAAATGATTGGTCGGCCCGAAGAGGGCGCGACCAACAAAGCCTGGATGACTGGCTGGAAGCACTCAGATCTTGGCGAGCTGTTTCGTCTAGGCGCACGCCGCGTTGCGATGGAAGTCTTTGATCATCCGCAGTTTGGAGAAATGCTGTACAAGCGAAGCGACAATTGGGCATTCGCACAGGCAGGCGTCGTCGCCCACAGTTTCTCGGCTGGTTCACTTCACAGCGACTACCATCAGGTCACCGACGAATGGCACAAGCTCAACATTCCCCACATGACACAAGTTATCAGAGGTCTATTCGCTGGAGCACTACCCATCGCAAATGGTGAAGTCACTCCCGCAGCCGTTGAGTAACCGGGGCACCGCCAGTCCGGTTCTGCGAAAAGTTCGGGGTGGTCCCCCGAACTGACTCGCGATTACGAATCGTCTGACTTCAGTTCCTTGATTCGGACGTTCTTCCAGCGGACTTGTCCTTTCTTGCCCTTATGAATCTGTAGCCCAAAGAAGCCTTCCGCGTAGGTTCCATCGTCCTTCCAATGGGCGCAAGGAACGCCATTGATCCAAGTTCGCACGGTATTACCCTTTGCCTTGATCGTGAGGCGATTCCAGTCGTCGCGTTTGAGCGCTTTTCGGGCTTCTTCGTGGCCAGTCAACCAAAGCGGGTAGAAATAGCCCCCACAGCTCTGGCCGTAAATGCCGCCAGACCAGTAGCGGTCGCCAGTAATGCCCTCCATCTCCGCTTGAGGGCCGAACACGGTTTCCGTGTCGCCGTCTTTCTTGACCTGGGCTCGAAACATGACGCCGGAGTTTCCGTCCTCATCCCACTTCATGTCGCAGGTGAATACAAAGTCGCGATAGTCTGCTTTCGTGGTGCTCAGGTAGGTGCTAGGTTCTCCAGGCACACACGTCCCAATCAACTCACCATCGACAAATTCAAACTTGCACTTCCCGCCTCGCGCGACCCAGCCAGAGAGGTCTTTGCCGTTGAAGAGCGGTTCGAATCCCTTGGTCGTGTTCGGTTCCTTGGCCGTATTGAAAAGCATATCCTCAGGCTTGGGGATGTTGTCCTGATTCTTGTACTTCTCGTACCAAGCGTTTTGCTGCGGGGCAACCGACTTCTTGTTGTTCTTTTGGTCGTCTGCGGAAGCCAAAGGTGTGGCGCAAAGTACGGCAAGTGCGATACCGAGGGTGGTCGCTCGTGGTTTCAACATGTTAATTCCGCCTATAGTTTGTGTAGTCAGTACGATACTCGGCACACAGCCTGCGAGTCGTCGACAGAGTGCATTGAGAAATGTTGAGAAATGTTGAGAAAGGAAGTGAAAGAGTAGCAGGGCTCACAACGGTTCCCCGAACCGGTGCAAACAGTTTGCGATGATGCTGGCCACAACGTTTTTGACTGCGCCGCTGGGGTTCTTAAGCTTGCGTGGTAGATTCGATCGACGCAACTCGGGCTGGCGAACTGATCAATTCAGTTTGCTGCGTTGACTCGATACGCAACGAGTTCGAGCGTTCAATCGTCGTCAGCGGGAGGCGGCGTGAACTTCGGTGTCGTTGGAGCTTTCCGCTGAGGTTTGTCTTCGTCTGGTGGCGAGTACGTTAGGTTCTGAGCTGGTGAGTCATCCACTTTGTCCCAGTCCCGAAACTCCCGCTGGAAGTCGTCGACTTTCTTACGCATATCTCGATACGTACCGCCGAGTTTACGTGCTATTTCGGGAAGGCGACTGCCGAAGAGCATCAATGCGATGACTCCCAACAGCACCATCTCCTGTGTGCCCAAACCGCTGAACATTCGGTATTCTCTCGATGCTGGTTACAAGCGTAACGGTATTGGATCCAATCCAGAACAAGTGCCCGCTGCGGACGTCAGATCAGCTTGGCTGAAAGAGCCTTGGCTATCCCCTTTTTGTCACGCGCAGAGCAATCCCGGGGACCGTGCTAAGCTTTGTTTTCGTCAGAAGGAGAATCTTCCGAAGCGTCTTCGGACCGATCGCTTACGGGATCTTTTAAGCCAGCTTTGAATTCGTTTGCGCTGCGACCAAGGTTTCGCATCAAGCTGGGGAGCCGCGTGCCGCCAAAGATGACGAGCACGATAACCATGAAAATTAGCAGTTCTTGGTAGCCTAGTCCAAACATTGCAACCTGGTCTCACATTTCGAGTTTCCGCGCAGGATTCGCTTCTCGATGAAGATGCTGCGCAGTGTCGAAGGTTGGCGAAAGCGGCGAAAGTCTCATCTCAACGCGAGAGGACTACCGGACCAAGCCTCGTCTTTGTTATGAATCTATATTCTAAAAGCGGCGGGGTGGCTGTCAAACCGGCTTCGGTCGATCAATGTCGACATTGGGCCGGAAACAACTCGCCGGATTGATCCATTATATCACCGATGGCTACTGAAGCAGGATCGGGTTGTATCCTGCGCTGCTAATTGCGCATAAAGAAAGGCGGAGTCGAATCCGCCTTTCTCAAGTTGCCGTTGATGAAGTCAGCACTAGTTGCCGCTTCCAGCGGTTTCAACTGTCTCTTCTTCGGAATCTTGTTCCTCGGCTGCTTCTTGTTCTTCGAACCCAGAGGACTCTTCTTGGGTCGCCATGTACCGTTCGTACTCGACGGAAATAGTCGTTGCAATGTTGCGAGCACTGACCAATTCAACTTGGTTGAAGAATCGAATGTTGCCGGTGTACCGGGATTCCACACGATTCTTATGAGCCAGTTCTTGCCAGCTCAGTCCGTTCGCCATGTGCCACGCAGCCGCTTGTGCGGTGTTCTGTTGTAGCTTGCCATGGCCAAGCAGTTCGCAAAGTTTCGCGACCTTTGGATCTTGGTTGACCGCTGCGATAGGAACAATCTTGTACTTCATGCGGGGATTTGGATCTTTCTTGCCATGCTCGAGGCAAAGCGTTGGGACCTTGATCTTGGCAGCTTTGTCGGGAGCAACTCGGAACATGCCGCCGCCCATGCCACCCATGCCGCCGCCCATGCCACCCATGCCGCCGCCC
>CAYPLE010000087.1:0-27221 GCA_964411445.1 uncultured Pirellulaceae bacterium
CCTTTGAGGGACCTGTCAACGAAGGAGCAAATGGCGAAACAGCAGGAAAGGAGTTGGAGCTGCAGCTTCGCACTCAGCCGGACCGAAAGACCGCTCGCATGCTGCAGGTGATGGGGGCGAGCAACAAACCGAAGAGTGACCAACTGACTTTCTCCGATGCGTTTTCCCACTCCAAGAATTCTGGCGCGGCCCGCGGCAAACTCATTCATGCCTTCCTGCAACAAATCATCTGGGTGGAAGACTTCAATCAAGATGACGCCCGCCTCGAGCGACTGGCCAGAGAAACACTCGGGCCAGAAGAACTCGCGACAGTTTCGGTAAAATCGGCCATCCGAGACTTCCGACGCATCATTCAACAACCCAACGTTCACAGCACCTTGGGGCGATCACGTTACAAATGGCAACAGTCGGACAGCGATTCCGTGACGATCGAAATTGATACTGAACGCCCGGTCAATTTGCTGGTCGAGAACCAGCTCGTCGCGGGTGCAATTGACCGTTTAGCGGTAGTCTATCGAAACGGCTCGCCTGAATCGGCAGAGATTTTTGACTTTAAGACGGATGCCTACGATCAGCGTTTGAGCCTCATTTGGCTTGGGGAACGCGTTGATTTTCACCGACCGCAAATGAACATGTACGCAAATCTAGTTAGCCAGCTATTCGGTCTTCCGCTCGACCAAATCAAGAGTTACCTGGTGATGGTAAACACAGATGAAATTGCACGTATAGATCATCGCGCGGAGGAATCGGCACCGCCTGCTATGACGGCGGTTTGTGACGCCACCACGACCAGTGATGTTCTATAGGAATTCTTGACGCTTGAATCGACGAAATACTCAGCAATGTTGCCCGGCAAGGAAGTTTGATGACTCAAAAATTCATCCATGCGGCTGACTTTCATTTAGACAGTCCGCTAGCAGGTATCAAGAAGCTCTCCCCGGAGGCGGCAAAGCGACTTCGCGGTGCAACGCGACGTGCTGTGGAAAAGATTGTTTCGTTGGCACGCAACGAGCAAGTTGCGGCTGTTGTAATCGCTGGAGATTTGTTCGACGGTCCAGTTCGGGATTCCAGTTCCGCAATCTGGCTGGAAGGTCAGTTTCGCAAGTTGGCTGCAGATGGCATTCAAGTCGTGTTGATTCAAGGGAACCACGATGCTTACAGTAACGCTGGCAAATCGGTGAAGTGGTCTGAAGGCATCAAGCAATTGCGAAGTGATGCTCCCGAGACGTTTGTCATTGAAGAAGCTGGGCTCGCCATTCATGGACAGAGCTTCGCGGCTCGTAGCGTGCAGATGGACCTCGCGGCTGAATATCCACCTGCCGTGGAAGGGTACTTCAATATTGGCGTACTGCACACGTCGCTTTCTGGTAACGCGGACCACGATGACTACGCGCCAACCACGGTCAGCGTCCTTGACGGCAAGGGGTACAATTACTGGGCGCTCGGCCACATCCATGCGCGCAGCGTCGAATCGCTCAGTCGCCAAGCCTACGTCGGCTACAGCGGCTGCATTCAGGGGCGGCATATTCGTGAACCTGGGGCCAAGGGGGTCAATCTAGTTACTGTTCAGGACGGTGAGATTGAAACGATTGAATTCGTAAGTACCGATTCGATTCGATGGCATCATGTCCGGGTTGATGTCTCCGCGGCAAGTCGAGTCATCGAGATCGAACCGATCGTTCGTGAAGCGGTGCGTGATGTCGTTGAACGCGAAGCGGCTCAAGAAATGGCGTTTCGCGTTGAATTGACCGGACAAACGTGTTTGCACCGTGAGCTTTCCGACCGAACAACGCAGGCGCAATTGGGCGAGGTCCTGGCAGATAGCTTCCGAGAGATTGGTGATGTTTGGTTGGAGCGTGTCAAAGTCAAGACGCTTCCCGACATTGCTCGAGCAGATGCGTCGGTCGACGTGCCGTTGCAGTATGTTTCACGTGTTGTCGAACAGATTGCAGAGAGCGATGTCGTCCGCGAAGAACTGGAGAAGGCGCTCGACGAACTTTTGAAACGAGCGAAACGCGACTTGCCCGAGTTGGTAGCCGACTTGAGCGATGAATCCCAGGTCTCTGGTGGTGCCGCTTTGAAGTTGGAGCCGATCGTTGCTGAGGCGGCGAGCCTGCTGACCGCCGGATTGTTGGAGGGCCAAGAAGATGAAGCTTAAGAGTATCGTCCTTGAACACTACGGCATTTACGCTCGCAGGCAGTTTGACTTTGACGCCGCACCGTTTGTCCTAATCTATGGCGGCAACGAATCCGGCAAAACAACGGCGCTGAACGGAATTAGGCAGGCTCTATTTGGCTTCCCCGTTCGTACCCCGTACCGAATCTCAGGGCAAATGCAGGCGAGTGTCACTGCCAGCCTAGATGATGCTCGGCAACTTGAGTTCGTACGACGCAAAGGCCGAAGCAATCAACTCCAATCAAGCATCGATGGTGTCGAAATTCAAGAAGCAGATGTGTCGGCTTGTTTCGGCAATCTTTCGTTGGAACATTACCAAGCAATCTTTGGGATCAGCCTTCAGGAGCTGCAACAGGGGGAAGAAGCGCTCAAGTCAACGCCACTTTTTTCGGCGCTGACCGGTAGTGGCACAACGGGTATCTCGCTGCTGCAAAAGCTTCAGAATCTCTTTGCAGAATCTACCAATCAGCTTTACCGATCGAGAGGCTCAAATTATCCAATCAACGAGCTGTTGGCGAAAATCGCTGACCGCCGGGAGAAAGCGAATTCAAGTGCGGTCGTGCCAAGTGCCATTGCCAGTCTGCGAACTCAGATTAGTGAAACGCAAACCGAAGCAGCGCGGTTGAAGAGCGAATACGAAACGGCCTTTCGTCGAAAAACTGAACTCGAAGCCCAACTCCGCGTCTTGCCACAAGTGCGAGCGATGAGGCAGGCGCGGCAGCAGTTGAAACAGACCGACGTTCCCGATGGCGTTGATCGCGTTGCAGTCGCGAATTGGCAAGAGTATAGCAAGCAGCGTCGTGGACTTTCCGAACGCCTGGGTGAACTTGAACAGAAGCAAATCCTGTCGCGAAAGCAATTGGATGCGCTTCCCGGAGACTCAGGCACGAGCAAGCATGCCGAAGCGATTGAGCGACTGGGGCACCAAGCAGCCGACGTTGAATTCAAGCGTAAGCAACTAGAGGATGCCGTCGATGGTGCGGAAAAGTCGCGTGCGGTGCTCGCTGGTCTCGCGAAAGAATTCCAGTGCGACCTCGCCAATTTGCTCGATCAAACGATCCCACTCCCGGCGCTCTCGCCGCGACAGCGGACAAGCTGGACCGATCAAGCGAATCAACTGGCCGAGCTGCACGCGGAAGCGGATCGGCAACGCGAACTGCAGCGAGCTGCGCAACAGAGTTTACGTGAGGTCTGGCAGTCATTTAGCGATCAACTCCAACGTGCAGGCGGTCGCAATGACGCGGTCGATCTCGAAGCTTTGGAATCGCGTGATGAGGCAGACGACAACAGGTACGATGAGCTGATCGACGATGTTTGTCCTGCTAATGACCAGATCGAACACCTGAAAACGCTCTTGCAAGCATGCGTCGACGCGAAGACTGCGGTCGACAAGTGTGAATCCGATCTCGTCACGCGAAGGAGTGAACCCACCTTCGCTGAGCTTCAGCGAAAATTGCAGGCGTTCTTGGGGCCGACTGAGGTGCTCAGTCCGCACTACCAAATTCCAGACGTTCAATGGTTCAAGCAACGGCTTGCGTCGGAAGAAGAGCTGTATCGCAAAAGTGCATCCTTTCGCGATTCAGCGGAGCGATTGGAAAAGGACATCGCGGAGATTGAATCGACGGAGCAGTCAGCCGCCGATGCCGGAGGAGCTGAATTGCTAGAGCGGATAGAGGAGCTTCGCGAGCGGCGCGAAAACCTGCTGCAGAATTGGGTCGATGATTTGTCGCAGCCGCTCATTGCATCGACGCTTGACGCCGAAGAACAGACTCAACGACTGGGTGAATTGCGAACACTGCTGTGCTCCATTGATGAAGGCTATTCAGAGCTGCTTCAGTCGGCTGAGACGTTAGCAAAGATACAGCATCAACAATCAGTTCTCGCCGAGAAACAGAGCGAACTCTCCGCCTTGGTGGACACGATCGCAGACCTACAAACGGGAATGCGCCAAATTCAAGCGGAGATTGCTGACAATCTGCGCAGTGTTCCATTGAAGCCCGCGGCCAGCAAGGAACTCGTCGAGTGGGTTGAGAGCTACGGCCGCTGGTCCACGGCTCGACTTCGCGTTGACGAAGTGACGCGGTCGCTCCTCCAGGCGCAGAATGTTCTTCGAACCCGCCGCGACGAGGTGATCGATCAGTGGCCAGAAGTGCTGCGCGAAGAGTTCTCGGTCGAGCAGTGTTTGAGCACCGTCGAGACTTGGCATCGCATACGCGAATCGCATGAACAACTGCGTCAGCGTTCCAATAAACACAGTCGGATGCAACGCGACTGCGAGCAGCGGCTGAAGGATATCAAAAAGTCAGCAGCAGGGCTGTCGGCACAGTTTGACCAATGGCGCGCAGAGCAAGCCATAGGTGGTGACTGGACACTCGCTGATTTCAAGGACTTTGCCGAGACGCTGGACCGCGCTGCCCATGAACTGGAAGCCTACAAAAAGTCCACTCGACAAGCAGAAACGCTTCGGGAACAAATTGAATCCTTCGAATCCAATGTGGCAGCTATTAGAGAACTGCTCTGTAATGGAAGCGATGCGAATCCCGAAGAATGGTCCGCGACTCCGCCAGAACAGCTAGCGAGCAGTTGGCTGAAGTCAATCCAACGCGATCGCACCAGCGCGGATCAACGACTGAGAATTGCTGCCGAATTGGAACATACGGAGAGAACCATTGCAGAACTGAAAACGACGATCACAGGGCTTGACGCGAAGCTGGCGGAGATCGCGACGGCAGTTGGATCAGCCGGAAGTGTCGACTCGGTGATGCAGTCAATTGTGAAGGCGGAAGAGCTCCGCGCGAAGATCTCCGAGTGTCAGGCAGCCATCGATGCTTCTGGCCTAAAGATCGAAGAACTAGACAACCTCGACGAAACGGGAGCTGCAATCGAGCTGCAGGAGCTGGGCAGGACGCTAACCGATCTGGAAGACCGCCGACAAACGAACGATCAACAGAACGGACGACTTGCTGAGCAACTGAAGCAATTGTCAACCTCCGAGGCCTCCGCAGAGCACCTGCAAGAGATTCAAAACGCTCGTGCTGAACTGGCAGATCGTGCGCAGCAGTGGCTTGTTCAACGTACGGCTGTGTTTATCGCCAACCGTGCTCTGGCGCTACACGCAAAAGAGAACGAACCGCGGCTGCTGCAGTTGTCCAAAGAATACCTAACGAAGCTGACCCGTGGGCGGTACATTGGCGTTGAACATCAGGCACAAGCGAGCAACAATCGTCAACAAAGCGTCTGTGTACGGCGTGCTGATGGTACGTCCGTCTGGCCAAGCGAGCTCAGTACCGGCACACGGGAGCAGTTGTATCTAGCACTGCGAATGGCATTCGTTCAACAATACGCCGATGCCCACGAGCCGCTTCCGGTGTTGATGGACGATTGCTTGGTGAATTTTGATGATGATCGCATGGAATCGGCGATCGAAGCCTTTGGCAATTGGGATCGACGCGTACAAACGATCCTGTTCAGTTGCCACGCACGAACGGTTGACGTTGTCCGCAAGACCCTGCCTGGGGCGCACGTAATCGAATTAGACAAGTTGAACGAAGCGGTTGGCGTTTAGAGCAAGGACACAATTGCCCGGGAGCAGCAAGTGAATGAGACTCAGAGTTTTATCTGGAACGACGGAGGGAGATCGGCGGCTGGCTATGTCGGCTACGCTGGAGACTGTTGCGCGCGAGCCGTAGCAATTGCAACTGGCACCGCTTACAAAACAGTCTATGAGCGACTGGGCCGCGCCGCCCGCAAGACTCCTCGCAATGGTGTTAACGTAGACGTCTTTGCACAATTTCTGCTCAACGACGGCTGGACGCGGCACAGTGAGGATTCGCCACCATTCTTTGTCGCGAGCCTGCCGGATGGTGTTGTGATTGCACACGTCAGCCACTCAGATGGACGATGCAATCACGTATTTGCTGTTGTGAATCAAACCATCCACGACACCTGGAACGTGGAAGATGATGATGAATACGTTTTGCGGGCCTATTGGACACCGCCACTTGGTACGGCCAGTAATTCGCAGCAGTTGAGCGCCGGAAGCTCTGCTGGACAAGGAAAGCGGCAGGAACTCAGCCAGGAGCAATTCGACAAAATCCTCCGCCGACTTCGTGCACTCGACCGAACCGCTGGGAATGCAGCCAGTACCGAAGCCGAAAAGCGCAACGCCATCCGCATGATGCAACAGATGATGCTTGCGAATAATCTGTCGCGCGAAGATATCACGGAGAAGGATGAGGATGATTCATTCCGATTCACAAAGATGCAGTGTTTTGTCAACGGCCGGAAAGCTTGTGCTTGGGAAAAGGCGCTGGGGTTTTACATTTGCAAGGAAGTGATGACGACCGTCCAGTTTTTTATTAGCGACCACGCGAAGCGACGTGTCTTTGTGTTTTATGGACCGGTTCGCGACGTCGAAAATGCAATTGATCTGTTTCGTGAGTTGCTCGTCTCAATTGCTTCAGCGGCCCAATTGCAATACAGAAGCTACTCACGCGGTAGCGGTGCGTCGTATTGCGAAGGCTATGTTGCTGGGTTGCCCAGAGGCGACGAATCCTCGGAGCAGTCCGAGTCACCTGAGTCTGCCCATCGGCGCGAGCTAGTGGCCACTCGCCTCATGACGGTACACAATCGTTCCCGTGAGTGGTTGCGTAAGGAATGCAATATCCGGCTTCAGTCGACGGCCGCAAGTGGACGCAGTCAATTCGACCCAGCCGCCATGAGTCAGGGCCGCCGTGATGGCAAGAGTCACGCGGTATCGCGCCCCGGTCAACCCAAACGTCTCACATGAAATGCTTTATCCGACCCACTTCGCTCTTTTCACAATCAGATAGATGCTAGTCGCTCCGCGCTTCGATCCTCGCTCTCCTAGGCGGGATGTAGTTCTCTAGCAGCCGATGCGGCGAGGTTGATGCGCCGCAACCAAAGTCAAACCGTCCATGTCGAGACGAAGCGTTCGTGGCATCTTGCGACGGAGCAAACGGTTGGGACAACCGTTCTACGTAAAAGTAGCAAACGGTTGGGGACAACCGTTCTAATAGAACAGCCGCAAGCGGTTGGGGACAACCGCTCTACGTAGAACAGCTGTCTCAGCTGTTTGCTCATCCCTAGCCAACGCGAAAGCCACTGCAGCCGGTTTGCGTAAATCAGTGTTTATCAATAATCGACTTCTCTATGAGAACTGCAACCAAGCATTTCCCCAACTCTACCATCCCAACTCCGCCGCGCAGCGGCTCACTTGAGACGAAAACGCAGAGGAAAAGGCCTGACAAAGATCTCAGCGTACTCCGCGTCTCTGCGTTTTGACTCTTACGAACCTGCTGGGTCTAGTTCTACAACCGCGCTAGCAACGCAACTTGGTCGACCCAGCAGCGGGGAATGCGTGGCGATGGCTGAAGCCGAGCAAACGGTTGGGACAACCGTTCTACATAAAACAGCCGCAAGCGGTTGGGGACAACCGTTCTACGTAGACGAGCTGTCTAAGAAGTTTGCTCATCCCTTTCTGACGCTGCGGGTTGTAAAGGGCGCGAGTTGTTGAACTTCAAATAGAAACCCATCGTCGCGAATGAGTCATATCAGGCCGACATTGCGAAAGCTACTGCATGAACTAATCTGCTTTCTTTATAGTGGTCGGCATGAAAACTCACAAAGATTGGTCGGGCGAATTTAAAGTGTCATCAAAAGAACCCTGTGGACGCCTCAAAGATATTGCGGTTGATGGACCTCTTGAGCCAACCGATTCGTAGCGTGACATCCGACAAATTTTTAGGATTTCAAGTTAGCGAGAGACGAAGACGATGGTGGTGGCGTGGGCGAGATGATCAAGAGGGTGATTCACGAGCGCGATTACTTTTGGGTTGGCTCACGAGGGCGGCGTTTCTCTAGCCATGGTTGGCTGGGAAGGCTGTGTTGACTGTCTGTTGCCCAGTCGGGAGTCGGGAACCAGCGGAGCGAGCTGTACCGCGGGTAATTCTCCCAAATGTGCGCTTGCTCAGGTGCGAGAAGACGCAAATCCCCAGTTGCAGTAAGCTCGTCTTGCAGAATCTGCCGGTGCATCTGAAGCTGTTCTGCATACTTCTCGTCGCCAACTAGGTTTTTCAAGCAGGCAGGGTCCGCAAGGATGTCATAGAGCTCTTCGCCCGGTCTTCGATCAACAGCGGCGGAAAAAAGAGGAGCGACAAGCGGGGATTCGCGTTTTTGGATCATCCATGATAGTGAGGGACAGGCGTCAATATCGTGGTACCCACCATGCTCAGGTCCCAATTCGGCAGTGGTTAGTTTTCCAGCGGCGTCGTAACGCGCGCTGGCGTACTTTTGCGGCGTGCCTGCTGGCCAACGCTCCGGTGCAAAATTGCGAATGTATAGATACTGCTCGGTGCGAACACAGCGGCAGGGATAACCGAGCGAATTGTATCTCGACGAAGAATGGCGTTCGCGACCGGAAAACACTGCATCCCGCTGGTGTATTGGCTGATTGCCGAGTAGGTCTTTTAGGCTGGTCCCTGACAATTGTGGCGATTGGCTACTCTGCAAACAAACATCGTAGATGGTAGCGGTGACATCCAGCAAGCTAACTAAACGATGCTCGTCTCTTCCTGCCGCTTTCGTGCCGGCGGGCCATGAGATTGCAAGAGGCATATGAATGCCGAATTCATAGAGATTCGCTTTCGCTCGGGGGAATGCCATGCCGTTGTCGCTAGTGACAATGACGATTGTATTGTCCAACAGCCCTCGCTTCTGCATGGAGTTCAGCATGCGAGCAAGATGTTGATCAAACCACTGAATCTCGGCAAAGTAGTCAGCCAGATCGCCTCGAACTTCCGGACTGTCCGGCAAGAAACCGGGTACGCGAATTTTGTCAGGATCAAGCCCGGTAGCGGCACCGTTCCCTTTTCCGAATGAGCGGTGGGGTTCGTGTCCGCCGTACCAGAAACAAAACGGCTCCTCACCCGTCTGGTTCAAGAAGTCTTCAAAGTTGCCCGCATAATCGTTTGCACTGATGCCTTGCGGCGATTTCATCTTGCGGTTGTTGAATCCAGGACCGACTGGGTTTTCACTCCAACCCGACGCCTTGAAGTTGCCAGGTCCCCAGGGCTTGCCGGTGTAGCCGACTGCATAGCCAGCCTCGGAAAGTGCGCCAGTGAACGTCGGCAGATCCTTGGGAAAGCTACTAGCGTGCGTTCCCGCCTCGCGGTTCTGCCAAATGTGTCGGCCCGTCAGCAGAGCTGCTCGCATTGGGCTGCATCCGGGGCAGGGTGTGAAGGCGTTGTGGAACAGAATGCCTCGCTTGGCGACCGAATCAAATCCTGGTGTCTCTATTTCGGGTTCGCCGTAGCAGCTCGCGTGCGGATAAGACTGGTCATCGGAAATTGCGATGAACACGTTCGGACGCACTGTCACCTGTGCCTTTAGCCGCTGGACGGTTGAGCACACAGTGAACAAAGCAAAGCCAATCGCCAGCAACGCGAACCGCCAAACGACGCGACTTGAGAACAACAGCATGTTAAGGACTCACAGGTGAAATCCTGCTCATTGCACCGTCATCGGCGCTGCGCCCTAAAGCACCAAAGGGCTGACAACACAGAAGGCTAACAGTGTTACGAGCAGAATGGAAACGAGGTTAAGCAGAAAACCGGCGCGGATCATTTGCGGTACCGTGATTAGGCCGGATCCGAACACGATTGCGTTGGGCGGCGTTGCGACCGGCAGCATGAACGCGCAACTGGACGCGATTGTAGCAGGTATGACGAGCAGCAGCGGATGGATGCCCAGGCCTGGCGCGAGTGCGGCAAGGATCGGGACAAGCGAGGCGGTTGTGGCTGCATTCGAAGTCAGTTCGGTCATGAATACAATGGCTGTAACGACCAGAGCCACGGTCAGGATCGGCGGCAACTGACCAATGATCTCCGCTTGGCTTCCAATAAACTCAGCTACACCATTGCGTTTGACCGCTGCGGCAAGGCTGAGTCCGCCACCGAATAGCAATAGCACTCCCCAAGGTAAACGCTCGGCGGTCGCCCAGTCCATTGTGAACTCCCTCTTAGCGACGTTCACCGGAATCATGAACAACGAGATTGCGCCAAGCATTGCAATCACTGAATCGTTTACAAATTCGAACGGCCGGTAAGCGGTCGTTCCAAACGAAATTTCGAAGCCGCTAATCAAGGGGCGCACGAGCCAGAGACTGACGACACAGGTGAACACGACTAGGGTAATGCGTTCGCCACGACCAAGCTTGCCGAGCTTCTTAAGTTCCGCTGCGATCAGCTTCGCGCCGCCAGCAACTTCGAAACTTTTCAGCGGAAAAACGATGCGTGTGAGGATTAGAAACATGATTGGCAAAAAGACTGCCGTCAGGCTAACTCCAATTGGAAGCCAACTGGCGAACGTGAATTCGCGTTGATACTCGTCGGCAATCTGATCCTTCAGAAAGCTCACCAAGAACGCGTTGGTTGGGGTGCCGATGATTGTCATGACTCCCCCGATGCTGGCCGAATATGCGATGGCGAGCAGTAGACAAGTTGCGAAGCGGTCGGTCGTCTTCGAATCCAGCCTTTTGTCCGCCGCCGCCTGCTGCCGTAAAAGCGCGACAACGCTAAGGGCGATTGGCAGCATCATGGAGGTGGTTGCCGTGTTGGAAACAAACGCGCTTAGGAAAGCTGTGATCAGCATGAACCCGCCGATCATTGCATTCGTTTTGGTGCCAACAATTCGGAGCGTCAGCAATGCAAGGCGGCGGCCAAGTCCCCATTTTTCCATCGAGAACGCCAGGATGAAACCGGCAAAATACAAGAATATCAAATGGTGGGCATATGGCGCGCTGGCGTCGGAGATGGTCCCAGCCCCGAGCAATGGGAACAAAACTAACGGCAACAGACTTGTCGCGCTGATGTGGATCGCCTCGGTCAACCACCAGATCCCCATCCACGCAACGATGGCCAGGGTCACTCGTCCAGACCAACTGAATTGCACAACATCGCTAGCGGGCGACGCGTTGCCGTCGGAAGTGCTCTTGTTGGGTAACGCCGAGTCAGCCGCAACCTGCTCAACCGCAACCTGCTGTTGGTTGGATGACGAGTAGGTGGTCGGCAAGGCAACAAGCAGCAAAGCGGCGACTGCGGGCCCCAAGAACATTCCGATCCATCCGGTCATCCTGGCAGACCGACTGGGCACATTTGCGGACGGCACCTCGCTGGGCTCCGCGTGGATAGTGTCGTCTGCTTCGTTGTCTCCGGTCATTCTTGCCGCTCAAAGACGGTGAGATGGTAACGAAAGTTGGGCCGATACAGTCCAAGTGCGATCGTGTACGCAGATGCAGTCAAGTGCTTCCACTGCCACTTGGTGACTTTGCGTCGGACGAGCAATTTTAAGAAGTGTATCACGGATAAGTGGGCCGCGTGCAGAGCGGACGGCCCCAGACGCCATCCGCATTCAAATTCCTTGACGAGTTTCAGTTTTCCACCCGCGTTCCATTCTCGGGCCTTTTCAATTTCATGAAACATCGGAACGGCCCAATTGTGAGCAACGCCCTTCACGACATGCTGGAATACACGCGAGGTCTTCTCAAGTGGTTTTGTGATGTAGCCATCGGTCATTGCAACCAGTCCGCCAGGTTTGAGCACTCGGGCTACTTCGGCAAGTGCTACTTCTGGTTCGGTGCTATGACAAAGGCTTTCTAGAAAGAAGACCCGATCGACGCTCGCATCTTCAAGCGGTAGCTTGTGATAGTCGGCGCAGTGGTATTCAACGCGTTCGCCTTGCTGTCTGCTCTTTGCTTCCGCGACTTGCTCTGGCGAAATGGTCACCGCGTGAAAGCGTAGATGCGGGTAGAGTCGGGAGCCAAATCGTGACACGGCGCCCATACCGCAACCAAGATCTGCAACGACGCCACTGTCGAGTTCATCCAGGCCGAGGTTGTTGAAGATGACACGATTCATCTCCTCCAACATGCCTTTGCGAACGAAGGGGTTGAGCCAAGGACGCCAGTACCCGAAGTGCAAATAGCCTTCTTTGCTCCATACGCCGTAGTCAACGACGGTATCGTTGTAATAATCCGCAATGTCTTGTCGAGATTCGTTCTCTCGAGGAGCATCTTGCTCAGCGGTCTTCAGTTCGTCTTGCTGTTCGGTTGACAAATCAGTTGGATCCGAAGAATAGTGAATGCGGTGGCGATACGGTGACGTGAAAGCGGCGCGAAGGTGGTGGCTTTCAGTTGCCGGGTTTGTGTTTGCTGCGCGGTTGCAAGACACGCTACACGGGTTGCGCTGGCGGCGATTCGGCACGCGAGCCTAGTAACGTTTTAGTTTGCGATCAAGCGTGGAACGTTCGATCCCCAAAATTTTTGCTGCTGCGGATTTGTTGCCTTCGGTATGTTCAAGAGTTGATTGAATATGCTCGCGTTCTAATTCCGCCAAACTCAGTTCGCGATACTCCTGCGTTAACGGAGCGCTGGCCGTCTGCGGTAGCATCGAAGGATCAACTGGCGCGAGATTCAAATCTTCTGGCATGAGCAATTCCGAATCGCCAAGCACGAGCGCTCGCTCGACCGCATTTCGCAGCTCACGAACATTACCGGGCCAAGCATGCTGAATCATTAGCTTCATGGCTTCAGGCGATACGCCCGTCACCCGAGACGTGGACCGCGCACCGAGCGTATTCATGAAGTGCTCAACCAACAACGGGATATCGTCTCTTCGTGACCGAAGTGGTGGGATTTGCATCTCGATGACGCGGAGTCGGAAGTAGAGATCGGAACGAAATTCCTTTTCGCGGACGGCATCTTCGAGGTCACGGTTGGTGGCGGCGACGACTCGTACGTCCGTATGAATCGGTTTGTGACCGCCAAGCCGCTCAAATGGCTGGCCTTCGAGCACGCGTAGGAATTTGGCTTGCAGCTCAAGCGGCATTTCTCCAATTTCGTCTAAGAAGATCGTGCCTTGGTGAGCGGCTTCGAACTTGCCAATCTTTCTTTCGGTTGCTCCAGTAAACGCACCTTTTTCGTGTCCGAATAGCTCGCTTTCGAGCAGCGTTGGCGCGAGGGCCGCACAATTGAGGCAGACCAGCGGCGCGTCTTTACGCATGCTTGCATCATGAATCTCTCTTGCAACAAGCTCCTTGCCAACTCCACTTTCGCCTCGAATCAGAACAGTGGCATTGGTTGGGCCCGCACGTTGGATCGCTTCACGCACTCGGCTGAGCGCTTCACTGGTGCCAACCATTGATGACGCAATACTGAGCTGTTCTTTGAGCTCTGCGATTTGACGTCGCGATTTCTCTAAGGACTGCTGGAGGTCCGCCTTTTCGTTTTGTTTCGCCAGCGAGATCGATAAATTGTCCGCAACGCCAACAATGATGTCCAAATCATCTTTGTTCAGAGGACGCTGATCTGCCTCGGTGTAGACGTGAACCACTGCAATCACCTTGTCACGATCGCTCAGCGTTTCGAAGACGGGCGCACATGCAACGCTTCCTTGCACCGACTCGGGCGGCGAGGAAGCTTGAGCGTCCTTGGTCGAGAGCATCGAATCGTCGCTAACATTCTTGGCCAAGATAGCTTGTTTGTCTTGAATGACATTCTGCAGCAGGAAGTCGCTCAGGCGGCGATAGGCCCGAGAGCTGGCTTGTCGTGTGGCGAGTACTTCCAACGACTTGAGCTGTGGCGTCTTTGGCTTGCCGCCAACCTCGGTCTTAATCACGCCGCCACTACCGACGCCCAGTTGGTCGACCAGTTGATCCAGGGCCGTTTGCGCAGCGGCTTGTTCGGTCGTACAGAGAACAAGGTCGTAGACGAGTCCGTAGAAGAACGCCGCTTGTGCCGCCTCGGAAGACTGGCTCTTTAGAAAACCGGGAGTAGGGATCGACCACTGCGAACCTCCTTGTCGGTCGACGATGGATGGCTGGCTCAGGTCGAGCGTTTGACTGTTCGCCGGTGACACGTTCGAAACCGGCTCGATTGGGAGGTTTGTCGAAGAAAGTGTCTCAGTGAAACGAAGATCGCAACTACCGACAGAAATGATTTCGCCTCCAGTCAGCTTCCAAGCTTCGTCGATACGTGTGCGATTGATCAGCGTTCCGTTGCGAGAGCCCAGGTCCTGGACCACCCATCCGGACGGTGTGCTCTTAATTTCAGCATGCTTTCGGCTGACGGCGTCCTCTTTGACGACGATCTCACACTGAGACGAACGGCCGATAAGGGCGTTTTCGCCAGCATTAATGCGTACAACCTCGGTCCAACGCTTTCCATCCTGGCGTATGAGGTAGGCGCAGGGGCTTTCTTGTGAGGTACTTTGTTGCATTGGCCTTCGGCGCGGAGTAATCTAGGGGAAGCCTTTTCTTGTAAACCTGCCAGCTTCAATCTTAGCGGCTCAACCCATTCTGTAGGGGCCGAGCCGAAGAAAATCTTCTCCGGAGTCAGAGAATGATCAGCCGACACCCATTACGGATTGTTGGAAAGTCCGCGCGCTTCATTGCGTTTGCAGCTTTATTCGTTGCAACAAGTTTAACGGCAGGCATTGCAAATGCTCAGTTCGGCTTTGGCAACTTCAATCGCCAAGGCGTTGTCGGTGGTGTGAGCATCGACGCTTCGGGCGTTGTCCGCGATGCCACCGCTCAGGAGCACTCGAAGGTGCTTGCTGCTCTGCGGAAAGAGGTTGTCTCCGGCAAAGTTGGAAATTCTGATCGGCGAGTCGTATCCTTGAACGGCTTGCAAGCTGAGTTGTCCGCGGCCCTTCGCGAAGATCGCATGGTTGCTGAGCAAGCTCGCTACATGGCTGGCCTGACTCGTATCGAGTACGTGTTCGTCGACAAAGAAAACAAGGACATCCTGCTCGCCGGCCCAGCGGAAAGCTGGAAAGTTAGCGACGACGGAAGCGTTGTCGGCACCGCAAGCGGCCGGCCAGTTGTCCAACTTGTGGATTTACTCACTGCGATGCATCTTGTTGAAGAAGCACGCAATGCACCGATCTCTGTATCAATCGATCCAACGCCAGAAGGCCAACAGCGTCTGCAGCGTTTGCTCAGCCGCGTCCGTACGGGGCCTGGGTTCAATCCAGCCGCACTTGAGCCCGCAATGCAGAAAGCTTTTGGAGCTCAATTGGTGAAACTCTCGACGGCTCCAGCCAGCAGCCGAATGGCAAAGACGCTTCTTGCGGCCGACTATCAAATGAAGCGTATCGCGATGAACCTATCGCCTTCGCCGCTCAGCGACTTGCCCAGCTATATGAATATGATCCGCAACGGCGGACTTTCGGCAGGCAAGCAGCCTCGCTGGTGGATCGCTTCGGAGTACGATTCGATCAGCCACTCTGCTGACCGACTTGCATGGCAGCTCAAGGGCCAAGGCGTTCGAGCGATGACAGAAGATCAGTACATCGACGAGCAAGGCAACCGAGTTGGAACTGGCCAAGCAAACAAGTCTGCTAAGAAGTGGGCAGACATGTTCACTGAAAAGTACGAAGAGCTTTGCACCGCACAGCCCGTCTTCGGTGAGCTGCGAAACGTCATCGACTTGAACGTTGTCGCCACACTCATCCAAGCTCAAGAGCTTGAAGCAGAAGCTGGCTGCGACCTGTCGCTCATGCGTGGTGACGCCGAGAAACTGCCAATGCCTGAGTACAACACTCCTAAAACGATTGCTCCGCAATGCAGCTTCGTCAAAGGTTCGGCAGGATGGATCGTTTCTGCCAGCGGTGGCGTCGACGTGAATGCTTGGAAGATCGTCGCGACTCAAGCGAAGGTCGACGAGTCGGTTGCAGAGCCACGTGAATCGGCTGTTTCCAGCCGTGGTGATTCATGGTGGTGGAATTAATTCAAGTTTAGTAGCGGGCTCTCCCTGCCCCGCTCTGAACCTTGCTGCCCTAAGCCGTGTCGAATGCGAAGCGTCGACACGGCTTTTTTCGTTCTCCGAGCATGCGTTTGCTACTCTGGAACGAAATGACTCTTCGTAGATTGGATCACTGACCAGTCTCGGGTAAAAGTAGCGGCGAATCAGAATTTGAATCTCGGTGATCAGCCCTAGGGCCCTATGCCACCGTCTTCAAACTTTGATTGGCATGCTTAAGAATATCCGACTCCTTGAGAAAAGCCGCTTTGCAAAGTATCATGCGGCCCGCGAAAAGCAGCTCAGGAGCAGCGATGCCACGTAAACGCCGCAGTTTGCGCAGCCCCCCAGAACTGGCTTTTCACGGAATAAAATCGAACAGGCATGTTAGCCAACCTTGATCAGCACTTCGCTTTCACTGTTCATTGAAACGAACTTCGGAAACAGGTCACCGACGGGCTCGTTGTAGCAATCGGATGGCCCAAATTCCGGATTACTAACGAATATCACTTAGGTACTTCCCATGCGGCACGTACTGTCAGCACTCGTCCAAAACGTTCCCGGTGTACTTTCCCATATTTCCGGAATGCTCGCATCGCGAGGCTACAACATCGACTCGCTCGCGGTCGGTGAAACCGAAAATCCCGAACTTTCCCGAATGACTTTTGTAGTTGTCGGCGACGATCGCGTTCTGGACCAAGTGCGTAAGCAACTGGAAAAGATCGTCACCGTTGTTGACGTGGAAGACATCAGCTCGCAAGACAGCGTCGAACGTGACTTGATGCTGATTCGCGTTCAAGCAGCTCGCGGCAATCCGCGCAGCGAGATCTTTGAACTGGTCGAGATCTTTCGCGGCAAAGTAGTCGATGTCGGCCCAGACGAAGTCATGATCGAAATTTCCGGCCGCGAGAGTAAAGTCGAAGCCTTCATCGAACGCATGCGGCCATATGGTATCAACCAACTCGTGCGAACCGGCCGCATCGCCCTTGTTCGCGGTGGCGGTCAACAATGCTCCGATCCCAACGCTGCCGAGACAGCTTCTGCTTAATCGTACACGCTGTTAATGATCGGTGGGAAAGACTCTTCACGGGTGTCGCCGATCGCTAGCAGTCGCGGTGCGTGCCTCAGAATGATTCGCACTTGCCGCAACAATTCGTTATTCACGTCCAACGACTCAAATCAAAGACCTCCAAACTTCGAAGAATCTTATGGCCGCAACAATCTTCTACGACAACGACGCTGACCTATCCCACCTGAAAGACCGCACGATCGCTATCCTTGGCTACGGTTCTCAAGGACACGCGCAAGCCCAGAATCTGCGAGACAGCGGATGCAAGGTCATCATTGGACAGCGGCCCGGTAGCCCAAATTACGACTTGGCTGTCAGCCACAAATTTGACCCAAAGTCGGTCGAAGAGGCAGTCAAAGAAGCGGACATTATCAACGTCCTGCTCCCCGATGAAGTGCAAGGCGACATCTACCGCGAGAAGATTGCTCCGAATCTATCTCAAGGCAATGTTCTCATGTGCTCACATGGTTTCAATCTGCACTTCGGTCAGATCGAACCTCCAGCGGGTGTAGATACACTGCTCGTTGCACCGAAGGGGCCTGGCCACCTGGTTCGCAGCGAATACGTTAAAGGCGGTGGCGTCCCTGGATTGATCGCGCTTGGTGACGGCGCGAGTGATACGACGCGGCAAATCGGTCTCGCCTACGCAAAAGGCATCGGCGCAACCCGCGGAGGAGTGATCGAAACGTCTATCGCCGAAGAAACCGAAACGGACTTGTTCGGTGAACAAGTTGTACTCTGCGGAGGCGTTAGCGAACTCGTGAAGGCTGCCTTTGAGACGCTGGTCGAAGCTGGCTATCAGCCAGAGATGGCGTACTTCGAGTGCATGCACGAGCTCAAGCTGATTGTCGACCTGTTCTACGAAGGTGGTCTCAGTTACATGCGTTACAGCGTGAGTAACACTGCGGAATTCGGTGACTACGTGACCGGCCCCCGAATCATCACCGAAGACACCAAGAAGGTCATGAAGGAAGTACTTGGCGAGATTCAATCCGGCAAGTTCGCTCGTGACTGGATCCTAGAAAATCGCGCTGGCGCCCCCGCCTTCAAGGCAACGCGCCGTCGTAACCGCAACCACGAAATCGAAACCGTTGGCAAGCGACTTCGCAAGCTAATGAGTTGGATTGACGACAAGACTGTCGAGTAGCACCGGACACTCGCGGGCCACTGCAGTTGCCCAGCGACAATAATCACAGCGTTCGCTGATCACTTCAGCCGACATATTATTAGGGCCCGCAAGTAGCCGATTGGCGACTTGCGGGCCCGTCTACGTAATAGTCCGTTCTCTGTTGACCCTAGCCGCACTCAAGATCAACGCAAGCGACCGAAAAGGACCGACCTTTGGCCCCTGCCCGAAAACAACAGCGTATCGAGCTTAAGGGCTGTCGCGAAAACAACCTGAAGAGCATAGACGTATCTTTGCCGATCGGTGAAATGATTTGCGTCACCGGTCCTAGCGGTGCTGGCAAGACATCGCTGGTGGTCGATACTCTCTATGCCGAAGGCCAACGCCGCTACATAGAGAGCTTCTCGACCTATGCGCGTCAGTACTTGGAGCGAATCGATAAACCCGACCTCGACACAGCAAACGGCCTCCCACCTGCGATCGCGGTCAAAGCAACTCGAGGGCGGAAGTCGAGCAGCCAGAGCAATCGTGTTACCGTCGGCTCGTCGAGCGAAATTTCGGAATTTTTGAGGCTGTTCTTCGCCGAAGCAGCCACACTACGTTGTTATGGCTGCGGAGAGCAGGTGATCAAACACACTCCTGAGACGGTCACCAACCGGATTCAAGAGCTGGACGGGCTGCGTGTGATGGTCGGCTTTGAAACCGCCTGGGACGACGTGACCGCCAGAGCCCACGTGCTGGCTGACCTGCAAGCGGACGGGTTTGTGCGACTGATTGCGAATGGTCAAGAGTTTCACCTGAGTGAGAATCGCGACCAACTCGCCAAGCTGCCGAAACGCGGCGCCGCAATCATCATTGTGGATCGTTTGCGCGGCGGAGCTTCAACTCGAGCTACTGAGAGTATCGAGGAGGCCTTTCAAAATGGGCTAGGCGACCTTGTCATGCTGGTCGAAGATGCCAACCGCGGAGCAACCAAAAACCTGCCGACTTTAGAGCTAGGTGACGGGAGAGTGTGGAGACGCGAAGACTTCAGCGATCGGCTCGTCTGCAAATCCTGCAATATCGATTACCCGCAACCACAGTCCCGTCTATTCAGCTACAACAGTCCTGTTGGAGCCTGTCCGACGTGCGAGGGCTTCGGCAACACGGTCGCTTTGGACCCTCGACTAGTCGTTCCCGACGAGAGTAAGTCTTTGCAAGACGGCGCGGTCGCGCCGTGGAATTCGCCAAGCTATGCTCATTTCCTAGATGAGTTGCTGGACGCTAGTGAAGCCGTTGGCCTGCCCGTCGACGTGCCATTTCGCAAGCTGACCAAACGACAAAAACGAGTCGTCTTTGAAGGCGACGAACAAACCGGCATCATCGGCGTTCAGCAATTCTTTGAGTACTTGCAGCGCAAGAAATACAAGATGCATGTGCGTGTATTTCTATCGCGTTGGAACAGCTACTCACTCTGTCATGACTGCAACGGCAAACGGCTCAATCCTCTCGCGCTCTCCTACGTTGCTGGTGCCAACAAGCGGAACTTTTCCGAACTCGTTCGCATGAGTGTTCGAGAACTGTTGGAATACCTTCGCACGTTTCCGACTGAACCCTCTAGTTACGTTGCGCCGCTTCGCCACACTTTGGCTCGGCTAGAGACACTTTGCGATCTAGGGCTGCACTACCTGAGTTTGGATCGACCGATGCGAACTCTTAGCACTGGTGAAGCACAAAGGGTAGCCATGTCGACTGTACTGGGCAGTAGCCTGGTGAACATCTTGTACGTCCTAGACGAACCCGCCAGCGGACTGCATTGCGAAGACGTGAGGCGTTTGAGTGCAGCGGCGCGTAGGATCGCTGACCGCGGGAATACCGTCGCAATCGTTGAACATCATCCAGAACTTGTCCTGCAGTCCGACACCATGCTTGAGCTGGGGCCTGGAGCGGGCGACGCAGGGGGACAAATTGTTTTCCAAGGCAAACCGACGAAAGGCAATGCAAAGAAGTGTGCCACGCTTGCAAGCGTATTCCGCGTCGACAAAGCGCGAAAGCGCCCAGTCCGTCGCAGTCCAACGGATTGGATCTCCCTAAAGTCGTGCTCGAAGAACAATCTTCAGGCCATTGATGTCGATCTTCCTCTGGGCGTCTTGTGTTGCGTCACCGGCGTAAGCGGCAGCGGCAAGTCAAGTCTTGTCAACCAAACGCTCGTTCCTGCACTGGCCACGCAGCTCGAGGGTGGCAAGCAGCAGAGCGATTTGAAGCTAAAGCGAATTGTCGTACCAAAACGCGTTTCGAGTCTTACCGTTGTCGATCAGCAGCCGATCGGCAAGTCTCCGCGGAGCAATCCGGCGACCTTCACCAAGGTCTTCGACGATATTCGCAAGTTGTTCGCCGACACGATTGAGTCGAAAACTCGCAATCTGACTCCGGGGCACTTCAGTTTCAACAGTCCTCTCGGACGTTGCAGCAACTGCGGCGGCGATGGGACGCTCGAAGTAGACATGCATTTTCTTGCCGATGTGCGTTCGACCTGTCCTGTGTGCAATGGTGCTCGTTTCAACAAGCAAGTGCTAGAAGTACGCTATCGCGACAAAACAATCGCGGACGTCCTGAAGCTTTCCGCCAGCGAGGCGATTCGGTTCTTCCGCGGGCAAAAAACACTGCAGGAAACGCTTGCGGTGCTCGAACAAGTTGGGCTGGGATACCTCCAACTCGGCCAGGCGGCGCCGACCTTAAGCACCGGTGAAGCTCAGCGTCTGAAACTTGCCACGCATCTGAACCAGGATGCAGACGAAGGGCGAGTGTTCGTACTGGACGAACCATGCACGGGACTGCACCCGATCGATGTGAAAAGGATTCTCTCGTGCTTGCGAAATCTTGTTGATCGCGGTGCTTCAGTAATTTTGATCGAACATTCATTGCAAGTTGCTGCGTCTGCGGACTACATTGTCGATCTCGGACCGGGGGCTTCCGCGGAGGGTGGCACAGTTGTCACTGCTGGAACGCCGGAGGAAGTCGCCAAATGCTCCGTTTCGGTGACCGGACAACACTTACGAAATTGGCTTGATGACTAGATAGCGTCAATCCAGACGCGTCGGTCATCTGAGCCAATTTGAGTTGCGATTCATGGCGGGCAGCGCTGTGCGTCGGAGCGAATTGTGCACGAGTTTGCGACCGATGCGGCCCAGAAACACACCTGGCTGCACCGGTGCCTTAAGCGACGAAACGTGTGGGGCGGATCCCTGCCACCCCACACGCAAATCCAAAGAGCGCCTTAGGCCAAAACGCTCTCTGACTCGTCACACCACAGACCGGTAGTATCGATACCTACTGCCGTTCATTGCTCCAATCGATTGCCCGAGACTGCAGCAACTGAACTACTCTGTAGCTTCGTCATTGATAGACTTCGAAGCGACCAAATTCAATTGCTTGCGAGGGGTTTGGCGACCATTCGCCGACGCGAGGGGTAGCCGGCTGCCCCAAAAGGGCTGGTTGTGCGGATAGGCGCTGCCGCTGGGTTCGTTCGTTTCCCCCGGGAATCCGCAAGTGGAAACGCAAACTGTTCGATCGGCTTCCCGTTGCGACGCCCCGAGTGCTGGGCGGGTTCCCGCCGAATGCCTGCAATGAACGCGCTGGAACGTGGAGACTTGTTGAAGAAAATTCTCGCCCCCTTGGGAAAACATGGATCGGGCGGAGACTACTCTATAGACGGCAACATCTGGCGAGAATAGCACGCGTCAAAGAGACTCTTGATGCAATCGGATCGCAGAATTTCGCTGTTTCGCTGTTGCAACTTTGAACCAACTCACTCGCGAAGGCACCAGACTTGACGATTGATCAGTCAGCCTCGACTCGACTATCGCCTGATGAGCTGGCGCGCGTCCGAGAATTGGTTGCCGGTAGCCTCGACGGCCTTGTGTTTTACGCGCGTACTCGCTGCCAATCGCCTGAAGACGCCGTCCAAGAAGCATTGATGGAACTCGTTCGACAGTCGCCATTGCCAGAAGATCTAATGGGCTGGCTTTACCAAGCGGTGCGTTGGAGAGCGGACAGCCAACGGCGAACTGACACCCGACGTGCAAAGCACATCGAGCATGCCGCACAAACGATCAACTGGTTTGCCAATAACGACTCCCCCTCCTCTGAGATCACCGTAGACGCAGAGGATCTGCAAGTTGCATTGGAGAGTCTCCCAGAACTGGAGCGAGAAATTGTCGTTTTGAAGGTTTGGGGTAATCGCACGATCGAACAAATCGCCGCCCAATGTGGTGTTTCCAAGAGCAAAGTGCATCGGCTGTACTGGTCCGCCATCCACGTACTTCGCAAAAAGCTCGAAGCCCTTGACTCAAGCACAACGACCGCAAAAGCGAACACAGCAAGCTCAAGCGATGCGACGCCGCGTCTTACAGCCAACGACAACTCAGCAGGCACCAATCAAACGTCGCAGAATGCGCGTCAGAACACGAGTCTGCACAGGAGACAAGCTAATGAATCATCACGATGAAGCTCGGGATCGAGATTTCGAAGAGCAACTGCGAGCGGTTCGACCGGCAGCCTCCCAAATCGACCTGAGCATTTTGGATCACCTCCTATCGCCTGAGCCGCATTCACGTTTGCCTCTTGAGAACGCGCAGCCCGCGAAGAGAGAACGCACTTGGCAAGTGGCCGCGTTGTCCTACTGCGTTGGACTTGCCATGGGGGTAGTCGCGATGGCTTGCCTGCCGCGACTCCTTAGCACCGAGGGATCCGTTCCGGAAGTCGCCGATTTACCTATTGAGCAGCCAAACCAAATCCCAAAGGTGGCATTGAATGAAACCGATGCGAATGCAAATCCCGAAGTAGATTCACTTCGCGAACGCTCATTGCCACCGCCAGCGAATTCCGACGCCGCCGGGACATTCCGAGGTATCGATTTACGGCAGTTCGATATTGCTGAACAAGGCTCGTTGACGCCACGCGGTTTCCTAGCGTCCGATCAAGTCGCCAAGCTGCCCATGATCCGGGATGACGCATCGGCTGATGCGGGGGCCAATTCCGCTGGTTTCGAACCACCTACATCACGCTATCAGTTGCGGCAGTTGCAAGAAGACCTTTCTGATCCGAGCAATTGGGTGCTTTGACAGCTTCGCTGGTCAACCTCGCCAGACACCCAGGCGCAGGAAACTGTAATTGCGTCCAGCATTCCCCACTCGTTTATTGTCACACGGTCCAAGGAGAGAACCGCTTATGCTGTTACATCCGAATTTTGCCAGGCTGTTTAGAGACAGCCGCTCCCAAGAGCACCGAAAGCTGAGACCCAATGTTGGTTGTGGTCAGCAGTCTTGGCTGAGAATGAGGCTTCCCGCAATTGTTCTCGCTTCATTCACAGCCCTCTCCGCGGTCACGCCGACAATGGGCCAAGAGGCCGTCCGCAACGGAGACTGGATGCAATCGAAGGATCCAACAACCGGGCTGCTGACGCTATCGATGGAGATGCGCGTCCCCGCGGTCTCAGAGCCCAAGCCCGCATTGAGCGTTGAGTTTATCCCGGCGGACTTTAAGCGTCTGGACGGAAACTCCGCCATGTTCTATCTCAAAGCGGCAGGTTTTTTCGAACAGACCTATGCACGCAAACTCTTGGGGGAGTATTACGAAAAGGCACTCGAGAAGTCGAACGAGACGGGCGAGTCGCACAATGACTTGCCCCCATACGTTTGGCTCAACACACCGCCTAGGGAACTTCCAATTGCCGAAGTCAAAGAGTTCTTGCAGCTCACAGCCTTCCAGCCCCAGTTCCTGAAGGAAGCTACAATACGACGCGGCTTTTCGATGGACAGGAAGATTGAGAACGTAGACGATCCCATCGCATATCTCTTGCCTGAAATCCAGACGTTTCGCGAAACGGCAAGAATGCAGAGCCTGCGTACCCGGCTAGCAATTGCAGAGGGACGTATCGACGATGCGATCGAAATAGTCGGCCAACAGATGGCGATGGCAAATCATCTCTGCCAAGACGACTTCCTGGTGTCCGCCCTCGTCGGCATTGCGGTGCAATCCATTGCTTGGCAAGATTGTCTATACCTGGCGCAGCACAAAGACACACCTAACCTGTACTGGGCCTTCGCGGCAATTCCCGATCTGGACCTTCGCCGTGCTTACTCGTTCGAGCGAAATATCTTCTACGAGCAACTCAAGATTCTTCGCAAGGTCGGCGAGGAGCCACGCTCGGTAGGCTATTGGAACGACTTCCTTGATGAACTCTTGCCACAGCTTCAAAGTTTGGGCATCGAGGGCCTGCAAGTCATCCGAGGTGATTTCCCTAATGATGTACAACGCGCACAGTTGGTTGCCTTCATTGGTGCTGCGTATCCAGCTTGCCGACGTTATCTAGTCGAAGATCAAGGTATGTCCGCCGAAAAGGTGGACGCCTATCCAACCGTACAAACGGTGATGTTGGCAATTTGCCGGTTCCACGACCACATCCGCGATGAAATTTGGAAATGGCAATTGCTGAGCCCAGACGCAGTCGAGAGTGTAGACGGTTTCAGCGATTCGGAACAACAGCTAGAGCAGGCAACCGAACGCCTGGGCTTCGCTGCTGGACCGGCCACTGTCTTTTTCCCGGCAATGCGATCGTTCTCTGCAGCGGAATCGCGACAAGCGATGCAATTGGCTATGACCCAAACCGTCGCCGCCTTGCAAGACTATGCCGCGCACAATGATGGGCGGTTGCCGCGAACGTTGAATAGCCTGCGCCTACCAGCTCCGACTCACCCCGTGACGGGACAGACGATCGACTACGAACTGGTCGGTGGAAAGGCGATTCTGACCGGTAAGGCAAGGTTTATTCGTTACAAGCTGGTTGTGCAAATTCAGAATTAGCCCCCGATTCAACACGCATCACAATATACAACACGTAGCCCCGGGCTACCCAAAGTTGGAGCATTCATCAATGCATATCAAGAAGTTGGTACTCATATCCACAAGCCTCGCCTTGCTGGCAACCTGTAGCCCCGCACTTGCGCAGACGCGTATCGAATCGGCGCTTCGCCCGGCAACTGTGCTGGTTGCCGAGATTTCACCTTCGGCACTGGAGCAGGCCACCACCATTCCAGCATTGCAGCGGCAAAGCAAATCACTGAAAGCACTGGTGGAGTTGTGTGGCGGAGAGTCGGTTTTGTTCACCGTCGAGATCCCCCATTCGTCACAGCAAGCGGTTGTTCAGATCCATCTCTCGGCAAAGACCGACGGAAAGCAGCTCAACAGCGTGCTGAACGAGTTGAATCTGCCAGCCGCGAGGAAGGTCTCTGGCGGCTACGCAGTTTCGCTCTTCGATTCCTGGGCGCGTGACGATAAGACGTCGATCGAACAATCCGTTGCTGACTCGCGTACAGATCAGTTCGTAAAGGCCCTATCTGCCAATGAAGCTGCACCTATCAGGGCCGCAGTCATCTTGCCAGAATATTTTGCTCGCACGCTAGGCGAAGCAATGCCCACGCTCCCAGCCATGTTGGGTGGAGGCTCAACCCTCGACCTGCTCAGCGGCACGCGTTGGTTAAGTGCCAGCTTCGCTCCAGACGAGTTGCAGTTTCAGATGATTGCGGGCGCCGATTCGCCAGAAAGCGCCGCGACATTCGCGTCCGAATTGCCACGCATCCTTGCTGCGATTGCGAAGAGCTCTGAAGAATCCGGCTTGAAGCTTCCGGGACTTGCCCAGAGCTTTGTGGACGTTCTGCCAGGCATGTTGGAGATCCAAAACACCGGCGACACGACGACAGTTACGCTGGCCAATGGTGCTCCCAACTCAGCAGAGGCTCTTACCGAGCTTGCCCGTCGAATCATGCAGCCTTTCGATCGTGGTCGAGTCACGAAGAGCCTCAAGCAGCTTGCATTGGCCTTCCACAATTACGAATCCGCGTGGAAGTCTTTCCCACCTCGGCGTGAAGCACGCGACGAAGCGGGGAAGCCGTGGCTTTCTTGGCGAGTTCATATTCTGCCCTTTATGGACGAGATGGAACTGTACAATGAATTTCACTTAGATGAGCCCTGGGACAGCGAGCACAACATCAAGCTGCTCGATCGTATGCCTGTCGTCTTTGCTCCAGGCATTTTCAAAGACGAAGAATTGAAAGCTGGGCACGCGTTGGTTCAGGCGCCCGTCGGCGACCGAACGATCGCCGGACAGGAACGGGCCGTCACTTTTGGGCAAATTACAGACGGTACGAGCAACACAATTTTGCTGGTCGTGACGACCCCTGATCGTGCTGTGCCTTGGACAAAGCCTTCGGACTTTGAATATCGCAAGGACGCGCCGGCCGAAGGACTGCAGCTTGACGACGACGGCTCGTTTGCGACCGCCTTTGCCGACGGTTCTGTGCAGTACCTCAACAGTTCACTCGGCGACGCCATTCGCGCTTATTACAGCATGAACGGCGGCGAAGTGGTGAGTCGTTAGAATTGTCCCCTGACGGAGCCACAGTCATTGCTTCAACAATCGCAGGTTTCCCCAGTTCGTTTTCGGGAGGCCTGCGTCTCAAAATTTGCGTCGAATCTTGACTGGTGTCGCAAAGATGGCTTGATTGTCCCCCTTCAGAACTCTAAAATTCTGTTTCACGCGTCCGTGGCGCAACTGGATAGCGCATCGGTCTTCGGAACCGAGGGTTATAGGTTCGAATCCTATCGGGCGTGCTTTATTTTATCAAGCGATTCGTTAGCTAAAACGATTCCTCACGCTGTTGTGAGAGCGCTTTTTCCACTAGCCAAAAATGACAGTCTGTCATTTTGCTGCGGAGAAACGTCTCATGAGCAGAATCCCAAAGTATCTAAAGCATTCCTCTGGCCAAGCTCGCGTCGTGATTAACGGCAAGGCTATCTATCTTGGCAAACACGGCTCCAAGGCGAGCAAACAGCGCTACGACGCACTGATTGCCGAGTGGCTGGCCTCTAACCGCTCCCCTACCTTTGGGCTCGATGTTGGCGAGGTCAAACTTCAAGACGTGATGCTGGCTTATTTGCGGCACTCAAAGGCCTATTACGGCACGCAGCAGAATTCTGACTACCACCGCATCAAGTC
>CAYPLE010000088.1:0-8124 GCA_964411445.1 uncultured Pirellulaceae bacterium
ATGCCTGCCTCTCGGCCTAACGTTTCGCGCCCCGCGACGCCAACTCGGCCGAGCATACCGAACGTAAGTCGCCCCAATACCTCGCGTCCGAACGTCAATCTGCCCAGCAGCCGACCGAACTTGCCAAGCAGTCGGCCAAGTGTGCCAAGCACACGTCCAAACGTCCCGAGTACTCGGCCAAATCTTCCCAGTACACCAAACCTCCCCAGCACTAGGCCAAGTTTGCCCAATGCTTCCCGGCCAGGCACCGGAAGCAAGCCGAACTTGCCAAGCGCCAAGCCTGGCGTGACGCGCCCAAGCATGCCGTCAGGTCCTGGGGCAGGGACTCGTCCGAATTTGCCAGGTGCAGGCAATCGTCCGTCCCCAGGCGATGTAGGAGATTTCCTGGATTTGCCGGGTCGGCCAACGACTCTGCCTGGGAACACTCGCCCCGGTAACAAGTTGCCAGGTGACCGATTCCCAATGGACAAGCTTCCCGAGAATCGCCCTAACATCGATCGGCCCAATTTTGAACGGCCCAATTTTGATCGCCCGAACGCCAACCGACCCAACATCGACCGTCCGAACGTCAACCGCCCCGAAGTCAATGCTCCACGATTGGATCAAAAGGACATTCGGAATCGAATCCAAGGTGGGAACAATGTCAACATTGGGAACATCGACGTCGATATTCGTAACAACAATATTAACAATGTTCGGAATCGGTGGACGAACGTCAACAATCGGCCTTTCGACAGGAATTTCTGGGTTGATCCTGGATTTAGTCGTCCACCTGGATACTGGCGTTGGCAAGGATCTTGGGGACGATATCCCCGCTACTGGTGCTGGCGACCATGCACTTGGGCCGCGTACGGAACTTGGTTCGCTTGGTCGTGGCCACAGCCGATTCAGTACAACTATGGCACGTCGATCATTTACCGGGACAATTATGTCTATGTGAACGAACAGCAAGTTGCAACAACCGAGGAATATTACACGCAAGCGGCTGAGATTGCCGAGAGCATTCCCGAGGCTGTGGAACCTGAAAAGGTAGAGTGGATGCCGTTGGGCGTGTTTGCCGTGACCGATCCGGAGGGAAATGATACTGGCATGTTGCTGCAACTGGCCGTCAGCAAGGAAGGCATCATTGCGGGCACGTTCTACAACGATACAACCGACAACGGTCGCCCAGTAGATGGAATGGTTGATCGTGAATCGCAACGGGCTGCATGGCGATTCTCCGACGATGAAGACTCCTCGCTGGTCATGGAGGCTGGCGTCTACGATCTAACTCAGGATCAAACACCAGCGTTGCTGCACTTCGACGCAGACAACACTCAAACCTGGTTGTTGGTCAGGCTTCCAGAACCAGCGGAAGAAAACTGATTCGTCAGACTGCACTTGCCGCGCTGAATGATCAGCGCGGTAAGCCTGTTTGTAGCTCCTTCCCTGCTTTGTTAACAGAGATTTATCGATGGAATATCAATTCGAATCGCTCGGTCCGACGCTGCGAATTGTTGTGCTGCTCTTCTTGCTGGCGTTCGCTGTTGGTTTGTTGGCGTTCATCGTCGTTTTGGCCGCACTGCCAGGTTGGTTGGCGCGCAAGTTTGAACATCCGCAAGCTCAGGCGGTCAATATCTGCGGTTGGCTTGGGCTCCCGACTGGCATACTGTGGGTGGTCGCAATGGTCTGGGCCCTTTGGAACTACGGCGGTGAGAAGCCGTCTGAGATGAAGTCGCAGTTGGATCAACTAGAAGATGCGATTCGCAATCTGGAGTCTTCAATGGGAGAGCGATCATGATACCTGCGATTTTAAGTTGTGTGTTCGTGGCCTATCTTTACACGACTCTGAATGCAGAGGAGAGCCCGCAAGCCTCTGACAAGAGTGAAAGCTCCGTGTCTGCTGCACGGGTGCACGAACTCAAGGCACGAGTTGACAGGCTTGCCGAGGCGGCACGCAAGCGAGGTGCACAATGAGTTGGATCCTTGGCGGTATTTATTGCGGTCTAATTTGGCTAATCTTTGCCAAGCTGCGTTTGATCAAGCTGACATTGCCGATCGCGATCATTGTCGGGTCCGTTGGACCAGCACTGATCGTCGCCCTGCTTTTCTGCGCCCAGTACTATCATCCCTTTACGTCCAATGCGCGTGTCTTCAAGCAAACGGTGCCCATCGTTCCCCAACTTGGTCAGCCCGGACGCGTCACCAATATTGTGGCTCAGGCCAATCAGGCCATTCAGAGAGGTGATGTGCTCTTCGAAGTCGACCGAGTGCCCTATGAGAACGCCGTTAAGCGTCTGACAACGGCCGTCGAAGAGGCTCGGCAGAATCAGCAAGTCGCAAAGAGCTCGGTCGTCCTGGCTGAAGCAACCTTGAAACGAGCTAACGCGAATCTGGAGTTTGCAACCGCGGATCGTGATCGAAAAGCAGAATTGATTAAGACGAATGCGATTAGCGACGAAGATAACGATCTGGCAATTGCAAGATACGCCGAAGCTAGCGCTGCGCTAACGCAAGCCGAAGCGGCCCTGGTACAAGCCAGATTGGGCGTGGAGCTAGCCTCAAAGAAAATCGATCAAGTCCAGACGCAACTTGATGATGCGAAGTACGACCTGTCGCAAACGACAGTCTTGGCACCAGGCGATGGCTATGTGACCAACATGCAGTTATCCGAAGGCATGTTGGTTGGTGGTGCAAGCGGTGCGGTGATGACTTTCGTTCTCGATTCGACACAGCAGAATCAGGGGGTGCTCGTCGCAGCGTTCAACCAAAAGAACTACCTGCGAATCAAAGAAGGGCAATACTGCGAAGTGGCTCTGTTTGGATATCCTGGCGAGATCTTCACAGGGCAGGTCCTGAATACGATTGACGTCACGGGCGCCGGTCAGTTGCAGGCCTCGGGCGTGCTGCCTTCGGATCTCGGCCCAAGAGCGCCTGCGCAATTTGCTGTGCGTATTAAGCTGGACGACGAATCGGTTCGGTTGCCGGGAGGCGCTCAGGCGCAGGTTGCTGTATATACTGAAAGTATGCAGGTAGCGGGCATACCGGTCATGTTCCTAATCCGAGCGCAGAGCTGGATTCGCTATCTGATGTAACCAGATGGATTGCCGCTAATCAGAGTCGGTATCTTTCATGAAGTAATCGTTCAAGAACTCTTTGCGGTCTTCCTGCGTGTTGGCAAACTCAACCAACGCAAGGAGTTTTTTCTGACCAAGCAATAGCTTGGCCGCTAGAGCCTGTGCGTCTCGAAGTTCTCCTGGGAGTTCTCCGACGCGCCGAATGTTCAGAGGGTTCAGGCTTCCCTCGATTGCCCCAAAGCGATCTAGCATGCCGAGGGCCGTCTCTAGCCGGCGATCATGCTTTTGTTTCGCGTGCAGACGTTCACGAAGCCATTCGATGCCGAAAGCGTTGACGGAGTCGAGGTCGTGACTCAAAAAGTCATGCAACCTGGCGTAGAAGTCAACGTCGGGATTGCTCCACTTCATGAATTCCATTTGAGTAGCCAAGTCGCTTTGGTTGTACAGCAGGACACACTCGCTAGGCAGTCCGTCTCGACCAGCTCGTCCGATCTCTTGGTAATAAGCTTCCAGCGAGCCCGGCAGATCTGCGTGCACCACAAAACGAATATCAGCTTTGTCGATGCCCATACCAAACGCATTGGTGGCGAGCACTAGATTGCCTGACTCAGCGACAAATCGTTCTTGAACAGAGCGCCGCTCACGGCGTGCCAGTTCGCCGTGGTAGATGAGGTGGTCGAGTCGTTTCTCCCGCAAGTAATCACTGAATCGATACAACGTTTTGATCAGAGTGAAGTAAACGATCCCGTTGCCTTCCGGTGGATGTTTTCGATTGACGTCTAGGATCTTTTCCAGTTTTTCATCGTCGTCCCAAACATCAATGACGTCGATTGACAGATTGGGCCGGTCGATTCCTTCGTGGAATAGTTTGACGTCGCCTTCGGTCAATCCTAATTGTTTGACGATATCCTTTTGTACTTCGCGGGTAGCTGTCGCTGTCAGCGCGATCGTTGGGGGACAACCCAAAAAGTCACGAATCTCGGAAACACGCGTGTAGTCGGGCCGAAAGTCGTGTCCCCACTGACTGATACAGTGAGCTTCGTCGACAGCCAGTAGGTTGATTGGCCGCGAAGCAAGTACTTCGCGAAACTCTGGTTTTCGAAATCGCTCCGGTGTGACGTAAAGTATATCAAACTGGCCGTTGCCCAATCCCTGGTAACGTTCTTTGCGATTCTGCCGATCCAAGGACGAGTTGATGAAGGTTGCATCAACGCCCCTAGCCAAGAGAGCGTCCACTTGGTCTTTCATCAACGCGATCAAGGGGGACAGCACAACTGTCAGGGGGCGCGGCTGGCCGTCACCAGCGAGTGCGATGGCTGGAATCTGATAGCAGAGCGATTTGCCACCTCCGGTTGGCATAATGACCAACGAGTGCTTTCCCTGCAGGGCCCGCGTGACAATTTCCGCCTGGTTGCCACGAAAACTGCCAAAGCCGAACACTGATTTCAGTATGTCCGTTGCTATCGAAAGATTGTCTGTCATGTGGTTGCTGGCGTCGAAAATGGCGTTGCGAACGCAAAATCAAAGCGTTTGAGGTTTCGGCGAAGGAGATGAGAGCTGCAGTTTTGGCAAGACTGGATGATAAACCGGGCGGCTTGTTTGATGAAGTGCCTCAGGATCCAATGTTCGGCTTGGCCTATGCAACCTTGTGCGACGCCTTGCAGAATGAATAATGGTCGCCGGTGGTGTGATTTCTTTGGTAGATCAGTGCATCAGGTACCCGTGAAACATGTGTGCCCGAAGAAATGACCCGAAGAAAACAGAGCCGCCTGTTGATGATTCGAAACTCGTGCTGGAGATGATTGATGCAGATATTGGAAGGCCTCTTCACGCTCGAAAGCCTATTCACGCTGATGATGTTGATACTTCTACAAGCGGTCTTGGGCTTCGACAATCTGCTCTACATCTCTATAGAATCCAAACGCGTCGAACCTGACAAACAATCGATGGTCCGGACCTGGGGCGTGGGACTAGCCATTGTCCTGCGGTTGATCATGCTGGTCGTAATGATGTTCACCATTGAGAAGCTGAACGTCCCACTGTTTGAAGTCCAAATTGAAGGTTGGTTGGACGTGCACATGAACGTCCATTCGATCGTGGTGCTCGCCGGCGGTGTATTCATCATGTACACCGCAGTCAAAGAAATTTACCATATGCTGAGTACGCATGATTTGCACGAGAATGAATCGGAAAAACCCAAGGCGTCGGTCCAGAAAGCCATTACCTGGATTGTGGTCATGAACCTTGTCTTTTCATTTGATTCGATTTTGAGCGCCATTGCTTTGACGCATCAAGTGATCGTCATGTCGACCGCGGTGATTATCAGTGGCTTGTTGATGATTTGGCTTTCTGATCGCGTTGCAACGTTTCTTGAGAAGAATCGAATGTACGAGGTGCTGGGACTGTTCATCCTGCTGCTGGTTGGCGTGATGCTCTTGGCCGAAGGTGGACACTTATCACACCTTGCTTTCTTTGGTTACGAGATTCACAAGCTCGAGTCGAGCACGTTTTACTTCGTGATCGCTGTTTTGGTAGGCGTCGATATCGTGCAAGGGCGATATCAAAAGAAGTTGCTGGCGAAGGCCCAAGCAAAGGCTCAGGCCGCTCAGGGCAAGCACAGCTAGTCATTAGCCTGATTGATGAATTCGATGTCAGCAGCGCGTTAGTGACGCGTTAGTGGCGAAACGCCAGTGAGAGCTAGCCTCGTTTGCGCATGAATAAGTCGTACATTGGTTCGGCGATTTGATCCGCGGACGACTCACTGAGTTGTTCTGATAGCATTTGGTCGAATTGGCCTTGAAATACCTTTTCCGCCCGCCCACCGCTCATGTAGGCCACGCCTTCTTGAGTACTGCGCAAGGACTTGATCATCTCACCAAAAAATGTCTGGCCGACGAAATCTTCAAAGGCTTCGCGTACCTCCGGATTGTCGGGCATCTGAGAATCTTGCCAGTCCTTAATCTTTTTGTCGTTCAGCGAGGGCGTTTGCGCAAGAACTTCACCAAACTTGACTTCGTCCGTTGTCGGGCTGATCTGCTTGCCCGACAGCCCTGCAGGGACGACGGGAGCGGAGAAGCGTGGGTCGGTGTGGATTTGAGACGTTCGATTGATCAATGGAGCACTTCCGCTAGCATGTACAGGGAAATCAACTGGTGAAGCCGTTGGCTACAGGAACGTAAGTTCACCGTAGATATCTCCGTTGCGGTGCAGCGTTCGAATGATGTTGATCGTGTCCTGCGTGGGCACCTGGAGGCTATTCAATGCGTCCACCAAATTTTTCAGCCGAGGACGAGGGTTCCCGGGGCTCTGTTGATCCAAACCAACGAATCGTTTGGCTGGCGGCTGAGCTTCGATGCTCAGATTCTTGTGCGTGATCGCAACTGGGCTGATGAGAACCTCCTCGCCAACGATGACGATTCCATCGCGTTCATTGATGATAACACTCTTCTTCTTTTCGATGTTGGTAAGCGGCACATCTAGCAACAGCGACAGAAATTTGACTGGGTTGTCTTCGTAGATTTTGGGGACTTTGACTTCAACATGATGCGCGTCAATCGCTTTGACCTCGATGTAAGAATCTGTTGAACTTGCGCCTGCAAGCGCGCCCTGGTTCAAGAATTCATCGATTGCGTCTTCAACAAAATAGGCGTTCGAAAACGAGGCAATGGAGTTTTGTAGCACTAGCGTGACCTTGCCCCGGTCGATAAATCCAGTGTTGACCGTAGCCTCCATCTTGCAGCCATTTGCAATGACCCCAGATGTCGGCAGGTTGGGATCAGGCAATGAGATGCGACCCTCGGCCAGGGCATAAACGGCTCGCTGATCAGCCCTTGGTCCATGCAAGTGCGTGATCATGAGTCGCCCACCTTCCAAGCTGCTGGCACTGATGGCATTCACGTGGCAGTCAAGCAGGTCACCCTGCTGTGCACCCACAGGGGGAATTTTGGCAGTGATCATGACGGCAGCAGCGTTTCGCGCGTCGGCAACTTCGTCAACAACCGGTAGCCCATTGGCGTCTGTGGCAATGTTGCCGCCAAGTAGTTGTGCCATCCTGGCAAGGGAGCGAATCGTTGGTTTGCTGCCGTCGTCGCCAGTTCCATTGAGTCCAACGACAAGTCCGATCCCTTGTATCGTGTTTTCTTCCTGTCCCTTGATGCGACAAATATCGCGTACGGCAACCGTCGTTGTTGGAATCGGTGCCGCAGATAGCGCTGGAGTGAACGTTTGTGCGTTCAAGTTGTTGGACAAAAGCAAAAGCATTTGTGTGACCGCGACAGTGGCAACGAAGGCTGGCTTTGATCGCGCGAAAGTACTTGCCAGATAGCACGCAATTCGACAGGTCAACTTGTTCTGTCTGTTCATGATCTCAGTTCACTTGCGTTGGGCATTTTTGTTGGCAACATGGCTGCCTTGCTCGGTCGACAGATTTTCAGGGCGCACCAAATTTGGATGCGCAGCGTCATGTTAGAACGGCTGAAAACGTGCAACGAACTCAGTAAACCAGCCTCGACGATAGCCATCGCGAACTTGCCCTGCTTCGTTCTTGGAAATGTCCAAATTCAAAATGTCTTTGGAGAAGACAGCGTTGTCCGGACCAATCGCTTGTGCCTGGCATTCTCCAGTCAACGCAATTTCCCAGCGGTTATCATTGACGTTGATTCTCTTGCGAGCTTGCAAAACAATATTGCCGTTGGGCCGGATATCGATGATCTCGGCAGCAATGTTGAAGATCAATGACTCACGCGTTGTCAGGATTGAGTTGGCTCGGAAATTCTGATTGGTTTGTCCTGTGATAGCAGGATCACCATCAGCCTGTGGGGCCGGTTTCAGGGCGAGTCCAGTCAGACGAACCCAGTCCTCAAGAACGGCGTCGTAGATCCCGTTCTTTCTTGCTGTGGCAATGCCATCGGCGGTCATTCGCGACGCTTCGTCGACTCTGATTTGAACGATATCATGCACTTTGAGGATGCGTTCGGGCGGTTTTGGCAAATAGTAGTAGGAGCCAGACATAGCACCAGCTCCCATCTGACCGTAGGTCATTGGTGACTGCGCATTGATCATCGGTACT
>CAYPLE010000088.1:8224-10567 GCA_964411445.1 uncultured Pirellulaceae bacterium
ACCAGCTCCCATCTGACCGTAGGTCATTGGTGACTGCGCATTGATCATCGGTACTTGCCCAGACGCAGTAGGTTGCATCATTCCTGGTTGCATTGTTCCTGGTTGCATCTGTGCTTGAGGCATGGCTGCTTGGCCAGCGCCCGCCGACGGTGGCATGGGAGCTGGCTGGGGGCCAAGTCGTGGGTTGTGGAATAGGCTGCTTTGCTGGGCCGTTGCCGTTGAAGCAATGCCAAGAACGTATATGCAAAGCGGAATCATTCGTGTCATCGTATTTCGTGTCATCGTATTTCCTTCCTATTCTGCTAGCGGCTGGGTGTTGCGCGTGCCGCAATACGGACAATATTGCTGTCGACGATGGTGCCGAAGACTTTGACTCGTCCGGGTAGTTCAACTTGGATCAATTCGCCTGTTGCACCCGCAGACAAGGCCTTGCCTGGCGAGCTGACCGTAATGCCGCCTGAGACTGATTCGACTGTAATTAGCTGCGCGCGGGAAATGACGATTGGTTCGCCGATCATCTGGTCGTCAATGGGCAGGCCGGTCGCCAAACTGCGGCGAAGTTGCTTGCCGACGACTTGTTCGACGGACGTAAAGTAGTTGTTGCCGCTGCGAGCTGAACGATGCAAGACTTTCATCTTGAGCGCGTCCGGTTGGATCACTTCGTCTTTTCGAAGGGGGCGACTTGCTACGACAACCATATCGGGCAGTTTGACGATCGCTTGGACTTTGACAAGCGACAGCTTTCCTGCGGGATCTTTGGTTTGCAAGACGAATTCTTGTGGTCCCAAGTAGTCACCTGCACCGCCACCGATTTGCACGATCGATCGTCGCCCCTGCAACGTCTTCACATGGTCATCTGGAACTTGAACGTCAACTTCCCACTCGGTCTTTTCACCTGTTTTGAATGTAATGTACTGTGCAATTGCAGTGGCTACATTTGTCTCAGCGACTTCTCGTTGTTTCGGCGTCGCAAATGCTTGCGTCATTCCTGCGGTGAGGTTCACCATTCCGGACTGTCGACGTTGAAGCTGCGCGACCGAGGAGCCTTGCCAATCGATGCTCATCGGATGCACGCCCCGCAGCTCAAGGTGCTGGAGGACATCTTCTTTGTGCCAAGTTTGGGCTGCCCCCATCTGCGGCGCGGGACCGACGACGGCCGAGAGATTGCTTTCCAAGAACGAATTTTCACCGCTGACGATTTCGATCAAGTCCTTCAGCAGGACTGCGGACGAGGTGGCGGCTGGCGTCGCACGAAAGCGAATGGTAGCGCGTTGATGCGTTGCCGATTTTACATTCTTGCCTGTCGCTGCAGCGCCCGTTGCAGCAACCGGTGCCGACGCGGTAACGCGACTTTGAGCGGGTGCTTCGGTGCAGAGCAGGCTCACGAGTGCGATTGTGAGAAGTGTTTTCGGTGCGTCAAGCATGTGCTTTCGGTTCCGGTTCATAGGCTAGCTTGGGGGCGTTTACGACTGTCGCGTTGCGGACTATCGTCGCAAGTTGGAGATCAGTTGCATGACCTGATCACCCGCTTGAACCGCCTGAGAGTTCAGCTCAAAACCACGTTGGGTGGTGATAAGGTCAATCAGTTCACCGACGGGTTCCACGTTGGACGATTCCAGTGCACCCTGCCGCAGGACGCCTAGTCCGTCTGAACCGGGGGTACCCGGCAAAGCAGTGTTGCTGGCATCGGTCGGTTGGTAGAGGTTCTCCCCAACCTTCAACAGGCCATCGGGGTTGATGAACGTTGCCATGTTGAGTTGGCCAACTTGAGTGAGTTCGTCGACGCCTGGCTGACGCACGCGAACTTCGCCGTTTGGAGCAATGACGATATCTGTGGCATCTTGCGGAATGTTGATGGCGGGCTCAAGCGGCCGGCCGGTTTGAGCCGAGCCGATGACCAATTGACCGTTGGCGTTGATGTCCAGGTTGCCACTTCGCGTATACAGCGGATTGCCCGAGAGTGGATCGGTAACCTGCAAAAAGCCAGTGCCTTCGATGGCGACGTCCAGTTGACGGCCGGTGTCCTGGAATGCACCCTGGCGAAAATCCTTCTGCGTGCTTTGAACACGAGTCCCGAGGCCAATCTGCGTGCCCACTGGCGTTGCTTCACCGTTGGCATCCAGCATGCCTGGGTAGGCTTCGGTGCGGTAAACCAAGTCTTCGAAGTTAGCTCGGTCCTTTTTGAACGCCGTTGTATTGATGTTGGCCAGATTATTGGCGATTACATCGAGCTTCGTTTGCATGGCGTCCATGCCCGTCGCTGCGGTGTAGAGAGTTTGTACGCTCATTGGTAATCCTTTGACCTGCTTGGCGGTGTATTATTTGGCGCTGTATTATTTGGCG
>CAYPLE010000088.1:10667-19077 GCA_964411445.1 uncultured Pirellulaceae bacterium
TGTATTATTTGGCGCTGTATTATTTGGCGGTGTATTATGTTGTGCTAAGGGTGGCGTGGTTGCCCGATCAGCTTACTTCGTACTACTTGCTCCGGAGATCACTCTGCAGTGCTACTGCGAGAAAGTGCTACTGCGAGAGGACACGACTAAGGAGCTGTCCTGTTGATTCGTCTTGCGTTTGAATCAGGCGCACGTTGGCTTCATAAATCCGGGTCGTCTCAATCATTTCCATCATGGCCGCAGTAGGTTTCACGGCTGATGATTCCAAGGCGCCACGCAAAATATTTCGGTCCGCGCGGTTGACGGGAGAAATGGGCGTGAGTGGTTCGAACAGGTTCTCGCCGACGCGTGATAGGTCGCCGATCTCTGCTGGACGAAATAGCCCAAGCTCTTGTCGCGTGCCTGCTTGGTGAATGAATCCGTCGTCGGTCACTTCGTAGGGCAAGCGGGGATCGATTGTGATTTGTCCGCCACCTTGGGAGAGTACTGGATCGCCGTTTTGTGTCACCAGGGTTCCCGATGAATCGAAGAGAAAATTGCCGGCTCTTGTCATCAACTGTTTGTCGCCACGTTGGACGGTGAAGAAGCTCTCTTCGTCAACAATGGCGAAGTCGGTGCGGTTGCCCGTTTGCTGAATGGGGCCTTGTTCGAACAGCGTTTCGGTAGGTTTGATGGCAATACCACCTCCAACGTCGTCAATTCCGCCTTGACCAGGCGTCACTTCTCCTTGTTCAACGGCGGCTGAGTGCCTAGCCTGTAGCATTGCCAAGTGTGGTTTAAAGCCAGCGGTGTTGATGTTGGCAAGGTTATTGCTGAGTACTTCCAGTCGATGGCTCTGAGCGGCTGCACCTGCGGCCGAAACATACATCCCGTATGGCATTGTGGTTGTACCCCGAAAATCCGTGCGCACCCCTGCGTCCATCTCGACGTTTCCCAACTCCGACTTGGTAAGTCAAGGTGGATGTGTGCAAAAATGGGCCGCAACTGCCTGGCGAACCAGTTGCTCACAATGCATGCATCCGTGCTTTGGTAGTTTGCGCGGCTTTGGCAAAAGGTTTCGATTGCGAATTCCTTTCCGGAGTCCGAAAGCGAGTCAGGCCGATACGAAAACTATCGCTGCGCAAAGTCCGGGACTGTAGCTCCGGGAATCTGGGATCTCGATCTCCTGGAATAAGGTGCGCGAGTCAAATCATGTTCAAGCAATGGATTGCTAGCGTTATGAGTCGACGACACCGAATTATCGATGTTCCGAGAAGTCTATCTGTGCTTTCGCTCGCCGTAGCGATCACCATAACAGCTCAGTCGCAGCAAACGGCCCATGCCCAGAACTGGGGCCATACCAACGGGCAAAGCTGGAGTCAGCGATTCCACACCGACTACTATCGAAACAAATCATGGCCGCATCCGTTTCGAGCTTATGACGCCCAAGCGGTTTCCAGCTTCTTTGATGCACAGCGAAACGTAGGCTGGCAGTTGCACAACACGCTTGGCACTAGCATGTTCCATGCTGAGACGGGGCAGTTGACCGGTTCTGGCATTTCACACATCCGCTGGTTGGTAACCTATGCTCCTCAGTCGCGACGAGTTGTTTTCGTGAAGCAGGCCGATACGCAGAAAGAAACGGCGGCTCGGGTGGAAGCTACCCAAGTAGCGATCAGCAAGTACGTTCCCGTCGGCCCTCTTCCGCAGATCTACCTGACCAACCGAGAGCCTTCGGGATCGAGCGGTGCGTACCAGACCGCCATCCATCGCGCGATGACGGAAAGCGTGCCAAGTCCACGGTTGCCAGCGAACGCAAGTGCAACCGGCGGAACTCCTTAGTCAAAGGACGGCTTGAATAAGGCCGAACTTCTCGACAGAGCTGCGACTGCCTAGGAAAACGACTGCTAAGAAAGCGTCTTATCGTACAAGCGATAGGTTTTGCTCTTCTCCAGGCCACTACGCTCCAGGGAACCCCTGGACAGGTGATTCGATTCGAGCACCCACGAGAACTCTCCATGTTTGATGCCTAATTCAAGGCAATCGGGCAGCATGCGTTCGAGGGCGAGCAGTCCAAATCCCCACTTCTGAAACTCGGGAAGCACGTTGGTGCTCATCAAACGCACTCGGTCAATCTTGCGTTTGCTCATCAACAGCTTGATGAATCCGAATGGAAACAGACGGCCGCCAATCTTCTTGATAGTTGGGTTGAAGTCGAGCAGTCCCAGTCCAGCGCCGATTGGTTTCCCGTCGACTTCGATAATCGTTGTCAATTCGGGCAGCAACAAGTGCTTGAGCTCCTTGGCCAGGTGCTTGACCTCGGCGGTTGAGAGCGGCACGAATCCCCAGGTGCCGACGAGTGATTTGTTGTAGATATCTAAGAAGAGCGCCACTTCGTCGGCGAAGTTCTTCAAGTCAAAGCGTCGCACCTTTACGTCAAAGCGACGCTTAATTTCCTCGATCACGAACGCCAACTTCGGATCCAGGTCCGCGATCATGTCGATGTGCCCTTCAAAGGCATACAGGTCCTGCGACTTTTCAAAGCCAACTGCCGTCCACAAGCTTTCGTAGTAAGGGCGGTTGTACGTCATCATGAAGGTTGGCGGCGTCGAGTAACCTTCGACCAGCATCCCGACTTCATAATTGAGGCTCGGATTCACTGGGCCACGGACGCAGTCCATCCCCTGCTCTTTCAAGTAGTCGCAGGCAGCGGAAAGTAAGTGATCTGCAGCAGCAGCATCGTCTTCACATTCGAAGAATCCCAGGAAGCCACGCTTCTCTTCGAATCGAGCGTTGTGGGCGACGTTCACCATCGCTCTGACTCTACCAATGATCTGCCCGCCGCGAGCTACCACGAAATTCTCACCGAAGTTCTCGTTGTAAAACGGATGATTTGAGAACCCGCACAGATCTTTGACTTGACTGCCCAGCGGTGGTACCCAATTCGGGTCGGACGCGTAGATCTTCCACGGCAGCTTCAGAAATCCTTTCCGATCGTTCGCGTTGTTGCCGACTCTTCGAACTTCGTAGTTGCTCATCCTTGCACTTCCAGTGTGACAGCCTTGGGAGGTTTCTTGCGGTGGGATTCTATTTCGAATGGGCGCAGATCGCTATCGGGCAGACCACATTCAGGCTCGCCGCGAAGCTTCACAGCTAGGTTTTACCAGTTTTCCCCTGACGAGTCGTCCAGGGGGCACCGAAGTTCTCGGCACTGAATGGCCGAGCCACGAAAAGAACTACCGCATCGGGACCGATGCAATGGCATCCGCACAAGGTTAGGTCGGCCTGACTCGCAGTCGGATCAGTGGTAGTCGGACCAGTGGTAGTCGGACCAGTGGTAGTCGGACCAGTGGTTAATCTGCGCGCATGGCATCCGAAACAATGTCTGCATCGAAGTAGTTGGTGCTCATGCCTGCATCGACAACGATTGATTGCGACGTGATTCCGCTCGACCGGGGACTGAGCAGGAAGACGGCCGTCGAGGCAGCTTCGTCGGTCGACAGCGCTCGCTTCCGCGGCGTGACGCGCTCGGCATAGAGATAGGAATCAACGTATCCTGGGATTCCAGCCGAAGCGCTTGTCTTGAGCAGCCCTGCCGCGACCGCGTTGAAACGCACTTCGCTAAACCGGCTAAACGACTTGGTCAGAAATGCGAGCGAGGAATCCAACGCTGCCTTTACCGGCGCCATGAAACCATAACTCTCACTGGCCATCCGCGTTGTTGAGATGCTGATGGTGACAACAGATGCATCTGCTCGCAATAGCCCCTTGAGAGCATTGCATATTGCGACGAGAGAAAAGCAGCTAATATCGATGGCTTGGAGGAACTGCTTGCGAGTCGTCTCGTGAAACGGCTTGATGCCATCACTGTAATCGGCGAAAGCAATCGAGTGGACAATGCCATCGAATCCATCAAAGTCGTCTGATAGCTGCTGCGATAGATTGTCAATTTCCGACTGATTTTCCACGTCGCAAACATACACGCTTTTGCCGCTGAGTAGCTTTTCCAAGGACTCGCGACGCTGCGGACTGCGGACAACGTAAACTACTTCAGCTCCAAGACTCTCAAGCTGATGCGCGATGCGGTAGGCGACGCTCTTTCGGTTCGCGACACCAAACACCACGATGCGTTTTTCGTTCAGTTGCAAATAGTCCACAGTCGTTCTGCCCATGAAGTGCTAGAGGATTGGTTGCTGGCGTCGAACCAGCGACGAAGCAGTGCGTTTCGGCTAACTTGGAGCCGCAACCGTGCAAGCAAAGTCCAGGCGGGCCGCCAGCTTGCCGTTGACAGTAATTTTTCCGGTCAAGAAATACGCCGTTGAAACAACGTCCTTGAGTTCACAATTGATGTCGATTGTGTCGCCAGGACGCACCATCTGCTTAAACTTGACGTTGTCCAGGCGAGTCGCGACGGGAACAGCGTCCGTCTTGGGCGTGATGTCTGCCAGCAGAATGGCGCCAGTCTGCAAAGCCGTTTCGCACAGAATCACACCTGGGACGAGCGGGAAATCAGGAAAGTGGCCCTGCACGAAAAAATCGTCTGGTGAAAACGTCTTCTTGCAGTGGATCGTCTTTTCATCCTGGCTGACAATCTCGTCGACAAGCAGCATTGGGGCGCGATGCGGGATTGCGTTTTCGATATCCGACATTTTAGCTCTACTCTCAAGGGATAAATTCAGGGAAGCGAACCCTACATTCGGGGCGCCAGTTTGGGATATTTGCACGCCGATATTCTCGGTCGGAGTCTACCCTCCTGACGGACTCTCGCAAGGTCATCGCTGGCGGCCTTGGGGAAATTGCCCCAGCGCTCACACAAAATGGTGCGGAACAAAACTGGGCGTCGCAAAACAGCCCATCAAAACTGAGTCCATCACAACCACGTTCTGGCCAGCGCGACCGCAAACCGTTACGCTACTTTGATCTTCACTAGGGGCTCGCCGCTCCCTTGCGTGGTGTTTGGCGAATGCAATGCTCAACCAAGCTGCCAGACCAAACCTTTGCTGACTAAGAGAATTCTCCACGAGGACTATTGATATGCCGAAGTTTGCTCGTCGAACTCACGGACTGATCACTCTCGCAATCCTGGCAGGCTTCGCATCTCAGCAGGCCCTGGCGCAGACACGACTGGAATCCCTCGGCAACGGAGCCGTGCCTGCCACAGAAAGTCCTTGGAAGGCCAATCCTGAGATCGTCAAGAAGCTTGCGGCCCGTCGCAGCGAATTCAACTACGACGAATCAAAAGTGCCGCAATTCGAATTGCCGGACCCTCTCAAGTTTGCCGACGGCACACCCGTGACAGCAGACCTGTGGCCGCGGCGTCGTGCAGAGTTATTGGAACTATTCCGCAGCAACGTCTATGGTCGACGGCCCAAGGTTGCTTATGAAGTCGACTATGAAATCCTACGACAGGAAGACAACTGGTTTGACGGACGTGCCATTGGCCGTGACGTTCGAGCGACGATTCGCATTGACGATCGACAGTTCCAGTTTGACTTTACCGTCTTGATTCCACGCCCCGCCCCCGAAACTCAGGGACGTGTCAAACCGGTGCCAGCCATTGTACATATCAACAACCGCTACCCGGTGCCGTTGTCAAAGACGACCGAAGAGGATCCATTCTGGCCGGCAAGATCGATCATTGAGGCTGGCTTTGCGACCGCAACGTTCCATACGTCCGACATTGATCCTGACAAGAAGAACGCCTACGCCGATGGAGTGCGAGCCTTCTTTGAAGATGGCACAACGCCAGGCCCAGATGCATGGCGTAGTTTATCGGCCTGGGGGTGGGGAGCGAGCAAAGTTCTGGATTACCTAGAGACTTGCCCCGAAGTGGATGCATCCGCTTCGGCCGTGTCCGGACACTCACGTGGCGGCAAGACGGCCCTTTGGGCTGCTGTCGAAGATACACGCTTTCAAATAGCCTACAGCAACAATTCTGGTTGCGGCGGAGCGGCACTTTCACGCCGCCGCTTTGGGGAAACCGTCAAGAGAATCACAACCTCTTTCCCGTATTGGTTCTGTGAGAATTTCTCGCAATACTCCGCCCGGGAGGATTCGTTGCCAATTGACCAACACGAGGTGTTCGCGCTGTTGGCACCCCGAGCAGCCTATGTGGCCAGCGCAGATGAAGATCTGTGGGCCGACCCAAAGGGCGAGTATCTAGCGATGGTTGCCGCTGCACCGGTCTACAAACTCCTCGGGCAGGAAGCTGTTGTTGAACAAAACATGCCACCTTTGAATTCTCAGAGAATGCAAGGAAGAACCGGTTACCATATCCGGCCCGGTGGTCATGGCCTTGGGCAACAAGACTGGGACTGGTTCCTGGCCTTCGCAAAAGGCGTCCTCAATAAATAGCCAGGATGCGAAGTCTGAGGCTATGTATCGACGCGCGAATTGAATTGCCCGAACGAAAATCAATCATCACTCAAATAGAATTACTTGGCAAATAGACCATGCGAATCGACTCACATCACCACTTTTGGGACTACTCGTCGGAGCAATACGGCTGGATCAGCGAATCGATGCAGGTGCTTCGACGCGATTTTGGGCCAAGCGATTTGGCAAAGGTTGCCTCGCCCGTCGGTATCGATCGAGTCATCTCGGTTCAAGCCCGTCAGACGCTTGAGGAATCCGATTGGCTTTTGAAGATTGCTGAAGCCAACGAGTTGATTGCCGCAGTTGTCGGGTGGGTGCCGCTCGCCAGCTCGGATGCTCGTGAACACATCGAACGACTGTCTCACCACGACAAGTTGCGAGCGGTGCGACACGTTGTCCAAGACGAACCTGATGACGCCTTCATTCTCGGAAAGCAATTTGGGGAAGGAATCGCGTTGCTCAAGGACTACGGACTTGTTTACGACATTCTCATATTTGCAAAGCATCTACGAAACTCAATCAAGTTCGTCGATCAGCATCCAGAGCAAGTTTTCGTTCTGGATCATATTGCGAAGCCAACCATTCGTGAATCAAAATTTGACCAGCAGTGGGCAGACGACTTGGTTGAATTGGCGAAGCGCCAGAATGTCTTCTGCAAGTTCTCGGGCGTTGCCACGGAAGTCCGCGATGATTCTTGGAGTATTGATACAATTGAACGCTACTGGGATGTCGCTTTGGAGGCGTTTGGAGCCGAGAGGTTAATGTTTGGTAGCGACTGGCCAGTGTGTTTGCTGAAAACCGAGTACTCGCGTTGGCATCAGACCGTTGCCGAACTGGCAAGCGGACTTACAGAGAGCGAGTCGTTGCAATTCTGGGGCGGAAACGCAATGAGGGCCTACGGAATCGATCGCGGCTAGATATGGACATCCCGCGCACTTCCGCATCTATGCATTCAGGGAAACAGGGTTGTGCACCGAAACGCGTTCTGTGCTGTAGCGGATCTTAAGGCAATCACATGTTGGAACTTCCCCCAGTAGTTTTTGGAGCGACGAGCCTCGGAAATTTGTTCCGAGCGATCGATGACTCTGAGAAGTCCGCGATTGTGAAAGCATGGCTCGACGCTCCGTTCGAGAAAATCCTAATCGACTCCGCTGGGAAGTACGGGGCAGGATTGTCCCTGGAAGTCATCGGCCGCGAACTAGAAAATCATGGCGCCAATCATGATCGCGTCTTGGTCAGCAATAAGCTCGCGTGGCGGCGTACTCCACTCGCGGGCTCAGAGCCTACGTTCGAACCGGGAGTTTGGAAAGGGATCGCACACGATGCGGTCCAAGACATTAGCTACGATGGCATCTTGCGCTGCTACGACGAAGGCAACGGACTGTTGGCTAGCTACCCTGCCCAGCTTGTGTCGGTTCACGACCCGGACGAATATCTGGCTGGAGCAGTTGATAAAGAAGATCAAGGCAAGCGTTTGGATGATATTCTGGCGGCGTACCGAGCGCTTTCTGAACTGCGCGAGGCCGAGCAGGTGAAGGGCGTCGGCGTCGGTGCGAAGGACTGGCGAGTCATCCGGCAATTGAGCGCGCACTGCGACTTTGATTGGGTGATGTTCGCTAACAGTTTTACGATTATGCAGCATGATCCTGAGTTGGTGCAGTTGATTGAGCAGTTGCGTCAACGGAATGTCGCGATTGTCAATTCAGCAGTTTTCCACGGTGGCTTCCTGCTTGGCGGTGACTTTTTCAACTACCAGCCCGTGGAAACGTTACCCAATGGGCCTGAGCTTTTGGGCTGGCGGGAGCGTTTCTGGGAACTATGCAGACAGTTTGATACAACGGCATTCCAAGCTGGTGTATCATTTGGAACGTCACTTCCAGGGATCCGCAGTATCGCCCTTAGTTCCAGTCACGCAGACCGAGTTCGCTCACACGTTGAAGCACTGGCATCCCCGCCACCGGCCGATTTTTGGAATGCAATGAAGGTGGAAGGGCTGATTGCCTCAGACTACGATTATGTGCCCTAGACGCGTAACCTCAGTATTGCTGTCCCAGTG
>CAYPLE010000088.1:19177-26732 GCA_964411445.1 uncultured Pirellulaceae bacterium
GGTTAGGCCCAGGCCAATGGCGGCGACGAGTGTTGTTTTCAAAGAAAAACGTTATAGGCGGTAAACGCATGTTGGATTCTCTTCGGTACGTTTGTTTGTTCTTAGTCGCATGGATGAGCGTGGGTAGCGTCACGACCGTCAGGGCTGACGAGAAGCCGAATATTCTGCTTCTGTTCACCGATGACCAGTGTTTCGATACCATTGCCGCTCTCGGGCACGATGAAGTCATCACGCCCAATCTGGACACCTTGGCTCGCAGCGGCGTAGCTTTTGACAATGCCTACAACATGGGCGGGTGGAATGGGGCGATTTGTATCGCAAGTCGAACGATGATGAACACGGGGCGTTTTCTCTGGCGAGCTCACGCTATCGAAAGAAATCTCGCTGAAGAAGCCCAACAGGGCCGAATGCTCTCTCTGTTGTTACGCGACGCAGGCTACGAAACCTATTTTTCTGGCAAGTGGCATGTGAAAATTGATGCCAACAAGATCTTTGATCACGTTGAACATGTCCGCCCGGGAATGCCACGCGATACACCGGCAAGTTATTCTCGTCCCAATGACAAAGGAGATTGGACACCGTGGGACAAGAATCAAGGTGAAGGTGGTTTTTGGGCCGGTGGAAAACACTGGAGTGAAGTTCTCGCGGACGATGCTGTCGGATTCATTGATCATGCCGCCGAATCGGACAAGCCCTTCTTTATGTATCTCGCGTTCAACGCGCCGCACGACCCCCGTCAATCGCCACGTGAATACGTTGAAATGTACGATCGAGAACAGCTCGCTGTGCCCGACAATTTCTTGCCCCAGTACCCACACATGAATGCGATGGGAGCGGGAAAAAAACTGCGCGATGAAAAACTCGCCCCTTGGCCGCGGACCCCAGAAGCAGTCCAACTACACAGACAAGAGTACTTTGCCCTGATCACTCACCTGGACGCACAGATCGGTCGAATCCTAGAGCATCTTGATGAAACTGGGATGCGTGAAAATACCTACATCGTCATGACCGCAGACCACGGCCTAGCCTGCGGCCAACATGGGCTGCTTGGTAAACAAAGTATGTACGAACACAGCATGAAGGCTCCTTTGATGGTAGTCGGGCCTGGAATTCCAGCGGGCCAGCGTCTGCCGATGCCCGTCTATGTTCAGGATTTTGGCGCAACGGCTCTCGAGTGGGCCGGAGTCGAGAAGCCCGAATACTACGAGTTCAAGAGTTTGTTGCCGTTGATCCGTGGCGAACGCGTAGTGCAACATGCTCCCATTTATGGCGCCTATGAAATGTCGAAACAGCGAATGATTCGCGACGGCAACTTGAAACTGATCCACTACCCTGCCTCGGATACATATCGCCTCTTCGATGTGGTCCAAGATCCGCATGAGATGGCAGATTTGGCAGGTCAGCCGGCTTACGCTGACAAAGTTGCCGAGCTGAAAGTCCAGCTCGGCGAACTGATGGCGGCAATGGATGATCCCATGATTCAGTCTAAGTGATTGCATTCAAGCCCAAGCCAGCCCATCTTGCGGATGCCTAAGCGAGGATTGGAATGCCTAAGCACGAGTTGTTTTTCGAAGACAACTACACTGCTTGTCGAGAACGATTCCGCACTTCGGCAAATAGTAAGCGATGGCAAACCCGGTGCTTGCACTATGAAGCACCGAATCAGAGTGATTTGACGATTGACATCGCGGTCCGCGACTTTGATTCTGTGTCCGCTCACACCGAGCTCCAGCCACGTAGTGACAACGAACGGAAACACCGCTCAGGCTCGCAGCAAGTGCAGGAATCGTTTGGTGGAAAACGAGTGTTGGTCGTCAGTAGTGGATTGCACGGAGTCGAAGGCTACGTGGGTTCTGCCATCCAGGCGGCGATGCTCGATGGACACATCGAACTAGCCGGCAATTGCCGGGTGATTCTCATTCACGGTTTGAATCCCTTTGGATTCGCTCAGGATCGACGTTTCGACGAATCGAACATCGATCTGAATCGTAATTTCCTGCTGGACGGTCAGGTCTATTCGGGCTGCCATCCAACCTATCGACGCCTTGACGCCTTTCTAAATCCGTCCGTCCCAACATCAAAGCCAGATTGGTACTATCCGAAAGCGGTTGCGTACTTGCTCAGGTTTGGAATGAAGCAGTTGCGAGGCGCGATTGCGGAGGGGCAGTATGAGTTTCCCAAAGGTCTGTTCTTCGGCGGCAGTGGGCCATCTCAGACGCAGTCGCTTCTTCGAGATTGCCTCGCGAATATTCTTCAGAAGGATGATCGCGTCATGCACTTGGATGTGCACTCCGGTTTGGGCGGCTACGGAAAGTGTAAGTTGCTGTTTGATTATGCACTGCCGCAGGAAGCCAAGGCAAGATTGCGGCACAGCTTTTCAGGTACCGACTGCTCGTTCGAAAACGATGATGCGGCGACCTACCAAGCGAGGGGATCGCTGGGGAACTGGTGCCGTGCTCAGCAATTTTGCGCTTCCTACGATGTGACTTGTATGGAATACGGAACGTACAATAGCGTTCACATGCTGCGAGTTCTTCGCGAAGAGAATCGCTGTTTCCACTCTAGTTCGGACGAAGTCAGTCGACACGCAAGTCGGATGCAATTGCGTGAGGCGTTCTGTCCCCGAGATCGTGCTTGGCGGCGGAAAGTGATCGAGCGTGCTGCAATTGTGGTGCGTCAAGCGGAAGAATTCTTGCGCTCGTGATTTCTGATGGCCCCGCTCCGGCTATACTGCTGGTTCGTTTGAGTTGACGCGGCAAGTAGGTGTTTTTGAAATGCTTGTTGCCTTCTCAGGAAATTGATGATTCGCTTTTTGGATGTAGGTTGACCTAATGCTCATACGCCGATTTTACGCTACCCAACTCCTTGCCTTTGCCTGTCTGTGTGCCTTGTTAGCCCCGATGCGATGCGTTGTCGCTGACGAGTCACCGGAGGCCAAGAAGTTGCAGGTTCTGCTGGTGGCTGGAGGCTGCTGTCATGACTACGTTACGCAGACGAAGATCCTGAAGGAAGGCATCGAGAAAAGGATGAATGCCGAGGTGACGGTTGTGCTGAATAAAAGCACTTCCACCGAAACGCGGTTTGACATCTACGAAAAAGACGATTGGGCTGATGGTTATGACGTGATCATTCACGACGAGTGTTCGGCAAAGGTTACCGAGCGGCCGTACATCGATCGGATTTTGGCGGCTCATCGAAGCGGAGTACCAGCGGTCAATCTGCACTGTGCGATGCATAGCTATCGTTGGGGAGATTTTCGACAGCCCGTTGAACCTGGAGCAGACAATTTTGCGTGGTACGAGATGATCGGAGTGCAGTCTACGGGGCACGGTCCCAAGCATCCGATCGACATCGAGTTCGTCGAAGCGGAGCATCCCATCACCAAGGGACTAAAGGGATGGGAGACAGGCGACGAAGAGCTTTACAATAACATTCGTGTCTATGGAGCGACGACTCCCCTGATGGTTGGCAGGCAGATGGTTCCACCTCGCAAGCAACAGTTAAAGATTGACCCAGACGCAAAACCAGTCGAGATGAAAGCAGTGATTGCTTGGACAAATCTGTACGGTCCCAAGAAGACCAAAATTTTCAGTATGTCCCTGGGCCATCAGAACGAAACGGTGCAAGATGAACGCTACTTGGAAATCGTCGTCCGTGGTCTCAAATGGGCGACCGAGTCGTCGAAGCAGTAGTTCGTCACTTGGGTGATTTTCGCGTCGAGTAACCGTGATGGAACCATAAACTACTACTTGTGGCTGGTAGGCAAGTGGTGAAGCCCGCCGATATGGCTGCGTCTATGCTTGTGGCTGTTGTGGACAGTTTGCAACTTCGCCACAATGCACCGTTTTGTGTACACAAGACGACAAAGTACGCCACATGCTTGCCAAGCTGCAAACGTTCTCGCTGCTCGGAATTGAAGCGCTCCCGGTTGAGGTGGAGGTGGATGTTTCTTCCTCAGCCTTGCCTAAGACGATGCTTGTGGGGCTTCCCGAAGCGGCGGTGAAGGAGAGCATTCATCGCGTCGAGCGGGCCATCGTCAATAGCGGATTCGTTCGCCCAAGCGAGCGGGTTGTAATCAATCTAGCGCCAGCGGAGCTGCCCAAGCAAGCAGCTTCGTTTGATCTGCCAATTTCACTTGGCATTCTTGCGGGCAGTGGCCAGATACAGTCCGACAAATTTGATCAGTACGCAGTCGTCGGTGAATTGGCGCTTGAGGGCCATACGCGTCCGGTCAAGGGTGCGTTATCGATGGCCATGGCAGCTCGCGAGGCTGGATGCAGAGGGTTGTTGGTGCCGGCCGAAAATGCCAGCGAAGCGGCTGTGGTCGACCAGTTGGAGGTCATCCCCATATCGTCCTTAACCGAAGCAGTTGGTTTCTTCGTCGATACGCTGGACATCGACCCGCAACCACCGCGGTTGGACGAGTTGTTCGAAGAGTATAGCCGTTATGAGCTCGATTACTGCGACGTGCGCGGTCAAGAAGTTGCCAAGAGAGCTTTGACACTGGCTGCGGCTGGATCGCACAATTTGTTGATGCTTGGACCTCCAGGCTCAGGCAAAACGATGCTCGCCAAGCGTTTGCCATCAATCATGCCAACTCTGACCGCTGAGGAGTCGATTGAGACCACTCGGATCTATAGTTCCCTGGGGCGGCTAAAATCTGGACAACCACTCCTAGCAACGCGTCCCTTTCGTTCGCCGCACCACACCATCAGCAACGCGGGGTTGGTTGGCGGCGGCAGCCCTCCGTCACCTGGCGAAATTAGTCTAGCGCACAACGGTGTTCTGTTCCTGGATGAATTGCCTGAGTTTGACCGAAGGACGCTCGAAGTCATGCGTCAACCGCTTGAAGACCGCGTAGTGACTATCTCGCGGGCGCTCCGCAGTACGACGTTTCCTGCAAACTTCATGCTCGTTGCCGCCTTGAATCCCTGTCCGTGTGGTTATCGGACCGACCCACGCCGCAGTTGTTCATGCTCGCAACCGCAGATTGAACGATATATGCAGCGTATCTCCGGGCCATTGCTAGACCGAATCGATATCCACATCGAAGTTCCGGCTGTACCATTTCAGGAGCTTTCGTCAAAGCAGGCCGGGACCGGTAGCGAGTCCCTCCGCGAGTCCGTCGTCCAGGCTCGCCAGATTCAGCGAGTGAGGTTTGGAGGTGCATTGAATTACAACGCGCAGATGTCGAGTCGCCAGCTTCGCGAGTTCTGCCCTCTTACTAAGGCCTGTGAAACGCTTTTGCGAGACAGTTGCAATGAAATGGGCTTATCCGCCCGCGCTCACGACAAGATCCTCCGCGTCAGCCGCACCATCGCTGATCTTGAAGGGGCCACCGACATCGAATCGTTCCACTTACAGGAAGCCATCAATTACCGCATGCTGGACCGGAGTCTGTTCTAGCGTTCGCATAGCGGAGTATCACCAGCCACACGCAATCACTCCGCCAGCTTGCAAGTTTGAGGGTAAGCCTGCAGTGGGGACAGGTTAGGGGCCTCGCTGGTCGCGGAGGCAGCCGCACCTGACCCATTAACCCTGATGCGCCAGCGAGCAGCAAACCACCTGCACCCCAACTCTACCTTTTCGCGTCTCCCAACACCTCGCGGGGCTCTGCCTCGCAATGCTCAGGCTTGGAGGCTCTGCCTCCCCCTTTGGCGCGAACGAATGCCCAATCAACTGAATCTCACGCCAAGGCGCAAAGCTCGCAAAGGAGAGCGAATACGAAGTTTCTGAGGTCACAGAGGTGATGTCGTGCCTGACTTCTGCGATTTCTGGTCTCCACGTCTATTTTCTTTTGGCGCTCCAGGGAGCCGCATTCGATGTGCACGGCGAACAGAGTGAAAGATGCTTTGGCGCGAACGAATGCCCAATCAACTGAATCTCACGCCAAGACGCAAAGCTCGCAAAGGATATTCGATGCAACATTGCGCCCGCGGCATGCTGGCTGACCGTTGTTTAGCTGGTGGGTACCTTGGCGGTGAATCTACTTGCTACTGAGTCGCAGACTGACTTATACAATGACGCCGTATCAACATCGCATGAATGAGTTTGTTCGCCGCATGACTGAGGACGTGCTGCTACGGAACTTCGCGCAGTCGACCATCGACGCGTACACATACCACGTCGACAAATTTTGCAACCACTTTGGCAAGAGAGCAAACGAGTTAGGACCGGAACAGATCCGAGAAATCTAACTCTAACTGGTCAACGAGAAGAAGGCGACCTGGGGCTGCTTCCCGTCAAAATGCATGCCTCTTCATCGGAGATGAACGGTCGGTACGCTCTTGGGGCGTGTCTCCTGAGCAATCCCAAAGCTCGCGCGGTGGCGCAGAGGTCCAGTGAACCTAGTTCCCAATTGCCCTTCTTCCTATGCGCCACCGTGCCTCTGCGCGATGTAATCACGTTCAGAACAATGCTCGGAAAACGAATCAACCTCACAGCAGCAATCGGCTCCTCAGCGCTCCGACCTGCGTCAGTGTTCCCCAATGCAACTCGACGACGCGTTCGTTAACTGCTAAGCTGACTCCGAAACGCCGCACTGTTCGCATACCGCCCAGCGGCAAGTCCAACGCCAAATCTATCCCGACACATCCTGTCTCAGGATAGATTCCAATACGTTATGCTGAAGTGTGAGTGCTAACGGCTGTGCCCAATGCCAGCATTGAACTATCGACCAGCGGTCGCTTATCGAGTATTCTACTAGGCAGTACTCGATCGTTCTTTCAACTAGACCTTTCCTATGAAAACAGCGGAACAACTCTATGCGATGCCGGACGACGGGCATCGCTACGAACTCATTCAGGGAGAGCTTATTGTGATGTCTCCGGCGGGCGGCAGGCATGGGCGTATTGCATTGCGGATCAATAAGCTGTTGGCAATTCACGTCGATGACAATGGCTTAGGAACTACCTTTGCGGCTGAAACAGGATTCCGCATAGCATCCTCGCCAGATACTGTCCGCGCCCCAGATGGTGCATTCGTTGAGAAAAGCAAGATGGACTCCCTGCAAGATGATTCTGGCTATCTTCCATTCGCGCCAGATTTGGCTATTGAGGTTGTATCTCCGAATGATTCGTTTGCGTCGGTTGAAGAAAAGGCATTTACTTGGCTAAGGCACGGATCAAGGCTGGTTCTCATCCTCGAGCCTCAATCAGAGACTCTGCACGCGTATCGTTCGCGAAATCAAATTGAGGTCTTCAATTCGGGTGAATCTCTAGATGTCTCCGATGTAGTAACCGGTTGGAAACTGGACGTTGATTCGATCTACCGATAGCTGGACCGTCTACAAAGTAGCTATCCCAAAATAGGGCGTAACGATTCTGAGAACCGGAGCGGCTGGGTCGGGCGAATTTGTAATGGACAATCACTCGTCGCCGCCGTGTTACGGCGGTCGTTATTTGACCGACTCAGAAATGACATCGCGTGAACGTTACACCACTCTTCGTGATGAAAGGTCTGGTCGTTGGACAAGAGTTGCGTTCCACGATGGGTGTGTCGTGTTCTCTAAATCACGACCAAAACCTCATTGGCTCGCTGTCGTGCTCGGAATACC
>CAYPLE010000089.1:0-5202 GCA_964411445.1 uncultured Pirellulaceae bacterium
AAGCTCCTTGCGCCCCTCCCCGGGGAGGGTGTAGTTGATTCAGTTTGTTCAATGTGCATAAACCCTCCCTTGGGAGGGTCGAAGCCGAGGTACGAGGCTTCGGGGAGGGGTGATGAACCTGCAAGAACAGCCTGCACATACTGGAACACCGAAAGCTCATCCTTCCCCGATGCGCGTTATTGCTTCGCTCCCCTCCCCGCTGCGTCGCAAGCTCCTTGCGACCCTCCCTTGGGAGGGTGTAGTTGATTCGGTTTGTTCAATGTGTACCAACCCTCCCTCGGGAGGTCTGAAGCCAAGGTACGAGGCTTCGAGGAGGGGGCTTCATCGATGGATCGACGTTGGAGTTTGAAAGTAAAGGATCTACAATCGGATCCACAACGAGATCAGAGCGACTACTGCGTGCGTTCTTCAACTTGTTTTCGAATGGCGCGCTTGGCTTCTTCCAAGCGTCTTGGCCACTTGAAGCTTGGCGCCAACTGTGGATTGTAGCCAGACATGTGCCCCGTCAATCGCTCTGTCGGCTTGGTGTAAGTGAGCTCGATGTCTTTAAATACCTCTCGGCATATTTCCGCAAGTCGCGGATCGTAGTCGACTAGCTCTTGCCGAGTGTTCACATGGTTGTGGTCGTGGTCATTCTCTCGATTATCGTCGAACCACGACTGGACACCTTCGGCAAAGTACTCGTGATGGTTCACGGACGCATACTTGCCTTTCCACAAGCCATCACTCATTGCTTTTCGGTAGACCTGTTTGAGTCGACGGTCGAAGGTTGGGTCGACATTCAGCAGGCCACGAAGATGAATGTTGTGAGCAAATTCATGAATCAGAATATTTTCGCTCGAATAGGGATCGCCGGGATAGGCAAGCAAGTTTTCTTCGCCGACTGAACAATAGGGATCCGTGTCGCTACCACCTAGCCCTCGTGCTCGTGCATCCCAGTACTCGCGTCCGCTTACGCTACTTACTGGAGAACGCTTGGCGAGCCAGCGGAACTCGGGGAGATCCGTCGTGAATTCATCCTCGGACATGATGTAAAGCCTTGATCCGCTTTCGACCATTGCGTCGCGAATCTGTGGACGGCTGTCGAGCAGTTTATTGACAAGGAATCCTGCTTCGAGGAGAGCGTAGTCGTTCACCGCAGCAGACGCGAGAATGGGGTAGCCATTGGCGATGAGCAACTTGCTGTAAAACGCGGCTACATTTGCATTTTCAGGCACTGACAGCACAGTATTCTGAGGCAGCTCAGCGGCAAGGTCAGCCAATCGCACTTGCCCAGTCTTTTCAAAGTGAAACGCCTGCACCGGTAAGGTGCTTTGGAATCTTGCTATTTCCCCATCGGACTCATCCTTGAGCACGTGGATATGCCCAATGGTGGTTGCAATACTCGTCCTGGCGTTAGCATCGAGCGTGGTCGATTTCCGCATTTCGCCATCGTCAGCAAGCCAAAAGACGCTTAGCGTTTGCGAACTGCCATTGATGAGCTGCAGTTTTGAACTGGCGTTTGTCTCTTGAGCTCGCGCAGCCGACGATAGACTGGTCCAAGCACACAGTCCTACCATTGCCAGTTTGCCAAGGTCAGTTGCCAAGGAGCGGACATTCATGATTGACTCTAAAAAAGGATGGCTCGCCTCGAGCAAACACTCGCGACGATCTTGGATTCGAACACAATTCGGAAACTCTACGTAGTCGCGTCGACTATTCGACTTCGATCACTGCGAAATGAAGCTCGGTTGCAATGAACTGTTTTTTGTCAATCGGAAACCTGGTGATTCGAACGCTGTTGCCCACATTGCCACCAATGGTGAATACTTCCCCAGAGTCAAAGCCAACAACGATGTCGCCGTGTGTCTTGTGACCAAGCTGAACATTATCGTAGGTCGCGTGACTGTTGCTCCGCCGCTTGACAACCACCGTCGATTTTTTCAGCGGACGCTCGCTTGGGCGATATGCCTTGAACGGATTCTTGTTGCCAGCCAATCGATTCTCTTTCGCCGCCGCCGTGTAACGCCAGTGAGCGGCTGCGTAGGCGAATTGGTCGCCCGCCCCAGCTCGCATCATGACCCAAGAAACGAAGGCAGCGCTCCAGGGATTCGACGACTGGAATTTCGTCGTTTGAATCTCGGCTTCTGTATAGTCCAGATTCGTCGATAGCCAATACTGCCGGACTCTTGAAGCCACGCGAGCATCCGTTTCTTGTCGCTGTCCGTCGCGCCAGAAAATCTTTTCACCGATGGCAACCAGAACGATTCGCTTTGCCAGAGGCACTTTTGAAACCGCTGCTCGCAGTGCCGCGACTAGCTTGCCCGTCTCAGAAGCAGAGCGAATGGCATCAGCGGACAAGTTTACATTTTTCGCAAATGAGGCAAGTGCGGCATTTGTCTTCGGGCCCCAAATGCCATCGGGCTCCAGCAGTTCTTTCTCATCGCTAGCTAGTTGGTTTAGCAATATTTGGATCGAAAGCACATCGCCTTCGCGGTTCTCGCCCTTTTCGCCAACGCTACTAGCCAATCGCCAAACGCAGTCCACGGGCCGATGTTCGTCAGCCTTAGCGAACGACGGCATGCAGGCAACCAGCAAAGCAGTCGCCCAGAGGGTGCGGTGTATGACTAGACGACTGCAATTTGGAGAGCGTGACATCAGATCTGCCGAAACTTTTTTCACCAAGAAAACACAAGCCAATCCGGAGAGTATACCCGCCTGGGGGTTGCTTCGTTGGCAGGGAAGTCCTCAAAGATCTGGGATCAGGTCCACTGCAGTTGGCGAGGTGCGTTAGCGTTCGATGTTGTATTGCTCGAGCTTGCGGTAGAGGGTGGCACGGCTTACACCCAGCAGTTTGGTGGCTTCGATGATATTGTTCTTTGTGCGTTGAAGGGCTTCACGAATCAATCGTTCCTCCCAAACTTCTAACCGCAGACTGTCCAGTTGGTCGGTACCGACGTCTTGGAGAGAAAGGTCAGTTGGGACAATCTCACTGCCAGCCGCCAGGACGACTGCGCTATCGATTACGTTGCGAAGCTGCCGAACGTTTCCGGGCCATTGGTACTTCTGCAGCATTTTTAGAGCGGGCGCAGAGAGCTTGAGATTTGGCCGGCCGTGTTGAACTCGAAAGTGCTTCAAGAAATGCTTGATGAGCACGTCTACGTCTTCTCCTCGATCGCGTAGCGGTGGAACTTGTAGTTCGAAGACGCTGAGCCGATAGTAGAGGTCTTCGCGGAATTTTTTCTCACGAACGTACTCGCGCAAGTCGCGGTTGGTGGCGGCGATCACACGAACATCAACGGTGACTTCTTTGGTGTCGCCCACGGGCATGAAAGGGTGCCCCTCAAGAATCCGCAGCAATTTTGCTTGCCCCTCAAGGTTCAGTTCGCCTACTTCGTCCAAGAATAGGGTTCCGGTGTGTGCTTGCTGGAACCAGCCTTGATGGTCTTTCTCTGCACCGGTGAACGAGCCTTTCTTGTGTCCAAAGAGTTGGCTTTCCATGAGGTCTTCGGGGATGGCTGCGCAGTTGACGCACAGCAGCGGACGGTCCTTTCGAGGGCTCATGCGGTGAATGGCACGCGAAACCAGTTCCTTTCCAACTCCGCTTTCGCCACGCACCAACGCACAGCCACTTGCCTTGGCAACTCGCGAAATGCGATCTTTCAGCAGTCGCATGGCGGCACAATCGCCGATCAATTCATCAAAGTCGGCGGAACGCTGAACTAAGCGATCATGTTCGGCTGACAAACTGGCTTGAGCCCGGCTGCTTTCCAATGCCGCCGCCAAAATTCCAGCCGCGGAGATGGCGAAGTCGAAGTGGGACTGGTCAAATTTCGACTTTTCGCGATAGAGGTGAATGGCTCCCATGACGGAGGCATCCGACATGAGGGGGACGCAGATCGCATCCGCAAAATCGGACTCTCCCTCGGATGCATCCAAGCGATCTTTGATCCAAACGGCGCGGCCGTCGCGGCTGACGCGTTCGGTTAACTTCTTGTTCAGACGGATACGGTCGGCCAAGTTTGCGGGCAGAATACTCTGAGGCCGCAAGTCGCCTTGTTCGTCAATCCATAAAAATCCAACGGCCGTCGACTGCGTTCGAATCCGCAGCATGTCCAGGCCCTGGGCCGCAACTTCGGCAGGCGACGAGCAACGAATCAGGCACATGCTGAGCTGGTATAGGTCCAGCATGTCTTGGCTGCGTTTCTGCGAATAAAGCTGGCTCATCGCACTCACGCCGCTGGCCTCCCGCGAAACCTGGGCCTCCTGTAGCAACGTCTGCCCACTCGGCTTGGTGTCGTCTTCGTCATCGGGCAGTTCGAACAAGAGTTCGGTCGAGCCGATTTGAATGCGATCTCCATCACTCAAGCAAACTTGGGCGATCTTCTCGTTGTTGACCAACGTCCCATTGCGACTCTCTGCGTCTGAGGCGGTCCATTTTCCGTCTTCGTAGCTGATGATCGCATGCGTTCGCGAGCTAAGAGGATCGGACAAGTAAATTTGGCATCCATTTCCACGTCCGATGCGAGTTGGCTGACTCGCATCAAGTAAGTACTTCTTTTCAGAAGCCGTGCCTCGGACGACGGTCGCAAGCGCTTTCATGTTTGACGAGTAGGTTTGAGGAGAGAGACGTCTAAATCTACGATCAAAGCTGGAAAAGTTCTGAGTGCATCGTGCATACAGCAAGGCCGCCGAGCAGCCGCACAATGCGGATCGCTTGCAGCTCACAAAACATCGCAGGCAATCGGAACATCCTATCTTACAGGGGGTTACGTGTTAAGAACCTGGGGGGCTAATGCAGGAGCCCTCATTCAGAATCGAATCCGCTCAAAAACACAAAGACTCGAAAACACAACCAGTTGTGCAGCTACTTTATCAGCAAGGAACTCAACTGAACGGGGGGTAAGCCTCTCTGACGTTCCGGTTGTAACGAAAGTTCCAATTTCAGCAGCACAGCATCAGGATTGTGAGGCCCGAAAAGCGACTGGCTCGAAACGAGGGCTGAATTTGGTATGACGCGCCGTTATCGATTTGGGCCGCGGCGCCACGGGCGGTTCGAAAGTTTACGAAAGCTTAAGCCAAGGCATTTTGCCGCTGTGCCCTGGTCGCAAGGCACTACGCATGGGCTAAACTTAGACGCTGCGGAAGTTAGCATTGCGGACGTTGGCAGTGCACAGGTTCGTTGAAAGTGCACAAGGACGTTGTTCGGCGGTTGAATTGGCA
>CAYPLE010000089.1:5302-8433 GCA_964411445.1 uncultured Pirellulaceae bacterium
AGTGCACAGGTTCGTTGAAAGTGCACAAGGACGTTGTTCGGCGGTTGAATTGGCAACTTTGACAGATGGATGCAACGAGCACATGGATGCTTGGATTCAACAGAGTTTAGATTGGTAGATCACGCAGCCCAGGGCAGGAAATCTGCTCAAACTGACCCCGACGTAGCTTTGATGTTGCAAGTCAAGGAAGACGATGCGCACGCATTTCGCGAACTCGTCATCCAGTACGAGCCCAGGTTGCGACGTATCCTCAAGCACATTGTCGGCTCTGATGCGTCGGCGGAAGATCTTGTGCAAGATGTATTCCTGCGCGTTTGGCGTGCTAGAAAACGTTACGAGCCGGCTGCAAAGTTTTCAACTTGGCTCTTTCACATAGCGCACAACGTTGCCAGCAACGCACTCCGCGACCGACGGCGACGCAAAGAGTACCAAACGAACGAAAACCAGAACGATTCGAGCACTTTTGGCTTGAACGAAATGGCCATGGACTCGACCGGAGTCATCCCGGTTAGGCGATTTGACAAAGTCGAACGCGCGGAGATGGTCCGCTATGCCATTGAAGCACTCAACGAACGGCAACGAATGGCGTTGATGTTGAGCCGGTTCGAAGGGTTAAGCTACCAGGAAATTGCCGACACCATGGACTTGACGGTCCAGGCAGTAAAGAGCTTGCTGAGTCGAGCGCGAGTGAATCTGAAGACCTTGTTACAACCCTACTTGGCCGACGGAATGCTGCCTGGCACACAAGATTCCTCGGATGCCGAAGATTCAAGCGGCGAGGAGGAACAATCGTGAGTGGACAGTGTTTATTGAATGAGCGATTGGTAAAGTACCTCCCTTTGGCCGCGCCCGATGTCCCGTGCGTGGCCGAATCGCAGCACCTAGGATCAATCCAGCTCGAATCAACTATCCAGGTCGCATTTGCAAACTCACGAATCATCCAGTCTGAAGCAATCCAGTCAGAGCCCCCAAAGCGCCTGGTCCCGCCAAGTTCATCCCACCTTTTGAGCCGCTTCGGCGACTGTCGTAGGAGTTCATCGTGGAAATAGACGACGAAAGCCTAGTCGCATTTCTCGACGGAGAACTTCCCGATGAGGAGGCGAGTCGGATCAAGGCGGCAGCCGCTGAGAGCGAAGCGGTCCAAAAACGCATCGATCAGCTTAGCCAAAGCTGGGCCATGCTGGACGATTTGCCCGACGAACGGCTCAACGCCGACATCGCGCAGTCCACACTTGAAATGGTCTCACTGGCCATCGACAACGATCAGAAAGTGGGGCAGCGCCGCCGAAAGCTCCGCGGCTTGATTGCGATTGCTTGCTTGTCGATTGTCGCCTTGCTGGCCGGAGTAGGCATTTCGAAAACGACAGCCTTCGTTCAAGAGCAATCGCAACTGCGGAATCTCCATATCGTGGTCGCGTCCGAGCGACTGAGGTTGATTCCGTCGACCGAGTTCTTGGAGATGTTGGCCGATTTAGAGCTGTTGAATGATGCACCGGGACAGTCATTTGAATCGGACGTTTTTGCGAACGCACGCATATTCCAAATGCAATCTGTCAGTGAACGCAAGGCATGGGTTCAAACGCTCGAGCCATCCGACAAAGCCGAGCTTGCTCGCAAATTTCAACGCTACAACAACGCTTCGGAAGAGCAACGCGAGGCATCACGCGACATAGCTGCTTATGCGATGCAGCAAGGCGATCGAAAGAGCAAGCTTTTTCAAGCGGCGAATGCCTATTTCCGTTTGGCACAGAACAATCAATTCGAACAGACGATGTCGAAGGCAATTCGCGAGGGCGACGTTGAGTTACAGCGACAATTGATCGTCGAAGAGCTCGCATACAACTATCAACTCAATGAATCGGATCGTTTTACGATTCTACAGTGGTCCGAGGAATGGGCCGCAGATACGCAGTTGGAATACGCCTTCCGTGACGTAGGGCTGGACCTCCAGCTTGACCAACTCGTTTTTCATTACCTGGACCTGCCAGAAGACGTCTCTATCCTGAAAGCCAAGGATATCCAGTGGCTTGTCGATGATTTGGAAGGCTACAGTCACGATCTTTTGGAAGCACTGCCTGATGGGCTGCGACGCGACGTGGTTGCCAATTGGTTTGCTGACGCGATTCTCGAGTCCGATAGCGATGTTCAGCTAGCAGAACGCTTCAGTGCCCTCTCGCCTCGGAAGAAAAACGAGATTCTCATGTTGCCCTTCGACGCCGCGAGAGAACAGTTGACCAAACCGCTTAGCGTTCCTGTCCCCGAGAGCAACTAGCGAGCGCATAAAAAAAGCGGAGCAAAACTGCTCCGCTCTTGGTTTCATCATTTCGGGTGTCAATCAGGTGTGGCGGCCTTGATCTTCACGCGTCTACTAAAAGACGTCCAAGATGAAGTGATGTCCCCAGTGATATCGTCGTGAGCTGGGGTAGTAGTTGTGCCAGTGGCGATTGTAAACCGGAATTTGCATTTCTGGCGGATAGCGGTAGTACAGGCTATCGCTACTCTTGTAGTATTCGCTACCACGGAAGTTCTGCGGGTAGAACACGTATGGGTAGTGGTTGAATCGTGCCGTATCTCGATTGCTGGCAGCACCGCCCCAGCTTCGGCCGAAGGCCATTGCTTGTGGTGTTGCACCGTAGCCAGGAGCTGCGGTGGCATAGTTTTGGCTGTACGAAGCCATTTCTACTTTGTTGTCCGATGGACTCGCTGCTGGTGTTTGAGCAGCCGCGTTGCCAGCGAGAGCGAAAACGCCGGCCAGCGCGAAAGAAAGTGAGAGCTTGTGGATCATTCTTCAACCTTTGGCGATTGTTCTCGACAACGATGGCATTTGAGCCGCCCGTCGTGGACTGATGCCACGCGAGTCGGCGGGGCTCTCGGTCGTCCTCACTGGCATGACTTTCGTCACACCACCCCCTGGGACTCATGAGAGTGGAACGCCCGCGATGCGGTTAGCGAGCATCGGCAATTTGCCTATCCGAAAGGTGGAATCGGCAATCGCTAGAAGTGGAGTTGAAGGAAATACCGTTACAAGCAGCATTACAGCCGAAACATCAAAGTGCGCAAACTTTAACGCTTGGCTTCGCTGCTGATTTGCCGCCCCTGCAGCGTCTTCGTCCCTGCAGCGTCTTCGTCCC
>CAYPLE010000089.1:8533-10128 GCA_964411445.1 uncultured Pirellulaceae bacterium
CCCTGCAGCGTCTTCGTCCCTGCAGCGTCTTCGTCCCAGTTGGGAGTCGGGAATAATCACAGTTTTCTCGGAGATCAGCCGAAGAGCACGAGCTTCACGGTTTCCGGCAGAAACGCACGTTAGCGTGGTGACTGATGCCCCGATTCAAACTTTGGTTGGCCTGATTCCCAACCCTGGGTAACTCAAAAGTTCAATTTGCGGTGTCTTGGATCAGTCGTACGATGGCCTTCCAACCAAGGCCGTCGCCGAACGACTTGCGTCAATAGACGGCCTTGGAAGGCGCCTTGGAAGGCCATCGTACATCATCGTACTTTGAATAGATGAGTGGCCCTGATTCCCTACCAAATCGAGTGCACAGCGAAGGCTGAAACTTACTAGAATAGACTCCAGTCCTTTCGATCCGCCTGGCTGGCAAGTTGGTGGTTGATTTCACAAAAGTAGTCTACTGCGACCGTTTTGAAGTTGCGATTTTTAGAGCCGTAGGCAAGTCGCTAGCATCGCTTTCAACAGAGCCTCTCCGTACTATGTCCAACGAACCCAAACGACTGAAGCGACGCGAGATTCCGCAGTTACCGCGAACGGGCGTTTCCCTTAGCAGTATGCCCGCATGGTTGGTCTCACTGCTGCTGCACGTCGGACTAATTGTTGCACTGGCCGTCTTCTGGACAAATGTCCCCAAAGGCACCGGTGAAGAACCAGGGCGTCCTATTGGTGTCGCGGTCGTGTATGAAGGCCAGGAGTCCTATGAACTAGTCGAAGGCTCTGAAGGTGCCGGCAATGCGGCTGAGGCACCCAGTGCAGAATCGACACTCCCATCAGACACGGCAGAAGCACTGGCTGGAGCAGCGGATGCGGCACTAGCAGATCTGTTGCCCGGCAGTACCGATGCGGGAGCGGCGGCTGCATCCGCCGCCGGTGGACTCGGCCTTGGAGAAGGTGGCACGGGCATCAGCGGAAACCGCGACGTCGCCAAAGCCAAAACGCAGGTGTTTGGCATCGAAGGCGAAGGACACCGATTTGTCTATGTCTTCGACCGTTCGGCCAGTATGAATGGATACTCCGGAGCACCATTTAGTGCGGCTAAGCGTGAGATGATCGAGAGTATCAGCTCACTCGGTGAGGCTCATGAATTCCAAGTCATATTTTACAACGAATACCCAACCGCGTTCGGTAGCAACAGCCCGCAAGGACCGCAAATTTTGCGTGGAACGGATCGCGACAAACGCGATGCATTGCGATTCGTCAAAGGAGTCGTGGCGGACGGTAGCACGCAGCATATCGATGCTCTCCGAATGGGACTGGGCATGGGGCCGGACGTTCTCTTCTTTCTAACCGATGCTGATGTGCCAGCTCCATCTAGTCGAGAATTGGAATCCGTGGTCGATCGCGCAGCTACTGCGGGTGCTACGATCCATACTATTCAATTCGGAACCCGTGGTGCTCCTGCTGGCGGTGGTTGGATCGAATCACTTGCCAAGAGCACCGGTGGACAATTTCGATACGTCAACGTTTCGGCTCTCTAGGCTTCGACAAACAACCGTGGTAGCGATGGTGGTGCAGTTTCGATTAAGAACGTTGGTGCTGATCACGACCGC
>CAYPLE010000089.1:10228-26372 GCA_964411445.1 uncultured Pirellulaceae bacterium
CCTCGTTGCGACACTCGGATTCGTTATGGTCTAATCAAGAGTACACTCAGCTCGATCACCGGCCCGTAATCGCCCCAGCACCTCCAGGAAAATTTTACCGGATCATACGACAATGAAAACTTATCAATTGTGCGTCCTTATATGCTTCGTTGCATCGTTTTCAATTCACTCCACCGCTTGCGGACAATCAACCATCAAACGCGTCGGAGAGTTTGGGAACGTTGAATTGATTCAAGGGGGATTCCAGTTCACCGAAGGCCCTGCTGCAACGCCAGACGGATCTGTCTACTTTACAGACATTCCTGCGGAGTCCATTTTCCGACTCACGCCCGCTGGAAAAGTGGAGCTATTTCTGAAGCCGTCGCTTCATGCAAACGGCTTGATGTACGGGGGCGACGGAAATTTGTTGGCATGTCAAATGGATGGCCAACTGGCAGCTATTAACCTGAAGAGCAAAGAAACGCAGGTGCTTTCCAGTGAGTATTCTGGGAAGCGATTCAATGCTTGCAACGACCTCGTGATTGATCGCAGCGGCGGCATCTATTTTACGGATCCTCGTTATCGAGCCCCCGAGCCGTGGCCCCAAGGAAAAGAGGCGTTTTACTACCGCAGCAAGGCTGGCAAGGTGTCTCGGTTGGGCGATTCTCTAATTGCACCCAACGGCATTGCATTGTCACCCGACGAAAACAAGCTGTACGTAGTCCCTTCGATGGACAGCAAGACGATGGTTTACGAAATCGTTGAGCCAGGAAAGCTCGGTGAAGGTCGCGTGCTCTGCAGCCTGAAACAAAAGCCTGGAGAAAGCGACAAGGGCGGTGATGGATTGGCCGTAGACGTTGACGGTAATTTGTACATTACAACAGGATTGGGAATACAAGTTGTTTCACCCGAAGGGGAGCTTCTTGGTATCATTCAGGTTCCTGAGCATCCGGCAAATTGTGCATTCGGCGGCCCTGATCACAAAACGCTTTTCATTACCGCACGCAACGGATTCTATCGCTGCTCTTCGCCCATTGAAGGACTTGTGCACCGCAAGAATTAGTTTCATGATCCGATGCTTTAGCACTCGACAGGCTCGCGTCAGTGCAGATTGCGCGGCTCCAAGGTGCCCGCTCGAAAAAAGTGAGATCCGATGTTGATTCCGCCAGCGTATCGAATCGTGGCATACCTATTCATACTGAGCGGTTGCTTTGCCATTGTTCGCGTTTTGATCGCGCTTACCAACGCGACGGTTCGGATTGACTTAGATGTTCTATGCTTATTCGTTGGTTTCGGGCTATTTCGACTATCTTCTGGCTGGAGGACGTTCGCGATTTTCTACAGCGGCTTCTGCATTATCGCAAGCGTCATTGTTGCAGTGTTGGGCGTACCGCGCTCTGCCGACATCTTGGGTATCCCCGTACCATTGGGGCTCGGCTATTCTCTCGGGTTTGCATTTTGGCTCCTGGAGATTTGGAAAGTACATGTGTTGATTTCGTCTGAAGTTGAAGATCTGTTTGACCGCGAGCACAAACTCTATTGGCAATCTAGAACAGAGTGAAACGAGATCGTCGCCTGTTCACTCCGTGAACGGATATGGGCTCTCCAACTGAATCTGTCACAGAAAGTGAACCGTGAAACACTTCCCGTTAGCGCTGCTGGTACCGACGATTGTTCTCGCCGGATTGGGTGCACCCTTCTTATGGGCTCAGACGAGCCAAAATAGCGTCCCGCTGTCTTCAATCAGCCCCACGTCGTCTGTGGATACAACGTCGTCCCGTCCCGCCGACGAATGGAAGATTCGCTGGGATCGCTCTGATGATTTTGGCGGTGATCAAGTCGATTGGCGGAAATGGAATAAGGCACCTGAGAACTTTGGTGCGTGGGTTTGGGACAACGAACGGAATGTGAAGCTGTCTGACGGCATCTTGCACATTACGATGCGTCGCAGTTCAGAGATGATCGTCAAAGGCGGCCGTGCCCCGACGCCTTATACGTCTGGCATGCTAAAATCGCACGTGACAGGCGTGTATGGTTACTACGAAGTGCGCATGAAGGCTGCCGAGATGTTTCCAGGTGTTTGCCCTTCGTTTTGGTTGTACAGCAAGATTGACGATTCAATTGTCACCAAGGGAGAAACTCGATACAGCGAAGTTGATATCGTTGAGCTCACTCAGCGAGGCGATCGAGTTGAGGGTAATCACCGCATCGCCGACTGCAACTTGCACGCAATCTTGTCTAGCGGCAAACCAGGTATAGCGGGACGAGCGTGGCGTCGTCCGAACGATCCTGAATTTGCGAGTGACCAAGCCAATGAAGTTCGACTATCATTCGATCCTCGCGATGATTTTCATACCTACGGCTGCGAAATCACCCCTGATGCAATCACGTGGTATATCGACGGGAAAGCGATCGGGCAGAAGCGCAATCAATACTGGCACAGAGAGATGAATGTGGCCCTTTCGCTTGGCCTACGCCCACCCTATTCAACCTATACCGAGAAGGGGTTCGTGCCTTCCAGCAGTCAGGCCGCCAACGTGCAAGCCACCGACATTCAAGCCTCTGACAAGTTCCCAACCACTATGCAGGTCGACTACGTCCGCGTCTGGAACCGGGTGAAGTCGTGATTTGTCAGAGTTAGTCTTTGTCCAGAATCTAGTAGGCTGTGCGCCCGGGGCGGAGCGTTTCGTCGACAAACGTCAGATCGTCGCCCGTTCACTCCGTGAATGGATCTAGGTTCTGCCGAATCGAACCGCGGCGCGTTGCGGCGAGAAAAAGGGTGGTGGACAGAAAAACGGGTTGTTAAGCAGTGATGAATAGGAACACTGCAGCGGGGAAATACAATGAAAAACATCTGACAAATTGTTGGTGCTCCGAAGAAAATGCTTGCATTGGCCCAGCGGAGGGGAGAGAATGCCCCCCAGAAATTGAAGCGATCATTCTGGGGAGAATTCGATGACTTCAGAGAGCAAGCCCGATGCTCCAAAGAACATCACAACGAATCCGACGGACCAAGAAAACAAAGATCCAACGCAGCCTGCTGCCCGGCCGACAGGTGCTCCTGCAGCAGTTGGTGGCGAGAAGCTGCGTGATTTTGCGGCTTTGAAGGCTAAAGAAGTCGAACTGCTGCGACAGAGACGCAAAGTAGCCTTTGGTGCGAGCGATGCTGGCGGCAATAGCGATGCTGGCGAAACGCCTACGAAAGGCGATTGCGACGAACCGAATGATAAGCTCGATGATGTTGTCGGTTTGGCGTTGAGCGGTGGTGGCCTTCGCAGCGCGCTGTTCAATGACGGATTCTTGCGAGCTCTATCCCACTCTGGGCTGCTCCGCTACATCGACTACTTGTGTAGTGTTTCCGGCGGAGGATACATTGCCGGTCACTTGATGACGAAGGCAACGGTCAAAGCGGAAGGGGATAGCGTCAAGGCCGAGAATTTTCACGCGTCGGAGCCGGAGTCCACCGTCGGTGACGCCGATCCAGCTTGGTGGCTTGGTGTGCATCCGACCAACGGCCAGGTTGCGTCGAGCCATTTGCCCAACGTGGGCTCGTATTTGCAAAGCACCTGGGAGGGAATCGTTGGATTCACTCGACACCAACTGACAACAAAGTGCGTTTACATCGGGATCCTTGGCACCGTAGCGACGTTGCTGGCAATCTACTTTCGTTCCTTTGACGATCCGATCTACCGATCTGTAATCAGCGATGACATCGGTGAGCTCGAAGGTGGCGAGATCATGTACTCGTTCATTCCGACGATCGGCGTACTTTTCTTGTTGATGTTCTGCATCGCCTTCGACGCAAGCATCCGTGTGACAAGCAAGCTTAGGAATCGGAGCGACTCTGAAGAAACGCAAAACAACACGGTCGATCTCATTGCGCGACATGTAGTTGGTTTGCTGTTGTTCGTTTCGATCGTTTTCCTGGTGACATCGTTCGCTGTTTCGATAGGAAATAGCCTTACGAGCACTTCGAAAGGGCAGCCTGATGAAATGCATCTAAACTACTTTGCGAACTACATCGCACTCATCGCCGGTGCAATTCAAATCTTGGTTTTCCTTGGCCGCGATCGGCTTTTCAAGAGCGAAAAAAGCGAGGCGGCGAATTGGCAGAAAGCGGCCCAATCAGTCGTCACATTCGCGGTCCTTGGCATGGCCTTCTTTGCGTTTGTGCACTTTATGGCCTGCGAGAACGTCAGTCATTTTACCTACCACCGTGATCCGTTCTTGCTGCGAGGCGAGGTGATGGATTGGAAGCGGATGCACAGCATTGCTCAACAAGCATTAGTGGAAACGCAACCGCAATCGAAAGAAGAGAACGCACAGGAGAAGTTGACTCTCCCATCACTAGCGAGCATTGATCCGGAACTCTACCGCAAACAAGCCTACCCCAGCAGGACTCACCGCTATCTTGCTCGCAACCTTGCAAACGGACAACAGCAGAGTCTATTCGGTGAAGATAGCAGTGAAGATTCATCGCCGCCGATTCCCGAAGATTTTCGGATACCGCAGAACGAGCGTAGCAAGCTAAATCATGCGATGCAGTTTGCGCTTTATTCGTTTCTGCCACGCAGTCTAGCCGACCCTATCGGCGGGGGCCTAGGCGAACGCGCTGCTCGGATGCATCGCAATCAACAGAAGTTTGTCGAACAAATCAATGAAAGGTTGCTCGTTAGTCCCAAATTCACAGCATTCCTGCTGCGGGCAATCAAGATTGAGCCTGAGGGCGAAGAATCATCAGAGTCGGAGCCGACGTTTACAGACTTATTCGTTGACCACATCGACAGTAATTCAGACAACGAACGCGATATCATTGAGGAAATGCTGCTGGTCTATCCTGACGATGGGCCGATGCACATCGACCACGAGTGGATGGATGAGCACACCAGATCGTGGAGTGAAACGAGTCGCAACCGCTTCGCAGCACTATTCCAAAAATACGTCCAACGTCTACATTCGCCGAGTGCAGACGAGTCGTCGGATCGCTTGGGGCCAAACAGCCACTTCATATCGGCCGAGTCCACTCGCCGGCTTGAAACTGCAGAGCTGAATCATTTTCTGTTGGAATTGGTCGGCTCCAAATTGCTGGTCAGCCACGATGATATTAGCACTCACTATATTCAACCGCATGACCAACAGGCACGATACCGTTGGCTTGCTTTCTGGTTAGCAGTCCTAGGTTTTGGATTGCTGATGACGCTCGACTTGAACGCTGTCGTCTACGCTTACAATTTCTATCGCGAACGAATCACGCGCCATTTCCTCAGTGCCAAACCTCGAGGAAGATTCTCCGGCGAGACGCGCTTGGCTGATCTCAAGCCGACCGAACACGGCCTTCCATTTCCGATTTACCAAGCAGCTTGGCAGCGTCCCAATCGTGCAGCAGGGTCATTCCAAATTGAGTCAGAGAACGTGACTTGTACTCCACTGGGAATCCATCTGTGGGAACGAAAAGTGGCCGGATACCAAGTTGCTCGTGAAGAGGTTGCTCGTGAAGAGGCTGGTTTGGAAGATCGGTCCAATCAAACCGCCGCCGGAGTATGTGAAGACAAGATCAAACTGAAAGACGCCGTGGCTATCAGCGGCTCCGCGGTAACGCCGCTGATGACCAACAATTTGGCACTCGCTGTAATCCTAGACTTCTTCGGTGGACGCATCGGTCGATGGCTCAACTTCGAAAATCAGCCGCCCGAGGATGAAGCAAACCGCCGAATCAGAAAAGAGCCGCTTGTCATCGTGTTGGCGGTCGTTGCGATGGGCTGCGTTGGGTTCGTCGGATTGAACTTTGGGCTGCGCTTTGTGGCGGTCTTGGTATGCGTGACAGCGATCATTGGGTACGTCTACAACCTTGGTTACCCCTATCTGTTGGCGAACATGTTCTTGCCTCGAAAGACGCGTACGGGTTCGTCAGGGGAGGGCATTGGCGAAACACTACAGTGTTGGCCAAGGGCCTTTGTGGCCGACGGCGGTTTTTATGACTTTCTCGGCGTCAATGAACTGATTCGTCGGCGATGCAGGCTGATTGTCGTCAGTGATGCAGGCGTTAATTCTGGCGAACATACGCTTTCGTCACTTGCAAAAATGTGTCACAGCGCAGCAGCCGAACAGGGCGTGCGCTTTTTCGATATGGACCATGACGCGCCGATCGATTTCGGACGTTTGAATCGTGACGACCGTCGCCTTGTCGCGCAACCCTTCCTGGCCATGCGCATCAAATACCCAGGTCCCGACGAGGAATTTGGCTTTCTCTTTTACGCCCAAATGGCGATCACTGAATCCGACCCAATAGAGATTCAGCAGATCAGGCATTGTTTCCCGTCCTTCCCGGACGAACCGACGACGAACCAGTTCTATACGCCTGAGCAAGTCGAAGCGTATCAGCACTTGGGGTATCACATCGGCAACCGACTGTGCAACAACATGCAGCGTTGGACAGAATCCGAGATATGGAATTGCTCACGCAGTGATGAAAATAGCTTCGATGGCAATTCTCAGCCACTGTTGGGCGATGTGCTCAAACGTCTGAATCGTGCGTACGTGCAAGCGTGCTACGAAGAGCTTAGTTACCGTGAGGATGATGTATACGGCGAATCGATTTGGACTGGCAACGCATCATCGGAAAGCAAGTTTCCCTCATTTCGAAGTGCCGTTTACGCAATGTGGGAGCAAGGAGAAAAAGTACACAAACGCAACGAACCGGCTGGACCAGAGACAGATGAGGAACGGGAGGCAAGGGAGAAGCTGGAGCTTCCTATCAAACGGCAGGTCATCTGCGAAACGTGGATTCAGACCTACATGACCAATGCAGACGTTGAAGCGGCATATCTCGAATCTGTATGCTGTGTTGTCAATCAAGACATTTTCGCGGCACCCAATGAATACGATAAAACCTTTCACCCAGCCAATGCTGTTGTACGTGGAACTGCTTTTGACGATACGAAACCGATAGCTGATTTCGTAGATGAGTTTGACGAGCCAACCAAAATGCGCTACGCCGCTCACTTGGCAGCTCTAGCGGTAGGCTGTCAGCAGTTGCACCGCGGCGCACCGAGCAATACTTTCCAGATTGGGGGGCGAAAAAAGCTGGTGAGCATTGTCCAGAAAATAGCCGAAGACATCTCAGGCTTACCAAATCAGATCAACAACATCCCGGGAGATCAACAAGACGCAGAATTTGCAAAGCGGGCGGCAAACGCGGTTGTCAACGAGATTATCGAGATGAAAAGTTGCGTGTTTGTGGACGCTGACGACCAAGCTTCTGTCAGCTTTGCCCAGTGCCTTTGCCGTGAACTGGCCCTTTGGTACCGCCTCAATCATTTCGGCGACCATTTTGGGGACGCAGCGACAAGCAGGGTGTGCACGGACTTTCGACAACTCTTTGCCGAAAGTCTAAAGTCAGGCTATGTCTGGCAGTCTCGGCAATTGCTTATGCAGTATATCCACGTCCTGACAACGGGCATTCCTGAAGATGTACAGTTGGAAGGAACCGCGCTTGTCAAGCAGATGCCAATCCGCCGTCGTTAGCCGTCGCGCTGCGACTGGATGTGTCTTTAGTGCCGAAGGCACGACATGTTGTAGCCATGGACGTGAGTCCGTGGTTGGAGCCCGCTTACGAAGCGGCGGTTTGACGGCGCACAAAAAAAGACGGCCAGACTTGCCTCCATGGCAAACTGACCGCCTTTTGCTTAACTCCACCAGATCATCATCCGGACGGGTGGAAGGTTTTTACCGGTTCCATCGGGCGTGTTGAATGTGAATCAATTCAGCCTTTTCAACACTATGGGGTGGTAAGATTTCCCCCGGTCCGGTTCGACACAGTGCGTCTGAATTGCGGTTTCAGTCGCACCGTGCTTTGTTATCGAACCTGAGGGGCAGGTCTTAGCATCCGCATCCGCTGTCGCAACCGCTGTCGCATCCGCCGCAAGAGCTTCCGCAACCGCAGCCAGCAGCTCGTCGACCGCCAAGGCGATCAGCGAGTCGGCTGAGAAGGCCACCGCGAGAAGCAGATCCGCCGTTGCAGGTGCATCCGCAACTGACTTCGACAGGAACTTGCTCGCAAACAACCTTAGGAACACAAACCGTTACGGTGTAAGGAACGCAAACTGGAACTCGCTTGCAAACCTTGATCGTCTTTTGTTCGCAAACTGGAACGCAAACGGTGTAAGGAACTTGCTTGCAAACGTTTTCGCAGGTCCAGTTGCAAACGGTGTAAGTTTGCGTCTTGCATTCTGGAACCATCTTGCAGGTTCGGTAGCAAACGTCCTTAGTACGCTGCTCGCAAACCATCTTGCAGGTTCGGTAGGTGCAAACCTTCGTTCGGCACTCAGGAACCATCTTGCAGGTTCGGTAGGTGCAAACCTTGGTTCGGCACTCAGGAACCATCTTGCAGGTGCGGTATGTGCAAGTCTTTTGACGGCACTCAGGAACCATCTTGCAAGTTCGGTACGTGCAAGTCTTTTGACGTTGCTCGCAAACGATTCGGCAAACTTGGTATGTGCAAGTCTTCGTTCGGCACTCAGGAACCATCTTGCAGGTTCGGTGAGTAACCGTCTTTTGACGGCATTCTGGAACCATTTTGCAAACGGTGTAAGGAACGCATTCCTTGACACACTCACGCTCGTAACGAACGCAGTTAACTTCCTTCGTTTCGCACGTTGGAACCCAGACCTTCTTGCAGATGGTCTTTGGTGGGCATTGTACGCACTCTACTCGGCACTTGCCTGGGCAGTAAACGCACTTGCACTGCGACGCGTCCCAAACCCAAGTACCGGGCTCGCGGATGGTGCGACGTTGAACAGGACCAGCAACTTCTTCAGTTCGCTCTTCCCAGTGACCACCCTTAACTTGGATCGTCTTGGTGTAGTTAACTGGCTTGGTTACGTATCGAACAACTTCGCGGGTGCGAGTTTCTTGCTGTGGAACCATCACGGTGTAGTTTACAACGTGATCGTGAGTTTCGTACACAGGCTTCATGACTGTGTAGTTGATGACTCGTTCGCGAGTTTCGTATACAGGCTTGCGAACGGTGTAGTTGATCACTTTGTTGTGAGTTTCGTACACAGGCTTCATGACTGTGTAGTTGATCACTTTGTTGTGAGTTTCGTAAACGGGCTTCATGACCGTGTACTGAACTTCACGCTGGTGAGTTTCATATACAGGCTTCATCACCGTGTATTGAACTTCACGCTGATGCGTTTCGTAAACTGGCTTGCGGACGTTGTACGTTACCTGACGAGTGTGTGTCTCGTAGACAGGCTTCATGACGGTGTACTGACGAGTCTTCGTCTCGTAAACCGGTTTGCGAACGGTTTGATTGACCGTTCGGTAGCGAGTTTCTCGCTGCATTCGCGTCACGTTGACAACTTTGTCTTCCGTAACGGTTTGGTATTCGGTTCGTGTTCGTTCTACTTGCTTTTGCTCGTAGACAGTACGACGAACCGTCTTCATTACAGTGTGTGTAGCTGGAACTTCACAGCTATTGACTACACAGCCACCGCAATCTTGATAGCTAATTGCGCCACTATAGGCGGCATTAGCTTTGCCAGAAACGCTAGCCAAAGCAGCTAGCAGAACCGGCACTACAAACAGCCTTCTCATTTCCCGTTCTCCTTAGAACTCTCGTGTGTTGTACTGGATGAGTCTCTGGTGGGCTCCAGTGTGCCCATGGTGTTAAGCAGGCATTTCAGGGATTCTGCTTTTCGTCAGAGCCGTTACAAATGAGCTACCGCTGATTCCTGACCCAGTTCCTCCCGAACTTGTGTCGATCTGCTGGTCGCTGCCGGCTGCGTAGACTGGACAATCCACCCAGAATGTGCTCTTAGCAGAAGATAGATCGACAAACATGCAAGCATTGAACAGGAGGAATGGCGAAAGAGGGCAAACTTGGAGGTTTAGGTCTTTTCGGATGTTCATTCGCCGGGAATGTAACGATTGTTCACGATGAACCGGATATAATGCGAAAATGAGTGACAACCGCAAAAAACTAGTTGGTTCGCCTGATCAGCGTCCCACATTGGAAGGGGAAGAACCCGCCTCGGTTCTCCCAACTGTTAAGTCCGGAGGAATCCCTGCAGCTACGGCAAGCCGTCTGGGGCTCTACCTGCGCGAGTTGCAGCACTTTGCCCGCAGCGGCGGGGAGACGATCAAAAGCAACGTGCTGGGGCGGAGGCTTGGGTTGAGCGATTCACAGATTCGCCGCGACTTGGCTCTGTTCGGAGAGTTCGGCAAGCGAGGGGTGGGGTACAACGTTGCCGGATTGGTCGGAGCCCTTCGGCGAGCCCTTGGGACGGATGGAACCTGGAATACCGTGCTCATCGGATTTGGGAATCTTGGAAACGCGCTCGTTCGCTATCGTGGTTTTCAGCAACAGGGTTTCTGCCTGCAAGCGATTTTTGAAGAAGATACTTCGAAGGTTGGGCAAACGGTCGACGGGATTCCCATTCACGACGTTGCGGACCTTGAAAAACGGCTCCCCGAACTGAATGTTCAGATGGCTATTTTGGCCGTTCCAGCTCGTTCGGCAGCCGCGATCGCAGACCGTCTTGCAGCTCTCGGCGTTTCTGGCATACTGAACTTCGCGCCGATAAGTTTGTCTGCTTCAGTAGATGTTGCGACCGTTGATGTCGATCTTGCTGTTGAATTACAGAGGCTCGCTTTTGCGGTTGTGAACTCCGAGCGAAGTAGCTAAGATTTGCCGCATAAATGGCCTGAGCAATCTGGGTCATGACTGCCCGGTGGTGTAATGGTAACACTGCTGATTTTGGTTCAGCCATTCATGGTTCGAGTCCATGCCGGGTAGCTAGAATCTCCACAACCCTGGTTTTTCCAGGGTTTTTTTGTGCGTCCAGCCAGGGTTTTTTTGTGCGTCCAGCCACGGTTTTTTTCTGCGTCCAGCCAGGTTTTTTTTGTGCGTCCAGGTCGCAATTCGGGACTATTTCCGGCTGTAAAAGAGCTGTTGCCAACCCTGGTGGCTGTCGACTGGTGGCAGCAAATTGCCGCCGCTACTTCGAAAGTGCTTTTCGGTAGGCTCGGGCGACGGCGGTGGCCATGTGGTCGTCGGTGTATGCACTGCGGTGGCGAGCCATGGCGGCGGCGCTGAGCTCTTGCCAATTCAATCGTTCGGCTGTCAAACGCATAATCTGATCGGCCAAGTCGGTTGAGTCCCCGGGGGTGGCCAAATATCCTTCGGTGCCGTGGCGGATCACTTCAGGAGTACCTTCGACGCGGGTCGCTACGACTGGCACTGCTGCCGAAAGTGCTTCAAGGACTACCATCGGCATGCCTTCGCCAAAAAGACTTGGCAACAGCAAGGCATCCAAGCGGCGGATTTCGGAGCCAACATCGCTGCGGAAGCCCAATAAACGCACTTTTTCGCCGACTCCGACTCGGGCAATCTGAGCTCGAATGGCACTCTCATATTCAGGTGTTTCAAACGATCCGATCAAATCCAAAGTGACGTCTACGCCGCGGTCAAGAAGCTGAGCCATCGCGTCGATGGCAATTTCGATTCCCTTGCGGGGGCGCATGAGAGCCAAAATACCAAGCGTCCAGGATTGTTGGTTCAGGCGTGCCGAAGCGTCGATCGGCTCAAAACTAGGCACACCATTCGGTGCAACAGAAAGTTTCGTATGTGGTACACCCAAGCGAAGCATCTCACGACGCAAGCTGCGGCTAACAGTGATTAAGCGGCTGCAGTCGCGAAGCGAGAAACGCTCTACCAAGTCATTGACTCGATTCACGAATCCTCGCGTGCTGTCTCGCGCGGTGGGACTGTGCACATGATAAACCCAAGGCAAGCCGGTGCGTCGAGCTACGCCTGAGGTAATCAGTGCGGTCCGTGGCGTGTGTGCGTGCAACAACTTAAAATCGCCATCTCGAGCAAAATCAGCGAGCTGCTTGACAATGCTCAAGTCGAAACGGCCACGCATTGGGAATTCATGCACCTGATGGCTGCGCAGCTGACACTGCTCAGGAAATTTGCCAGGCTTCACGCACGCAAAGGACGCGTCAAAGCCTTGCATCCCGAGCCGCTTGCCCAATAACTGCTGAACGCGTTCGGCGCCCGAGAAGAATTCACCATTGATGATGTGCAGCACGCTAGTCTGTTGCTCGTCCGTGCAGCGGCTCGCATTGGGATTCTGTTCGGCGTCAGGACCGAAGCTCACCACCGGCGACAGAGTTGGTAAGCCGGTTTCCGTTGGCAGCGTCGCACTTGGAGTCATAAAGAGATGCCTGGACAAAGGTTGAGTCGAATTGCTTGGGGCGGATTGACCGCGATTCCTCAGTTCTAAAACCTACGCTCCGCCGGAATTGATGCTTAGCCTGCAGAGGTGCCACGGCCTAAAACTCGTGGGGGATCGGCAACTTACTCAGGTTGTTCAGGTTATGACGATGGCGAGAGTCCGTATTCTGAGTCGTTTGGCAGTAGAAGGCCTTCCCCGCTCCGGCGACAGAGCCCTTCACGCTCGGCCCCAGAACGTCCCGATCAGCGGCAGGATATGCTGCTAGAACAACGGGCCCCACAGCAAGCAGCCGAGTCACTAAAATGAAGCGTTGGATTCCAGGGCAGTCTTGGCTCAGCAGGACAAACGGCTGGTTCATCAAAAATACGCGACGATACATCGAAAGGCGACGAAGTGACCACAAGCGAAAATGCAAAGCAGGCCGAAGTTTCGCGGAGAACATTCGGCATGGCTGCCGGGCTCAGCCTAGCAGGCGGGCTTCGTAGTAACCTGCTGGCAGCGTTCACGCCGACAGCACCCAGTGCAACTCCAGCAGCGGCAGCGTACACGATGGATCTTTGCCCGGGAAGAATCGGTGTTGGCGCGTCGCAAGACGAGACGGTACGGCTTGCTGAGAAGCATGGATTTGGATCCGTTGAACCCATGACCGGGTTCTTGTTATCGCTGGGCGACAAAGCTCAGGAGTACACTCAGCAGCTTAAGCGACGCGGGCTCGTTTGGGGAGCGGCAGGTTTATCGGTTGATTTCCGCTCGGATGCATCGGTGTTCGACGAAGGCATGAAGCGTTTGCCCAGTGAAGCGGCCGCGTTAGAAAAGGCTGGCGTCACTCGCGTGGGAACTTGGTTGCGTCCCAATCACGCTGAGCTGACGTATGTTCAGAACTTTCGTCAGCATGCCCGACGGTTGAAGCAGATTGCCCGTGTTTATGGGGATCACGGCATTCGCTTCGGGCTCGAATACGTTGGGCCTTTTACGCTCTGGTCCAGCGCAGAACACTCGTTTGTGCATACGATGGCGGAGACAAAAGATCTAATCGCCGAGATCGGTGAAGACAATGTTGGATTCGTACTCGATAGCTGGCATTGGTATTGTGCCGAAGAGACTGCTGCTGACATTCTCACTTTGGACGCCAAAGACGTCGTCGCCGTTGACTTGAACGATGCACCGAAGGGTAGAACTCTCAAGGAACAAATCGACTCACAACGAGAGCTACCTGCTGCAACGGGAGTCATTGACGTTGCCACTTTCCTGAAGGCTCTGCAGCAGATTGGCTACGATGGCCCTATTCGCGCTGAGCCGTTCAACAAACCGCTCAACGCACTTGACGATGAACCAGCGGTGGAGAAAACCGCTGCGGCCATCTCAAAAGCCTTTGCGTTGGCGGAGTAAGAGAGCCTAGCTGTGTCTAGACGAGAAAATAGCAAACGGCCACGAGAGATAAACTCTCGCGGCCGTTTCTAGGTGAACTTTGTTTTGCAAGCCACGCGGTGCTGGATTGACGTCCCACGCACAGGTCTGGGCCTCACCGACGCAAATGCTGGCAATTCAAGTTGTTTTCGATCCTGATTCCGGAATTCCGGAATGCAAGATTTACGCGTTCCAAACGCCTGTTCTCAACTTCTGTTCGGACTAGAAGTTGTACAGTGCGCCAATGTTCAGACCGTGCAAGATCAACGAACCGTAGTTGTCGTAGTCTCGAATGTCTGCGTAGTTAGCATGAGCGTAGTGAATATTATCGGGCGAGGTAGCTACGCCGGACGCAAAGATGGCTCGGTAGCCAACTGTGGCAGTCCAGCGAGGCGACATGCGAACGCCAACGCCCGTTCCAAGTTCACCGAGGAAAGCGAGTGTATTCTTCGATTCGTTGAACACCCATGCTTGACCGTTGCTAGGATTCGCCGGAGTTCGCGTATCGTTCAGATAAGCGTTTTGGAATTCCGTAGCGATTCGCGAGTAAAACGTCGAATGGTTTCCGAAGACACCTGCTTTGGCTGATCCGTAGAAGTTGAATCGACTGCCCAAGCAGTAGTCGAGGCGACTACCCAGTTGGAAACCAAACAGGTCGTTGGTTGTGTTCACATCGTAGTAGAGGTCATCCGCAGCTCGGCTGATCACGCTGTCTTGCAGGCTGGCGGCGTACGTCAGATTGTCTTCGAATCGGAAGTAGCGGAAACCTGCAAGCCAAGTCATGTTGATGCAGCTACCACAGGATGGAGGCGTTAGGCCGCAAGGACCTGCTCCGAATCGAGGTGCCGGACCGCAGCTAGAAGCGCAAGATCCGCATCCGCCGCATCCACCACATGAGCTGCCGCCTCCGCAAGCGCCGCAGCCGCTGCCACCGCAGGAGCTGCATCCGCCATGACCGCGGGAAAGCAAGCAGCCGCCGGCAGGGCCAGCACGGAAATTCCTGGCTGCTCCACCTGCCGCGAAGCCCAATAAGTTGACCTCAACGTTATGGAATTGCGTGCTGCGTTCGAGTTGGTGGGTGAACGCAGAATCAAACCAACTGTAAACACCTTGTGTCGCGGGGCCCCAAGGAGCTGTTTGAGCTGGGTTGAGGATGTCGACGTAGGTGAATGCCATCCGCGATCGGTAGTCACCGCCGGTCGTTCGAGCTCGAGTCGCAGTGGCAGTCTCGCTGAACACTCCAAAGTACGATACTTGAAGCGCGTTGCGTCCGCAGTTGAAGTAGCGGCCAGCCATGACTTCGAATCCAGGCATAATACCTGGACGAGCCGAACGAGTTGTCAGTGTGTCCGCAACGTAGTCGCTGTCAAAGAAGCTCAGCGGGATGTCTTTGTTGTCAACGCGATTGAACAGCAAGACGCCACCGCCGAAGAACCATGGTGATGCACCGGGGCCAATTCCAACGCTCGAAACCGGCGCGTAGGAAGTGGCCGTTGGAGCACACGAATAGCCACCTTGGTCGTACCCGATGTTGCCAACGATGGCCGATGGATACGAATAGTTGTACGCTGGCGCGCTACCCTGCTGGCAACTTGAACAGCCGCTGCCACCTTGAACGTAGCTGGTTGCTGGAGCAGCGTATGACTGCATCGGAACGCCCTGGTGGACGTGACCTGCTTGAGGAACGGCCTGGTTGATCGCAGGGGCGTAACCCTGAGGGCCAACCGCCTGCGGAGAAACCGTCTCAGGCACGAGCTGCTGATTGTAGATCGCGCCATCTTGGTTGGCGATCAGTTGCATCTGCGGCTGGTAGCCAGCGGGTTGCTGGAAGACAGTTTGTTGTTGGTAAACAGGCTGCTGCTGATAGACAGGTTGTTGATACCCCTGTTGCTGCACCGGCTGCGTTTGATAGACCGGCTGCTGCGGTATTGGCTGCAGGCCGGGCTGGTTATAACCACCAGGAACTTGTGGCAAGCTTTGCACCACAAGAGGTGTATTCTGTACGGGATAAGCGCTGGCACCAAGACCGCCCACTGGGGCATTGTATTGTGCATTTGCGCTGGCAAAGCCGATGAGCCCCAGGGAAAGGGCCAGGCTTTGAAGCCAAAACTTCTTCACGATATTGCTCCTTGCAATTCTAACGTCAATCCATTGACTGGGCTTGTCAGGCCCTAGAGGGTTGGAATCTTGAATGCTTCAATTGCAAGCAATCATTGTGCGTGAACCAACCTAGTGCGCAGAAACGTCCTACACGGATTTTCTACACGGTGATGTCATCGACGCCAGAAGTGCTAGTTGTACCGTCTTTGAGCAGATAGCAAGCGGTTTGTCGTGCGAGCAGAATGCATAACCCTCGCGCTGCGAACATTGGGATTTACCCGCAAAGTTTAACATCCCTCTGCCGCGTGGTCATTTCATGGAAACCCGACGCCAGGGTAACTCAAAAGTACAATTTGCGGTGCCTTGGAGAATTCGTTCGATGGCCTTCCAAGGCCGTCGCCGAACGACTTGCGTCA
>CAYPLE010000090.1:0-9709 GCA_964411445.1 uncultured Pirellulaceae bacterium
TCACGTCGTCGCCCTTTCGCTGGGCGAGCGAAAACCGAGTCCGCCGCAATTGTTTACATGAAGACCAATTTGGCTGCAATTGCTAGCCAAACAGTGGCGTCGATCCACTTTTGCGGGGGGCTTTAGGCAAACTGCCCTAGTCTCGCGTCAGTAGGTTTTGCTACGACTTACCGAACTAGTGCGAATTGGTTCGAAGGTCGTCCAGATTCACCGTCGCAATGAGCGTCTTGGTGACTTGCGGATGTCTCCGATGCTTCGCCTAGATTCCTCACGTTGAGGAAGAAACAGACAGAGATTCTAAGCCGACACGGACGTCGTAGCGATGAAGAAAACAAGTACTCGGTTAGCAACCATCGGTGGCACCATTTTGCTGGGGGCTTGCGCTATTGCGCTCGCTCAGCACGATTCACGAAAAAAAGATCGTGAACTCGCGCTGTTGGAGGAGTCGACGCAGCCCGCCCAAGCGGAGCCGATCGGCCTTCCATCGACCTCGCCGGTTCCTCAACCACTTGTTCGCGCTAACAACGAGTCCCTGTCTGGGGGCGGTTTTCAACCAGATGCTGGTGTTCCCGAATACGAAGCGACCTACGGAAGCTATTCGGACACCGCCAGCGCGAACCCACTGCGAGACTCACGCGTTGTTCTCGCCGCAGCAGATGAGCAAGTTGGTGGTAGCCTGTCGGATTCCGCCGCAGGTCCTTCGACGTTTCCACCCCAGGGATTCCCTGCCCCCAGTTACGATGCAGGCCCATCGGCGTCGATGAACAGCGGAGGTGCGGGGCTATCCGCGTTACCGCCGCAGTTACCGCCTGCGTCCGCTTCGTTGCACAGCCAAGCACCACCGCCGAGCGGAGTTGGGCTCTCGGATATGCCTCCTGGTAACCAGGCAGCTTTCCCAACGGCTCCACCTCCGCAAGTGCCGAACGATGGAACGACCACAGGTTCACTTCCCAGCAATCCGCCTTTTGGGGCTTCTGCTGGGGCGCTTGCCGACACTGCACCTAGTTTGCCCGCTTACAACGGTCCCCCAGCCGCAACAGCTAGTTTTGCCTCCGAAGTGAATGACTCAGGCTACTCGACAACGGACAACGGCGTTTCGCCCAACAATCCCGGGCAACAACCTCCGGCTGCTATTGCAGCACCGTTTGGTAGCTCTCGTCCGGCTACCAGTAGTCTCTCCGATACTCAGCGGCCTGCGGTCCCGATGACAGATCTTTCCGCTCAGCAGCCGTCGACTCAGCAATCAAATACATTTCCGTCCAACTCGATGCCTTCGGGGAATCCTCTCGGAGGTGGTCCGTCTGCCAGCTCAAGATATGGAGCGGAAACGTCAGCAATGGCGGCAACAAATAATCGTGCCGGAGTTGGTGGCTACGCAACCCAGCCACTCCCAAATTCGACGCCCAGCCCATCGATGCGGACCGCCAGCCAAACTCGCAGCAATCCTGTATCCATGGTTGGCATGGCCTCGTTGGTAAGTGATCAGCCGGGCAACCGCTACTTGGATGGTCCGCAGCGTCCCGACGTATCGATTGAGATCCGACCACCTGCTGAAGAGATTCAAGTTGGCAAGAAAGCAATGTTCATGATGATGGTTGCCAATCGTGGTGGCGCCGATGCACTGAACGTTCGAGTCGTGGACCAAATTCCAAAAGGCACGCGTTTTGTTGGCAGTGAACCCGAAGTACAACCAAGTGCCGACGGTCTGCTCGTCTGGGATCTAGGTACCGTGCCCGCCGGCGAAGAACGCTTGATTCGGATCAATTTGATACCGGAAATCGAGGGTGAAATTGGTAGCACGGCCAGTGTTATGTTTGCCGCTCAGGCAAGCGTGCGGACGTTGGCAACCAAGCCAAAGTTGGAAATCGAGATTGACGCTAGCCCGAGTGTCATGATCGGCTCGAACTTCCAGCCGCGAATGACGATTCGAAACGCGGGCACAGGCGTTGCACGCAACGTAACAATCGAAGTGGAGGTGCCAGCCAATTTGTCACATCCTGGCGGCAGCACCATTGGAGCAGATTTGAATGACCTGCATCCCAGTGAGTCGCGGCCCATCGATGGACTTGTATTCGCCGCTGCATCCGCAGGAAGCGGGCAGTGTATTGTCCGCGCACTGACCGACGATGGTGTCCAATTTGAGAAGATCGTCAACGTCGAAGTTAAGGCGGCGAAGTTGGTCGCGCAGATTCAGGGGCCGCGTGAGCGATACTTGCAACGCGAAGCGGCCTACACACTGGCGGTAATGAACAACGGCACTGCGTCGGCTACAAACTTAGACTTTGCCGTCCACCTACCTGCCGGATTGAAGTACGTCGGCTGCAGTCTTGCTCAAGCGGAATATGATCGTTCTCAGCACATTTTGCATGTTGGCTTGACAGAATTGCCCGCTGGCACGCCTGCTGAGTTCCAAATTCGCTTGTTGCCAGTTGAGCTTGGGCCACAGTCATTTACGCTCAAAGCAAATGGTGACTTAGGTGCGACCGCCGAAGCGATGACACAAGTCGACGTCAACGGACGCGCTGAGTTGGAATTCTTGGTTCGCCAAGACGATGGTGTCATCGAAGTCGGTGCAACGAAGACCTACGAAGTACGTGTCTTGAACAAGGGGGATAAGCCTGATCGCAACGTTCGTTTGCAGATCACGCTTCCTGAAGGTGCACGGCTGGTGAACGTGAATCCACAAGTCAAGTATCGTCAGCAAGGCAATACGATTGACTTTGAACCTATCGCCGAAATGCCAATCCGCGATACTCGAATGTATAGTTTCGAGATTGAGCACAATCGCAAGGGAACGCAACTCGTCAAGACTCGAATCATCAGCGAGAACCTGAACGTTGGCGTGCTCAAAGAGATCCCAACGTTCGTCTACGACGACAACGAGTAGCCGAACCGTCGAACTGCAATAGCATGTGCATTTGACCCCTGGAAAGCGTTTGAATCTAGGTGATCAGCCGTAGAACGCTAGCTCACAGTTTTCCGGGCGAAGTGCGCATTGGCGAAGTGCACGCTCGCGCGATGTGACTGATGCCCCAAACTTTAATTGGCCCTGCATCTGAACGAGCGTCGTGAACCCTTGATGCCGAGGCGGTGTCCAGTTTCACTACTGTTCTCAATGCCTCTGCTGATTTGAAGTTCGTTCCGATGAATGCTCACCCTGACGACAGCCCAAGTGCGTTTGCGGATGTCTTGCGATGTGAATCTCAGGCAATTGCAACGTTAGATGTCGGGCAGGACAAGAGTCCGATTACGGTCATCGGCAACGAACATATTCGCGGTGGCTTCAGCGATGAATGCCTACAGCAAGCCATCAATGCTCGGCTTGCTCCAGGTGTGACGGACGTCGTCATCAACCCCGATGCGCATGTTGGCTACGGTGCGCCTGTAGGCTGCGTGATGGTCTCGCCAACTCATGTCTACCCTGGGCCGGTCGGCGTTGATATCAAGTGTTCGATGAGTCTGCTGCAGACCGATGTGCCAGCTCGTGAAATCGAATCAGCGAAAGTGCGACGAGAATTGATCAAGGCGATTTGTAGCCGTATACCAACTGGGACAGGTCGCGGACAGCGGGCCGCCCCAAAGGCGCGGAGGATCGACGAACGACTGGGTGTTGCCGCCGCCAGTCAGGGGGCCAGCAAGAATGTGTTGCGCAAGCTCGGAATCCCGAAAGAGTGGGCGCGTCGATGTGAAGACGCCAGTCATGCTGGACTCGATGGTAACGCCGACGTCCTCGAGCATCGCTTACAACGCATGATCGATGAACGAAAACTCGAACGGTTCGCTTTTCAAGCCCAGCAGTTGGGTTCCTACGGTGGCGGCAATCACTTTGGTGAATGCGAAGTGGTCGAGTTTTCGCAGGACCCCGGCCATGCAGCAATTGCCGAGGGCTTCGGCATGAAGAACAACTGTGTTGCGTTTCTGTCGCACTGTGGCTCCCGTGGATTGGGGCACACGTTGGCCAGTCGTCAATTTAAGGCATTGAGGAAGGTGTTTCAGAAGAAGGGCCTCGCGTTTCCAGCCGGTGATCGCGACTTGGTCTATGCTGAGATCGGAACTCCTGAGGCAGACGCTTACCTCGTCGATATGGCGTTGGGAGCAAACTTTGCCACTGTTAATCACCTCCTGATTAATCAGCTTGTGCTTGAAGCCTTCCAACAAGTGCTACCTGGAGCTCGCGGGCACTTGGTGTATTTCATCAGCCACAATATTGCGCGACAAGAAAAGACCGACGGACAATTGCAATGGGTGCACCGAAAAGGCGCAACGCGAGCTCTCCCGGCTGGGCACAGCGAACTGTACGGAACGCCGTTTGCCGAAACCGGACATCCGATTCTCTTACCCGGCAACCCACGCGACGGATCGAGCGTCATGGTTGCCCGACAGGGGGCCGGTCGCAGTGCCTTCAGTATCAACCACGGCGCAGGTCGCAGTATGTCGCGGCGACAAGCGAAATTGCGATTGGATCAGACTCGAATTGACCAGGAGTTTGAGTCGCTCGACATCATGAGTAATTGCAAGTTCTACCCCAAGGATGAAGCACCGGCCGCGTATAAAGATTTCGCCCAGGTGCTGGGTAGTGTGCAGCAAGCTGGTCTGGCTGATGAAGTCGCCAAACTCAAGGCAAAATTCGTCATCAAAGATGGCTCAGAGCCCGACGATTGACCCTTAACAAACGCGTTCGTCGGCTTGCCTTTTTTGCAACTCTGACTAGACCTGAATAGCGTTCGTGTGCGCTCGGGGCTGTCACCAGAACCACTAACTATTGCCTTGAGAGGTTAGTTTGTTTGAGGGTGTGGATCGTGAGACCACAGAGATTCTGATTCTTTGGACCGACCAGGATGCTGACGGCGTAACCAGTCGCAAAGCAGGTGGCGATTCCGCAGGCGGTATACAAATAGCCGCTCAAGTTGCTGAACATCCAAAGCGATGCCATCACTGCAGCACCAGCCAATGCGCCTACGAGTGCTCCTGTCGCATTGCCTCGCGTGGTGAGCGCACCCAAGCAAAAGAGACCGCCCAGCACCCCCATGAAGAGTCCTATGACGACTATGAAAGCGTCAAATAGTGACTTGATATCAGGGTTCACGAAAACCAATCCAATCATCGTCCCACACACTCCAGTGACCGCAGTAATCCAACGCGCGGCGACGAGATAAGATCGTTCATGATGGAACGCATTGAGTGGGCGGAGGAAATCGACGACCACCGTCGTCGAGATCGAATTCATGCTTGTCGAAACGGTAGACTGTGCTGCCGCAAATATCCCAGCGACAATCAGGCCGGCCAGCCCGATAGGCAATTCTCTAGATATGAAGAGTGGAAATACTTGGTCTGTGGTGATTGTCGGTGTCAGACGTTCAGGATGCGACTGATAGTAGGTGAACAATGCCGTGCCAATTGAGAAAAACAGTAGCGTTGCAGGAATCGAAAGCAACGCGTTGGTCCAAATCGACTTGGCGGCCGCATTCTCGTCAGTGGTTGTCATGTAGCGTTGGACGACTGCCTGATCTGACGTGTAGGACGAAACGTTTTGGGCCGTCGCACCAACGACAATGACCCAAAATGCGATTTGTGTATCGAAAGGACTGCTGTGCCAATTGGCCATCTTGAACTTGTCGGCGTCGCTTGCTGATGTCCAGAAACCTGAGAAGGCCCCGTCGGTTCCTTGGATCAGCAAGAAAAGTGCGCAGCTCGCCCCGCCCAACAGCACGACAGCTTGTACGGTATCCGTCCATACGACTGCTTCGATGCCACCCATTGTGCAGTAGACAATGCTGAGTAGCCCCATGACCAAGACCGCTTCAACGGGCGTCAGCGGTGTAGCAACTGCCAAGGCCAAACCTGTCAACGATAGTACGACCGCCATCCGAAAAACGTGGAAGAGCGTAAAACTCAAGCTTCCGAACCATCGCACACCGCGAGAAAATCGGAGCTCTAAATATTCGTAAGCACTGGTTGCATCTATTCGCCGAAAAAACGGCAACGCCAAGTAGACTGCGACGACGGCCACGATCGGGATCATGAAGTTTCCAATCGAATAGACCCAATCCTGCGCGTATGCTTTCGACGGAATGCCAGTGAAGGTGAGAGAGCTCAACATGGTCGCAAAGATGCTGCACCCTGCTGCCCACCATGGTATCGATTTGCCACCCCGAAAGTAGGCATCGGTGCTGGTGTTGCGGCGCGCAAAATAGACGCCGATGCCAACCATTGCAGCAAGATAGGCAATCAGTACCAAGTAGTTGACCAGACCGAATCCTTGGAGCTGCGAGTCGATTTCTATTGCCCACACTTTTGGGCTGCGTACACGCGGGCGGACTTCTCCGCTAGGAATGATGATGTCGTCGCCCCAGCGAAGCGCCGTTGTTGTGACATGGTTCTGAGGGATTTTTCCGGCGGAGACCCAGGTGTCGGTGATTGTGTGGTAAGCCAACGCCTCACGGGGAAAGCCAGGATGGTCATCCTTGAGAATGTCAGATTGATTGAACTGAGACCCGTCCGCGCCGCCGAGCACGAGGATGTGGCTTTGCCCAATTCCAATACCTGTGCCCGCCATAACGCAGCGAGGTGCATTGGATCTTTGACGCCAAGTCTGTTTGCTGGGAGAGAATTCCCAAACATCCGTCAAGAACTCAACTGAATCCCCTGTCTCCGATCGACCGCTGATCACGTAAAGACAATTTTCGAAACCATTGTGCTGCACCGTTACAACTGGAAAGGCCCGGGGCGGTCCGGGCAACGCAGGCAGTTTCTGCCAGCTCGGCATTTGTGCTCCTTGCGTTGCAGTTTCGCTCCTGGTTTCGGTATGATCAAGGCCGCGCAAGTTCAGTGTCCAGAGCGAATTGGTTGCTGACTTTAATTCTTGGCTCGACTGTCCACACGCGATATACGCGGTTTCGCCAATCAGCCCAGCACCAGCGTAAGCTCGCGGTTCAGGCAGACTTGGAAGCGTCGTTGTCTTGGCAGTATTGTCCGTTGCGTCCCAATGCAGCAAATAGACTTCGCGAAAGGTCCTTTCGCTGTCATTCCCACCAGCGCACAGAATACCTCGATGGGTCGAAAGGCTGACTCCATAGCCAGCGGGGCGCGGCAACCTTCCTGCATCCAGCCACTGCACGCGGTCGCCCTTTCGCACAGCGGCGTAGATCTTGTCATACCAAACCTTATCAGTCTCCCAAACCGGAGCCGGGAAATTCGCACCGCCTGCCACAATTAGTGTGTCTTCCGTCACCCCCGCAAATGGTCCCGCCACGCCAAGTGCATCTGGAATGTTTGTTAGCTCTTTCCACTGAAGCCAACCGGACGAATCTTGCGCCTGTGACTCGTTGGCCAAGCTGCACATTGCAACCAGCAGGATCGTCAAGGGGCAGAAAAGAAAGCGAATGCTGTTAAGCTTGAGTTCCATGGACGGCTATCTCGACCAATCAAAGAAACCAATCTGTTCCAACGCTTTCCGCAACGCCAAAACATCGGCGTTTGTCAAATTTCCCTGTGGAAGGCGACATGATCCGCAATGGATTCCTCGCATTGAAAGAACCGATTTGACTGCGGAATGGAATGGGAAGCGATTGAGGGTTCTGACAAGTTCGACACTCTTGAGTTGGAGGGCTTGAGCTTGTTCCAGTTTACCCGCTCCTACTGCGTTCATGATATCAATATAAAGCTTCGGAGCGACATTGTAGGTGCTGCCTATGGCAGCCTTGGCGCCACTGGCGAGCGCACCGAGCAACATTTCATCGCAGCCCCAGACTGCATCAAACGCTTGGCCGCAGACTTGCAAGCACTCCTGGAATTCAAACAGACGCGTGTCCGTGTACTTGATGCCAGCCAAGTTGGGAATGCAATTCTGTGCCGCCGTCAACATGGTAGCGGGCTGAATTGTGGAGCCCGTAAAGGCTGGGATATGGTAGTAATAAAACGGGGTTTCGGAGCAGGCTTTGGCGATCTCGCTGATAGATTTGATCAAAAGGTCTTGGTCACTGAGCGGGAAATATGAGGGGCAAGTTGCCGAAACGGCCGCGGCCCCCGACGTGGCGGCGTGCTCTGCCAAGTCGGCCGCTTCGCGAAGGCTGTTGTGGCCTACTTGGACGATGACTGGCACGCGGTTGTCCGCTGCAGCGATGTAGGCTTCCGCCAACTGCTTTCGCTCCTTGCCGGTCATCGACATTCCTTCACCCGTGCTGCCGCAAACATAAAGCCCCGAGATCGAACCCTCGAGCAGGTGCTCAACCATTGGCTCAATGGAATCGAAGAGTATGTTACCCTGTTCATCCATGGGAGAATAAGTTGCTGCGATCAGGCCGTAGAGTCGTTTCATTTTTGGGGAACCAGTGCGAAGCACGGTGGAGAATACAAGTTCAAAAAGAAGTGGGGTTCGGCTGCCAAATTGTAACGCATTTCAATCTGAACAATGCAGGCTCTCGAAGAGTGGCCAAACATTCCATGCGAAGTTCCAGTTAAATTCCGCCTTGACGACTCATCGGAGGTGATGCGACGCGGACAATGCGATACGATTTCTCGCGGTCGACAACCGCAGAGGAGAAGAGCTTGTCGCCGACTTGTTTGGGTGTAATGATATGCTCTTGAACCGTGTTTACTTTGTTAGGATGGAAACGCGAATGGGTCTCCGATTTTCTGTTGTTTGTGCCGTTTCGATTGCTGTGTCACTTTTGTTCCTGGAGCAGAGCGTGGTTGGACAGGCGGATTCTGGTGCTGCGGCCATCGTGATTGCCCACAGGGGCTCAAGTGGTTATGTCGCTGAACATACCGAGGCTGCAAAAGTGTTGGCGATCGCTCAAGGGGCCGACTACGTCGAACAGGATCTCGTGTTGAGCAAGGATCGACAACTGGTTATTGCCCACGATATCCACTTGGATGCCAATACGAACGCTTCAGAACTTTTCCCAGACAGGCAACGAGAAGACGGCAAATTCTACTACGCTGACTTTACTTGGGCCGAGCTGAGGCAAATGTCTGTTTACGAGCGTACCATCGGAATGGCTCCGTACGAGGCCCGGTTCGACCGCCGCCTCGATCAACGAATGGTTCGCCTTGTGGACGAAGTAAAGCTAGTGCAGGGGCTCAATAGGACGCTTCATCGGAATGTTGGATTGCACATTGAACTGAAACGTCCTGAGTGGCACGTTCGGGAGTTTGGTGTACATCCAGCAGATATCCTGCTGCCACTCTTGCAGGATTTTGGTTATAGCAATCCGGAGCATCGATGTTTCATTCAATGTTTCGAGGCTAGCGAGTTGAAGTACATTCGTGAATCGGGATGCAAGCTTCAGTGTGTGCAGCTTTACGGCAAATCACCGTTGGGCCTCTTGAAGAAGACCACTGGCATGGAGCCGCTAGAGGAGATCTGCGCAGAGCTAAGCGAAGTGGCCAAGTATGCTGACGGCATTGGTCCTCCATTGGACTTGATCGCCAGTAGAAACGGAGACGCGTTGCGAATCACCCCGTTGGTCCCCGCTGCTCATCAAGCAGGTCTTGTTGTCCATCCGTACACGGTGCGAATCGATCAGCTTCCTAATTGGGCCAGGTCGAGCGACGAGTTGCACCGAGTTTTACTGCAAGATATCCAAGTAGACGGTTTCTTTACGGATTTTCCGGACGTAGGGCGCAAGGCTGTCGACGATGTCGTTTCCCGCTCCGAGCAAAAATGACCTCGCTTGCGTATTTTTCTAGATCTTGGAACGGTTCGTCG
>CAYPLE010000090.1:9809-23739 GCA_964411445.1 uncultured Pirellulaceae bacterium
TGTGTTTCGGTGGGGCGTCTCGGCTTCCCGGCAGTCAACGCTTTTGCTAGCGGTGGCTTCTGAGCAGGATTTCGACTGCTTCGCGGCCGCTCATGCCCACCTGAATACCTCGGTGACTGGCCTGTGGAGTTGTCCCCACAATCTTCGCCGTCAGCAGGTCTTCTGGCGTAACGAGAGGCTGTGCCGGTGTGCCCTTCGCGATTGCAATGGCTTGTCCAAATTCTGCCGCGGTGTCCAAATCGTATATGCCGCAGCCTACAATTCCCGCCCGCGTGAGGATCGCGCAATACTGTCCGCCGTCCCAAAGTTGCCATGTTCCGATGGCAGTCCCACCATTGAACTGCATGATCTTGCGATTCGCCTGCGGTAAGTCATCTGCATGGTTGGTCGACATGAGTATTCTCGCTGGAGGGACGCGCATCGCAAACGCACTAGGTTAACGTTTGCTGCGATCACCGCAACTTCATATGCCCCCGATCGATCCGCTGAAACAACCGATGCCCCCAACAGGCGGCGCGTCAGAATGCACCCGAGTCGGGCCGCGGTCCATGGGTAGTAAGCTTGGGATTTCACGCAAGACCAGCAACTCCAAGTAGGCTTCAACGGCAAGCTGTGTTTCCGTTGGCGCCGAAACCGTCAGCAAAATTTGTGAATTCGTTTCCTGGATTGTCAGTGAACTTTCCCCGCCCGCTGTAAGCCAATTGTCGGGATCAATGTGCGTCGTGATGTTATTTCGCAGCATCGCAAAATGGTCCATGTTGCCAAGCGGCGAGATGTCGTATATCCGTATGACAGGGCGAGCAAATGCTGAGTCGCGTGTCTCGATCGAAACCAATCCGCTTCGAACTTGATAGGCGAGTTCAAGTGGTTGTAGAGCCAGCCTCAGGCGACTCAGCAATGGACCAGGAGGAATGTCCGAGGGGATTTTCGAGTCCATCGCGATACCCATAATGCTCAACTCCTGAGCTTCACAATACGTTGGAGTCGTTGCATTCAAGTGACGGACGAGGTCTCTGATCGTGAAGCCTTCCCAGCTAGAAGCATCGTGTTGCATCAAAAGTTGCAGGATTTGGGTTTCCTGCTCTGTCGTCATCTCCGAATCCACGCACATAGTCGCCAGCCGGACTCCCGCCTGGGAACGGAGTGTCTGTGAAGTGCGGTTGTCTCGAACTTGGGAGGCGTATGCGAGTCCGAAGAGTAGTCCGCCGAGCAAGATGCAACAACTGACGCAAACTAATACGTCCAAGTTGGCCCGAACGAAGCTAGCGATCCTACTTTGGTTGTAGTGAATCTGTCCGCCAGCGTTCGTCGCTCGAGCTAACTTGTCGCTGGAACCGATGCTTTGTGTCGCTTGAATCATTCAGCTATTCTCCAAATCGAGCCGTTTTGCCTCGAGGTCCGTCGAGTTGAGATCCCAGTAGTCGGGTGGCGTTTGGCAGACTTGCGAGTCCGCCACGCAGCGTGTACAGCAAGCATCGTGCCACCGCAGGGCGAATCAGAATTTGAATTTTGGTAAACAGCCGTTGAGGAGGATGAGCACCTAGCCACATGCGCGTTTGGCTTCAAGCATTGGCCTGCCCTAGGGAGCCACGAAGCGTGAATTGAGCCAGTTCGCGAATCTTGGTACACTAGTTGCGGCTCGGTCTCGACATTTTCTTGTGAGAAAGCCTAATCGCACCAACTCGTCGATGGGTGGGTACTTGTCTCTGCACCTGAGGAGTTTCGCTTGTTTCGATTGCTTGTCCTGCTTATTGCAATTGCTCAGGTCAGCTTTGCCGCCTTGGCCCGAGCTGCGGATCGCACAGCGGCTCCACCTCGACCCAACATCATCGTCATTTTGGTCGACGACATGGGCTATTCCGATGTTGGTTGTTACGGAGGTGAAATAGACACTCCAAACATCGACGCACTGGCAGCGGGCGGTTTGCGATTCACTCAGTTTTACAATTCAGGGCGCTGCTGTCCCACGCGTGCTAGTCTGATGACGGGGCTTCATCCGCATCAGGTGGGAATTGGACACATGACCGAGCCGCCGGAGCGGTCGCTCGGAATTGATGGCGCCTACCAAGGTTTCTTGAATCAAGATTGCACGACGGTTGCCGAGGTCTTGCGCGGCGCAGGCTATCGAACGATGATGACCGGGAAGTGGCATTTGGGTTACCACCGCCGCGATTGTTGGCCCTTGCAGCGCGGGTTCGAAAAATTCTATGGCTGTCTCGCTGGCGGTTTTAACTACTTCCACCCCGATGGCGATCGAGGAATGTATGAAGGCAATTCTCCTGTCGCTGTCACGGAAGATTTCTATGCGACAGACACACTTACCGATGTAGCCTGTCGCTACATTGACGAACTTGAAAGCGATGATGATAGTCCATTCTTCCTGTACCTTGCCTACAACGCGCCGCACTGGCCGCTGAACAGCAAGTGGGAAGAGTTTCAGAAGTATCGCGGCCAGTATCGCGGCGGTTGGGACGCGTTGATTCAATCGCGTTTGAAGCGGCAAGAAGAACTCGGGCTCTTCACTGGCGTCTCGCCTGCCACGCACGAAGGTCCAGCCTGGGACTCACTCAATGATAAGCAGCGGGACGATTTGGATGCGATCATGGCGGCCTACGCTGGTTGCATTGACTCCATCGATCAGAATGTTGGCAAGTTGACTCGCAAGTTAGAAGCAACCGGTGAACTTGAAAATACACTGATATGCTTCCTGAGCGATAATGGTTCTTGTCAAGAAGGGGGAACGCTTGGCAAAGGCGATGAAGCGATGGTTAAGAATCCGCCTGGTGGCGTTGGCGGTGTTCGGCTTGGCAGAGCATGGGCTGGCGCGAGCAACACACCATTCCGCCTGTACAAACACTTTGTTCACGAAGGCGGCGCTTCAACGCCGATGATTGCCCACTGGCCTGCAGGAATTCCTGATGGTAAAGACGGTGGATTCGTGCGGCAGTTTGCGTATCTCCCCGATTTTATGGCCACGTTCGTCGAATTGTCCGGTGCCAAGTATCCAAGTGACAAACCGCAGATGGTTGGTAGTTCGTTCGCCAATACTCTGCGTGGAAGCGACGCTCCAATTCACGAAGAGGCAATTTTCTGGGAGCACGAGGGCAATGCGGCGATGCGCGACGGCGATTGGAAATTGGTTCGCGAATACAAGAAGCCTTGGGAACTATTCAATATCGGCCAAGATCGAACCGAGATGGTGAATCTTGCAACCGCAATGCCCCAGCGGCGGGATTCCATGATCGCACGATGGGAAGCCTGGGCCAGCAAGCATGATGTTGCTTTCCCAAGAAGATTCAATATGTACGAGTATCTGAACCAGCAGAAGAAGCAAGCCAAGCAAGAAGAAGCCAAGGCGGCAAAGAGGAAGTAACCCATTGAAAGTGCTTTTGCGAAAATCACCTTTAACGGGATGCCTGGCGCCTTAGCTGCAGAGTACACATGAGAGATGATTCCGACAGCAATGATTTGGAGGTCGCGACCTCAGCGGGTAGTCAAAACTTCCCGACAGAGCCCCTGCGCGGTTACTCAGCTCCGGCACGTGATGTTGAACTCGAACAAGCCTCCCGCGAATTCTGGGAATTATCGAACCGCCGTCGGTCAGTTCGAGATTTTGCTTCGATTCCGATCCCCGCGTCGGTGATTCGCAATTGTATCGCTGCTGCCGGGAGTGCTCCTAGCGGTGCTAATTTGCAACCTTGGCATTTTGCTGCGGTTCAGTCAGCAGAAGTTAAACATGAAATTCGCATTGCCGCAGAAAAGGAAGAGCAGGAATTTTACAGCACCCGTGCCCCGAAAGAATGGCTTGACGCGCTGCGTGCGTTGGGAACAACCGACAAGAAGCCATTTCTAGAGGTTGCACCATGGTTGATTGCCGTGTTTGCGAAGAGTCATGGTGTTGGTACCGATGGTGAACCGACGAAACATTATTATGTGTCGGAGTCAGTTGGGATCGCGACGGGGGTGTTGATATCCGCGTTGAATCATTGCGGTATTGCGACGCTGACTCACACGCCTAGTCCAATGCGGTTCTTGAACACGATTCTTCAGCGTCCATCCAACGAACGACCATTCTTACTGCTCGTCGTCGGCTATCCCTCCCAGGATTGTCACGTTCCCGCCATCACCCGCCGCCCGATCGACGATATCACCAGCTTCCATTGAAGCCATCGATCTTATTCGAGGAATGTAGGAATTTCCAAGGCTTGCATCTGGCCTATGAATTCTGCGAGTTTCAGTGTCCAACGTCGTCAGGCGTTTCGAGGGAAGAAGCCGCTGCAACTGACTTGAGGCGTCGTACTAGCGACTCTTGGCGGTCCGGCGAAACTCTTTGCAACCAATCCGCGAAATCGGGATTGCCTCCGAGGGAAAGTTGCGCCGAATATTCTGCAGATAGAGAAATCAAATCTCCTTCGTCAGCTTCGTCCCCCTCGTCAGACGCTGTATTCGGCGTGTCGTTATTTATCGTCATCGTATACAGGCCCTTCGATTTGCCTGAGGCAGACATCAGCGTTGAGGCCCTAAATGGTTGCAGTCAATATTGTGATCGGAAATCTGCTCAATGCCGCGTTGTATACGTCTCTGAAACTCCTGCATTTCACTTTCGCACTTGGCGAGTTCCGGCCCGGCGTCAGGCGATGCGTTCAAACGCGCGAGGCTGATTCGACTCTTTGCAAGTTCGTATTGAGCTGACTGCTGTTTCGCGATGCGAATGCTCTTTTCAAACAGTCGCTTGGCTTTGGACGTCTTGCCCATGATCCGTTGGACTTCTCCGCATTCACGTCAAATAAAGCTGGCCTCCGAAGGGCATAGCCGAGCTAGCAACGCACTGTACCTGGCGAGCCGTTTGGTCGCTTTCAAGTGACGGGAATACTCACTGCTATTGGTGGGCATATCTTCCAAGATGCTGCGATGAACCATGAGTGCAACGGGGCCTGATGCAAAGCTATGGAAGTTGGGTAGCTTTCGTTTCAGTGGCAATTGGCAAGCCTTGCTAGCCGCCTCAATTGCTTCTTGCGTCCGGCCGTGTCGCAAATGCCAAATTGCCAGTCCCTTCTCAATGTTGCAAGTCGCCAGTGTGTCCGTTGGCGTTTGATGACGCATGCTGGCAATCTTGCCACCATCGAGGATTCCTTCGGATACGCGCAGCAGGGCATAGGCCGAACAGCCAGAACGAGCGTCTCCGTTACCAATGCAGCGTTCAAAAACTGAGTTTGCCTCCACAAGCGCATCGTCGAGTCGCCCAAGCTTGTAGTAAATCATGGCTAGATGAAACTTGCTCAGGTTGGCGTTCCAATCTTCACCAATCCCATCCAGAATTTCGATGGCCCGGATCAACAATACACTGCCAAAGCCAAGAGCGAGTGATCGGAATCGCTCCAAGAATTCATGTTGCCTCTCTTTCGGGATCTGTTTCAGCGCGTTCTCCATGTCGATGGGCAGGCCTCTCGAGAGATCCTTCGACAAAGACGCAGATAGCGTCTCGAAATCGCGTGGAAGACTACTGGAGTCGGATTCGGATTTCCGGGTTGGATCATTCATCGCAGCCTACCGGCTAATTGAAGTCGACCGTTCGGTAAGACGCACTGCTGACCAAAGGAGACGTCGGTTAGTTACTCGGAAGAACAGACGCGATTGAAGTTCCCCGTGGTGATCCGATGGAACCATTTGCAACAATTGCTCAAGAGGCAACGCATTGCAAGACGCACGTTGCTGTTCCGCTTCGAGCGATATCGATTCAAGAGATGGCTCTTCCGCTGGGTCCATAGACGCAGCAGTTGGCGGGGAGGCCTGGGGGCGATTCTCGGGCTTCAATATTGTTTCCTTCGGCGCGGATCGGTGACGAGCCGCCTCGCAAGGATTATCCGCTCAAACGGTGGGCTTTTCAACCGGCTGAACGTTGGATTCGCAGGCGATTCGCTAGCTGCCTTGCCAGCAACCTGGTTCGATGGCAGGTGAATATTTCGGCTGCCGAATTCAACGAATTTGAATCCAGCGGTGGCAACGGTTGCTAAACAAATTCATTCACCTCTTCAGGAGGGATCCTCGCGGGGGGGGCGATTTCTGATTCAACGGCCAACTGCCCACCTACCGTCGGCGCAGGCTCCTACCCGATGCTTTTGAGAGAGTGTGAACCTTCGATTTCTAAACTGTGTAGATTTCCAGTGGCTGAGGCGAAGGGCTTCCGGCAATTGAAGATTCCTGGGAATCAGCCCTGAAGCGGCTCGCTTTGATCCAAGTAAGCTGTTCCGAATAACTGAACTTTGCCGATAAAGACGATGAAAGCAGTAAGCTAGGATTTACTTGGAGAATGAAATGCGCCCATTTCTTCGTTCGATTGCCTCAATTGTTTTGCTTTGCGGTCCCAGTTCAATCGCGTTCGGTCAGGGGGTCATCCTGCAAGCGGGAGGCCCCGTTAATCGCTCGATGGGGGGGGCTTCGGTGGCAGCTCCGATTGACGCAATTGGCGCAATCTATTGGAATCCAGCGTCGATTAGCGGTATGGCCAAATCCGAAACCGCTGTCGCTCTCGACTTTCTGTTTCCGAATCACACCATCGAATCAACCGTCGGCGGGGCTTCGGGAATATCCAAATCGGATTCCGGTGCATTTCCGATTCCGAATGTCGGCGTGGTCCATAAGACTTCTAACGAGCGGTTGACCTTCGGCGCTGGCGTGAACGCGGTGGCGGGGTTCGGAACGAACGTCGCGGCAAGCACAACCAACCCCATCCTGACTCCTCCACCAGGTGGGCTGGGGCAAATCAGCTCAAGCGCCTTGTATCTGCAAATTGCACCGGTACTATCGTATGCAGTTACCGAAAAGCTAGCGCTGGCGGCCGGTCCAACAATCACGACAGGCAGAGTTTCAATTGAGCCCTTTGTCCTCGACTCGGCAAACGCCAACGGCACCTATTCGACGGGCAATGCTTCTCGATATCACTGGGGCAGCGGATTTCAAGTCGGTGCGTTCTACGTCCATAACGACGCTGTGAGGCTGGGAGCCTCTTTCAAGAGCCCAGTCTGGATGGAAGAGTTTACGTTCAATGGCCTTGATGAAAACGGCCTGCCGCGGAGACTACTAGCCGACTTAGATCTTCCAATGATTATCTCTGTTGGAGGATCCTATCTGTTTGACGAGAAAACCCTGGGCGCCCTTGATGTTCGGTTCTTTGATTATGCCAATACAGATGGACTTGGCGATCCGCCAGTCTTCGACGCTACTGGTGCACTTGGCGGATTAGGGTACAGCTCGGTCATGTCAGTATCCGCCGGTCTGCAGCGTGAGGTAACTGACATGCTGACCATTCGCGGCGGCTATACGTACAACCAGAATCCCATTAGCAACGCGGAAGCTTTCTACAATATCGCTTCACCGGTTGTTTACGAACATATGTTTTCAACGGGAGCGACCGTCAACTTCACACCCGAATTTGCGGCGAACCTAGCCTATTCGTACTACCTCGAAAACGATCGTTCCGGCCCAGTGGTCTTGCCAGGCGTCGGAGAGGTACCGGGTTCGAATCTAACGAACACGCTGGATGCTCACCTGTTTAGCTTTGGCTTCACCATGCGAAATTAGTCACTGCAGCCTTGCAGAATCTGAAACGCCGCGCAGACTGAATCTAAGACGCGGTGCTGGCAGCGGCCAATGCTGGTTCACCCTTTGAAGAGAGCCTTTCGCTTGCGACGATGAGCAATCCGCGAAGCAAGCAGGTCAGCGTGAGTGCGATGAAGATTCCGTAAACGACATGGTTGACGGTCAATAAGCAGTAGAGTGCGCCAATGCTGAACCCGAACCAAGCTTGGTTGACTGGATCGTTGGGGGTCGTCCCGGGATCGCTGATCATGTAGAAGCTGTAAAGAATCGGTATCGGCCCCGTTGCAACTGCCAGGACAGCGACAAGCTGCGCGTCGAAAAACACCGATCGAACAACAGCCATCGCAACGAATGTCGCCAGCCAAGTAAAGATCAATATCAACCGCTTGGTGAGTACACCATTTACGAAGCAGCCAAGCGTAAAGAGGACTCCGGGGAACAACACGTCCCCAATGTCTCCCAGCCCCGCCGAAAAAGAGTAGGGCATGATAATGGCCACGGCTGGAAAGAGGGCCAATGAGACAACAATGGCAAGGTTGGATGGATTGAGAAAGTGAAGCGATCTTTCGCCAGCCCGAATGCGAAGAATGAACTTTGAGCCAATGGCGACCGTGGTCGCAAAAATCAATGGTAGGAATTTGCCGTTGGTGAATAAGAACATCGCGCAGGTCATACCAACGATATAGGCTGGTAGTAGAAAGTCGATGAAGCCCATTTGGGCGTACAGTGGCTCCTGCCCCTCGATCTTGCTGCGGATCCACTCCAGTAAGGCTTGGACAAAGCAAGCATTGGCGACGCTTACCATTGTGCAGGCGTAAGACGTTTCAAAGCCGATGTACAAATGGCCAAGCAAGTTGACGATTGTGATCGTTACGGCAAAGCGCCGCAGGGCTTGCTTCTTGTTCGGCGTGCCGCTGATTGATTTGAAGAAGTTGTGCATTTGAATTATTGCTCCGTGGGCGAGATGGAGGCTATTCTCCCAACCAGACTCTGTGCCAGCCGGGTTTCAGTTCAAGTGAGGCCTGTTGGGCGTTCCCGTCTTGGTCACGCCAGCGTATTGTTATGGGAAGCAGGTCGTCCGCTTGGACGGCTGAGCCCAGGCCGAAGTGAATGCGGGGTACGCGTTTCCCGCCTGAGCCAGAACCGCCGTCAACGAAGGACGCAAATTTCTTTCCCTTCGGCAGTTCGACTTTGACCGAGGCACCAATTGCCGGGCGGCTTGGACGAGTATTGAGTGAGCCGTCAATACTCTCGACGCGAATCTTCGAACAGTCGGCGGCATCGAAAACAAGCCTCAAGTCCAGACCAAGAAATTGTCCTGATTTCGAATTGTTCTTATAAAAAGATGACGAAGAACGTTGGTTTGTTACCAAAAAGTCGATCCGTCCATCGTTGTCTACATCGCCCGACGACATCCCGCGACTCTGGCCCTCCTCGTATAGTTCCAGATCCGCGCCGATGTCAACGTAGTGTTCACCAGCCCAAGCGAAAAACGCGTTGGGGAGCAGTTTGCCTACCAGGCTGTCATTCTTTCCGAATTTGTGCCAAGCTTCTGGGTATTGAAAGACGACATCGTTGATCATGCCCATTTCGACAGCTTCAGGCATGCGGTTCACGTTGCCTCGCATGAAACCTATTGATCGGTAAATTTCGAGCTTGCCATCGTTGTCGAAATCAACACAGCGGACGTCCCATGGAACGCCGGCCGTCCTGGCCAAGCCAAGTGTTTCACCTTCGTCGCGGAACGGCGCCTTATTCTGCTTGTAGAGCTCGTTGTTACCAGAATTCATCCAAACAAAGTGGCTCTGGTGAAATAAGTAGTCAGCGCCGAAATTGCTGATCGTCCAATCGATATGACCGTCTTGGTTCAGGTCGGCAAAGTCGACACCCATCGCGTGGTAATCGTCGCGACCGAATGTACTAGACTTTGTTGTGACAAGGTCGCGGTCGTTTTTTAATAGCGCGAAATCTAGCGACCCTGGCGCGGATCTGTTATGAAGAATGCGATCTGTACCGTGATCGTTTAGGAAAATCATCTCGGGTAACAAGTCGCCGTCGAGATCCGCTGCGGCGACGGCAATCGTCCATTGCGCTCCACCCACATCCGGTGAACGAAAGAGGTCTTCTTCAAGATCAAACCACGGCTCGTCTTCGACCAGTGCGTCTTTCCGCAGTAGCAGTCTGTTGATTTCTCCGTTGAAAGAAGCCCCAAGTCCTTTGTTCATGAACGACTCGCCTTCGAAAGCGTCGTTCAAGATCTTTGCGTCGTCTGGAAAATAGCAACCTACTAGCAAATCCAGATCGCCATCACCATCGACGTCGCCTTGCGTCATGGACTGTGTGTACCATCTTCCAACTGGCTTAACCGCCTCGACCATCTGGAAATTAGACTCGTCGAACTCACCGCCTTGATTTACAAAAATTACAGGAGTTCGCCCCCAAAAATAGATGAGCAAATCCGTGCGCCCATCTTCGTTGAAATCTCCGGGTAAGCAGCCAGATGGAATGACGCCTTCTACGCCGTATTCTTCGACCGGCAAAGGCAGTTCGATGGAAGAAAGTTCACCGCCATCGACGGGCAATTGGTGAAGCCGAACTTTGCGTGAAAAACCATCGGTCGTACAGGCTTCATCGAACAATCCGTCATTGTCAAGGTCTGCAAGTGCAGCTCCCGTGGGAAGAAAGGCCGTCAGCCAGGACTCCAAATGTTGGAAGCGTGGTGCCACCAACGGTTCTGCTGCAAGGACTTCTGCCTCAAGAACATCGTTGAGACTCGTGCGCTCAAATCGAAACTTGTCCGCTAGAGCTTGGCGTTCAGTGGAGGGGATTGTTCGTGGGATGTTGAGCCAACCGACTAAGACAATCAAAGCCAATGCGATTGCTTTGATTGCCCATGTTGCACGAGGCGGCTCCATTCGAGGCGTTTGCCGTTCCACCAGCTACTCCGAAAGTCAAATTGTCACGGGCGAATTCAGCCGCCGAGTATATATCAACTTGCCAGACGCTTCAGTCGGCTTTCGCCGCTTTGGGCAAATGTTTTCAAATCGCTAGTGAGTGGCTGGCCCTGCAGAGGGGGGCTGCGTCCGAAAGTCACTTGCTCAGGGCCAACAGCCCAGCCGCGGCAGAAGCCGTGCAAGTCGCAGCAAGGATCGCTGTCGGCAATGGAATTGGCACAATCAAGATCGTTGTAACCACCTCGATTGAAATAAGCGTAATCAGGCAATAGCGAATAGCATCACGCGAAATTCTAGAACACACAAAAGCACCGAGTGGAGCGCCGACAACGACGATCGGTATCGCACTGAGCCACATGTCGAGAACAAGTGGCGGCAGTCCAGACTCAGCGAGCATGAAAACAGTCATGCCGACGAGACTATTGACAGCCATGAGAACAACACTTGTCGGAGTCGCGACGCTCTCACTGATCCCGCATCGTAATACGAGGTAGGCGAACACAATCAAGTCAATTCCACATCCGATTAGGCCGCTCGCTATGCCTCCCACAAAACCAAACACCAGCAACCAAGGAGTCGTAGCGGCATACGGCCAGACGTTATTGCGAGAGTTGTCTCGAAAGTTGACGTGCTGCTTGCGTATCCGCAACCAGAGAGCGAACGCAAATGCGGCTTGCAGAGAAGTAAAGAATATCTTGACGCTGACCGGCGAAGCGACTGGGGAAACAACGCGTAGTCCCAACCAAATTCCGAACACGCCACCAGCGGTTGCCCAGAAAAGCGCTGGCCAGTGAACGCGAATTCGCAATGCAAAGATGGTGATTGACGCGGCTGTCATACCAACGGATTGGATTGCGAGCGCAAACAGCTTTGCATCACTGGGCTGGATCGCAAGGGCTTTCGTAAACACGGCGAACGCAACGGCGCCCCCGCCTTCAGAGCTTCCGCCTGCGATGAATGATCCAAACATCATTGTGACCATCACAGCCCACTGCTCGAACATCAAGCGTCGGGCCTCGGTAGGACCGATGCAGACTAGCCATACCAACCACACTGCAACCGCAATACCTGCGACGACATTCAGTCGAGACTGCTCAAGGGGGCGCGGAGAAGAAATGATCGGGCTCGCGGTCGTGATTGCGTTGATGTTCGGGCGTAAGCAGGAGCCGTATCGCAACTGCATATAAGGTGTTCTTGCGACCACCCTCCAATTCTAGTCAGCCGCAAAACTCCAGTTTCCAATCGCCGACGAAACTAAGCATTGGCCGAAGCAATAGATTTTAAAACCAGGGCTCGCAACGGTCGTCGGTAGAGGCTAAAATTCCAACTGAGAGTTCCCGCCCCCCCAGTTACCGGGATACAAAATTCAGGACTCGCGGTTTCGCTGCCTGGGAATTCGCTGAGAAGCGATCGGTAAAGTCAGGGGCGCTTGGAATAAATGCCGGATGGGTGGCAGAGTGGTCGATTGCGGTGGTCTTGAAAACCATTGTACCGAAAGGTACCGGGGGTTCGAATCCCTCCCCATCCGCACTTTTCTTTTCTGAGTGCTGAGCACTTTGGCTGTGCCAATTGATTTTCGGGCGTCAAAGTGGCTTGCGGCTTCGATCCTGTGAGTCCTGGTAGAATCTGCCAGGCGTTAACATTCGCTTCTATCGAGCTTGCATGCTCAAGAGGTGCCTGCCTTGAGTACCACCGTCGCGGTCCAGCATCCACTGATCGGACACCATCTCTCGATCCTTCGCAATAAAGAGACGCCCCCTGCCCTTTTTCGTCAGCAGGTCCAGCGATTGACGTCGCTGATTGCATTCGCAGCTACCGAGGATCTGGCCGTTGAGAAAACCATTCTCCAAACTCCCCTGGTAGAAACCGAAGGTCAGCGAATCAAGTCGACGGTTGGCTTGGTGCCGATCCTGCGAGCTGGTTTGGGAATGGTCGAGCCGCTTCAGGATTTATTGCCAGACGCCGAAGTCTGGCATTTGGGCATGTACCGCGATGAAGCCACCAGTCAGCCGGTAGAGTACTACAGCAAGCTACCGCCAGGTCGGCCCTGCGAAGTGGCGTTTGTGTTGGATCCAATGCTGGCCACGGGGGGCAGTTTGATCTCTGCAATTGAAGCCCTTCAAAAATGGGGCTGCAAGGACATCCGCGTGCTGAGTATCATCGCTTCGCAGCCTGGTACGCTGCGGATGGCGGTCGAGCATCCGAATGTAAAGATTTACGTCGCCGCAATTGACCCCGAACTAAATGATGTGAATTTCATCGTTCCTGGCCTAGGGGATGCGGGCGACCGGATCTTCAATACGCCTTAGCCCTTCAGGCTGGGTTGGCTCCGGGATGGGTTGGCTCTGGGCTCAAAGTTGAATTCTTGCGCCTCAGTGAGCGCATCTTGCGGCCTAAATCATGAGAGTCCTCGATACTGTTCGGAAGTCAGGGATTCCTACCAGCGGCGCTCAGTGCGTCTTCGAAATGGGGCGGTTTGACGAGATGAAAAGTTTCACCTTTCTGATGCTATTGATTGTGTGCGTTGTCGGAGGATGTTCTTCGGAAACGGATTCCGTTGCCGGAAGCGCTGGGGCAGAATCGGCAGTTCCAATCTCAAGTGGATGGTTGGGAATTCCGTCGGCAGTCAACAAGGTCATTGTGATGCTGCACGAGGGCACGGGCATGCTGCTGAACAAGAGCGAAGTTGAAATCAAGAAACTCGGAGTGGTGCAACCGATCGCGGACGGTTGGCAGGCCGAGTTTTCGATCAAGGTCGAGTATGGTGGCGAGTCGTTTGAGACGACGGCTCCAGATGTACCGTGCGACGAGTTGGGGATACCAACCGAGGCCTCCGTGGAGCGAATTCGCACGGCTGTTGAGGAAATCAAAGACAAGATGTCGCGTTTCCAATTGTAACCTCTACGCACTTACCGATATCGAAGCGGCTCTCAGAACAAGCAGCCCAACTCTCCGAGGCAACACCATGAAAAATTATTGAGGTGCGGGAAGGATCAGCTTCGAAAGTACCTGACAAACACCCCCAAAAAAACAGCTTTGAGACAAGGCCTCGCCAAACAGTTTACGGACGACCTGGTGTTGGATGGAAAACGACCGTAGACCATTTTTGCTTGTCAAAACGCGGTCGCGCAGCAAGCTCTCGCAGATCACCGGATTCTGAGCAGGCGATTTACGGGGAATACTGCTGAACACTGATTTACACTCGTCGCTTTGAGTTGCTTTCGCAATGTCCGCTTGAAGCTGCTGATTCGCGAGGCTGGGGCCCTGTTTGAAGTTACACAACTCACGCATTTCACAACCCGCAGCGTCAGCAAGGATATGTAAACAGCTGAGACAGCTGTTCTACGTAGAACGGTTCGGACAACGCTGAGACAGTT
>CAYPLE010000090.1:23839-25726 GCA_964411445.1 uncultured Pirellulaceae bacterium
TTCTACGTAGAACGGTTCGGACAACGCTGAGACAGTTGTTCTACGTAGAACGGTTGTCCCAACCGTTTGCTCCGTTTCAAGATCCCCGAAGCCTTCGTCACGATTTCGACGGCTGGATATTTACCACTCCGATCAACGCGGCATGAACGCAAATCGAATGAAGCCGGCAAAGCAGTCTCTTCGAAACGGATAGTCGCCGAATCGCTCCACGATTCTCTTTAGCCTATCCGCCTGTGGGGCGTTCGGGGAACCAAAGCCTGGCTATGTGCGGCAAAAGCGCCTGACAACGAGCGATAGAAGCTAGCCTCTGACATTGCAGAAGCTTGCGTCCGAGACACCTGCTGCAATCGCTCTTGCCAAGCCTCAACCGGTGGGAGGCTTATCGTAAAGAAGCCACGTCTGGGCTCGTTGATTCTGATGCCGGTAAAGAACGTGGGCCGACCATTGTGGCGAACTTCCAACGTTCCACGGACGGACGGTTCACCGTCAAACTGTCGAACGTGAATTCGCGCCCAGTTGGGCAATTTGCCCTGGTGCGGTGCATCGCTTGTTAAGCCGCCTTGCGCATTCGGTCTCCGACTTTCCGTTGAGCGCGATGCCATTCGGTCCAGCGGACTTGGCAAACCATTGGAATTTGTTGGACAAGCGACTTTGACGTAAATAGTTGTCGTCTCTAGCTGAACATGCCCGAGTACTTTTTGTATCCGACGGATGTCGCAACCGTCTTCGAAACTATGAGTCGCGAAGCTATGACGCAGCGAATGTGGCGTAGCTGGCTTTGCAATGCCCGCAACCGCCAATGTGCGCTCCATCACGCGCTGGACAGTTCTAGTTGCCAAGTGACGGGCTTCAGAGTCCAAGCGATTGCCTGCGGCCGGGAATAGAAAGTCCGTTGGCTTGGCTTCCTTCGATAGGGCCGAGAATAGTGCGCGGAAACATTCCGGCAACATGACTTCGCGATCCACTCGTCCCTTGCCGCGAACAATGCGAATCACATTCCGTGCAAAATCGACTTCTTGCCAACGCACTTTCACGACTTCACCACAACGCATTCCGGTGGCATACATGAGTCCCAAGAGCATTTTGTCTCTAAGGGAAACGGCGGCCTTCAGTAGGCTCTGCACCTCGTCCTTGCTCAAGACAATCGGCAGTTTCTTTGGCCGTCGAGGCGTTTCGAGTCCCAGAGTGATGTCGCGGAAACACATCTTGTCGAACGCGGTGCGAATGGCGGACAGGTGTACCCCCAGTTGTGATGAACCTGAGCCCGCGTCGACCATGTATTCTAAGTAATCCCGAACGTGCTCACGCGTGATTTGTCTTGGCCGCAATCCCGACCAGCGGAGAAGCGAGCGTAGGGCACTGCGATAGATGCTGATTGTATTATTGCAGTACTTTCGGATTTTCATCTCGCGCACGACGAGTCCAATGAAAGTAGCTGGGGCGGGATCTTCGCGTTCGAGGTCACACATTGCGACCGCGTTTCTCCAGTCGTAGTTATCGCAAACGGCAGCCTTCTCTGAGTTTCGTCCTCGCGCTGCTGAGTAAGCTTGTCCGCTGGTATATCGATGCACCGGCCGCTTAGAAACCGCTTGCCGCATGGTCACTGTTCCTCATTCAAGCTCGTGTTCAGCCCTGCTCGCCTCAACTGCCAACCCAACTTTCCAAACAATACCGCCGACCTTCACGTCAATGCAAGCATTTAACTCCTTCTTCGCGCAAAAACACTCAATCCCACGCCCCGTGCCCCCAACAAGTAGTATTGATTCTCCTCGGTGATATGTGACAATTACGGTCCTCTCCTGTTTATGCGACAGGCTGTCTTATAAAACTATGTTGTGCGCTCGACCGTTTGTTCTTGTTTGGGGCTGGCCGGGGCTGTTGCATGGG
>CAYPLE010000091.1:0-1537 GCA_964411445.1 uncultured Pirellulaceae bacterium
GCGTCCAAGGGCCGTTATCGCTGCACTGCGTTTAGACGTCGACCGAAAACAAACCTGTTATGGCTCTGCCAAGGTTGGCCAACGATGCCTAGACGGAAACTGGAAACAGGTCGACAATATCCCTGCGGTCTTTACTGACGCTTTATTGAATGCGCCCAACAATGCCTTTGCTCAAGCTGCACGGACAGTGAGAGCTTATCCTTCCCACATGTCTCTCGGACACCTCCCTATGAAAACCTACCAACACATTCTTGGCTTCAGCCTGATTTGCCTTGTCACCGCCGTCTTGCCCGGCTGCGCTGACTCAACGGACTCGGTCGCTCAGTCAGATGCGGCCAACGAATCAGGTGAAGAGGGCAAAGCAGCGGATGACGGCGGGACCGCCGAAGACACAAGTGGAGCCCAAACGCCAGGAGACGAGGCATCGAAACAGGAATCTAATGCCGACAAATCAGCCGGCTCAGAAGATTCCATGAAGGAAGAAGCATGGGTGGACGAGAACGATACGTCATATCTAAGCCTCCCAACCCAACTTGGACGAGCAAGCGAAGCGTACATCCAGATTCGATCAATGACAGACGAGACGAATGCGGTCGACCTCGCGAATCTTGCGGGTGCATCGCAACAAGTGGCCGTGGCATTGATGCAGCGAGACAACGAAAAGGATGCCCTTGGATTCCTTTTCCAAGCTGCGGACCTGATGCGGGCGGCTGACAAGATTGGCGACGAACAACTCACCGACCAGTACTTCGTTCAAGCTTATTATCTCGAAGGAGTCGGACGGGCGTTGAATGAAGAGTACGAAAAATCGCTTCAAGCTTTTGACGATGCTGTCGCTAAGGGCTTCAATCAGTTCGGAGCTTTGGAACAAGACTCAGAACTGGAAAAACTCCGCAGCTATGAAGGTTTCGCTGACAGGATGGCTGAATGGAAAAAGACGGCAATAGAACGTGAAGAGAAGGCAATTGCCGCGGAGCTGGCCAAGGGCAAGCAATTCGATTTCCAATACACTGGCACGGATATTGACGGCAACCCAATCGACTTAGATGCACTTAAAGGTAAAGTAACCATCGTTGACATTTGGGGAACGTGGTGCCCACCGTGCCGTCAAGAGATCCCTTCTTTCGTCAAGCTTCAGGAAACGTACGGAGATCAAGGCTTTCAAATGGTCGGCCTCAACTTCGAACGCGGAGAATCTGAGGAAGAGAACGTTAAGATGATTCGAGAGACGATCGCATCACTTAAGATCAATTACCCATGTGCTCTAGGCGACGACTCTGTGTTGGAGCAGGTTCCTCAGTTCGAAGGATATCCGACGACGTTGTTTATCGATAAATCTGGCAATGTTCGCATCAAGGCGGTTGGGATGCACCCATACGAGTACTTGGAAACAATCGTCAAACAACTGCTCGCCGAAGAAGCTTAGCCGGCAAGTTTTCCGTCGCGAAAGGGGCGGAGCCGCGGCTCCGTCTCCGGTCGGTTCACGAGCAGTACAGCTTCGTATTTCGGGCAGAGACGATTGGTGCTCCGCATTGTG
>CAYPLE010000091.1:1637-25624 GCA_964411445.1 uncultured Pirellulaceae bacterium
CTGCCACAAAATATGTCTTGCTGGTGTTGTGCCTTCAGCTCGCGGGAGGGCAAATTGACGCCTTCCGTTCCCAAGAAAACTATAATGGTCGGCGTTCTGGTACGAGGCGCACCGACGGGCTCGCAGCTCTCTAGACGCCTGACTTAACGAGCTTCTGATCAACTTCATTGGCAACAATTACACCGTAGTTAATCGCTCCAAGCCAGCCCGACATGATGATGCCGACACTACCAGCGTGGTAAAGGCCGGGGATTTGTTGCGAGAGCGTGCGGCTGACATTCAGGCCTTCGAACTTGGTACCAAAACTCGCACCGAGCAAGTGTTTTGTGTAGTGCTGGAACGTGCGCGGCGTCGCGGCTTCGGCATGATCGACCTTGTCGCGAATATTCGGCACGTATTTCTCAAGTGCGTCGAGCGTTGTCTCAACCAGATCCTTCTTACTGGCCTCATATTCTTCGTCGCTGAGATTGGCCCAATCTTCGTAGCGAGCATTCGTGCTACTGACGACCGCGTGCCGTACTTTGCCGGTTGGGCGCGTTCGCGGGTAGTAAAAGCTGAACGTGCGGCTGGTAATATTGCGACTCAACAGTGCTTCTGTTCTAAACAGTGGCGCGGTTGAACTGAACAGAAGGTCACCGGTGGATTCATCAATCTCCACACCTTCCTTGATGGCCATGTAGACTTGGGTGCTGCTGTTGTTCAACCGAACCGCACGAGCTTCGTCGACAAACTTTTCCTCGAAATGCTGCTCGCCAACCAAGTTGAAAATCGTGCCATTCAGATTCGAATTACTGACAACTGTGCCACACGTAATTCGGCGGCCATTGACGTGAACAGCTTTGACGCCGTTACCATCGACCTCAATCTGAGACACTTCGCACCGAATCCGGCAGTCAACGTTGTTGCGTTTCAGCTCCGCATGCATCTTGCCGACCAGATCGTCCGTTCCACCTTCGTAGATGTAGACGCCTTTCGCCATGAAATTCGAAAAGACAATTCCATAGGTGATCGCTGGATCTTCCAAGGTCGAGCCATTGGCGTAGGTGATCGGTTCCATCAGAAGCCGAACCACATCCTCACGTCCTGGGAAAAATTTTTCGAACAACTCCCCAGTCGTCATCGATTGATCATCGTAGAAGTTCATGCTTCGAGCGGTGTCAAAGAATGCCGTCACATTCTCGCTTGGAATCCCAAAATCCGTTGTCAGCAGGCGAGTAAAATCCTCACGATTAAAGGTCGTCGTGAGCGAGAACATTGGGTTGTCGAAACGAATGTTCTTCAACTGGACGATGTTGGCAGCTATCTCGTCGTTCCAATAGCGGCGACAGCTCTTGAGCATGCCCGCGGGGAAGCCGTGTAGCGAAATGTCGAAAATGTGACTTCCTGGACGCCGAAACCAAGTCGCCAAACCGCCCAATTTGTAGTGTTGCTCCAGCAGCAGGACGCTATGGCCGGCTCGCCCCAGTACGTTTGCAGCCGTCATTCCGGCCAAGCCGCTGCCGATGACCACGACATCGTAGTGATCCTGGCAGTCTTTCAAAAAGTCACGTGGCATATCGTCCGCTTCTCAGTATGTTCGACGTAGCATCGTTTCCGTATGGCATTTTCGACGGAGAACTTGGTGGCAACTGCTGAATTTCCTCCTGTCAGCCAATCTGCCACCGCACGATTGTATAGTGCTGTCCAAACGCAGCTAGACCGTTGCAGCACACCAAGCCGGGGAAGGCTCTATCGCCGCACGCGGGTGATGTCGGCAGCGCGTGTCGGGCAAATTCTCTGGGTGCCCGCCACAAGGCAAAATCTAAACGACAATTCGCAACAATTCCTCAAAAGTGCTTCGAAAGGAACGCTTCTGCAGCCGCGTGATGAGCTTTCATCTTGCTGGCGTCCATCTTTTCGGCCATCTTGCACATCATCGCCCAACGGGCGTTGCTCGCAAGTTTTTGGCGATTGAGGTCGATCCAGCGCCAGTACAGGCCATCCCACACTTCGCACCAATTGCCCGTCACGTAGTGGCTCATCTTGCGCACATAGGACGACCCGCTGAAGTAAGGCTTGGTCGTAATCTTCCCACCATCCGCATTCTGACTCATTGCATACACGTTGGGTACCATCACCCAATCGTAGCTATCGACGAACATCTCCATGAACCAGCGATAGATAGCGTCCGGGTGGATCTCGCAAAGAAACATAAATCCTCCAAGAACCATCAGGCGTTCGATATGATGACAATAGCCTGTTTGACGAATTCGTTGAATGCAATCGTCGATTGGCGGCAAGCCCGTTGTACCGTCGTACAACGAGCGCGGCATCGAGCGTTTCATCCCCCAGTGGTTGGTCGTCCGCATTTGGACGCCCTGTGCGTCGTAGGTTGCACGCATGAATTCTCGCCATCCAATCACCTGCCGCACGAATCCTTCGAGCGAGTTGAGCGGCACCTCATTCTGTTTTGCGAAATCCAGTGTCCGATCGAGGACTTGCTTCGGAGTTAGCAAGCCGACATTCAACATCGGTGTCAGAACGCTATGCCAAAGAGTTCCATTGCCTTCCTCAATGGCGTCCTCGTAGTCACCAAACCACTGGAAGCGTTGCTGCAAGAAATCGTCCAACCACTCTGCAGCCCCCGCGTGGTTGGTAGGGTAGATTAGTGAATTCAATTGTCCCGGATGGTTCGAAAAACACGCTTCCACGTCCGCTTTCGCTTCTGCATCTATGTCGCCATGCTCTGCCATCGGTGCATCGGGGATAGTCGCAAGCTTCGCTTTTGGAATCTTCTTGCGATTGTCAGCGTCAAAACTCCATTTCCCGCCTACTGGATCCTCCCCATTCATCAATACATCCAGGCGGCGCCGTTGCCACTTGTAGAAATCGGCCATGAACCAACGCTTGTGTCCGCTGGCATACTGCTCATTCTCGGAGCGACTATTCAGGAAGCCGGGCGAATCGAGCACTTGCAGTTTGACGTCGTGTCGTTCGCAGGCTTGCTTGAGCCGCTTGGACGCGATGAAGTCGATAGGATCTGCAACGACGATCTCCTCGACCGAATTTTCTACGCAGTAGTCCTTCAAGACTTGATCGAGCCGTCGTGGATTGTCAGGCGTGAATTCGATGTAGTTGCATTGGTAGCCGCGTTCTTTCAGTCGTGCTGAGTACTGTCGCATGCTCGATCGATGCAGCCAGACCTTCTGCTTGTGATGCAAGGCTTCGTAAATTGGATCTGCGAAGAACAGACTGTCCTCAACAAGCATCACTTCGTCGATCGAACGATCCAAACCTGGATGAGGATCGAAAAGCTGGTGCGGCAAAATGAGCAGCGACTTCATGGGGATCTTCTGGGCATGGGCAGATCGGGTTCTTTCGAGGACATTGGAATTCTCCGCGTCTGGCAACTCGCTCGCCGCGTTGGACCATGTTGCCGAAGGCAAAGAGTTGCCAAACACACAGAGCTCAAAATAGCCGCCGATGAGCGTGGGCTCGGAGACAGCCGAAATTTTCATTCTTTTCGACAAATTCTGCACGAAATCGCGACGTCGATGCCACTAATAAAGTGGAACATGTTTGATTGCTTGGCTGTCTTGGCCAGTGGATCTCAAAAAGGGAATCGCGACCTTGAATAAGAACCGTGGTAGCCGAATGAGATTTATCGACATCGCTTGTTCGATCCAGCCCTGCTTTGACGACGGAAAGAATTCGATATGCGATTGACCCTAAGAACGCTGCTGGCCTATCGAGATCAAGTGCTCAGCGAAGATGATCATGCTAGCTTGCACGGACGGATTCAAAAGAGCGAATTTGCGAGTAACCTGCTCAAGAGAATTGATTCGGTTGCGCACAAGAACGGGATTGGATCTCCTCCAGTGCTGGGCAGTGGATTAGGCTCAGATGCGAACACGGTTGCCGAATACTTGGATGATTCTCTGCAAGCAGCACATGTTCCCGAAATGGAGCGAATTTGCCTTCTTTCGGACGCCCAGTTGTCTGAACTGGCGCACTGCCACGAATTATTGACCTCGGCACTGAAGACAGGAATTGAAGTTCCCCAAGCGCTCCGCGATCAAGCTCAACGCATGACTTCTCCTGAGGAAATTGATCGAGTCAGGAAAATTGCTGGGAATCGGACATCTAAACGAGCTGTCCAGGCCGCTGTCTTGAAACGCATCGATTCGGCTCATGGCCCCAGTGGTCACCACTTGCCATCCGCAGAAGAATCGGAGTCAGTCCCCGCGAGTTCTCCGGTAGAATTAAATGTCCAAGTCCCAATGGTTGCCTCTGCTGGCACGTCTATTCGACCGGAAGGCCTGGACCTGGAGACGGCCAACTTGCCGAGAGAGGTCCCTGAATATCTGATGGGCTCGAATCGCGGCAAGTGGGTTATGCCAGCCTCAATCCTGGGACTGTGCGGACTCCTGTTGCTCCTCATCTGGCAGACGCTGGGGCCGTGGAGTGAGATTTCGAGTCTGTTTACGACTTCTGCAACAACAGCACAGCCTAGCGAGTCCAGCGACGCAGTCGCCAATGCTACTACACAACCTGCTGCTTCGAAGTCTGGATCGGGATCCGACAACGAATTTGCCACCGACTCTGCCACCGCTAAGCGAGCCAATGCCGAGCAATCAACCAAACCACACCCCAAAACACCGGTAGCATCCAACACAACCGCTGATGGTCGCGATTCGGGCGATGGATCCAACACTGCAATCGATGCGGCTGGCCCATCGACTCCAGCGTCTGACGTCGCACCGACAGATGACTCCACAGATGCTTCTGCAGTAGCTTCGGGACAGAGCCCAGACCTCAACGCTCAGAATTTGCTTTTCTGGGCACCGCAAAACGACCTGCAGTCCGACGCGCCCGTTCTGGTCCGCGACTCTGGTGGCATCACAACGCTTGCTTCCGCGATGTCTCCCATCGGTAGCGGGAATGAAATCCTGGTGCCAACCGAGCAGTGGACCGCATTTCAGTTGCCCACATCCGGAGCCGTCACTGCAGCCAGCTTGACTTCGCGTGGCCCATTAATCGCACGCGTTGTGGACAACCAAACTGCGTCCTTGTTCGAAATGGAGTTGGGACGCGGGATCATTGATACTCCCAAGGATGAGCCCGCAACGTGTCAGATCAAGACCGAACACCGAACATTCAGCATTGCGCTACGCCCCAACGCCAGGCTGACGGTCGAACAGAATCACCGCCGTTTCGGGCTAGGTGACATCGACGACACCAAGGCACACCGCACAGTGACGGTCTTTCTTTCACTGGACGGTTCCACAACGATCAACTTTGGTGGCAACCAGCCAATTGTGCTTGAAACTGGTCAGGGCTGCGCGTTCATCGAACAGGATCCACCGAGGGAGTTCCGCGTGAGCCAAGTTCCACTATGGCTCCGCAACGACAGTACACGTCAAGCAAGCCTGCTCGCTTCGAAGGACCTCTCCTTCATCCTAGGAAGCAGAGTTGCACAGGGTGCTTCGGTCACTGAAGCAATCCAGCTAGCCACGCAATCTCAACGTGTGGAAACTCGCGCAGCTGCCGCCCGAGCATCACTGTTGGTCGGTGACGCGAAACCGACAATCTCACTGCTCTCCGACACGCGCGCCTCTGCTCACTGGTCGCCAACCCTTGCGCTGCTGAGACAATTGCTGGCTACCGGCAGTTTGGATGCTGATTCGCTCCTGTCGAAAATGGCGGCAGCCGCACCCAATGAGGCTGCAGAAGATCTAAGAAAGTTGGTCCTTGGCCCGCCCTCGGCAGACTACCCAGACGATGCAATTTCCTTTCTAATTTCGAAGTTGGAATCTCGCTCCACGGCTGTTCGCGTCTTGGCGATCGAATCACTCGAAGAACTCACTGGCACCGCAGGAACCTTTCTTGCCGGACAGCCGAACAAGGCGGCAGTCGGCGAATGGAAGAAATTGCAAGCGTCCGGGCGTCTTAAGGTGCCGACGTCGAACGATCCGCTGCTAGAACGAAAAACCGCTCGTTAGACCACGACAGCAGCTCCTACGTCCTCGTATCCAAATCGCGTTGCGTTAACTAGCAACGCACCGCGCGTCCCCGCAGCCGCGAGAACTTCATGAACGCTCAGCAGCCCCGGGGCTACTTCACCGTCGGTGTGACGGGGCACATTGATCACGGGAAGACAACGCTCACCGAGTGTTTGTCGGGAAAGAACACTGACACGCATCCCGAGGAGAAGCGCCGTGGAATTACGATTGACCTTGGATTCGCCGAATTTACGTTTGATGACCGCCGTTTTGCACTGATTGATGCCCCAGGCCACACTCGCTACATCGGAAACTTGCTGGCCGGAGTAGCCAATCTAGATATGGCCATGCTCATCGTGGCAGCCGATCAGGGTATACAAGCGCAGACGGTTGAACATGCGGCAATTTTGCATGGCATGGGCGTTCGAGCGCTGGTCGTGGTCGTTACCCGAGTCGATCTTTGCGACCACACTCGCCTCCAAGAGATCGACGAAGAGATTATCCTGTTTCTCGCCGAAGTCGGCTTCGAAGATTTTCCGATTTGCCACTGCAGCGCAAAGACTGGACAAGGAATCGAGCAACTCAAGCTGACCCTTGGCACACTTGCCGATTCAGTCCGCCGATCCGAGAGGAAATCGGCACTCTCAGCGCGATTGCCAGTCGACCGTGTACTTCGCGTTGAAGGACGCGGTTGGGTTGCTGCTGGGACACTCTTCCAAGGCATGATATCCGTCGGCGACACCCTGCATTTGGCCAATCAAGACGCACCGTTGCGAGTCCGCAACATTGAACAGCATGGAACCCCTGTTGAACAGGCACAGCCAGGCTATCGTACCGCCGTCAATCTAGTTGGTGACATCGAATCGATCGCTAGAGGGGATGAGCTGCTGAGCGTTGATGGCTCAGCCACCACGAGAGAGTTTTTCGCGGACGTGCGGCTTTTCACCGATGCTCCGGATCTGAAACTACCGGCGAAGGCGCAGTTGCATACGGCCACTTCGACGTGTGATGCCGAGCTACTTGGCAATGGAAAGGAATTTCGCGAGGGCAGGCTTCGGATTCGAACAAAGACGCCCATCGTCGCCCAACACGGTCAGAACATTCTACTGCGCCAACCCTATCCAGTCGGAACGCTGGCCAGCGGTTCGGTTGTCGCCGACGTGCAAATGCTGCAGCAACTTCGCTACCCAACCTTACCGAAGCCCTGGAACACCTGGAGAAAGCGCTACATCACTAAGAATGCAACTCCGCCCGAAATTGCCTTGGCGGAAGGGCTACATTTTGCCAAAGACTCTACCGAACAACTGCTTGCGATACTCAAATATTGCAATAGCCTCGCGGGCCCCCATCCGCAACTGTGCAACTTTCTTGCGCTCACCACGATCGACTACGAAGAGTGTTGTCGAGCCATCGCCACTCAAGTTGGAATTCGCAGAATCGGCCAACGGCTGGTCATCGATGACTTCCTTTCCTGGTTAGCCGATCAAGCAGTGGCGAAACTCCGGCGAACGACCGCCGAGGGTGCTGGTGGGACAGGGCAGGGCAGTGCTCCCCAGACGGCCGCTTGGCTTCCACAAAAAGCTATAGAGCAATTCGTCGCATCGGCATCTGATGAAAAACTTGCCGCTGAAGCCGTCAAAATGGCCATCAAGGACGGTCGACTCGTGACTGCAGGACAGTTCTTGGCACCTCCCGAGCTAGCGAGCCGCCTGACCAAGAACCAGAGCCGTGCTTTGGAGCAGTTTGTGGATTCTATCGATTGCTCCAGCCCCCCGACGGTCAAAGAACTCGCCATGGCGGCCGACATTACCATCAAGGAGGCGACGCAATTGCTGAAGATTCTACAATCCCAAGGGCGAGCGATTCCAGTCGGAAGCGACTTCTTTTTCAGCACCGAACAACTCCGTACACTGGCACGCGAGGTTGCTGATTGGCTGTCAGAAAAGGGGGCGGCAACTGTTGCCGAAATTCGTGACCAACTTGGAATGACCCGAAAGCACGTCGTACCGTTAGTCGAAAGCCTAGATCGACACGGAATCACGCTGCGAAATGGCGATGTTAGGACAGTAGCTGCCGATGTTGCGCAGCGGATTGAGGAACTGAACTAGAAATGAGCAGCCCGAAAGATACCAACCCGGCCAGCGCGAATCTTGCTCAACTGCCCTCGATGACACGTATCCTCGGACACCCCGTTGTAGCGGCATTGTCTGAATCCAAAGGTCGAGACTGGTCCGTTCAGGCGGCGAGAAAGGCACTGTCCAGCATTCGCGATCAGGCTGCAAATTACGGTCTCGAGCAATCGAAGGAAGAACTGACAGCTTGCATCGCAGCAAGACTTGTCGCCGCCAGTAACCAAGAGGACTCAAGGGGGCTGCAGCAGGTCATTAACGCGACCGGCATCTTACTGCACACAAATCTTGGGAGAGCGCCGCTTGCCGATGCCGCTGTCCAACGCGTACGCGACACAGCCGCTTACACGAACATCGAAATCGACTTGGGCAACGGTCTTCGAAGCAAACGTGGCCTCCGATGCACGGAGCTCCTCAGCCAAATCTGTGGAAGCGAGGCGGCCATCGTGGTAAACAACTGCGCCGCAGCAACGCTCCTTGCGCTCGCCGCCACCGCCTTTGGACGCCAAGTTGTCATTTCGCGAGGGCAATTGGTCGAGATTGGCGGAGGCTTTCGTCTACCCGAGGTGTTCCAAGCCGCGGGAGTACAACTCGCCGAAGTAGGAACAACCAATCGAACGTATGTCCGCGACTACGAAAATTCACTAACCGACGGTGCTGCTGCCATCCTGCGGGTTCACCGAAGTAATTTTTCGTTATCGGGTTTCTGCACCGAACCCACCACAGCCGAGCTTGCTCGGCTAGCCGAAACGCACCAAATCCCATTAATTGATGACCTGGGTAGTGGACTGCTCGATGACTTGTCGGACGTGGGGCTGGTGGAAACGCGAGTCCAACAAAGCGTTACCTCCAATGCAGACTTAACGCTCTTCAGCGGTGACAAGCTCCTCGGCGGCCCGCAGTGCGGGATCGTTGTTGGAAAAAGTCGATGGGTGGAATGTCTGAGACAACACCCGCTCATGAGAGCCATGCGAGTCTGCAAGATGACTCTCGCAGCACTCGAAGCCACTTTGGAGCTATACGCCGCTAAGCGAACAAGCGAAATTCCGCTCCACGCCATGCTTCGCCTTGACCAGCAAGCAGTCAGGTCACGCTGCAAGAAAGTTGTTGCCAATTTGATCGAGTCGCCATTTGAGTATGCAATCGTCGACACTAATGGATTCACCGGTGGCGGGACGCTCCCTGGTGCCGAACTCCCGAGTGCATCTATCGCAATCGTCCCAATCACAACCAATTCGTCCAGCAGCAAGCACCAAAGCAGCAGCTATGGCGGTAAAATTGACGCGCTTTCAAAACGGCTTCGCCAGCGGCAACCTGCGATTGTCGGCCGCATTCAGGAAGATAGACTGCTCTTGGACCTAAGAACGGTTTTACCGGACCAAATTGACGCCTTGACCGCAGGCCTCAACAGCGCGCTAGCTCAAGCTAATGACGAGGCGAATTGTGGCTAAGCCTGGTGACGCTGATCGTCCAATAGAACCTGAAACCACTCCACCGCTTGCGCGGCATGAGATTGTACTTTGGGGCGCAGGCCACACCAACACTCACATCATCCGCATGTGGGCCATGAACAAGGTTCCCGATGCACGACTGACCTGCATTTCAAACTTTCCGATCGCAACGTACTCCGGCATGCTGCCAGCCTTCCTGTCTGGGCAATGCGATCGTGGCGACATCGAAATCGACCTGGTCCAGCTCTGCAAGATCGCAGGCGTTCGACTGATCGTTGATCAGCCAACTTGCTTGTCTCACGAACGACAACTGATTCACTTCCATCAGCGGCCACCGCTTCGCTACGATGCGTTGAGTCTCGGAATCGGCTCAATCCCAGATATCCCGCCTGAATTTCTGCATCACCCAAGTACGATTGCCATTAAACCGATGCAGACGTTTCCGACACGATTGTTGGAGAGGGCAATACTTGCGACAACGAGCAGCCTCAAAAACGAGAAACCGATTCGCGTCGCAATCATTGGAGCAGGAGCCGCTGGTGTCGAGATCGCTCTAAGCCTGCCGCGTTTCTTCGCTCGTCAACAAGCGCTCGACCACTGCCGATTCTCGTTTCACCTTACAACTCGTTCGTCTGAGATTCTGCCGGGAGAACTGCCCAAGACACGATTACATGCACTCCGGAGCCTTGGTGATGCTGGCGTCCTAGTGCAATGCAATCACAAGCCAACTGCTTCCCAACTTGACGGCTTTGACTTAGCTGTTTGGGCCACCGGAGCCAAAGCACCGGAAATTTTGACACAACTCAATCTGCCAACCGACGAGCGTGGATTCCTTCTGACTTCGCCAACTCTACAGAGTCTTGGAAGCGAGCATGTTTTCGCGGTAGGTGACAGCGGATCACTCAGCTCCAAGCCTACACCCAAAGCAGGCGTGTATGCTGTCCGACAAGGACCTGTGCTGTGGGAAAATTTGCGGCGATTCGTTTCCGCCCAACCACTTCTAGATTTCAAACCGCAACGACAATTCCTCAAACTACTGAACACGGCTGACGGCGCCGCGATCGCTCAAAACTGGTCGCTGTCGCTACACGGAAAACTGTGGCGAAAGTTGAAAGACTACATCGACGGCAAATTCATGGCCAAGTTCCGGTTGACGCCCATGGAGCCTAATGCCGGCGGTGTGATGCAGTGTTCTGGATGTGGATGCAAGCTGCCCGCTGCGGCGTTACAGATTGGACTAGGGCCGCAGTCGCAAGCGGCGGTCGCACGCGCAACGGTTGGCCAAGCCAAGCCAGCAATCGAAGACGCCGTCGAAATTGCTGGATCAAACGGCAAGCTTATTGCATCCACCGATTTCTTTTCCTTACCCACAGATGATGCATGGCTGGCTGGAAGAATCGCCGCCATTCACTCCGCCAGCGATATCCTCGTCTCAGGAGGAAAGCCAACCCAACTCTTGGCGAACGTCGTTATTCCTGCTGGCGATCCCACCGCACAAACGCATTGGCTAAGCGATTTTCAAGCGGGCGCGCAATTGGAGGCGGACCGCATGGGTGCCGTGATCGCCGGGGGGCATACGATTGTTGGCCCGAGAGCAGAAGCTGGCTTCACGGTCATCGGAACACTTACCGGAAGCCACCTTCGCAAGGGCCAATTGCGGGCAGGGCAAAACCTATACCTAACAAAGCCGCTCGGCATCGGCGTTGCGTTGGCGGCATACGGTGCAGGGCGGTGCACAGCACAGGCATGGATGTCCGCCGTGGATGCAATGCTCCAAACCGACCATGCATTTCCCGAAATCGCTAAGTCACTGGGGATAACAGCGGCCACAGACGTGACCGGCTTTGGTCTGGCTGGTCACTTGATCGAGATGCTGACCACATCCCGGCTCTCTGCAGAACTCTCCGCCAGTCAAATCCCGGTTCTTGGCGGAATCGAAGAACTCCTTGCTTCGGGTATCCGTTCAAGCCTTTGGCAGGCAAATGTTCGTAGTTTTGCAAGTCAAATGGAAAGTCCGTCGAGCCTTGAGAGTTTCGCGATTCTCTTTGACCCGCAGACGTGTGGTGGAGTCTTGTTTGCTTCGGATCATCCTGCGGAGAAGATCGACTCAACGTTCGCTGATCACGACAGCCCGCCTCCCACGAGGATCGGCAGAGTCCAACCTCTGGCCGAACCGCTCTTGATCGTCCGCGTCTAGCTAGCGCGTTAGACGATTGCCGCCGGATGTCACCGCTACGAGTCACCGCTGCACGGCTAGAGTCACCACTACCGGGTGATACCGATACCGTTCCCGCGTGATACGAAAAACGGCGGCCCTTGGAGGACCGCCGCATGTTTCAATGTGTCTAAGAAGTTGAGCGAATTGGCTTAGAGACGCATTTGCCACTGAACGTTGAGTCGTTCTTCCAACTGCTCCATCCAATCGATGATGGTATTGTTGACTTCCTGACGAGCGATGTTGATGGCGCCGGACTTTTGAGGATCAGCCTCAAACCGCTCCATCAGAGCCTCATCCGAAGGCCCAAACTCTTGAACTCGCGTTACGTAGTAAGTCTGCTGAGGTTGGTTGGCGGCGACGACCGTCGTTGCGGGCGAAGCGGTGAAGACAGATTGGAAGAAACTGTTGCCAACATCGTCTAAGTCGCGAACAACACTTAGTCCAGCGCCTTGGGCGCTGCGGTCGTACCACGAAAACGGTGCTGGTTTGAGAATCAGCGATTGCTCAGTGACGTCAATCGCGCCCGCCCAAGCGTCTTCCCCGGTTCCAACTTTGGCAGCGATCGCCTTTGCCGCTTCTTCGGCCAGCAAGCGCGCCTTTTGCGTCTTCCAAGCTTCGATGATTTCATCGCGAACGTCATCCAACTCAGGGATAAATGCCGCCTTCTCGTCGACCTTCCAGAATAGGAACTGCTGGAATTTGACTTCTCCAGCCATCAAAGCTGCTTGGTCAAGAAAAGTACTGCGAGTTGGGCGGTAGACATTGGTTCCCAAGTTCATCATCGTCTGGACGACCGTGCCGTTCATACCTGGGTTGGTACTTGAAATCATACTCTGCCCGAATTGCATTTCGTTCAGAGCAAACGGATCCACCATGCCAGTCGTCTGGTAGGACAATCCAACACTCTCGGCGACGGTCTTGAGATCAGGGCGTTTAGGTCGTTTGACTTCCTCTGCTTCGTCCAAGTCGTCAGCGTCGGCATACGCCTTGTAGCTGCGATACTCTTGGAAGTATGGCTTCATGTGCTCGTCTTCAATAACCTTCATCGCCGCCTCAATGGCCGGCCCCGCATTCGCTTGAGCCAAGGCCGTTGCAATTTCGTCGCGAGCTTCCTCGAACGTCTTGGTACGCATCTTGGGCAGTTGCATGTCAACACCTTGATCTGCGGACTCTTGGCCGAGCTGTGGAGGCTGAACGACGGTTGGAGGGCCAGTTTGCGCTGATTCACTTGGCGCCGCACTAGCTTGTTCATCTGTGGCCACTTCAGGCTCTTGGCCAGCCGTCTCAGGGGCGTCTTCTGCTTGAGGATTAAAGGCTACAAAACGCGTCTTCTGTGAACCTTGCAAGTTCGACTGATCAGCATCGCCGTCTCCGCTACTGCTACCTGCACTACTGCCGTCTCCGCTGTTCGGATCCGTACTACCGGCATCGCCCGTCACCGCAGGTTCGACATTCGGCTCTGCAGCAGACTCAGGTGCACCAGCCTCAGGTGCACCAGCCTCAGGTGCACCAGCCTGCTCCCCGGCGTCGGATTCGCTTCCGATTTCTGACGTAGCCTCCGCCTCTGGTTCATCGACAACTTGCATTTGCCCAAGTTCGACGCGACGATCGTACTCGGCCCGAAGCTCTTCCTCGGTCAGTTTTGCTTTTTCGCGATCCGTCCAAGCGGCAAGATCTGCCAGCACGTATTCGAAGTCCGCTGTGTACGGTCGAATAAAACCTGGGGTTGGACTGGATGGATCCGGGCCTCTCATTGAGCCTTCTGAATAGATCGCCTGAATTTCAGCTTCGGTGGGTTCACCGGTCACTTTGTCCATGTAGTCGGCGACGAGAACAGGGTACGCTTCAACCGTAGCTGTTTCGTTAAGCTTCTTGAAATCGCGAAACGTCTTCCCGGGTGGCTGCGACAAGAATCCGGCTTGGAGCACTTGCCCGAAGACCGCCAAGCTCATTTCTTTCTTGATGATGTCACGGAGGTCAAAAACGCTCAAATTGCCGCTGGTTGTTTCGCGGAGCGTTTTCGCGAGCTCTTCATCGGTAATCTTGTTGTCGCAGAACAGTTTGATGAAATCATCCACTGCAGTATCGTCGAAAGTGATGCCAATTTCGTCCGCGTAGGTTAGGAAGATGCGATCGCGACAGACTTGTTCACCGATCGTTGACAACTGCAATCCAACGCTCAACACACGATTGGACTGAGGATCGAAGGCAAAGCGAGGCACTTGGGGCATCCCGCCAGCATCGATGACTTTTTCCGCAAGCGAACTCAGGAAAGTGTTCACCATCCCGTTGCGTTGCTGTGCTGTCTGCAGTTCGGCGACAGTGATCACGCCGCCGTTCCAGGCAACAACTTCTTCATTTCCAGATCCGCCGCGCCCGAAGGCGGACATGACCTGTTCCAAAGCAGGCGCAACGACGAAGGCGAGCAAGGCCAAGAGGACGAGCCCAGCCATCCAGGCGGTTTGATTTTTTCGAAAGACTGCAAATGGGTTCGACATCCGATGTGTTCCTACACTACTTAAACGACGCGCACCAAGCTGGCCGCTAATCCCTTGTAAGCTTTTCTAAGTCAGCGTTGTGGTTGCCATGATTCGGCCCGCAAACTCCCATTCTCGGTAAGCAACAAAATTGCCCACACTTTTGGGTGCGAAGCGAACGAACCCAACTGACTCTTCGCTCGGGAGAGCATGATGAGCAGTGAAAAGGGCCGTTAGGCGCATAAATCATGACTGGACCACAATGAAGTAGAAAGGATAGCAACCTTTCCGAATTTTGCAGATACGACCTTGGAGAAATCGCACCAAAGGCTCGCAACTTGCCGCCAATCCGCCTGTTCTCCAGCAGCCGCGCTGACCGGTACGACCCGCAACCCGCTACCTAGTTTTCCCATTGTCCGCAAAGTTTCACTAATCCGCCAAGTCCCACACGTCCGCTATAAGTTCTGAGATTGCAACGCGAGCTTGGCACCTCTGCGGCGAGCACTTCCGCGTCAAGAGAAGCCACTTGTCACCCAAAACGGCGATCGGAAGCCCAGGCGAAACAGTCGCAGGCTGGCAAAAACGCGATCGAAACTAGCCGTTTTGGCGAACCCAGAAAGCGGCCTCCTTAGCGAAGCCTGGACGCCAGGAGATGGACGCGGCGGACGTTCAGATCAAACTGAGCCGCCCCGTTTTTTACCTCGCCCCTGCTTGTGGATAAAAGCTCCTTATGTTTACAACTCGTAGTTCCTAGCGGATTTTTGGTAGTTCTTACGATGCCAAAAAGCACGGATGTCGCCCGCCTCGGAAGACAAAACCCTGGATACGCATCACGCATTCGAAATATTTGACCATGAGCGATAAATCACTAGTCATCGTCGAATCTCCCGCCAAAGCCAGGACGATTTCCAAGTTCCTGGGCAAGGATTTCACGGTTGAGGCGAGCATTGGGCACATTCGAGATTTACCCGCTGGCGCCAAAGAGCTGCCAGAGAAGCTCAAAAAGGAACCTTGGGCGTATTTGGGCGTCAACGTCGACGACAATTTTCAGCCGGTCTACATTGTTCCTGCTGAAAAGAAGAAGCATGTCACCAAGCTGAAACAGTTGCTCAAAGAGTGCAAAGACCTCTATCTCGCGACCGATGAAGACCGCGAGGGGGAAGCCATTTCGTGGCATTTGCAAGAAGTGCTTAAGCCCAAGGTGCCGGTCCATCGCCTTGTTTTCCACGAAATTACCAAAGAGGCGATCCAAAGCGCACTTTCAAATCCACGCCAGATTGATGAAGCCCTCGTGCGTGCTCAGGAAACGCGTCGTATTTTGGACCGACTGTTCGGTTACGACGTCTCCAAGCTCCTTTGGAAAAAGGTAGGCCCGAAACTATCCGCTGGCCGGGTTCAGAGTGTCGCAGTGCGGCTGATCGTCGATCGCGAACGCGAACGAATGGCCTTCCACAGCGCGACTTATTCCAACTTGCTGGCCACCGTCGCCGCAGCGGGCGGAGCGTTCGAGGCCAACATGGTAAGCTACGACGGCAAGAAAATGCCCAGCGGAAAGGACTTTGATCCGGCAACAGGAAAAATCAAAGACCCTAATCTCCTGCTGCTTGACGAAAAAGCCGCATTCGAACTTTCCGAAAAACTGCGCAGCGAAACATTCACGGTCAAGTCGATCGAGATCAAGCCTTTCAAGGAACGCCCCAAGCCGCCGTTCACGACCAGTACGCTGCAACAAGAGGCCAACCGCAAATTGGGCTTCACCGCTCGGCGAACCATGCAAGTCGCACAGAGCTTGTACGAAAACGGTTACATCACGTACATGCGTACCGACTCGACCACCCTGTCCAAGGAAGCGGTCAAAGCAGCTCGCGATCTGGTCCAACAGGAGTACGGAGACAAATTCCTGCACCCCGAGCAACGCAGCTACTCGACCAAGGTTAAAAACGCACAAGAGGCTCACGAGGCGATTCGTCCCGCCGGTGCTCCGTTCCAATTGCCACAAAACCTGAAGAGCAAACTCAACGACGAACAGTTCAAGCTCTTCGACATGATCTGGAAGCGTACCGTCGCTTGCCAAATGGCCGACGCTCGCAAACAACGCATGACTACCTCCATCGAGGCGGAAAATGCAATCTTCCAAGCATCGGGGACGAGCATTGAATTCGAAGGGTTCTTGCGTGCATACGTAGAAGGTAGCGACAACCCACAAGATGCCTTGGGCGAAAAAGAAAAGCTGCTGCCAGCAATGCAGGAAGGCCAAGTACTGGACTGCAAGAATCTGGACGCCAAGAGCCACACCACCCAACCGCCAGCTCGATTTACCGAAGCAACGCTGACGCGAACGCTGGAAGAAAAGGGCATCGGCCGGCCCAGTACGTACGCTTCGATTATTGACACCATCCAGAACCGGGACTACGTCTTCAAGAAGGGCAGCGCTCTGGTTCCTAGCTGGACTGCGTTCTCCGTCATCCGGCTGCTTGAGGAGCACCTTTCGAGTTTTGTGGATTACGATTTCACAGCTCAAATGGAAGACTATCTGGACGAAATCAGCCGCAATGAAAAAGGCTTTCTCGAATACCTCCAGAGCTTCTACTTTGGTGAAGACCAAGGCCTAAAGCCACTGCTTGAGAACAAAGAAGCCGAGATTGACCCCCGTGTCACCAGCCGTTTCTCGCTCGGCACGCCAGAACAAGGCGAGCACCAAGACGAGGTCTTTGCACGCGTTGGACGCTACGGACCGTTCATTGAACAGGGGGATCGCAAAGCAAGCATTCCCAACATGACGCCACCGGATGAAATCACTCTGACGAAAGCACTTGAGCTGCTCGAAGAAGCTGCCAAGGGTGACGAACCGCTTGGACATTGCCCGGACACTGGAAAGCCGATCTTCGTAAAGTCGGGACGCTTTGGACCGTACATTCAACTCGGCTCCACCGACGAAGAGGAAAAGCCCAAGAACGCTGGTTTGCTCAAAGGTATGACGGTTGAAGATGTCAATTTAGATGTCGCTCTTCGACTACTTTCCTTGCCACGTGACCTCGGTGAACATGCCGAGATGAAAGAGCCCGTGATCGCTGCAAATGGTCGTTACGGGCCCTACGTGAAATGTGGCAAAGAGACGCGATCATTGCCCGCCGAAATCTCGCCGCTCGACGTAACTTTCGAGAAGGCGTGCGAGCTGCTTGCCCAGCCCAAAACACGTGGTCGCGGTCGAGCTGCACCGAAGGAACCCATCAAGACCTTTGACAAATCGCCTGTCACCGACGAAGAAATTAAGCTTCTCGACGGTCGGTATGGCCCGTACGTCACCGACGGGGAAACCAACGCCAGTCTGCCTCGTGATGCCAAGCCTGAAGACCTGACCTTCGAAGCAGCTCTTGATCTGTTGGCTGCACGTGCCGCCGCCGGAGGAAGCAAAAAGAAAAAGAAGAAAGCCACCAAGAAGAAGGCTGCGAAGAAGACAACCAAAAAGAAAGCAGCCAAGAAGAAGGCAGCGAAAAAGGCTCCGGCGAAGAAGACAACCGCCAAGAAAAAATCGGCCGCGAAAGCTGATAGCGGTTCAGACGTTAGTTCGGAGAGCACTTCTGATGGCGAAGCGGCTCAGTCGGACAGCTCCGGCGCCAGTTAGCGCGAGCCGCTCTGACACCCAGCCTGTTACACCGAAACGGAAGTGCTCCATCTAATTTGACACTTCGCACGCAACGCGACTTTTGAAAACGGTGACATTGGTGCCGCACAAGACGACGATCTTCTGGGACATCGACGGCACTCTGATCGACTCAGCAGGCTCCGGCGGTGGAGCTCTGCTGCTTGCTCTCAAACAGGAGTTCCTGGTCTCGTCGCCGGTTTCTGTCGCACTGCACGGCCGAACGGATCTCGGGATCTTCAGCGATCTATTAGTGGCAAACGGACTGGTTGCATCCGAGACCAATCTTCGCAAACTCACGCAAAGCTATTTCGAGCGTCTACCGGCGACACTCCACCAACGAAGCGGCCGCATCCTGCCCGGAGTCGTCGAGCTTCTTGACCTGCTCGATTCCGACGAGCGTTGCGTCCAATCGATCGCCACCGGCAACATGCCACGCTCCGCCTTCCACAAGCTGGCACATTATAAAATTGCGGGCTATTTTCGCCACGGCGTCTTCGGGCACGAAGCCCTCGGCCGACTCGACCTGGCCCAGCCACTGCTCGCCGCCGCCGAGAGTCTCACCGAAACCGCCCAACATGCCCCATCTACCGAGCAGCACGTTGCATCCATTGAGCTAAATTTCCAACCGAGTAACTCAATCCCTCCACGCGAAGCGACCGCCCTCACAAGTCGTGATGACATTGTGATTATCGGGGATACGCCGCTGGACATCGCTCTAGCCAAGTGCGTCGGAGCACGAAGCATAGCCGTTGGCACCGGCGGTTACCAACTAGAGCAACTCGTCGAATCAGGAGCGGACCTTGTGGTCGAAGACTTGCAGGCAACAGAAAAACTCAAAGACTTCATCTTGCCCGCAAGTTCGTAGTTGTCGAGCGCTGCGGCCAACGTCCCGCGACACAGCTATTTGCTTGATTTCGTAAGCAACCTAGCTCCACTTAGTATCCACTCGTGTTTCCAGATGAAGCGGTGAACTCGATGGCATCCAGCCCCAGTGCTTTGCGAGCTTCATCCATCATAGGCTGCGTCTTGCTGGCACCACAACGCGTTACACCGATAGCGTGTACCTTCTTCAGCGTTTCAAAATCTCGCACCCCGCCCGCTGCCTTGACCTGGACGCCGTCGCCCACGCTATCAACCATCAACTGAAGGTCTTCCATGGTTGCGCCTCCGGTACCATACCCCGTACTCGTCTTAACCCAATCAGCGCGCAGTTCGGTGCAAATCTTGCACAACTGAATCTTCTGTTCGTCGCTCAAATAGCAATTCTCAAAAATCACCTTTACCTTCCGTTGAGCAGCATGAGCTACATCGATCACCGCCGCTATGTCTTTGGTTACGTAGTCCCAATTGCCACTCAGCACTTGGCTGATATTGACGACCATATCCAACTCCTGGCAACCGTGTTCCACCGCGATTTCGGCCTCCTGCCGCTTCATTTGAGTCGTGTGGCCGCCGTGAGGAAAACCAATCGTGGTGCTGGGCTGCACGCTGGAGCCTTCCAAGATGTCGGCGCAACGCTTCAGGTAGTAAGGCATGATGCAAACGCTGGCGACATCGTACGCCAAGGCCAATTCGCAGCCTTCTTCGAGCGTCTTTACGTCCATCGTCGGCATCAGCAGCGAATGATCGATCATCTTTGAATAAGTGTTGTACGATTCGCTCATCTAAATATTGACTCTCTAGTGAAGTTTTCGTTTGTATTTCGTAGCAAGTCGCGCCCGACCAAAGAAACCCGCTTTGTCGGCAATGAGCTTCCCTCGCTCCCGCTTGGGGAAACCATAAGAGCGACAATCCTTCACGGACGCGTTTGTTTGAGCGCGTGTAGCCAAGACTTTGGACACGAACATATCGTATCCAATTTTAGCCTCCAAGAAACCTGCCTCGCACTTGGATTCACCAACGGGTCGGTACGGTCGACTCTGCCACATTCAAGTTACCGCCTCCAACCAACTTGGGCGATATTGTTCCCGCCACCTCGCTTGGTCGGTAGCTCGCTTGATCGGTAGCTCGCTTGATCGGTAGCTCGCTTGGTTAGATGCCGGGCCGTACGGCTTAACGGTGGCCCTCGTCCTGCGAATCACAGTGCGTGTCTTCATACCGCTTGTCTGCATACCGCCCCGCACGCCGCGCGGGGAATGGCTACAACGCCTCGACAAGTTCGTTCGCGGCGAGATCGCTGAGCAGGTCGTCTGCTGCGGAAGCAAAGAACCAATCACGGCCACTGTCGCCGTCGAGCGTGTCTTGTTTTCCATCGTCGATGACCGTGATACCAGCTGTGAGGTAGCTGGTTCCATTGGCACCGACTGTCGAGCCAGAGCCATCACGGAGGTTGGAAGTTCGTTCAATGTACGAGCCGTTTGAGTTCCACTCGGCAAGTAAGGTCTTGAGAGCAGCGTTGTCGCCGTCATACGTTGTTGAACCACCAATCATTATGTCGGTGCTTCCACCTCCAGACAGTACATCTTTTCCGCCACCGCCGACCAGCAGGTCTTTGCCACCGCCACCGTTGAGAGTATCAGCACCGCCATTGCCGTGAATAATGTCAGCTCCAGAGCCGCCGTTGAGAACATCAGCGCCTCCGCCGCCTCGCAGGATATCGTCGCCAGCGTTGCCGTTGAGTTCATCCGCACCACCACCACCGAGAAGCTCATCATTCCCATCGCCACCGCTTAAAATGTCATCTCCCGAATTGCCCTTGAGGACATCATCCCCGCCGCGCCCATCGAGCTGGTCGTTTCCATCGCCTCCAACCAAGAGATCTGGACCGCCTCCGCCGACAAGCACGTCATTGCCTGCATCGCCGTACAGCCTAGTCGGTAACGTGATGTTCGAATCGACAATGATCGAGTCGTTGCCGTCTTCGCCGAACGCTCGCAGCTCGCCGGTAACCAAATAGATGCCTTCGGACACACCGTTTAGGAAGGCTTCGATTTCGCCCTGATTTGGACCCAACTTGAATTCGATCACGTCGTCGGCGGAGGTCCCGCCTATCAACAAGTTGTTTCCTTGCATCCGCGATGAAACGATGGTGATCGTTGTTGAAGCGACGATCGAATCGCCACCGTCTTTGTCGGTTGCGATCAGGCCAACTGTGTAGGTGCCAGCGCTGGTAAATTCATGATTGAGTTTCGTACCAACTGGTCCAGACAGCGTCTCATCGGTAAGGCCATCGCCGTCCCAATCTAATTGGAACACAAAGTCAGCAGCTTGATCGACTCCCGAAGCGTCGGTCGCGGACAAAGTGAACGATCGTTTTTGGCCCGTCACTCCGTTTGCTGGCCCCGAAATTTCTGCGGTTGGTACAACGTTGGCAACCGTCAATTCGAACGAACTCTGCGACTGGCTGCCGTCTTCATCGGAGGCTGTAATGGTGACACTTGTTGTCGAAAGATCGTCGGCGGCATCGTAGCTCCACAGCCAGTTGCCATTTCCGTTGTCCGTAATCGACCCAAGCGAGGCACTCACTGAAACGATGTCGGATGATACGTCGAATGTTGTGATCGGCCGGCTTGCGAGAGTGCCTTCTTCAACGGCTACAGGACTGGCATCAACGGAAAGGGTCGGTGCTACGTTCTTGACTGTAAAATCAAAACTGGATGTCGTGACACCGCCGTCGTCGTCAGTAGCTGTTATCAAGACATTCGTTATTGGCAAGTCGTCGAGCCCGTCATAGCTCCACGTCCAGCTACCGTTGCCATTCTCGCTGAGCGAGCCAACTGAAGCAGTGACCGAGACGGTGTCGGCGGCAACATCGCCAACAGAAATACCACGACTGGTCGAAGTGCCTTCGTTGATCTCGAGAGCGGCTGTGTCGACCGTCAGCGATGGAGCGTGGTTCGCAACATCCAGCGCTGCAGTTGCCTGATCGACGTTGGAGCCGTCACTGACCTCGACAGTAGCGGTACCGGTATAAGGCCCATCGGTGATTCCAAGTGCAACGAGCTCCGACCATGTTACAGCCAGTACGGGAGACGCACCACTGACGAAGTCAATTGTGCCATCGTTGTTGATGTCCCAGCGGTAGGAAAGTGTTTGGCTTGGGACGTCGGCGTCGGTCGACTGTGATGCATCGAGCGTGAGGTCATGCCCTTCCAAAATGCTGTACGGGCCGCCAGCATTGGCTATAGGCGCCGAATCATCGTTCAGAATCGTGCCGACACCGTTACTATTGCTGAATCGTAGACGCGTTGGCTGATACGTGCCGCCCAACTGTTCACCAGTCAGCCTCACCCAGAAGATCTCATCTCCTTCTACGAAGTCATCGTCCTCGACCGACACGCTAACCGTTGCGGTCGTGCTGCCCGCAGGGATAGTCACTGTCTGATTGGAGATCGCAGTGTAATCGCTGCCTGATTGGGCTTGTCCAGCTAGTTCAATGGTGTTGGCCAGCAGCGTTATGTCTTGACTAGCAACTTTATCGGACGTGATTGTAAAGGTGAAGTCGCCATCTTCCGAACTCGAAACGCTGTTGATGGACAGGTTCGCTTGATCGTCATTGATGATCGTGCCCGAAGCTTTGGTTTCCGAAACGCCGACCTGTGTGACATGCGTTGCAAATGCGATTCCGAATGTCGTGCGGAGACTACCGTTGGCATAGAAACGTCCAGGGTAGAAATCGCCCGGCGTGCTGCGGAACCCTTGGCTTGGGCCATCATTGATTCCGTTGACTTTGAAAACGAACCGATCGCCAGCGTTTAGATTCAAGTTAGCGTCGGACAGGTCGATGAACTGAGCGCCGTTCTCGGTGACGGTCACAATGGTCGAGTAATCATCGGCGTCGGACTGTAGCGGCGTCCCCAGGTTTACCGAGAAGTTAAATTGGCCTGTGCCTTGTGTGAAGAGCGTCACCCCAGCCAGTTGCCCATTTTCACCTACGATGACTTCCTGTTGCCAAGTCACTGAGCTTGTCCCGCTGAGTCCACCGCTGATGGCCAAGTTTTCTTGATCAGAGATCGTTTGAGCTAGCTGGACATCTCGCCCGGCGGCGTTCAAGTTAGACAGTACAAGTTCAAGGGTTTCGTCCGCCTCAACTTTGCTGTCACCATTGACAACAATTTCAATCTGGGCTGACGTGCTGCCTGCTGGAATCGTTATCGAAGCGGGGCTTGTGACGCCTACATAATCACTATCTGCAGTTGATGCTGTTCCATCCGATGTTTGATAGTCAAAGGTGACATCCGCATCAACTTGATGACTGAGTGTAATAGGGAAGCTGAGCGTTACCGTTCCGTTGTCACCTTCTGTAACACTCGCATCACCAACACTTAGCGTTGCGCTGTCGTCGTTTTCGATCGTTGCGAATCCATTGGCATCGACAATCGTCAAACGGCTTGGACTGTAGACGCCTCCAATTTGCTCATTGTAGATTCGCACGCGGAAAAATTCGTCCAGCTCAACGACCGAATCATCGATGACACTTACTGTAAAGGAAGTGGATGTGCTGCCTGCTGGAATGGTTGCTGGAACTACGGAAGCAGATGCAAAGTCACTTCCTGCGACGGCCTGTCCTGGCGTCTCGAAGGTTCCCCAGGCGAATGTGATATCCTCGCTAACGGTCTTGTCTGTCGAAACGGTGAATTCAAAAACGCCATCTTCCGGCTGCGTGAAACTGCTTACTGAGAGCGTAGCTTGATCGTCATTGATAATCGTGCCGACAGCGGGCATGCTCGCGACGCCAAGCTGAGTCATGTGGGTTCGAAAAGCGAGATCGTAGTTGATCAAACTTCCAGTCGCAGAGCCGTTGCGGAACAACCTGCCTGGGTACGGATTCCCGGTACCGAACCGGTAATTGAGCGGCGTAGATTCCTCGACGCCTTGCAATTGGAAAACGAATCGATCGCCGACCTCGAATTCCAGGCCAGCTTCCGCGACATCGATGCTTTGGGAGCCATCTTCGGCAACGGAGACTACCGTCGTGAAATCGGGAACACCGGTCTGCCAGGCCGATCCGCGATAAACGGAAAAGACAAATTCTCCTGCGAAGGTCGTGAAGACTTCGACTTCGGAAAGCAACCCGGCTTCGCCTACGATGACTTCTTGTTGAAGAACTCGGTCGCTAAGAGCTGCCATGCCGCCGCTGAGCGCC
>CAYPLE010000092.1:0-19765 GCA_964411445.1 uncultured Pirellulaceae bacterium
ATCAAAATAGAGCTCTCTGCAAGCGACCTGGCGTTCGATGAAATCTCATCCCTGGGTGCCTACTTTGGAACCAAGATGATTGGTAGTGTGTTTCTACGAGAAGAGTAATTTTCGAGGTCAACCAGATTTGCCGAGCCCTGTTCGGGGCTGATTCTTCGGTAAGATTTCCTTCAGTTTTTCGGTGGCAAGGTCGCTCCGGGTTGCTGGCAAACGATTGCGGCTGTGGCGACTGCCCTTGAGTTGGCAGTGGTGATGTCTTCACCCGAGACCAAATTGAGTATCAGTGCGGCCGTGTAGGCGTCGCCTGCACCGACTGTGTTGACGACTTCTGTTTGCGGTGCAGGTTGGTGATCCATTCCATCATCAGCCGAGTAGACGAACGCTCCCTCTGGACCCATCGTTAGAGCGGCAAACCTCAGGCTGTAGCGCGCTGCAATGTCAGCTAGCAGCCGCTCGGGAGCTTGATCGGTGGGTTGGCCTGCCAGCTTGGCTACGAATGGAAGTTCATCCTCGTTCAGCTTGAGAGCGTTGGCAAGCTCCAAAGACCGCTCAATCACAGCCGCCTCTATATGTGGCTTGCGGAGATTGATATCGTAAACCCGTAGGCAATCGCTTGGAGTCTCCCAGACGAATTTCTGGATCGTTTTGCGAGATGGATTTTGTCTTTGTGCCAATGTTCCAAAGCACACGGCACTGCACCGCCTGGCAATCGCCTCGATGGCGTCCGTCCAAACGATCGCATCCCATGCGCTGTCTTCGTCAAAGCGATAGCTAGCGTCGCCCTGCTTGTCCGTTGTAATGTGGACTTTGCCAGTCGCCCTTTCGTTAATCTGGACGCATGAGGTTGCAACTCCGTGTTCGGCCAGCGACTGAATGGCTGAATGGCCTAGTTCGTCGTCGCCAACGGCGCTAATCATGTGCACCGTAGCTTGGTCACCAGCTAGGCGAGCCGTCGTGCGTGCGAAATTTGCAGGTGCTCCACCGAATTGCGGCCCTTCGGGAAACATGTCCCACAGTGCTTCGCCCAGTCCGACGATAACAGGAGCCTTTGATGCGCCGCTGAATTCTATGGTGCCTGCTGTCATGATCTATCTTTGATTCCGTTCGGGCGGGGAAGGGGGCTTGGTGTTGAGGGGTTCAGTCGTCGCAGCCAGTGCCTGCTCGCTGAAGAGGTCTTAAATTCAAGAGGTCCGCGCAAAAAAAGACTCGAGACCGCAAGAAGGATCTTTCGGTCTCGAGCCGCAAATTTTGCTCGATCGCTGGAGATAATAAACTACCAGATGCGGACGCGGTTTTCAGGCGCGATGTACATTGGGCTGTCCTCTGGGATATCGAACGCATCGTAGAATGCGTCCATGTTGGACAGGATGCCGTTGCATCGATAGCGACTTGGGGAGTGTGGATCAACGACGAGACGTTTCTTCAATTCGTCATCGCGGTAAAGGCGGCGCCAGATTTGTCCCCAGCCAAGGAAGAATCGTTGCTGGCCGGTCATGTCGTCGATGACAGGTGCATCTTTTCCGCCCAGGGAAAGGATGTAAGCCTCGTAGGCGACGGCCATTCCGCCCAGGTCGCCGATGTTTTCACCCAAGGTGAATTCACCATTGACCGTTAGGCCTTCAAAGGGCTCGAACTGGTTGTACTGCTCGACGAGTTGATTGGCTCGCTTTTCGAATTCTTCGCGGTCGTCGTCGCTCCACCAGTTCAACAGATTGCCGTCGCCATCGTATTGGCTTCCTTTGTCGTCAAAGCCGTGGCTGATTTCGTGGCCAATGACACCTCCGATGCCGCCATAGTTCACTGCGTCGTCTGCATCGAGATTGAAGAATGGCGGTTGTAGGATAGCCGCTGGGAAAACAATCTCATTCATCGTCGGGTTGTAGTAGGCATTGACCGTTTGAGGGGTCATGAACCACTCGCTGCGATCGATGGGTCCGCCGAGTTTGCCGAGTTGTCGATTGTATTCAACCTCGGTTGCTCGCATGTAGTTACCGACCAAGTCATCGGAGGCAACTTCCAGCTTGGAGTAGTCTTTCCATTGGTCGGGGTATCCGATCTTGGTTGTGAATTTGGAGAGTTTCTCCAGTGCCTTTTTCTTGGTAACCGGCGTCATCCATTCGATGGCTTCGATGCGGATGGCGTAGGCCTTCTTCAGGTTGCCGACAAGGGCGTCCATTCGCTGCTTGGCTTCAGGCGGGAAGTGTCGTTCGACGTACAGCTTGCCAAGGACTTCCCCCAGAACGCTTTCCGTAGCTTCAACGCCACGACGCCACAGGGGTTTTTGTTCTTCGACACCGCTGAGGGCCGTTTGATAGAATTCAAAGTGGCGACGCTCAAGGTCTTCGGTGAGGTCCGAAGCTGCTGAGTCGATGACTTGGTAGAGGAAGTAGTCTTGCCAGGTCTCTTCGGGAATCGTGCTGATGAGATCGTTTAATCCATCCAGGTAGTCTGGCTGTCGGACAATAAACTCCTTGTGATCGCCCAGGCCCGCTTCGTCGAGAAAGTCACCAAAGGGGATGTTGTAGAGCAGCTTTTGCAGATCGTCGGCAGAAAGCTTGTTGTAAGTCTTCTGTGGGTCACGATTGGTGACACGGTCCCAAAAGATCTCGGCCAATTCTGTCTCGAGGGCAACGATGCGTTCGGCGGCATCGGCAGGATCGCGATGATCAATGGCAGCCATCATGTCGTTGACGTAGGATTTAAGCGCTGTGCGCGCCTCGACGTAGCGATCGTCGTCTTTTAGGTAGTAGTCTCGGTCGGGGAGTGAGATCCCTGCTTGTGACATGTAGACAGCGTATTCGCTGCTGTTTTTTGCGTCGGGTTGAACACCGAAGACGAGCGGTCCAGCAATGCCCTTCTTGTACAGTTTGGCAACCAGACGAGCCATGTCTTCTGGTGAGGATGCTTGTTTAACCATGGCCAGCACGGGCTCAATGGGCTTGATACCCAGGGCGTTGCGAGCTTCCAAGTCCGTGTAACTCTTGTAGAAATCGCCGACCTTTTGCGCGTCAGATCCCTTTGGGGCCGACTGTGCAACGCATTCGTCGATGATTGTCTTGATGGCTTCCTTGGCAGCGTCATCAATGGATGAGAATGAGCCGTAGTTGGAGCGGTCGGCGGGAATTTTGGTCGACTTCAGCCAGCCGTCGTTGACGAACTGGTAAAAGTCGTCGCCTGGCGAGAGCGAATCGCTAATGTATTGCTTCTCAATTCCGGACACTTTGGCGTCGTTAGGCTCGGCAGCAACGCATTGCGCTGATAAGCCTACAGTGGCGACGGCGGCCAGTATTAGTTTTTTCATGGGAGAGAGGTTCCTATTGATTCAGAATAAATCGAAAGTGAATGGCGTTTCTTAAAGCTGGGAGTAGGATTTGGGCGTCCAGTAACTCTTGTTGTTCTTAGAGACGGTGCCTTTGTACTTTTCAACCGAGCTAAGCGTCTTCCAGTCCGGGTGCTTCACAAAGTTCGGCCAAGCTGCCTTCATCGCCTCTTCGTCATCGAAGCAAACCATATAAGTCAAATTGGGCATCATCTCGCCGACCAAGGCTTGTCCCATGAATACGGGCATGATGCCAGCATCCAAGAAGATGGGGACTTCACCCTCATTGAACATCTCGACCTTCAGATTGCCAAGCCGCTCTGTGGAGCTCTCGTAGGTACGGAGCTCAAAAAAGCGATCTTTCCCATCTTTTTTCTGCGATGGCACGGTGACTTTTGGCCAGCAGTCGAATGCAAGCAATAGTTCGCTGCGGATGCGAATGATCGGAGCTTGTTTTCGCGGTGTCTCGAGATAGCCTTTCGCTGCGGCTTGATACTCAGCGTCGTCGGCCAGTTTCTGGTTGGCCAGCAGAACGGCTTCAGCGCTCGGGCCGGGAATAATTAGCTTGACTTCAACCGCTTCCGATTCACCGAACTGATCGAGAGCGCCGATTGGCCCTAGGCCTTGGCGCTCGAGAGCTGGAATCAAAGCGGTCTGCAAGTATTCATCCAACTTGGCCTCTGCGGCCGCATCCTTGAGCTGGTAAGTGCGGACTTCGATGTACTGCTTGGCCTGTGAAGCTTCGCTGGTAGATTCCGCTGGGGCAGCGGCGGTAACCGATACCGGGCCCTTGTTCTGAGCGATCGCGCTGGATGCCTGGAATAGGCAAAGCGTGAACAGTGTAAATCCGAGCGACTTCATGGTGCTACCTTCGTGTTCGAAGTTGAAATTAGGAATTGTATCGTTCATCAGGGCAGTGAATCACGACCTGTGCTCGTCAGCCAATGATTGGCTCGCGACAAGCCCGATGCGCACGTATGATACACTGTCGCCGGAATTCAAGGAGAATGGGGGCGATTTCGACCCAGGAAAGAAGCCGCATTCGCGCCAAACCTGGAGTGCACGCCACTAGTATGAACTGCTTCGAACCGCCCACTGGGAGTGGTCGATGCCGCCGGGCCAGCCGCTCCGTGCGGTGTGAAGTAGCGTTTGGGGGATTTCGCTCCGCCGCAAGGCCTCATGAGCATTCCAGGCGGTCGCAAAGTTCGCCAGCGAGTCAGCAAGAAAACTAGAAGACGATGGTCGATCAAAAACCTATTGTTACCGAATCTGCCAATACGAAGCCGCGAGCGAAATGGCGTGATGATCTGTACGTCATCATTTTTGAGGCGGATACGCGGGCTGGGCAGATTTTTGACATCGGTTTGCTCGTCGCCATCATTCTCAGCGTAACTGTCATCGCGCTCGAAACGGTCGAGTACTTTGAGACAAACGACACATGGAGAGATGTGCTGCGGACCGTAGAGTGGATTTTGACACTCCTCTTTACAGCCGAATACATCGCCCGGCTGGTATGCGTTCGGCGGCCTTTGAAGTACGCGACCAGTTTTTTTGGAATCATTGATTTGTTGGCGTGCATACCGCTCTATCTCACGCTCTTTCAAATCAACTCGAAGTCGTGGATGATTGTTAGGAGCATTAGATTGTTGCGGGTGTTCCGTGTCTTGAAGATGATGCGGATGCTTCGCGAAGCCAACGATCTTCAGCAAGCGGTGTGGAAGTCGCGTGACAAAATTTTTGTGTTCTTAGCAACAGTCACCGTTGCTGTCACGATTGCTGGGACGTTGATGTATCACGTCGAACACGTCGAATTGACAGACGATCAAGTTACCGCTGGCGAAGTGGATCAGTTTCAGTCGATACCGCAGTCGATGTACTGGGCCATCGTTACGATGACGACCGTTGGCTATGGAGACATGGTCCCACGAACGCCAGTCGGTAAGGCAATTTCCGCAGCACTTATCCTGCTGGGATACAGTCTCATCATTGTGCCGACGGGATTCGTTTCGGCTGAAATTCAGTCGCAGCGCAAGCACGAACGGCTTACCTCAAGAGCTTGTCCTCACTGTCTGCGCGAGGGTCATGCCACGGATGCAGTGTATTGTGACACTTGCGGCGACAAATTGATCCGTTGATTCGACTCATCGGCAAGGGCCGTTGGCGGACGCAGGTTGCTGCACGTGACTTTGTGCATATGACTTTGTGCTCATGACTATGTGCATGCGAATATGTGCATGCGACTTCTATCCTGATCGCACAGAGGGCGAAGTGAACTTCTGTGGGATTTTTCTGTCTTGGCTCATGTCGCCGGCTAGTAGTCCCTTCCCGAAGACTCGCGCCTCGGCTTTGACCCTCTCCAGGAGGGTGAAGGAAGTTGTGTGGATATCACGGTCCAGCGGCAAATAGATTTTCTGCACGGGTTACGCCGCGATCAGAACGCTCAGCGTCGTGACGACTTACGCTGTTTACGAATCAAGAAACGTCCCTATGCTACCTGCTTTGATGAGACCACTGATATCGAATGTGAGCCGACCTTTGATCAAGGCAAGTCTTCAAGCTTCGAAAAGCCGCTGGTACGCCGACCTGATTCTGCTGAGCACAGCGGCGATGTGGGGCATCAATATTATTGTCTTTAAGTCGGCCGTCGAAGACGTGAGTCCCTGGGTTTTTAACGGTCTGCGGCTCGTATTTGCGACGGTGACGCTGGGGCTATTGTCCTGGGCGGAAGCCCGCGTCGATAAGAAGACTTGGTTTGGCGATGTCAACAGTTGGCCACGTGTGTTTGGATTTTGTTTTCTGAGTGGTCTGCTCTACATGCTGGCCTTCGTTCGCGGGATCGAGGGAACGACCGCCGGAAATACAGCTCTTCTGCTGGCTTCGATGCCTATGTGGACGGCCATTTTGTCGTATTTTGTCTTGGGAGAGCGACTCAAGCGTCTTGTTTGGGCTGGGCTCGGCGTGACTTTGGTTGGCACACTGATCGTTACGACGCAAAGTAGCGGGCCGGTTAGCTTGTCGAGTCAATACTTCGTCGGCAATCTTTTCATGCTGGCTGCGGCAATTGCTTGGGCAATGGGCACTGTTCTGAGTAAGTCGATTTTGGAGAAGGTCAGTCCGCTCAAGTTGGCATTCTTGAGTTCGCTGTTGACGGCACCCTGCCACTTGGCCATTTCAGCGTATTCGATTGCTCAGCGACCCGATGTCATCCCGCAGTTGCTTGAACCGAAGATTTTGGCGGCCATCATTTATTCGGGCGTGTTCTCCACTGGTGTAGCCTATGCAACGTGGCACGCCGGAGTTCGAGCGGTCGGCGGTTCGCACGCCGCTGTCTATCAGAATTTTGTTACGCTTGTCGCGGTTGTCGGCGGGTGGCTTCTGCTCAACGAACAAGTCATGGCCGCGCAATTAGTTGGCGGCATCATGACGGTCGCGGGGTTGCTGATCATGCGTAGCAGTCGCTGATCTAGTTTGAACTTGCCGGAGGATCAAGCGACTGAGCGCGGGAACCGACATCCGTTCGATCCCAAAAGGAAGCAGTGCTGATTTCATCACGATCCCCGAAACCACGCACCTCAATATGTTGCACCAATTGGTGTTCTTGATTGGGCGCGTCGCTCAATGGTGCTTGCCAAAACGGAGTGTTCTGCCGATCGTAAGCTTTCTCGATAGCGGATTGTAGGTTAGATGTGTCTGTTGGGACTTCATCGCCTTCGGCCTCAAGATGCTCGCCGCCGACCATGATGAAGTGGTTGTGGTCAATGTAAATGACGTTTGCAACCACCTTGTCTTCATGCTTGGAGTAGATCACGCACTTGTAGTGGACGTGGTGTTGTTGTGCGTTGCCAATGAGCGGGACGAAACGCACCGGGTCGACATAGTCCGCAATCTTGTGCTTAATGATCCGGTGTTTCGCCTTGCGCATCCACTTGGCTTCATCTTTATCTTGTAGCCTTTTTCCAAAGGCTTGCATGCACTCGTCGTCACTTGGCGGGGCAAGATTTGCGTTGTCTTTTGTCGTAATGGGGCCAATTACCGAGCATCGTTCATGGTGTTCATGGCGAACTGGTGCGACGGGCAACCTTTCTGCCTTCGCGAGATCTTCTGCATCAACATCGTTTTCTGATGCCCCTGTTCTCTCTGTCGCTGGTTGAGCTGTCATCTCTTTGACGTTGGCAACCAAAACGGTTGCGTAGTCATCGTCATCGCCATCGTGACTGGTGAAGATGCAGGCTACAGATTTTCCAAGAGCAGCATCTAGGTTGAAGTCCAGCGAGTGAGTTCTGACACGCGGCGATTGAATGGTGATCGTGTTCTGCTCACTTACCTTGGCTTTTTTCACATCGTCCAAGGCGATTAGTGTGCTGTTTCGGTACCTGCAATCCAGGTGCACGCTTCGCCGATCTTTACTCAGCGTTGCTTCGATATCAAGCTTCAGTCCGGTTTCAACGAAGGCGACTTTGGGCTGCGTTGTTTTTTGGTCGATGGCAGCGGTGTATGGTATTTCATTGCCGACCCGAATGCTGGACGATTGACCGCTCTTGGTTGCAATTTTTGGGTAGCAGACAATTTTGACTTCAAATTGCTCAGGGGATTGTCTCCACTTGTTGATTGTGGCAAGAGTTTCTTTCTCTAGTGGCGTAGCGGTGTTCGGATTTTCGATGGAGAGTGAACTTGCTTTCAGTTTCCATTCGCCGCTGCTTAAAACCACTTGTCCGGTAGTACCAAGATCGCTCTTGACGGTGCCTGCGAGTACAACCTGTGCAGGATTTTCAGCGACCGCGTTCAGACCGTTTATCTTCTCGGCTTCAGACTTTGGGACTTTCATCACGAGCATATCGACAACTAGGTAGTCTTCTACGTTTAGCTCAGAATCTGGCAAACGAACAGCGCCAGGTGCTGGAGTCGCGGGAGGCGCAGCTACTGGCTTCCAGGGTCTTGGGGCTGGCTGCTTAACTGAGGGTTGATCGGTCTGCTGTTCTTCTTGAGCCGAAAGCCAAGCGGCTCCCGGTAACGCAACAAGTGATCCAACGATCAGCGTGGCGAAGGCCAAGCGAGGTGTTCGCGAGTGACTTCCATGTCCAATTCGCATAATTCTCTCCATTCGATTTAAGGTAATATCAATAGGACGCAGGCCCGGTACGAAAGGCGCAGCAGTGAGTTGTTTTTTCTTTTCCAAGACGCTTATCAAACAGCGAGCGTAATTGCCCGGGGTAATCCGAAGACTCATGATGGTCTCTTCGTCGCAACTGCGTTCGCTCTCACGCGTTAGCATACGACTGGCCGTCCAGACGCCGGGATGAAACCACCACAGCATGGACGCAAGCGTCTGAAAGGCCGACCACAACAAATCGCCTCGACGAATGTGGACGAGTTCGTGAGCAATCAGTGGGCGAAGGTCGCTTATGCTACTTTTGTCTACGATCGCTCTTGGTAACAAGAGAGTTGGACGGAAAATGCCCATGACTGCCGGTCCAATCAGCGCGTCAAGCACACGAACTCGGACTTGCCGATAGATCCCTAGTGTTTCTCTTAGTTCGTCAGTGGCCACTTGGATTTCCGCAGGCACGAAACACGACTTTCTGTGAACCAAAAATATGAATCGAACAAATTGCACACCAACCCAAGCGGTAAAGCAAATGGTGCCAGATATCCAAATCACAGCCAACCAATACTCGAGGGGCTTCGAATTTGGGGTTGCCTCCTGGACGGTCGATCGTTTGCGAAGAGGCGGTTGGTCAGGTGTCAGCAGTGCAGCGTCTGGGGCGTAAAAGTGGTACGAAAGGGACGCAGCCTGAGCCGCTGTGGGCTCTGCGTGTGTTTTTTTTGATGCACTGTTTTGTGCTGCAAGTGGCAGCCAGCTAAAGGGGCTCGTCGGGCTTGGCAGAACCGGCGGCGTCAAACACTTTAGCAGGACGAGCGCCCAGAGTGCGTGAGCGATATGCGGACGGTCTTTGACGATCAGTCGATTGACCAGCCAAACTACTATTGCCAGAACGGCGATCTGCAGGGCGTGGTTCGCCGTTAGGCTCATGTATGAATCGAGGGTCATCGCTGTGGCTCCTCGTTAGTCTCTGGTTCTTGCGCTGCCTCCAATTGATCGACCAGCATTCTCAGTTCGGCGACGTCACTCGCCGCAATGTCGCGATCTTCGATCAGATGCCGAACCAATGGCATAGCTTGGCCGCCGAAGAGCCGATTGACGAGGTCATTGACGGTTTCACGAATGACAGTCTTCGGCTTGGCCTTTGCGGCGTAGACTCGAATCCGCCCTTGAAGTTTACTGGTCGCGTAGCCCTTGGTTTCGAGCCGCCGCAGGTAAGTTTGCACGGTCGCGAAGTCAATTTCGCGTGATTTGCACGCCATTTCGTGCACCTCGCGGACTGCTGCTGGGCCGATTTCCCACAGAACGCGAGCAATTTCCATTTCACCGCCAGACAGCGATTGCCGCTTAACCACCCGTTCGCCTCCCTGCTGATACAAGATCTCCGCACAAGTACACTTGTACGCCCGCCGCAGTTTACACGTACGCTTGTACGCGAATCAACAGCAGTTTTTGAGAAACTCGGGTGGTCGCTCGGCGAGAGCCTATGCAGGAACGAATTTGTCAATTCTCTGGCGGAGCTCTGCTGGTTCGAACGGCTTGCACAGGTAATCTGTTACGCCCGCATCGAGGACTAGACTGATCTTCTTCTGCTCTGCCTCAGTGGTCACCATGATGATGGGAACGTCAGAGCCAGACGCACGGATTTGCTTTGCGAATTCCAAGCCATTTAGCTTGGGCATGCTCCAGTCTGTAATGACCATGTCGAAAGGCTGCGATCCGAAGAGCTGCCAGGCTGCGTCTCCGTCACAGGCCTCTTGGACGTCTGCAATGCCAATGCTGTGGAGATTGCGGGAGATAATCTTACGCATAACGCGTGAGTCATCGACAACAAGTACTTTCATCACTGCCCCTGTTCTTGAACGGAATCATTCGAATGGAATCAACAAAGAAGCTCGCGAGCGGTTTGGAGAGTCTGCCCGAGTCCCCAGTGGCGAAAGCTCACGTTGCTTGCACTTGTTCTTTGGCAAACTGTAGATGCCAAAACGCAAGTTACGAGAGCTTGCGTTGCGGTTAGCCGAAGTCAAGCTTTTGCATCGCTCGAAGTATTACTTTTGGCGTATCCTCGCCAGCGGGTGGCCGGAATATTCACGGCTTTCCGAAAACGGCTTGTACCTGGCCAAACCCACATTTCGGACCTAGCAGGCAAAGTTGCATTCTTTGCGCGCGTCCGCCTGATATCTACCGTTCCTGCGAGATTGGGGCAGTCGTGGCGTGCAATGACGATGTAAGTTTGCTCGTGCTCAGATGGAGCCGCCCAGGGCAAGGGCGGTTGGATCGGAGCGGGTTAGTTACAGGGGCAGGCGTTAGGCCGACGCCACAACGCATAGAATGGAAACACAAAACGTGATTGAGAATCAAGTAATACTGGATGACTTTGTTGGTGCCAGTCTTGAGCATCTGTCGGACGTCGAGGATTTGTTGTTAGAGATCCAAGGGAATGAACCAGATCTCGAAACGGTAAACAGTGTTTTTTGGGCGTATCGATCTGTACAACGACCAGCAGGATTTCTGGGTTTTACGGTTATCAACCGTCTGTCTCAAAAGCTAGAGGAAGTCCTCGGTTTGTTGCTAGCCCAAGAGCTGACAGCCGATTCAGACGTGGTGGATCAGCTAATTCGTTCGTCGGAAAGACTTCGAGGGTTGCTACGAGACGCGGCGATCAGCAACACCGCTGATGTGGCAGAGCATATTGCTGCGCTAGAGGCGATCGGGTCCAGTGAAAACGCTTGCTAGCGCCTTGGCCCGCCGGGACAGCAGGAGCAATTTGCTTGGGCGGGATGGCAGCAAGTGCTTCACCAGCAGTCGATTACGCATCTCTTTGAGTCGACGTTAATCTTAGTCCTGGTGGCACGCCACCTGCCACAGGATATTTGCGTGTCTTTCAGGCAGCCCAGCGCGTTCATCGAATTCTCCAGCGATGGCACCGATGCGTTGGGTGTTTGAGAGGCGATGGTTCCAGCCTCCGGCGGTCGTGTTTGCGTCCGCCGATGCGCGCGGCTGGGATCTTTTTCAAGCTCATGGAGAATTGGTGATTGTAGCGATGTGTGCCGACGCGCCGATTGTGCTGCAATGAGACGCAATGTGTTTTTCTTCCAGCGATTGAAACAAACGTGACCAAACCACCGCTTCGCGTCCTGCTAGTCGACGACTCGGCGGCCTATCGAGATTTGATTCGCGAGTTCCTGTCCCAGGAGCCCGAGATCGAGTTGGTGGGAAGCGCATCCAACGGCCAGCTTGCGATCGACTTGATCAGCAAATTGCATCCAGAGTTGTTGTTGCTGAATCTGGAGATGCCGGTTTTGGATGGAGTTGGGTTGCTGCAATACCTCCGCAACGCTCAGGCAAGTGTTGGAGCCATCATGCTGGCTTCGAGAAGTATTGCCAGTACCGAAAAGGCGGCTGAAGCACTATCGCTTGGTGCTTTAGACTTTGTGGCCAAGCCCGCGGGAAGTCCGGCCAGCGGCCGAGTCGATTGGCTTCGAAACGAGCTCTTGCCGCGGATTCAGGCTTTTGCATCCTGGCGACGTGCACTCCCGTCAGTGAAGGCGGGGAAGTCCTAGAACGCTCGGCAGGATAGGTTTCCCAGCAAGTAGCTGCTCGGCAGCTCTCTCAGCAAAGCAGCTTCTTAGCGGCGGGCCCCTCGGTGCGCGTCGAGCTTGACGCATGCTCAATTGGGTTGTTCCCGGGCCATAAATTCTTGCTTCCAGCAAATTATTTGCTGATGTGGGGCTTTCTCTCTGGTCCTGCTAAAATGAGGTGCTCATTCTTACGATGAACAATTGGGTAAACAGCGCAATGGCTGAGGAGAATATCCAATGATCAATAACGAGCTCAAGAATTTTCTGACCCGTCACGTGCTCGCCAAAGTGCGGATGCCGGGGCAGTACGTGGGCGGCGAACGCAATATTGTTGTCAAGAATCATCACGATGTCTCCGGTCGATTGTGCATCTGCTTCCCGGATGCGTACACGATCGGTATGAGCCATCATGGGCTGCAAGTGCTGTATTCGCTCATGAATCGTCGAGACGACTGGGCCGCGGAGCGCTGTTTTACGCCCTGGCCGGATATGGAGGAGCAACTGCGGCATTACCAGTTGCCGTTGTACTCTCTGGAGACATTCACGCCGCTTTGTGATTTTGATGTCGTTGGTTTTTCGCTGCAGTACGAAATTTCGTCGCCAAACGTGCTCACCATGCTCGACTTGGGACGCATTCCCATTCGAGCGAGCAATCGCACGATGGCGGATCCGTTGATCTTGGCCGGTGGTCCATGCGCGCAGAATCCCGAGCCGATGGCTGAATTCATCGACTGCTTTGTGACTGGAGATGGTGAACCCGCGCTACCTGTCATCTGCGATCTGTGGCGAGAACTCCGTGCCGAAGCAAAGGAGAATGGTGGCTGGCTACAGGGCGAAGCGGGACAACGCCAACGCGAAGAGGCGCTAGCGGAGCTTGCGCGACGACTGCCATTTGCTTATGTGCCGCGGTTTTACCAGCCGGAGTACAAAGACAATCGTTTCGTCACTTTGAATCGTTTGCGCAGCGATGTGCCGGAAACAATCGAGCCATCGGTGATCAAGGACCTGGATGGTATTCCGCTACCAACGAAGCCCGTTGTGCCGTACGTAGAATGCGTGCACGATCGAATCGCTATTGAAATCATGCGCGGTTGTCCGTGGCAATGTCGCTTTTGCCAAAGCACGGTGATCAAGCGGCCGCTGCGAGTGCGATCGGTTGATACGATCATCAATGGCGCGATTGAAAGCTACAAAGAGACGGGCTTCAACGAGATTAGCATCCTTTCACTCTCAAGTAGCGACTATCCGCACTTTGAAGAATTGGTGACTCGATTGAAAGAGATCTTCAACCCACTGGGCGTGAATATTTCCGTTCCGAGTCTGCGAGTCAACGAGCAATTGCGCACAATCGCAGACTTGGTCGGCAACGGTCGAAGGGCGGGTCTGACGCTTGCACCGGAGGTGGCTCGTGATGATATGCGCGAGCAAATCCGGAAGAAGATCAAGAACGATGACCTGTACGAAGGTTGCAAGGTCGCGTTTCAGAATAACTACACGAGTGTCAAACTTTATTTCATGTGCGGTCTGCCCGGCGAGCGTGAGGTCGACTTGGACGGCATTATTGATATGGCAGAGCATATCGCTGGCATTGGCAAGGAAATCAAGGGACGCTACCCCAAGGTGACGGCCAGTGTTTCCAATTTTGTGCCCAAGGCGCATACGCCTTATCAGTGGAATGGGATGCAGCGGCGTGAGTATTTCAAGTGGGCGCACCAGTACCTGTGGCAAAAGCGAAAGATTCGCTCGGTCAATGTGAAATGCCACAACGTCGAAACAAGCCTCCTGGAAGGTGTTCTCAGTAGAGGTGACAGGCGTACCTGCGATGCTGTTGAACTTGCTTGGCAGCGTGGCGCACGGATGGACGGGTGGACTGAGATGCTCGATCCCGATCGTTGGTGGAAGGCACTCGCCGATGCCGGTATCGACGTGGACAAACAAGTGCATGAACCTTATGAGCTCATGTCGCGGTTGCCCTGGGATCACGTGAACGTCAAATACGGTCGTGAGTACTTGGAAAAGGAACAGAATCGATCCGTCATTCAGTTAGACAGCATGGCGGATGCCAAGTAATGAATGCTGTAACCTGGAAAGGCGCGCATGCCTGAGGTGGTGCCCGACGAATTGCATGGAGCTGTTTCGCTCGGGTTGCTGCTGCTCGCTTCACTGTTAGCCGGAATTGGCGCGGATCTTGTCCGAATACCAAAGGTGTCGGCATATTTGCTCGCTGGAATGCTGGTTGGGCCAAGCCTGCTGCACTGGATCGGCGAAGGTGAGCTTCACCATCTTGAGCCACTCACGAAGTTAGCGATGGCACTGGTGTTGCTGGAGTTGGGTTGCCAGTTCCCGCTTGCTCAATTGCGTAGCATCATGCGTCGTGCTCTGTTTTTGAGCGCTGGTGAGCTGCTGGCGACGTTCTTCTTTGTTACCGTCGTTGCGCTGGCAACAGGCGGTGGGTTGGCAATCGCCGTCCTGCTCGGTGCGCTCGCTTTGGCGACAGCGCCTGCTACAACCGTACTGGTCCTGAAGGAGTCGAATTCAGAGGGGCCAGTTACCGATTTGGCCGAAGTACTCGTTGCGCTAAACAACATTGTTGCAATTCTGGCTTTCGAAATCATCTTCTTGATTGCGCATGTGTGTACCGGTGGTTTCGAAGGTGACGTGGCGGTCGAAATTGGCAGGCTGCTTTACGATCTGGGTGGAGCCTGTCTGTTAGGCGCAATTGCCGGATTGGTCATCAGCTACGCAAGTGGTCTTCTCAGTCGGCCACGATGGTTGGTGATGGTGATCGCGGTAAGCGTGTTGATGTTGGGGCTTTGCGAGTCATGGCATATGCCTTACATGTTGGCGTTCTTGATTGCGGGTATGTTTGTCGTCAATACAAGTGATTTTGCAAAGGATCTGATTGCTGAGCAGGGAAAGATTGCCGGCCTGTTGATCGTTATGTTCTTCGCAGTGCATGGCGCAGAGTTGCGGTTGGATGCGTTCTTTGCTGCAGGTCTTCTCGGCGCGGGCTACATCGTCGCTCGAACGGCTGGCAAGATCCTGGGCGTTCGGTGGGCTAGTCGGCTGGCTGGCGAAGTCACAGCAGTTCGCCGGCACTTGGGAAGCTGCATGTTGGCTCAGGCGGGGGCGGCCATTGCACTGGCTTCGCTCGCCGCAACGCGATGGCCCGAGGTAGGTAAAGAGCTGCAAGCAATCATCCTTGGATCGGTGGTCTTCTTTGAAATTGTCGGCCCAGTTGCGCTGCGGTGGAGTGTTCTCCGAGCCGGTGAAATACCACTCGCAGAAGCAATCTCGCACACGACGGAAACACCAACCAGTTGGGCAGGGAAAATGTGGGTGCGAGCCAAAGAGGCGGTTGGTCTGCGCGCGGGCAAATCCGTCAACGTGCAGTCAATGAAGGTGGGAGATCTGGTGCGACGCAACGTGGGGGGGTTGCAGCAGTCCGCCCACTTTGATGAAGTGGTCGAATTCATCCGACACAGCCACGACAATACGTACATCGTGGTCGATACGGAACACCACGTGACCGGGGTGATTCGCTACACTGAGTTGAGTGACACTTTCTTTGATGACTCGATCGACATGTTGGTTTATGCAGAGGATTTATCGAGTCCAATAGCATGTGTATTAGATGTGCAGCAACCGTTGAGCGAAGCTGTCAGTGCGTTTCGACAGACAAGCGACGATTTGCTGCCCGTGGTGGCGGGCGACAGTCGCGAGTTGGTGGGCATTATTCGCCGTGGCGACTTAACAAACCTGGCCATTCGATTGCGGCCGTAGGGCCTCTGAAGCCTCATGGATGAACCTCCTATTCTTTCGCAACCCAATGACCCGCGTGACGACGGCGGCGAGGTGAATCCGTTCGCTGCCTCGGCAGTGGTCGAATACCAGCGTCCACCTGGCGCTACGACGCTAACGGCCGCGTATTGGGCATTGCTAATCGTTGTTCTGTTGTTGTTCATTGCCGGGACGGTGATGTTCGGACTGCCACTGCCAGGCTTGGTTGCCACTGTAGCTGCCGCCGTTCGTGTGCCGCTCTTGCAGAAACGTCAGGCACGTGAGTTTCCCGAGCGGGTACCGGCCAATCCATTCCTACTTCTGCTGACGAGTTGGGTATTCATGCTCGTTGCAGGTTTTGCATCCGGCATCGCGTTTGTCGTTGTCTGTCTGCCCACAAGCATGGTTGTGCTCAGCGCAGGCAGTCCAGAGGACGTAGCATTTGCATTTGTCTTGGGGCTCAGCGGCATTGTTTGGCTGCTTACGTATCTTTTCCTTTTTCGGCTCTCGTTGCGATTGCCGTTCTAAGAGCCATACCAAACTCGATATGGCAGACCATAACGTTCGAAGCATTTTGGCCGTTCAAGAAAGTTGGCTTCTTCGATGAGTACGCAAGCACGAACGTCTCGCCAGTTTCGAGGCTATGCATTCCTTGGGCTTACCCAGAGCTTGTGTCCGGAGTGCTTGAAGGTCGTGCCAGCAAAGATCATCAACCGGCAGGGACGCGTTTACTTTCGAAAGACGTGTCCTGAACACGGTACACGAGAGGACTTCATTTGCAGCGACGTGAATCGATACGATCGATTAGATACTGTCTTACCAGCAAAAGCACCGAAGCAAGTGTTTGCACAGGTCGACAAGGGGTGTCCGCTGGATTGTGGTCTATGCAGCGAACATGAACAGCACACCTGCATCGGCGTTGTCGAGATAACAGATTCATGCAATTTGACTTGTCCAATGTGCTACGCGGCCAGCAGCCCAGGCTTGAAGCACAAGTCTGCTGGTCAGGTGAAAGCGGCCATTGACCGATTGGTCGAAGCGGAGGGAAGGGCCGAAGTTCTGCAGCTCTCCGGCGGTGAGCCAACACTGCATCCCGACTTGGTTCAGCTCGTCCAGTACGCCGTTGACCGAAACATCGACTACGTAATGATCAACACAAATGGTCTGCGACTGGCAAAAGACCGAGGGCTCGTTGAACAGCTTGCTCAATTCCGCGAGCGGCTGGAGATCTACTTCCAATTCGACAGCTTGGATGACGGTCAGACGCAACAGTTGCGTGGCGAAGCCGGTCTGGTGGAACAGAAACTCCGAGCACTTGAAAATCTGGCCGAGGCCGATCTGAATGTCACGTTGGTGTCCACCTTGCAAGGTGGTGTTAACGAGTCCGCTCCGGCTGACTTGCTGGAGTTTGCTGCCAAGCACCCGCATATCACGGGCCTGAGCCTTCAGCCCGCAACGTATAGTGGCCGGTCAGCGCTTCCTGATGAATTGGAAAACAGAATCACGTTTCCCGATGTCATCGATCGCATCGTCGCTGATGACCGCAATCAGTTTCAACAGGGAGACTTCTTTCCGTTGCCGTGTGCACATCCCAACTGTCACTGGATTGGCTTGGCGATGCGGTCCGACGGCCAGTTTGTACCGCTGACAAAATTCATCGACGCGAACGAGAATCTGGACTTGTTGGCCAACGGTATCAGTTTTACCAGAGAGCAAGTGCGACGAATCGCTGAGCAAATCATGGCGCGCGAGGCATGTTCCGGGTCAGGTTGTTGTGCAAGCGAACCGGCTGATGTTTCAGAATCGATGCTCCCTGTTTTGGAAAGCGATTGTTCTTCCGGCGAGCCGGTTTCAGGCGAAATCTCGTCATTTCTCGCATCTGCTTTAGCCGAAAAATTGGGCGCTCGAGACGTGTTACGGATTACGATTACCTCTTTCTTGGATGCCTACAACTTCGACGTACGCAGAGTCATGAAGTGTTGCACGCATCACGTCCTGCCATCTGGGCATATTGTTCCGTTTTGTGCTTACAATGTCTTGTACCGAGACGGCACGGTGCCGTTGCCCGAATTGTCTGTTCATGGTCAGGGCTTACCAAAGTGAGCGAGTGGCGTGCAGCTTATCCGCTAATCGTCCTTTCCGGTGTGTTGCTTGCAGCCTGGGCGCTCCGCAATCGTTCCAGCAAGTCCAAGCTAGATGAAACGCAGCGTACCGCAGTCGGCCTTGCTGCCTTCACCGGGGCCATGATCGGTGCCAAAGTCCCGTTCTGGATCGTGCAAGCTAGCGACTCCGCTCCATTTGCTTGGTTTGCGGACGGCAAAACGATTTTGGGTGGTATCTTCGGCGGATACTTGGCCGTAGAGCTGACGAAATGGACATTGGGTGTCAAAGCTAGAACAGGTGACCAGTTTGCAGTTCCAGTTGCGATCGCGGTTGCCACTGGCAGGCTCGGTTGTTTTGTTGCAGGATGTTGCTATGGAGCGGTGACGAACGTCCCGTGGGCAGTGGTTTTCCCGCTGGTGGGGCCTGAGCCAAGACACCCTACGCAACTGTACGAGTTTGCGTTTCATGCCACGATGGTCGCTGTGTTGCTACTGATAGAGCGGGCACAGTTGTTGTCCGGGCGTCGACTCACACTTTACTTGATGAGCTATCTGGCCTATCGATTCGTCACCGAGTGGATTCGCCCTGAGCCTGCTGTCGCACTGGGGATGACGGCTTACCAGTTGACGTGTACCGCTTTGGCTGCGCTACTAACAGGCAATGAATTCCTGCAACAACAGCTCAGTGAAAGCCCAGGTAATGCCTCCGACGCCGGTATCGATTCCCGACAAACTGAATCTGATCAATGAGCATTGGTCGCCTAGAATTATTGGGGAGACGGAAGGGTTTCAATTCCGTCTGGCGAAACTTCTGGGGGAGTTCGTTTGGCATAGCCATCACGATACGGACGAGACGTTTTTCGTGATCGATGGAAAGCTGCGGATCGAGTTTCGAGACGGGGATGTCGAATTGTCCCGCGGAGACATGTTGGTTGTTCCACGCGACGTTGAGCATCGTCCGGTTGCTGAGCAGGAATGCCATGTGATGATTTTTGAACGTGAGGGTACAGTCAACACTGGGAATGCATCGCCCAGTCCATTGACGGCAGACCCAGATGCAAAGGTGTAACTATGTCTTTCTATCGAGCAAACGAGTCGGATGTGAAACAGTTCGCGCATGCTGGCTATACGCTGGTCGAGAACTTGTTCAGCAAGGAAGAAATACGCAGCCTGCGCGACTACGCGCGTAGCGATCCGGCCGTGACCGCCAACGCGACAAGCCGTGCTGATGCGGCGGGTGGAACGACAACGCTCTCGCTCAGCAATGAACTTGGTGATGACCCGTATTCATGCGTCGTTCGCTTGCGACGAGTCGCTGAAAATATGACGTTGTTCTTGGGTGATGAAGTCTACCACTACCACCACAAGATGATGCTTAAGCAGCCGATTGTCGGCGGGGCTTGGGAATGGCATCAGGATTATGGGTATTGGTACGACTACGGCTGTTTGTATCCAAGTATGGGAAGCTGTTTCATCGCCGTTGACCCGTGCACGAAGGAGAATGGTTGCTTGCAGGTGATTCCCGGTTCTCAGCATCTGGGGCGGATGAACCACATGAAAGTTGGCGATCAAACGGGAGCCGACCCTGAACGCGTCTCTGCAGTCTTGGAGCGGATGGAATTGTTGCACGTAGAAATGCAGCCCGGAGACGCCTTGTTCTTTCATGGCAATCTGCTGCATCGCAGCGACCAGAATACCAGTCCCAACCCACGATGGTCTTTGATTTGTTGTTTCAATACGAAGACAAATAACCCGTACAAGGAGTCGCGTCACCCAAGCTACACACCGCTTGATTTGGTTGACGACGCAACATTCTTAGATTGTTTCCGGTGCTAGGTCGTTGCATTCTAGGGATTGAGTTGCAGCGCGAGCGGATTGTAGA
>CAYPLE010000092.1:19865-25063 GCA_964411445.1 uncultured Pirellulaceae bacterium
AATTCGCCAGAGCCACATTTTGACTTGTTCCGAATATGGCTGCGTATCATCGATGGTCGGAGGTTCATCTGGAACGACTTGCTCCTCGCTATTGCGGCTGAAGCTCCAAAGCAACGCACCCTGTTCGTCAATTCTGTATCCGAACGGCTTTTGCCCCAGCGGCCTTAGGGATGCTGGATCAAGACCATATACGGACAGATCTTCCAAGGACTCGGGGAATTTCTCATTCTGTACGTAGTACAACCTAGTTGCGATGCTGAGCGATGCAATACGATGTTGTGTCGCTTGGCGGATGAACGCGTTTCCTGCGGCAGACAGAGCCGGAGTCAGCAGTCCTGTTAAAGCGGAGTCGAAGACTGCAAAGACATTGCCCGATCCCAAACGCTCTTCCATTTCAGCTTCTAATGCATCAAGGTTCTTGGCGAAAGTATCTATGTCATCTGTCTCAAAAGCGATCGCTTGATCGATGATGTCCATGTAAGTATTTGCATCGCGTGACCGGAATGGCAATGAGGTGACGATGGGTGGCATGCCTGGACCAAGGGAACCGCGAATTTGCTCGCGTTCTTTTCCGCCGCGAAAGATTGGCAGCATCATTCCACGTTCGCCGTGCATGCTGTATTGCCATTGCGGGCCAAGGTTGGTTTTCTCAAGATACTTAGGGAGCAAATACTCGAGATCTTGCTCGCGAAGTAGTCCCTTTTCTAGGCCGTCTTTGAGTAGGTTCAGGCCGATGCTGTCGATGGCCACTGAAACTAGTTGAGCGACGAGAACGGGGTCTCCACTGAGTACTTCACTGCATCCGAGAAGGGCGTCCAAGGCGCGGCGAAGTGCAGCCGAGTCGCGATCGCGCAGGGCAACTTGGCCTCGCAATTGCAAGAGTCGCGCCGCCGTTCGCATGCTTTGAGCTTGGGGTAAGAGCGTTTCGATCGAATTCCATTCGATTGGAAACCGCACGGGCTGGGCGTTGATAGAAATTCGCATGATGCGATCGTGTAAGCTGCCCCATTTGTCGATGAACTGTCGCGTCGAATCCTCGCTCTCCCAAGCGACACTTTCGTCGAACGGAATTTCTGCGTCCGCCGAGAGAATTGGAATTCCTCTTGTGCTTTCCTGAAATTCTTTGCTGTTGAGCTGCTTCAGGATCTCTTCCCAAGCCTGAGTGTCTGCTGACGAGGTCAGGGATTCGTAGTAGCCAGCCATGGATTCGGAGTCATAGGGCTTCCCATCAGCCTGAAGGGCTTCGATACGGGCCTCCAACTTGCTCTTTGCCGAAATATCGCGAAAGCCAAGAAAACCGACGAACAGTATCACCAGTAGCAAGGGAACACCGAACGCGCACGCGAGCACGTAGAATAAACACCCTTTTCGCGTTCTGATCTTCTGTTCGACCTTGGGCATCTCAATAAACCTTAGCGTTGCCAGAAAACATCTTACGATGGCTTTATATATACTCAGACATCTTTTGACCGAGTATTTATCTAGAAAGGTGTTCGAGTGTCAAAAATTCTTCGTTTGACTGTTTGTTTCGGTTTCATCGTTGCAGCTTGCTCCATGGTATCAGCCGACGATAGCCAGTATAAGCTCGGCCCCGATTCGATGGTCAAGGAGGGAGTGCCGCAGGGGACGGTCAGTGAGTATCAGTGGGAGAGCAAAGTCTTCGAAGGAACCAAGCGACGGTACAGCGTCTACGTTCCTGCTCAGTATGATGCATCCAAGCCAGCCGCATTGATGGTCTTCCAGGATGGACACGCCTATGCAGATCCGAAGGGACAGTTTCGGGCAACCACGGTGATGGACAATCTGATTCACGAGGGATCGATGCCCGTTACGATTGGCATTTTTATTGACCCGGGCAGCAAGAACCCCTTGCCAGAGAAGCGTGGCTGGAAGCCAACTCCAAGCAATCGTAGTTTTGAGTACGATACGCTATCTGATCAATATGCACGGTTCTTGATCGAAGAAATTCTTCCGGAAGTTGGCAAGTCATATAACTTGACCGATGATCCAGATCAGCGGGCTATTTGCGGGATCAGCTCGGGTGGAATCTGCGCTTGGAACGTTGCTTGGTATCGTCCGGATTCGTTTCGTAAAGTACTCAGCCACGTTGGCAGTTTTGTTAACATTCGCGGTGGAAATAATTGTGAAGCCTTGATTCGCAAAGAGGACAAGCGGCCGATTCGCGTCTTCTTGCAAGATGGGGCAGGTGACTTGGACAATCGTCACGGCAATTGGCCACTCGCCAACCAGGAAATGGCTGCTTCACTCGCGTTTCGCGACTACGATTATAAATTCGTCTTTGGCGAAGGTGGTCACAACGGTCAGCATGGTGGGGCCATTCTGCCTGATTCGCTTCGGTGGCTGTGGCGAAAATAGACAGAGGAGTGTTGAGTCGTGGCGATGAAACGATTTGATTCCGTTGATGCGTACTTGGCAGCCAATGAGCACTTCCCCGATGAAGTTGTTCGTCTGCGCGGCTTGCTGCAGCAGTCGGAATTGAGTGAGACTTTAAAGTGGTCTCAGCCCTGCTACACCTACGAAGGTGTCAACGTCGTAGGCCTGGGTGCGTTCAAGAGCTACTTCGGACTCTGGTTCTTTGATGGCGCGAAGATGCCAGATTCTGCTAGGGTGCTGGTCAACGCGCAAGCCGGGAAGACAAAAGCGCTTCGTCAGTGGCGGATGCAATCCAATGCAGATATCAAGCCACGCTTGGTCAAGCAGTACGTGAAAGACGCCATTGGTGTGGTGCAGCGTGGTGAGATACTCAAACCCAAACGGAAATCGAGTGGAGTTGCCTTACCTCCGGAGCTCGCTCATGCTCTCGAAGGTGATGCCCAGCTCCAGCGGCGATTTGAGGCCATGACTCCCGGAAAACGCCGCGAATATTGCGAGTACATTCAACAAGCCAAGCGAGCCGATACGAAGGCTCGTCGTTTGGAGAAGTCGATTCCCCTGATACTGGCCGGTTTTGGGCTCAACGATCAATATCGCTAAGCAGTCGGTTGCTCGTGGCCGCTCTATGCATGGCAGCCGCTCGATTGCTGGCAGCCGATTTGTCGATAGCAGCGCAGTGTGCCTGCAAGCAGTCGACTGAAATATTCAGATCGTCTCTATTTGTGTCGTTTCCGTTGGTCGATGGAGCGGTGCATGAATTGCATTGTGCGTTCGGGCGGCCACCTAGCCAAGTGAAGGCTATTGCCATAATGAGCAGGGCGATGCGTTTCAATGGTGTGTCCCCTGTCTTGGTGTTTTGTCTGCTTGGCGTTTTGTCTGTCGGCTGGCTCATTCCTCGTGCATCACAAAGCCTCTTTAATAACCTAGAGCTGCACCATCTTTGCGAGCCTCTGTGGCGCCTTGCAAGATACCTCGTTCCCAGTCGATCAAAATTGCCTGGTATCCACCAAAACTACCGCCACTGTCGACGACGTGCCCCTTGGCCTTGAGTGCTTTGGCGGTTTTCCGCGGGATGCCTGATTCTAACAGTACGGTTCCTCCCGCCTTTTCTTCAGCGACTCCCGTAGGCATAGCGCTTCCATCATGGCGGATTCGCGCGGCGTCGCCAGCCATCTGGATATTCATGCCAAAGTCAATCCAGTTCATGAGGACTTGGGCGTGCCCTTGCGGTTGCATGTCTCCCCCCATGACTCCGAAGACCAGCTCAGGTCTCCCGTCTTTGGTGACCATAGCAGGAATGATCGTGTGGAAAGGTCTCTTGCCGGGCTCGAGTGTATTGAGGTGATTCGGATCTAGCGAAAAAAGTGCTCCGCGATTTTGCAATGCGAACCCTAGGTCTCCAGCCACCAGTTTACTCCCAAATCCGTAGTAGTTGCTTTGGATCAGCGAGCAACAATTTCGATCCTTATCAACAACGCACAGATAAATCGTGTCGCCGTGCACAAGTTGCGGATCCCCTGGAGGCACTCCAACGAGTGCTTTATCGGGATCGATCAGCTTCCTCCGCTTGTCGGCATATTCTTTACTGATCAGGTCGTTCAGCGGTACGTCAGCCATACTCATGTCGGCGTAGTACTTTGCTCGATCGGCAAAGGCAAGCTTCTTGGCCTCGACAAACAAGTGGGCATGCTCTGGCGAGCCCCAGCCCATCGAACGGACGTCATAGGGTTCGATGATATTCAAGATTTGCAGAGCAGCGATGCCTTGGCCGTTGGGAGGCAATTCCCAGATGTCGTAACCACGGTAATTCGTGCTGACCGGTTCGACCCATTCATTCTTGTGAGCCGCTAAATCAGTGTCGCGGAGCAATCCGTCCGGGCGCGAGCGACTGTAGCGATCAATTTCGGCTGCAATGGCTCCTGAATAGAACGGCGCAGCACCTTGTTCAGCGATCATGCGGTAAGTTCGCGCGAGGCGAGGGTTCTTGAAAATGTCTCCTGCCTCCGGAGCCTTGCCATCAATCAGGAACGTCGCCGTCGCCTCGGGTGACTTGGCCAAGGATTCTTCCGCATTTTTCCAATATCCAGCGATCACCGGTGCAACTGGAAAGCCCTCTTCTGCCAGCTTGATAGCCGGTGCCAAAACCTGTTGCATCGAGAGCTTGCCGTAGCGATCGTGGAGGTCCTGCCATCCAGCCACGCAGCCTGGAACGGACCAAGCTAGGGCGCCGTCGATAGGGATCTCGTCGAGATTTCGCTTTTTGAACTGCTCTCGATTGGCTAACTGCGGCGAGCGACCGCTTGCGTTCAGTCCAACCAGTTCCTTGTCTTCTGCCGACCAGTGTATCGAAAACAAGTCGCCGCCAATCCCGCAGCTCATCGGTTCAACGACACCCAGCACGGCGTTGGCTGCAATGGCAGCGTCGACAGCAGAACCGCCTGCCCTCAAGATGTCCACAGCAGCTTGTGTAGCTCGCAGATCACTGGTTGCCGCCATTGCATGTTCAGCGTAGGTGACACTCCTAGACTGTTTCGCGTACCCAGCACGATCATAAGTGCCGATGCGCGTATTAGTTTTCTGGGCCAGGACAGAGCTCATGTTCAGCGATAATACAGTCAACGAGAAAAGGGCTATCAGTGGGAGTGTGGGCTGTCTCATTGGTATCATAACGGTTGCCTTGGTGAACGAATTGAGAATTCCCATTCTAGTCCGACGACATTCCTCGACGCCAGTCTCGAGTTATCAATGACAGGGCCACTCATTTATTCAAAGTACGATATTGTACGATGGCCTTCCAAGGCCGT
>CAYPLE010000093.1:0-23777 GCA_964411445.1 uncultured Pirellulaceae bacterium
GCGTACTTGATGAATAGCGTCTGACTCGATTCAACTTTTCCGGAATCCCACAGGTCAGCTTCATCGCTGTTGAGTTTCTGTGCCGTCGAAGCGACGAGTACGCGATAGGCGACTTGTGAGCAGCCTCGCTCCTCGGACTCGACTCGCCAGCTAAGCCGAGGCTGTTCGATATCGATTCCCTGCGGATTTTGTAGGTACTCACAGCGAAGGTGGACTGCATCAAGCCCAGCAGCGAGGGTCACGCTGCTAAACGCAGCGAGGACGAATGCAATAAAGAGCGTGGTCGTTTTCAAGTTGTTACTCCGTTGATTCGATCTGTTCGCGATGCAGGTCTCACGGTCTGATCACACAAAATTCCCCGATCGACGCCGCAGTTTAGACCTGCGAGAGCACGAAAACCTTGACGATCGAACCGAAAACTAGCACAATAGTCCCACCTTAGAAAGCTCCTCCGGCGCAGCGCAAAGCCGCTAAATCGAGCCGTGGGCCAACTAACCACCGTTATCGCGCCCAAATCGAATGAAAGTACTTAAGAAACAGGACTGGTTTCACACTGACGGTTTTCCGATCGTCGTGGAGCGCCGAAATCCGCAGGAGCCGTTTGGTCTGCACTGCCACGAGTTCTCAGAGATCGTCATCATCACCGGCGGGGCCGGAGTGCATATCACTGGCGAAGATAGTTACGAACTGGAAACGGGGGACACGTTCGTCATCGGTGGCGACCGGCCTCACGACTATCTCAATATGGATCAACTGAGCTTGATCAACATTCTGTTCGACCCGACCGAACTACCTATGTCCGTCGGTGACCTACAGTCGCTTTCGGGTTACCACGCTCTATTCACACTCGAACCTGCATGGCGTAGTCGACACCAATTCACCAGTCGCCTGCAGCTTGCCCCAGCAGAGATTGCCGAGACGCTTCGTTTGGTTGACAAACTCGACAACGAACTGTCGGCGCGGCAACCGGGATTCGGAGTCATGGCAATCGCCGCGTTCCTGGAGCTGGTAACATTCCACTCTCGTTGTTTCAGCGCAACCCGCAACCCGACAAGCAAATCACTCATTCGGATTGCTGAGACGATTGCTCACATGAGACGCAATGTCGCCCACGCAATCGCCCTCGAAGAGTTGGTAGTCATTTCCGGAATGTCTCGGACCAATTACATCCGAATGTTCGAGGCTACGATGGGAACATCGCCCATCAACTACCTGATCGGACTTCGAATCGAAGAAGCAAGTCGTTTATTGCGAAGCACTGATCGCAGCATCACGGACATCGCCTTCGATGTCGGATTCAGTGACAGCAACTACTTCAGTCGCCAGTTCCGCAAAGCCCATGGTCAATCTCCACGAGAGTATCGCAGACGTCACCGATAGACTACCCGGAAGGGTGAGGCAGAGGAAATTTTGGGCCTGCGAAGAGCAGTACAACAGCCTGTTTTACCCTGTGAATCGCAGGCTCAAATGGACGCAGAAACGCTACACGCCGGCTTGAAGCGTCTAATCTTGCTCGAGCAAATGACGAGTGAAGAATTCTGTCATCGTTTTGTGCAAGTGATGCTTTTGCGATGGATCGACGATCCCGTGACGATTCTTCGGATAAACCATCAAATCGAAAGTCTTGCCGGCATTCTGCAACGCGTGAGCTAGCTGCAGCGTGTTGCTCATGTGGACGTTGTCGTCGCGTTCACCGTGGATGATCATTAGTCGGCCGCTCAAGTGGCGAGCCGCTTTGACGACGCTACTACTGTCATAGCCCTCGGGGTTATCCTGAGGCAGATCCATATATCGTTCTGTGTAAATGGCATCGTAATTCCGCCAGTCCGTCACTGGAGCACCAGCAATTCCGGCTTTGAAACGATCGCAGTGTGTCATTGCGTAGGAGGTAAAGTAGCCGCCGTAACTCCATCCCCACAAACCGAAACGCTGATCATCGGCCCAAGGTTGTTTGGCGACCCAGTCGGTAGCAGCCAATAGATCATCCAGTTCAACGCGACACATGTCACCGCGGATCGTCCAAGTATCCTTTACGCCACGCCCTCTGGCAGCACGATTGTCGCACAGCACGACGGCGATCCCCTGCTGGCAGAGCATTTGGTGCCACCAGTAGTTCCGCCCCGCCCAGGCGTTCTTTACAGTCGGTGCTTGCGGCCCGCCGTAAACAAAAAACAGCACCGGAAGTTTCTCGTTGGAATCGAGCGTTTTGCCTGGAGGCAGCATGATTGCAGCCTGCAATGGCAAGCCGTCTTTAGCTGGAATCGTTGTGAGCACTGGTGAACTGACACTCAGTGCCTGATGGCGATCCGACCGTGGCGCATCGATAACTCGCAGGAGTTCGCCGCTTGCCCGGGAGACGTCGATGCGTCGTTGACGATCAATCGCGCTATGTGTGTCAATGAAGTAGCTGCAGCTCGCATCAAATCGGACGGAATGATCCCCTGGCAAGGCAGTCAGTTGCTTCGGTGACGGCACGCCGACTGGGCTTGCATCGGGATTCAACGTGACTGAGTACAAGTGATTTTCGATAGGACTGGCCAGATTTCCGGACACAAATACTTGCGACTCATCTTCCGAAACTCCGTGCATGTCGGCAACGTCCCACTCACCGCCAGTGATTGCGCGACGCTGCTTGCCTTCTGAATCGACATGGTAGAGGTGCGTACGTCCGGCTGGTAAATCACTCAACCACAAGAAACTGCCATCGGACAAGAATGTTGGTTCACCTCGAATCTCGATCCACCCTGGCGATTCCTCGTTGAGAACCACGGTTGCACTGCCCTCAGCGTCGACGCGCAATAGCTGTAGCCTATTTTGCACGCGGTTGGTGACTTGCAGCCAAAGTTCACCTTGCTCGCTCCACGTGACTCTAGCAACTAGACGATCATTCACTGGCAGAGCGGACAGGTCGACCTCAATTGACTTTCCGGTTGCGACGTCCGCAACCCAAACGGAAACGTTCGGCAGCGGATCACCCGCTTTGGGATAGCGTGTGTCTTCCAAAGTTTGTCGGAAACTGATGCTGTCCATGACGGCATAGTGGTGCACCGGGGATTCATCCAGTTTCAAATAGGCGATTCGCTTGCCATCAGGACTCCACCAGAACGCTTTGAAGTTTCCTCTGCCATACAACTCTTCCTGATACACCCAGTCCAGGATCCCGTTGAGTAGTTCTTCTGGTTGCCCGTCTTGGGTCAGTGACTTTATTTCTCCATTCCCTAGTGCAACGACGTTTAAGTTGTTGTTGGCAACGTAGGCAATGTGCTCTCGAGTGGGAGACAACTCTGCGAGTTTTTCTTTGACTTGCTCAGATTCGGTCACCCGCCGAGCGGTCTGGCTGTCTGATTCGTACAAGTACAGGTCTGAGTTGTGTTGGGCGATAGCGTACTTCAAATCAGCCGTAAGGTCAGCCGCTTCAGCTACGCTTCTGGCGTCCTTGCGTTCTAGCCCAAGGGCCGTGAGCGCCCGCTCAATCTGCGTCAGCTCAGTTAGACGACGTTCTGCACCGGTTTCCGCGTTGACCACGTACAATTCCGATCCTGACCGAACGGTATACTCGGTGGAATCGCCCAGCCATCGGGCAGAACGGCGCAAGCGGCCATCGTAGTCGACGGTGCTGTTCGGCGCACTGAGGTGGTCGAGCGTGATAACTTCCGCGCGTGGCGGAGAATCCAACCGTGTTAGCTCGGCTGCCGTAATTGTCGACGGAACTCGCAGTATTGGATACTCGCCGCCCACACGCAGATCTGGATCAAAGAAATTCCAAACCGCGAGTGAATCATCACTGTGTGGCTCCAGTAGATAGGTAATCAATCGACCAAGCGGTTGTGCGGTCGACACGACGATTGATCCAGCAGGCACGAGCGTCTCCTCGCTCGACGATGCTACGCTAACTTTTAACATGCGATGCGTTTGGAATTCTGGAAAACGCTCGAGCTCAGTCACTTCATAGCTTTCAACCTGCATTTGCGTGTCGGCGTTGAGCACGGACAGTTCGACACCATGCATCATCAATCGCTGGGCAACCCAACTGTACTGACTCGGGACAATGTAGGCGGCAGGAATCTTCACTTGTGTGGTCGGCTGAAAGCTATTCCACAGCTCAACCAGATAGTCCTTCGGCTTGTGCGACTTGAGAGCAGCGGCACCATACGGTCCTCGCGGCGGGCGTCCTTGTTCGTCTTCAAATCCCAAGGCAAGTTGGCTGTCGGCCGTCTTGGTTAGTTCGGCGTTGATCGGGAGTTCTTGCCCCGCGACAAACTCAGCAGTGGTGCTCGCCAGGATTTCAGCGATCTTGGCTTGGTCCTTGGCTAACGACCTGAGCACGTTGAGTGTGAATTCGTAGCCTGCTTCGATTTTTCGTTGATAGCTCACATAGGAATACGACTCGGACAAGATGCCGATCTTTCCGCGAAGCCCCATATATTCGGTGCTGTAGCGTGGTTGATGTCCAAAGGTGGTCCATTTCCGATGCTCCGAATCGAAGTTGCCGTAGTAGGTCGTGTTGAAGCCAGCCTCCGACATTGCAGAAGTAACCGCAGGAATGAACTCGCCCCTCAAGTAGGAATCCAATCGTGGCCCGATGACAGGATTGTGCGGAATGTCGTAGGTGAGATCATATCGATGCAATGAACCGTTCGTGGTGTGCAAATCGATGAGCACGTCGACATCGTACTTGTCGATTGCAGCAATCAGGCTGCGGGCTTCAGGCGACTCGAGTTTGACGAAGTCGCGGTTGAGGTCAAAGCCTTGCGCGTTTTCGCGAATCCCCATCCCCGCCGCTGGCCCTTCCTGACGCGGTCGATGGTAGAGACTTCTCCGTTCGTTACCATCGGCGTTGTAGTTTGGTACCAAGATCAAATTGAGCGCCTGGTAAAAGTCGCCGTGTTGCCCTGACACGAGGTCGCGTGCCAAGGCCAGTAGAGCCTCTTTCCCATCGCATTCACCCGAGTGTATCCCGCCCAGGACGAGGACCGTCAGTGCGTCTTTGTTGTCACTCATTGCGATCACCGCATCCAGTGATCGCCCTTCGTTCGTCTTGCCAATCGAAGTCAGCTCGGCTGCTGTCCAATGTTCAGTCAGCCCGCGGAGAAATTCGGTGACTTCGGGACCGGTTGCCGTCGCGGTGTAATGAGTTTGTTCAGCGACAGTCTTCAGCCCCATTAGAGAATCGTCCTTGTTCTGAGTGGCATCCTGGCCATTGGCAACATTTGCGGTGGAGGAGAACTGCACGGCGAAGGTAATCAGCAGAGACATGATGGCGAACAGTTTTTGTCCGCGAAGTCTCTGGTGGGAGATCAAAGCGAAGTGCATTCGAAGGATTCTCTAGGTTGAAGGTTGGGCCACCGAAGGTGTGGGCACGAAATCGTGTAGCCGGTCCACGCACACGATGAACAAAATCACCTGACGTGCCCCGCTAATGAGATATCGTAACCAGCCACGGCTAGTTTCGCCGCCCGTCGGCACAGTTTTCTTCAGCTCGCATTTCTTCCGCTCGTATAGCATTCAATCTAAATCGAATCGAGATTGACCGTGCCTCCCTCCACCGACCGGAAAAAATGCGGACAGGATGTGCAGCAGCGGCGAAAGCGCGAGCCGCGGACATTATGTAGATCTACTGGGATGATCAGGCCCCGCCGCGAGAAGGATGTTCTCAGGAAGGCTAGGGTCAATCATCGCCGCTGTGGCAACTTGCACCGAGCAGACCCCTAGATCGATGAGAGTGCGGTAGTCGGCCTTTGTGCTGACACCCCCAACTCCAATAATCTCGACAGCCTGCGCATGAGCCAATGGAACGAACATTTCTACTTGGCGCCGCACCGCATCTCGAATCGCAACTCCGCCGATTCCGCGTCGTTGACCATCGAAAGCCATACAGCCATGAGCGTCCCGAACCGTAGCCGGAATGCAGTTGATCATCGCCAGGCCAGTGATGCTTTCGGCAGTCGCGTCGAGCAAACGTTTGGCGGAGTCCACGTCCGTGACATGCCCAATCTTGAGGACAAGAGGCAGTTTGCCAATGGCATCGCGAATCGCCTTGGCAACCACTTGTGCACTCCGAGCGTCCTGGAATAACTGGCCGTCAGCCGAAGATACATTTGGGCACGAAAAATTTGCCTCAATGGAATCCGCGCCCGACTCGGCCGCTTGCATAGCGACCGCCGCATAGTCGTCTGCGACCTGCTGAAGACTCCAATCGGGCTCCGGGGTGGCAACAACTGAAACGGAAAGCAGTTTGTCTCGCGAGAGCATCTCCCGGGCTCGCCGAACGTCCGGCATCCAAACGCTCGGATCCTGAGAAGGCATGCCGAAGGAAATCGCCCAACTGCCACGCATCTCCGAGTCGGCTTGCACCTGAGCAGCGGCAGCCAGTTGACCAGCTTGCACGGGCAGAAGATTCGGCATCGGGTAGCAATCACGCTGGCGACTGCGGACAGTTTTGTAAGTCAGTATGTCGTAGCCAAGTTCAGCGTAGTGCAGAATCCAGTCGCTATTGAGCAGTGGTCCTGCTGCAACTCCCAAGGGTGATCGGCACGCCAACCCCAAGAATCGATGGTTGGCTGCTCCACAGCGAGTGGACAAGCCCGAAGGCTGCGGCGCGTTGTCGTAATTCCATTGGTAAGTCCGCCGGGAATCGTATCTCTGTGGCTCGTTCATGCCTTCGATCCTAACACCGCAGGCCAGCTCCGCCCAGTCGCCTGTCGTCAGCATTTCAGGGCCCGTCTGGCACCCTGCGACTGAGGTGATGCGCCGTCTTCGCGGCGGGCAGCCGATCCCGCGGCTAACAAAAACGCTTGAGCGGAAAAGAGTGTTGAGTGGCCCGGTGCGTTTTCAGGGTAACTCAGAAGTTCAATGTGCAGTGCTTGGGAGAAGCCGCACGATTGCCTTCCAAGGCCGTCGCCAAACGACTTGCGTCAATCGACGGCCTTGGAAGGCAATCGTACTCTGAATAGCGAAGGCCATCGTACTTTGAATAGCTGAGTGGCCGTGGGGCGTTTTCGGCGTACTAAACCCAGCACCAACAATCAGATACAATGAACGGCTTGTCGTCTTCCGCGAGAACACCACACGTTCCAGGAGCAACCGTTGGGTGCTGCAATCGATCAAGCTTTTTCGCTCGGTGAGCGATTGGCCAATTCCGCCAGATTCTGGCTGCTTGCGCAGGCGTCCCCGGACGCGGAGACTGCTTCCGAGACATGGAATCTCCTTGAATTGGGTGTGTCGCCATGGCTGGTCATCTTTGGATGCCTTGCTCCGCTGCTTTTGCTTGTTCTTTCGATGCGCATCTATCCCACGCAGCTTATCACCGCCATGATCGGTGGCTTGGCCGCGATGGGAGCGTTGATCGTATTCGCGTTTCCAACCAGTTGGGTCGGCTACGGCTACGGAGCCCTTTTGCTACTGGCTGGTACCATGACTGCGTTCTGCCTGTTTGACCTACTGACCATTCCGAGCATTCGTGATCTTTCGATTTCACGTCAGATGGCACGAGTTGCGTCGATTGGAGTGCCGCATACCACAAAATTGATGTTGGACAATCGGACGAATCGATCTTTCGTTGCACGAATCGTTGAAGATGCCGCTGATGGATTGACCCTTGAACCGCCTTTTCATTCGGTGCAGGTGGCGAAGAACAAACGCACCATATTGGAGCAGACCGCAACATCGCATCGTCGCGGGGCGTTCAAGTTGGAGAACGTCTATGTAGAGCTTTCTAGTCTCTTTCGAATGTGGCGGCGACAGTGTGAACTCAAGTGTGAATCGGAGCTTCATGTCTACCCCGACATTCGGCAAATTTCAGAGTATGCACTACTGGCACGCACCAATCGACTTAGCCAGATTGGTGTGAGAAGGACTCGCAAGGCCGGTCAGGACAATGATTTCGAACGGTTGCGTGATTACCAGCGCGATGACAACTATAGGCACATCGATTGGCGAAGCACGGCGAGACGCCAAAAGATGACCGTACGCCAGTTTCAAACAGATCAAAGCCAACGCGTCATCTTCCTGCTTGATTGTGGCCGGATGATGACCAACGAGCACGAACGACTGAGCCTGCTGGATTACTCGCTGAACGCCATTCTTATGCTCAGCTACGTTGCACTTGACCAAGGCGACTCCGTCGGGATGTTGGCGTTCTCCGATTCGGTGCACACTTATGTTCCTCCGGCAAGTGGTCGCAAGCAGATGAATCGCCTGCTTCACGCTGGTTTCAATCAATTTCCGCAGTTGGTCCAATCGCGATTCGATGAAGCGTTCCTTTACCTCAGCGAACATTGTCGGCGCCGATCGTTGGTGGTTTTGGTGTCCAATGTTATCGATGAAGTTAACGCGGCCCAAATTCAGAACTACATGCAAAACTTAGTCGGCAGCCACCTGCCCTTGCTCGTCTTGCTTCGCGATCATCAGATCTTCTCAGCGGCCGACCATCCGAACCCAGACAATGAATTGGTTTTCCGAAGCGCTGCCGCCAGCCAGTTACTTGTATGGCGGGATGAAGTCATCCGCAACGTCGAAGCGCGTGGTGCGATGACATTGGACGTTTTCCCTGAACAAATGACCGCTTCTATGGTAAACCAATACCTAGAAATCAAAGCTCGCCATTTGCTTTAGCGGCAAATCGGAGGTAACATCACCAGGTCGACTAGGCGCACTAGAAAACGCCCAGCCCCTCCATCGAGAAAGCCACCTCAAACGTCCACGCTTTGCAGCGCATTGCGTGCAGCCCGCGTGATCACCGCTGGCCATTCGTTTGGTCGAGACTCTTTGCTTCGCCGATCGGAATAACGGTGATATTTCCAAACGTGACATCACTGTGGTGAGCCAACAGCAGTGCAGAACCCGTTGGAACGTCATCCTTGGGTTCAACGCGGTGAAAATCCCATTCGGCTGGCTCCGTGCCGTCGGAAGACCACAGCTTCACTTGAAACAGCGAGCTTCCATCGGCCCGCGTCGTAACGCGATGCTTCATCGAATACCAGGATTCAAATTGAAGTTTGCGACGACGCTTCGACTCGGCATAGTACTCTCGCTGCCCATCAAAAATTCTCCATCGACACTGCTGAAGAGATTTGCCGAGACGAAATTCTGCAGTTGCACCGAGTGGGTGCCATTTGACAGAGGGTTGTTTTCCGTCTTGATCGTGTCCGGGCCAGCGAACAGCGATGGCTGCGTGGGTCACACCTGTCTGGTTGGCTCCTTCGCGAGGACCGGTCAACGCGTGGACTTTCATTCGGGTTGTTACCTCGTAGTCTCGCCACGAGTCGTCTCCGAATGCCAAGACACGATCGTAATAGCGATTCGAAGTCCGCACTCCTTCCTCGGTGAGCTGCCATTGCCCGTCGACAACCTGGACCGCATCGGTGATCTTGCTAACTTTCTGCCAGTCAACCCGATACGGCAAAGGCCACTTTCCAGACGGATTCTTGTACTCAAAAGTGACACGCTTTTCTTCGATGCGGTTTCCGGCGAAGGTCGCGCGGACGACGAGCTGGTTCTTGCCGACGTGTAGCTCGTCTCGGTCGAGTTCAACGTTGAAATCACCGTCCCGAGCAAGGCGTTTTCGGTCCTCGCGCCAGCTTAGCTGGCGCCATGGGCCATCGTCCAATCTGAATTCCAGGGAACGCAGACCTGCTGAATTCACATCGCCGAGAATGTTCACCCAGCGTTGAGGGTGTCCACCCAAGTGCCCAAACTCAGGCGCAGCGTCATGCCATATCCGGATAACAGAGTTTCCCTTGCTCCTGGGCGACGTTAGGTCTTGAGTCTCATTTGCTGTTGATTCCAGGTCTGTCTGGGGCTGCTGACTAAGTGAGCTGGTTTGTTGGCTGAATGATATTGAGCCCCCGGCAACTACATAGACTGCGATGGAAAGAAGGATGCGGTGGAGATGAGACACGGTGTTTCCTCTTCGCAAGTAAGGATCGGGCTGAGTCGAGCCTGTATGCTACCAGATGCGGCAGGCGGTTATTGCCGAACCATCGTCGCGGCATGGCTCACCAAGTCAGTCAGTTGCGAAAGAGGTCTTTCGAGCGGCAATTGGGCGACGCCAAGAATGCGTCTGAGAATTTCAACTCCTGCGAATTGTTGCGCGAGCGACCACGAGACTTGGTAGCCGAAGTCGTTGGCCATGCTTTTGAGGCTGTCCAGGGCGGCACCAAATCCGGCCAATCGAAGGTGACCAAGCATGACACCTACGTCAAATTCCGCGGGGCCCGCAAAGCAAAATTCAGGGTCGATAACTCGCACGCCGCCTTGCGTCGCTAGCCAACTGCCTGGGTAGAAATCACCGTGTAGCAAGCAATCGCCACTTGCCAGATATTGCCTGCCAAGCTCATCGATAATCATTCGCAACTTCAAATCGTCGCGAATGAACCTGCTCGATTCACTCAGTCCGTCACAGATCGAGTCGAGATCAACGACCGGTTCGCTTTGGAACGGAAGCTCGAAAACATGCTGATGATTCAGCTTGCGCAGTTCCAGATTACCGAAAGTGTCTAACTGGGCCGATCCACGCGAGCATGTGTGAAGCTGCATCAGCCACCGAAAAAGCTCACAGATCTCACTAGGAAGTTCAGCGTGCTTGCGCTCGTGTAGCACATTGTCGTTCGTGCGGTACAGCCCGGTGAAGTCCGATGCTTCGCCCAGATCTTCCAACACAATCAGATAATCCGCTGGCAGCCAAGCGAGCAGGCTTGGCATTTGCGCGGCCAGTGGAGAATGCTCTTGGACAAATTTATAAAACAAATGCTCGTATCCGATTCGTCCGATCGGGGCAGGGATCGAATCGTACTTTGCAACATAGGGCCGTGACTGTTTCACAATCCAACTCTGTGACACACCATTGGACTGCCGCATTGCTGCGCGCAGCGTGACATTCATGTTGCCTTCGCCAGCGACTGAAACATCGAGCTGTGCATTTTCGTCGCTCAAAAGATGCAGTTCTTTGAGCAATTCGGTGACCGCATCAATGGTCGTTGGATCTACCCACCGGATACCACTGGGACCTTTCACGCGAAGCTGGTTTTCTGACATGCGTTTCTTGCTGAATTCCTAGGTAGGTGCTGTTGGGCTGGGCTAGCGGTTGAGATTCTGCAGGTTAGGATTCTGGTGGATAAGATTCTGTTCGGCGAGATGCAGCAGGTCATCGCACCAAGCCTGGAGGTTTTCGCCGTAGTCTGCTTCTAACCGCTGGACTACATTCTCACGCCAGACATTTGGGAAGACGCCCACTCCGTCCAACGCTCCCACAATGGCCCCCAATACTTGAGCGTAAGAGTCGGTGTCATGCCCAAAATCCAGCGTGAGGTGCATCGCGGCCATCGGTTCATAGTTGCACAATTTCAGAATCGAGAGTGGCACGAGCAGCGTAAAATGAGCATCCCACCAGAATACAGGTTTGCCGTCCGTCTCCAACAACTCGAATAGTCGCTTGGGGCTACCACCGGCTTTGTCGACCAACCGATCAGCCGTGTCGAGCCAACGATTCAGTTGTCGCCCGGCAAACGGCACCTGTTGATACTGAAACGGATCCACGTCACGTAACGTTGATTCGAATCGATCGATCCGGCGACGTCTGTCATCTGTTTCACTCAACGCTTCGCCGGATTGGCCAAGCAAAGATGCGAGTCCAGCAACTAGTCCGCAACAAATGTCTTTTGCAATGGGAGCATCGATGAAATCGAGATCGTACGTGGCACGGTAGGCCGCCTCGGGGGCGCCAGCAAACGCCACCGCCAAGCCGGGAAACATCATCTGGCCAGAACAGTTGTTTACACCTGCCCACAGCCGAGAGAGTGGACGAGCTCGATCGAGATCTCGTTCTCCCAGCAGCCAACGCGAAGCGAAACGATATTCGCGAAACCCTTCGTCGTTTAGCTTTTGAATCGCAGGCGAGTCTGGGCGGCCTTCAATGCAGCTAAATTCCAAGAACGACCGCGCGATATCTTGGTCGCTGGGAAAGCGTGATTGCAACAGGGCTTTTCGGATTGCACGCTGTAAAATGATCTTGTGCCGCGAGTCATCCGTAACGGTGCCCGCGGGGGCGTTCCGCGGCCATTGCCCATAAGCAGCGGGCTCAGGACGCAAGCCGTCGTAGCCTTGCATCTCGAGCGGAGAACTCAATTGCTCAAGCAGGTCAGGGGTCAGCAGTTTGTCATCGGGCCAATTCCGCGCGTCAGTTGTTAGCCCCTGAACGGATTCGCGAGCGCCGAATTCAATGGGTCCGCCGAGCGCGTCACCGATGAATGACCCAAGCAGCAGACCAAGCTTGCGATCCGCTAACGACGCACTATCCTTCTGCTTTGGACCAGCGGCTGTAGCGTTTGAGCACAGCAGCGGCCACGCTAACATGCTCGCACTGCCAAAACGCAGTGTTTCAGCAATGAACAGCGATTCAGCAAGGAAACGTCGCCGCCCAATCGGATCCGGCGGTGCGGCAACGTCCGTATGGGGATTGCTTTCGCGCAGGTTCATGAGCGGGTCCGATACTGAGCTGGGTGACTGTTACCCTTTGTCGATTTTTATCCTGTGTCGATTTTTGCCCCTCGTCGATTACATGCCTCGACGAGCGAGAATGTCATCAAAGTCGGTCAAGTGATACGGTACGCCAACGTAGTCGAGTAGCTTGCACAAGCTACGAAGGGCAACCCCGAAACCGTCGGGGCCGCTGAAGCCACCGAATTGTCCGCCGCCTTTGACGTGAGGTTCCAAGTCAAATACGACGCCGGGAGCGCCGAGCTTTTCCATTCGCTTCTGAATCTTTGGAAGCTCGTCTTTCAGGTCACGCAAGATGGCTTCATGACCGGAATCACCCACGTCAGACGGAACAAAGTTCTTCAACGAAGCTTCGTCAATGTGTTGAATGCGTCCGCCTCCCGAGTGTCGGTAGTCTTTGATGTGCAGCCAACCGAGTCCCGGCTTCATGGCAGTGTATTCTTCGAACACTTCGTCAGGCGTCATTCCTTGGCAGACGAGATTGGCTCCGTCAAAAATCAGAACCAGCGACTTGTGACGCACTTGTTTGTGAATCTTTGCGAGCAGCTTTCCAGTTTGGCCGACCAAGTTTGCTTCGACTTCCAAACCGAAGACCAGCCCTTCGGATGCGCACAGGTCCGCAATCTGGCCAAGCTGATCGACAACTTGGGAAATATGGTCTTCCGGATCGGTGCCAACGGGATGGTAGAACGAGAATCCCCGCAGGAGTTTGGTGCCGAGCGTGTTGGCGACGTCACACGCGTGCTGCACGTCCTTTTTTAGGTAAGTGCTAAAGGGCGTGTAGGCATTCTTGGTCCCGTCATCCACGTCCAGCAGTTTGACTTTTCCGATCGGCGAGCCAAGCGTGGCAACACTCAGATCGTACTTTTCCTGCAGTGACACGACTTTCTTCAGCTCAGCTTTGGTCAACGCCATCGCGTTCTTGATGCCGTTGCCAACGTCGATGAATCGAATCGAATAGTGGCTCAGACCGGCTGCAGCGAGTGCAGCGAACTGCTGTTCGGCACTCTTGTCAATCGATGCTTCGTCGGCAAATCCGCTGAGTAGAATGGGTTTCATGGCTCGGTGTGTTTCGTGTAGTTATAGATGGGTTGATTGAAGAGTTGACGCGGCGGATCGTACGCTTCCGCCGGGCAGACTGATTTGCTCTGGCCGAGGCCAAGGGCAGGTGGTCCTGCAGAATCAGCAATTCGAAGGAAAGCCGTGCAGCCGTCGCGGGGCTGCCGTCTGCGCGTCACAATGCTGTGCCGCGAGTACGCTGTGGCTCAAGTTCGTTAGGGTGCGACTACTTTGTGGCTTCGTAGTGGACGCGAATATTGGAAGTGATCCCACCGCGAGCGCCCCACTGACTCTCCAGCGAAGCTCGCTTGGGCTGGCAAACTTCAACGAAATCGTCAAAGATCCGATTGGTCACGTTTTCGTAGAAGATACCCTCGTTGCGGAACTTTTGCAGGTACAACTTCAGGCTCTTCAGCTCGACACATTTTGCGTCAGGCACGTATTTGAATACCAAAGTGCCGAAGTCGGGCTGGCCGGTTTTGGGACAAATTGATGTGAATTCCGGGCAAGTGATCTCGATTTCGTAGTCACGGCCAGGAAAACTATTCTCGAATACTTCGAGTTGATCTTGAAAGGGTGTAGCCACGGGGGAGAATTCTCCGGTCAGAACTTGGTTTGTTTTTTCGATCAGCGCTGCAGACTAGTTCACGTATGGGGTGACGAACTGCCGCGGTGGGTGGTTTGCGTGGGTCGTTTTCGCGCAAGCGATTCGTTGGCCGAGTGGCTGAACCGCCCCAAATCATCGAGGACTGCTGCATTTTGTCAGCCTGACAAGCTGGTTTTTGCCGCAAACGCAATTGCATTCGCACCACGCCTTGAAAGTTATCCGCTTGAGTATGAAAGACGTGGAAGCGAACCGGAAGGGGGGCAAGATCAGGATCAGCGAAATCTACGCCAGCCTCCAAGGTGAGGGGATTCTGACAGGCACGCCGAGTACCTTCCTGCGGACCAGCGGGTGCAATTTGCGTTGTTGGTTCTGCGATACGCCATTCGCCTCGTGGCACCCCGAAGGTGAATTTCTGACCGTGGACGAAATCTGCGCTCGTGTCGCCCGCCTGAAGGACCGCCACGTCGTTATCACCGGCGGAGAACCAATGATCTACAACTCACTGCCAAATCTGTGTGAACGGTTGAGCGGTCAAGCGCGTCATATCACGATCGAAACGTCCGGCACAGTGTACCACGAACTCCGATGCGATCTGATGAGCATCAGTCCGAAGCTTAGCCGTTCGGGGCCTCAGTACGCAATCAACCATCCCGACGCGCCGAACAATAACGATGCGTCGAGGATTGCAGAATCTTGGTCGCAGGCCCACGAACGTCGCAGGCAGTCACAGGCTATCGTGGCGCGGTTGATTGAAAACTACGATTACCAGTTGAAATTCGTAGTTGATGATTCTAACGACGCAGATGAAGTCATTCGTTACATTGACGCACTTGAGCACTGCGATCGATCGCGTGTTCTGATTATGCCGCAAGGCACTGAGCAAGCAACGCTCGAGGAGAAGGCCCGTTGGTTGATGCCGTGGTGCCAAGAGCATCAGTTACGGTATTGCCCGCGTGCTCACATAGCTTGGTACGGCAACAAACGCGGTACATAATGCCAATGGGTTGGTTTGGTCGCTCAGCTATCCGGAACGAGCACTTGGAATCCAAACTCCTGATAACGCCGCAGCCCTCCTTCTGGTGAGCTCAGGTAGCGAGCGAAATCCAAAGCGATTTGTGGCTTGCGAGAGTGCTTCAAAACGCAAACGCTCACTTCACAAAAGGCATCTTCAAGTTCTGGGACACGAATCGGCCGTAAGTCCGGATAGTTGTGAAGCAGCGAATCGTAAATGATCCCGGCATCCGCTGCGCCAATCAAGACATCGTTGGCTACGTCGGTCACCATGGGCCGAAGGGCTGTTGTCTGCTCACGCAACTGTTCCCACAGGCCCGAATCGGCTAGGGCCAGTTGTGTAGCTCGACCGACAGCAGCAACCTCCGGATTGGCCAAAACGATCCTTGCATTGCTGGCGAGAAGTGCTTGCAGCGAATCAACATTCAAGGTGCTCTCTTTTTCGACCACAAGCACCGGAGTTTGCCGAGCCACCACCATCGACTCAAGGACAAGTTCTTTTTCACGAGCAAGTTCAATGTAGCTGGAGTCAGCCGGCAGGTATAAATCGCCTGTTCGACTGATCTCGATCGCGCCAAGCAATGTTTGCGAAGCACTATATTGCACCACAACGCGACGTCCTGTTTCCGCAAAGTAGTCACTGGCGACTTGTTGCATGACGCCACGGTTGCTGGCGGCGCAGAAGACCATGATCGCGTCGTTGCTGGGGCGCGATCCAAACTCGCGTGACATCAGCCCGGCGGCGACGATCAGGACGACCACACTGATCAGGAATGTAGCGAGAGCTCTTCGCATTTTTTCTCTGTTACGTCCTTAAGATGCTTGGCAGAATGCTCTCAAAACCGCTTTCATGGCTCATTCGCTGGTCGCGTTCATCCGCCGGGGCGATGATTCAGTCCCTTTTCACCCCGACGACTTCCGTTCGCCGAGGAGCCGATGGGGGAAACGAATCCGCACCGGTTTCGTTTCGTCTACAATATCAGAACTCGAACTGCCTCGGCATCCCGCCATATTATCTTTGTGCCTTCCCTGCCTGATTCCCACCAAACCAGTAGCATTAGAACGCAAATGTCACGCCAACAGTTTCGCAATGATCGTCGTCGAAGTGATTGGGTTTCTCAAGCCGCCAGTCGGCGTTGGTTTATTGGACAATGCGGTGTTGGACTCGGCCATCTGGCACTTGCAACCCTGGCCGCTCACAGTGCTTCTGCCAACGATACCGCAGGAGCCAATCCGCTGGCCGTAAAGCCGCCTCAATTTCCTGCAAAGGTGAAGAATGTCATCTTCCTGTTTATGGGGGGCGGGCCGAGTCAGTTTGAACTGTTCGACAACAAACCAACCTTGGCAAAGCTGGATGGAACGCTCCCGCCCGCAGAAATTCTGGACGGGTATCGAGCTGCTTTCATCAATCCGAATTCGAAACTGCTCGGACCGAAATTCAAATTTGCTCGGCACGGACAAGCTGGAACTGAAATCTCCGAATTGCTCCCGCACACCGCCGACATGCTCGACGACATTTGTCTGATTCGGTCGATGAAGACGGATGCGTTTAACCACGCCCCAGCCCAATTGATGATGAGCACGGGTTCGCAGCAATTCGGACGTCCTAGTTTCGGGTCTTGGGTGACATACGGACTTGGCAGCGAATCCGAGGATCTCCCTGCGTTCATCGTAATGAACAGTGGCAAGAAGGGCCCGAGTGCAGGCAGCGGAAACTGGAATTCCGGATTTCTTCCCACATTGCATTCCGGCGTCGAATTTCGAAGCAGCGGCGATCCAGTGCTTTATCTTTCCAATCCAAGAGGGATTGATCGCACGGCCCAGCGACAAAGCCTGGACGCACTGAACAAACTCAATCGCGGTCGGCTGGACCTAGTCGGTGATCCCGAAATTGCGACCCGCATCAATTCTTACGAAATGGCATTCCGGATGCAGACCGCTGCTCCGGAGGTCACTGACATTTCCCGAGAGCCAGAACATATTTTGAAGATGTACGGCGCCGAGCCCGGCAAAATGTCCTTTGCCAATAACTGCTTACTCGCTCGCCGCCTGATTCAAAAAGGGGTTCGTTTCGTTGAGTTGTTTCATGAATCTTGGGATCAACACGGGGGCCTCAAACGTGACCTTCCCAAGAATTGTCAAGCGACCGATCAGGCCAGCGCTGCGCTCATTAAAGATCTCAAGCAACAAGGCCTGCTCGATGAAACGTTGGTCGTTTGGAGCGGCGAATTCGGGCGGACTCCCATGGTTCAAGGCGGCAATGATGGTCGCGATCATCACCCAAACTCATTTTCATTGTGGCTAGCCGGTGGTGGGATCAAATCGGGGTTGGCCTACGGGAACACGGACGACCTTGGCTTCAATGTTGCTGAGAATCCGGTGCACGTCCACGATCTGCACGCGACGTTGTTGCACTTGCTCGGTTTCGACCATCGGCAACTGACCTATCGCTTCCAAGGCAGGGATTATCGCCTGACCGACGTGCATGGCGATATCGTTCACGATATCCTGGCTTAGCATTCTTGATCCGAGCGTAACATTTTTGCTTAACTACCTAACAATGTGTGCGCCCCATTTTCTCAACTTTCAAGTAAACGCATGTCTAAGACTACCAGTGTTCTTCTGCTGACATTTTTTGCTTCTGCCGTCTTCGTCTGCAATGCCCCAACGTTGGCACAAGAAGCCGCAACGCTCTCGCAACAGCCAACGCTCTCACAACAGCCAACGCCACCTCAACTTGATCCGCGGGACAAAACAGACGCAGACCGAATCACGGCGTACGTCGAGGCGACTCGGCAACAGTGGTCGGTTCCAGGGCTGAGCGTTGGGGTTGTTCGGAATGGAAAAGTCATCCTGTCGAAGGGGTTTGGCGTCCTTCAGCACGGCAAGCCCGAGCCCGTCAACGGTGATAGCTTGTTCGCGATCGCTTCCAATTCGAAGGCATTCACCGCAGCCGCATTGGCAATCCTCGTCGACGAAGGCAAGCTCGATTGGGACGACCACGTTCGAAACTACCTGCCTTGGCTCAGGTTGCAAGATCCGCTTGCGACCGCTGACCTGCGGATTCGTGACCTACTTTGCCATCGGAGCGGGCTCGGAACCTTCAGTGGTGATTTGCTGTGGTACGGCACACACTACTCTGCCCGCGAAGTCCTGGTGCGAGCCGCAGAGCTCGAACCGGCAGGCCCCTTTCGAGCTTCTTACGGATACTCAAATCTGATGTTCTTAGCCGCAGGCGAAGTCATCACCGAAGTGAGCGGCATGAGCTGGCAGGAATTCGTCCGTGCAAAGATCCTCAGCCCAGTCGGAATGAAACGAACCGTAACCAGCACATCGGATCTGCCCAATGAAAATGTCGCTACCCCACATAAAACACTGTTTGTGGCCCCGGATAAGCTCGATAATCGGCCGATCAAATGGGTGAACTGGGATACGATGGCCGCCGCTGGCGGATTAATCTCCAGTTCCAACGACATGACGCGTTGGATTCAAGTCCAATTGAACTCTGGTCGCCTGGCTTCGGGGGAGGAGCTGTTTTCTGATTCGCAATCACACACGATGTGGCACCCGCAAACAATCATCCCTCGTGGAAAAAGTACGTCAAAGCACCCGGAAACGAACTTCTCGGCGTACGGCCTCGGTTGGTCTCTCAAGGATTACCACGGTACGAAGTTGGTGAGCCATGGTGGTGGATACGACGGGATGTACTCGCACGTTCTGCTCGCTCCCGAACACGATTTGGGGGTCGTCGTACTCACCAATTCGATGACGAGTATCACCAGCGTGCTGACCTATGCAATCCTGGATGACCTGCTGGGACGGAGTGCGGCGGAGGATCGTTCGCGCAAGAGCGCCGAGCGACTGAGCAGCTTTATAGGTTCGCGAAAAGCGTTCGAAGACAAGATTGCCGCGGCCATGCGTGCTAACGAGACTGACCGCGGAACTCCCCGGCCCTTGGAAGCTTATGCCGGCCAGTTCACGTGCAAGATGTACGGGGACGCGACCGTCACGCTCGAGGAAGGACGCTTGGTGTTGCGGTTGCTGCCCAATCCATTGTTGGTTGCCGACTTAGAACATCTCCATTTTGATACGTTCAAAGTCGCTTGGAGAAACGAATCAGCCTGGTTTGGAGGCGGCAATGTTCACTTTTCCGACAATGCTTCTGGAGAATTCCGCGCCCTCGAGCTGGATATTCCCAACGATGATCTCTGGTTCTACGAACTGGATTTTCAGAAAGCGGGCAACTAGCAAAATCGTGCACCTGACAAACCCTAGGCGTTACGCGATGCAGCCATCGCAGCCATCGTCCTAGCGATTGTCGATCCAGCGACGCGACTTGCCTTCACTACGCGGCAGCGAACCGTCTTGAACCGCCTCGACTGGAATCCGCAAGCCCAGGCGAGATTCGAAGTGCTTCTTCAGCCGCGCGATCCCGTCAGCCGTAGCCTCCACTTCGATCGCCATCTGGTCAAGGTGCCCCTGCCTAAACACAGTGACGCGATACTCAGCCATAGGCAAAATCTCGCGAACGATCCTGTCGACACTTGACGGAAACACATTCACGCCCCGAATCGTCACCATATTGTCAGCCCGACCAACAACTCCTTCGGGCAGCCACAGAAAGCCGCATTGTTCGCTTTCTAGCCAGCCAGCTCGAACGACATCGCCAGTCCGGTAGCGAATCACCGGTGCACCGATGCGACCAATTGACGTCAGCACCAGCTCACGCAGATCAGTGTCCGCTTCCCCATCGACGGCGTCAATTGGCAGCAGTTCCGCGACAAAACTTGTTTCAATAATGTGCAATCCAATACGATCTCGCCAACCGAATCCCCAAGGCCCGATCTCGGTAGCACCGCTATGATCGATCACTTCGGCCGCCCACGCCCTCTCAATCTGGGCGCGAACACTAGGAATGCTCCCGCCAGCCTCGCCGGCAACAATCAGCCGATCGACCTGCAGTCCCGCTAGATCAAACTCATTTTCCTCTGCCACGGCGGCCAAATGCAATGCGTAGCTTGGCGTGCAGCACACGATATTGGCGGCCGAAGTTCGCATGAAGTCCAGGCGGGCAATTGAGCTAAGACCTCCACCTGGGATCACAAGCGCACCACGATCTGCGATTGCTTGGTGAGCACTCCAAAAGCCGACGAAGGGGCCGAATGAGAATGCCAGAAAAGCGCGATCGCTTTGCTCGACCGACGCAGCATCCAAAACGTGCTGCCAAGTTTGGCTCCACCAGTGCCAGTCCGCTGCGGTGTCCAGGATCTTCATCGGCACACCAGTTGTCCCGCTGGTTCGGTGCATCCTTGAGTACTTTTCAAGGGAATGCGTGTGGTGGCCACTGATGCCCGACTCAGATTGATCCGCCGACTGAACGAGCTCTTCCTTCGTCGTGAATGGAAGCCCTGCGAGTTCCTCGAGCGACTTGAGCTGTAGTGTTTCGCCTAGCTTCGCGCTGTAAAACCGGTTCTCTGGCAAGATGGCGGCAAGCTGTTGGTTCAATTGCTCAAGCTGCCAAGCTGTTATCTGTTCGCGATTCCACTTCCAACAATCCGCCGGCTTTGGCTGCGTTTGCCTTACGGCATTCATACCGATCGCATTGCTTGGTTGACTGGCTAAGGATTTGCGACTCATAGTGACGGCTAAGTAGCGGAGAGCGAAAACAAGTACCTGGCGGAAAGCACGCAGTTTACCACTGCTTCGCACGTTTGTAGCTACCGTTGCAGATGGTTCGGCCCTTCCCTCCCCTCGACGTCACCCGGTGCTACAGCCTCGGGTCGTCGCCAGCACGCGAATGGGTGAGGCGTTACAGATTGTCTAACCCGCACAACAAGATCGACTTTGCCAGAATTGCTTCCCATCCCAGAATTCGCCTTTAGACTCAACTTGGACGCCTCCACGGCAACCTGTACAGTCTTGATGTTGATTGCTTGCAACCTCAAGGCGGAGTTTGAGGTGACGAGGCAACATGGTGCGAAAATATGTCGAATATGCCAGCTAGGCAAAAAAATGGCCTAACTGCTTTCTGCGTAGAGCCTTAGGTGCCCTCGGGTAGAGTCGGACGTCGCTTTATTGCTGACAACCAACTCGACGACAGGTTTTCCTTGGCGAAGCTGGCACCATTTGAAATAAACTAAGTTGCTAAGAGAGACGGTCCTCGCGATGCCGCCAGGCAGAAGCACCTGAAGCTGCTCGTGGATCGAAACGAATTGAATTTGCGGCTCTTCGTGGGAAAATGGCCTACGAGAGCAACCGACGCTGCATTGATGCGCAGATGTTGGTGACATTCCCGATCAAAAATCGGGGCTGTCAAACGCCCACACGGATGTGCGACCATGACTAACCCCCTTCCGCATTAGAGTCGGATCCGAGCCATGATGCACAAAATTGTATTGCCACTCGCTGCATTTGCCACAACGCTGACGTCGCTTGCGCCCGCCTGCCAAGCACAGAACTGCTGCCCCACGTACGGCGTGCGTACTCAAACTGTCTGGGTGCCTCGCACTGAGACGCGTTATCGAATCGAATACGATGTCGTCGAAGAAGAGCGAGAGATTACGACGTATCGAAGCGTCCCCAAGACTCGCTACGAGACACGTACTCGCAAGGTCAGCAAGCCTGTTGTTGAGACAAGTACGATCGAAGAGCGTTATACGGTCATGAAGCCCGTACGCACGACTGAGATGGTCGATCGTAGCTACGACGAAACGAGCTATGTGACCGAGACTTCCGAACGCGAAGAAGTCTACACGACTTATCGCCCCGTCGTCGAAACGCACTATCAAACTCGCAACCGAGTGGTCCAGCGCCCAGTCACTGAGACTCAGTACCAAACGCAGAACTATACCACTTATCGCCCAGTTACGACCTACCAGAACACCGTTGTTGACCAGGGCCAGTACGTTGCTCAGCAGTATTACCAACCTGGTGACACACGGTATCACTTGCGGTGGATGCGCGGCGGCTACCAAACCGATCCAACTGGCACGGCTGGTTATCGACGTGGCGGACTTGGTTGGGTTCCTTACACTTCGCCAGGACAGACTTACGCTCAACTGGCGTACAAGCCAAATCCTGTTCAGGTGGCGATTCCACGAACCACCGTTGTACCCGAAGTTCAGCAGGCTCAAGTGCCTGTGCAAGTGACGCGTATGCATACAGAGACTGTTCAGGAGCAAGTGCCTGTTAACATCACTCGCATGGAAGCAGTTCAGAATGTACGCAAGGTACCTGTAACCGTTCAGCGTCCAGTCACGCGACGTGTCGAGCGTCAGGTTCCGGTCGAACGGGTAGAGTGGGTCGAGCAAGAAATGGTCCGACCGAAAGAGATTACTCGTACGAGTTACAAGATCGAAGAAGTCACCGAAGAAATTCCGATCCGCTACTACGAGACTGAAGCCGTCACCAACAAGGTCAAGGTACCTGTCAGAGTGGCACGACGAGTTCCCTATGAAGTGACGGTTCGAGTTCCACAACGCGTTGTTACGCCGATGACCCTGCGTTATTACGATCCTTATGCGGTTCCACTCAGCTCCGGCTCCTCGTCTTGGATGCCAGCCAGCGAGTCGACTACGGTTCGCTATGGCGATGCTTACCCCGCCAATAGCCTGCCGCCAGCGAAGGTCAGGAAGGAGCCAACTCCGGATCCATTCGCCTCGCCAGAATCTGATATTCGCAATTCCGCCAAGCCAGAAGTCAACGATCCTGAAGTTTCCGAGCCCGCCGACTCGCTCGAGCTCGAAGCCTCAGGAGCCAACGACGGCCCTCGAGCCTAATTGCTGTGCGCTGAACAATTGATTCTCCAATCTGGATGGTTGTCACCTTCGTGTGGCAACCATTTTTTGTGCGCTTCGTCCAATTGACGCCCAGCTCAGCCCGCCTACCCTGACTGCTTGAAAACGCTTCGGCACAAGGCATCTTGCAGCGGTCTCTCCCGATGATCAATCTCGTTTCGAAAACGGTCTCCGCAAAGTCGGGTGTCTTCTACGGTTACGTTATCGTTGCCGTAGCGATTTTGGCCCAGATTGGATCGTCACCAGGGCAAACGTACGCAATCAGCGTCTTTTCACCCTACTTGGAAACGGGACTCGGGCTTAGCAAAACTCAGCTTTCCGCCGCCTACATGCTGGGCACGATGCTGGCCGCCATTCCGCTGATGATCATCGGTCCCATCTCCGACCGATGGGGCATTCGCATTACAACCGTCGGCGTCGCCATCGGATTAGGAATTGCTTGTTGCCTGGCAAGTCTTGCGACGGGGTTTTGGAGCATTCTGGCGGCATTCCTGTGCCTACGATTCTTAGGCCAAGGTGCGATTACGTTGCTGGCTGGCAACATGGTTAGCATGTGGTTTCACCGGCGGCTAGGCGCAATGAACGCAATTATGTGTGCTGGCAGCGCCAGTGCTTTTGCGATCGCTCCAGTGTTGTTGCATCGCCTGATTGAATCGACTAGCTGGCAAACCGGATTTCTTGTCCAAGGCGGATTGCTGCTCGTTCTGCTCGTTCCACTTGTGCTCCTGCTGTATCGCAACCATCCACGTGACCTTGGGCTCCACTATGACGGCGACAATCATGACGGCGACAATCATGACGGCGACAAT
>CAYPLE010000094.1:0-4510 GCA_964411445.1 uncultured Pirellulaceae bacterium
CCGCGTCCTCGCCGATTGGCCGAAACCGTCGACGGAAAACCTCGTCGCGAATCAACTGCGATCTGACAGGAAGCAAGTTTTCACGGCGGATCGGTTGCATTCCGAATACGTGTCGCCATGACTCTCGAAGCATGGTGGCCGGAATCAGCAACGCGCCAGCGAATCGGTTCGCTTCTTGTTCCCGCACGACCTCGCGAGTTGGATCTCGTCGCGACCAGCCCATGGCGACATCCAGCTCACGGCGATGAAGGCACCAATGGCCAATTTCGTGAGCGAAGGTAAACCGCAAACGCGATCGCAGTTCGGGCGCCTCGTTAGGATGCAGACTCTCGTCAACCAGAACCGCGCGATGTGGCACACACAAGAACGCGAGTGATTGGACCGCGGGCAACATCGTCGCCATCTCGACCCAACCTACGGTGAGCTGCAGATCTTTGAACGCCGATTCGACGGGGTACGGCAGCGCGGGCGGTGTTCGGCGTCGGTGAAAGGTGTCTCGAAAAAGTTCTTCGGCAGCATCGTCAATCTCTTTGGCATGATGTTCATCGAGTAACAGTGGCATGGTCAGGATTCGTTCTGCAATTGCAACTGGGTGGCTTGGCGGGCAAATTCGGCGATTTGGGATTCGGTCAGTCGAGCAGCACTTCGCAGGAAGGTCACCATCGAAGCCGGATGGCTGCGGATCACTTCGCAGAGGTCTTCTGGCAAACGACCAGCCAAGGTCAGAAATTCGTCGACGTCTTGGTTCAAAATCTGAGCCATCTTTTCGACGACATGTGCCTTGGGCGGTTTGCAATAGTCCTGTTCGATTTGGGAAACGTACGTTGGCGTTACGCCGAGTCGTCGAGCGAAGTCTCGCAGAGTGATGTCGTGTTCAACTCGCAACTGACGAAGGTGGCATCCAAACGTATTCGGGGTCATTGGTTTCGTCCGTGGTTAGGTGGTTGGTTCGGAACACGGGGTTCCTTCTGCACTGCCGGGTGTCGACCACCAGGCGTGCAGCCATGTCGGGTGATTCCGCCGCTTGCTCGCATCGAGTCTGGCTGGCGGTAGTGATGAAGAATGCGACGGGTTGGACACGTTTGGTCACTCGGCGAAAAAAAGCCGCAAAAACCGCTGTCGTTGCTCGTCACATTCAGTCCTCCGGTCACTCGTAATCACCTCCGACGGAGACTATTGAATGCGACCGTTGTGACACGTCTGGTCCACCCGCTAGCAAAAAAAGTTGAAAAGTGAGGGCCGCCCCGGCATGTCTCGCACCAGCGAGAAAAATTCCGGCGAGCCGACAACCAAATCAGCCTCCACTCGCAAACTTAGTAGGTGGAATCAGTTAACCCACACGGAGGCAATTTTTAATGGATGCACCTCGCGACGACGACCCTTCCAGACGTGAACTATTGGTCGAAATTCTCACCAGGGCCGTGATTCGGTATCTCACCGCGACAATCGAGCCGAAATCTTCCCAGGACTCGCCGACAGTTCCGCAAAGCGGCTTGAGTTCCTCTCCAAACGATCGCTCTCTGTGACCACGCGGTAAACGCACCGCGAGATTTTGATTTCACGTTCAACACCCACGGAGATGCTATGCCTCTGAATATCAATCGAGAGGTCGCGCGGATGAAGCGTATGCAAACCGCCGATCTCAAGGAGCACTTTGAAGCGGTCATGAACCTGCCGCCACGCAGCAACAACCGCGAATGGATGATTAAGAAGATCGCCTGGAGACTACAAGCAAACGAAGAAGGCGGGCTGCCTGAACGGGTTCGTCAAAAGGCGATCGCGATGGCCGATGACAAGGACATTCGGGTTCGCGCCACTCGTGACTTCTCCCGCCAAATCGAATTGGCGGATCAGGAAACGATCGTCCCACCGACCGAAGCACGTGACTCTCGCTTGCCGCCTGCCGGAACCATTCTGACCAAGTCCTACAAAGGCGAACTCGTTTCGGTACGTGTTCACCAGGATGACTTCGAATTTAACGGCGAAAGGTTTAGCACGCTTTCCGCGGTAGCCAACCGAGTGACCGGCTCACACGTCAATGGTTTTCTGTTCTTCAGACTCGGTCGCAAAAAGAAGGTCGCCAAATGATTGCCAATAACTCCAAGAACCCCAAGCCGGTTCGCTGTGCCATTTACACACGAAAGTCGACGACTGAAGGACTTGAGCAAGAATTCAACTCTTTAGATGCTCAGCGTGAGTCTGCCACCGCCTACATCGCGAGCCAACGTTCTGAGGGTTGGACCGAAGTTGAGACGCGATACGATGACGGCGGATTCACGGGTGGCAATCTGGAGCGGCCTGCCCTCAAACGCTTGCTCGCCGATATCAAAGCTCGACGCGTCGACTGCGTTGTTGTTTACAAGGTGGACCGACTCAGCCGTAGCCTACTGGACTTCACGAAAATTATGGAAACGCTCGATGCCTCTGGCTGTTCGTTCGTTTCAGTAACGCAGCAGTTCAACACAACCAGCAGCATGGGGCGGCTGACGCTTAATATCTTGCTTTCGTTCGCCCAGTTCGAGCGAGAGATCATCAGCGAAAGGACTCGCGACAAGATGGGAGCTGCTCGGCGCAAGGGCAAGTACGTCGGCGGCCGCCCGATGCTCGGCTACGATCTGGACCGAGAAATGAAACGGTTGGTTGTGAATCAGGCCGAGGCGCACAAGGTTCGACAGATCTTTGAGCTGTACCTTGAGCATGACGGTTTGATTCCGACGGTCGACGCCATAAACGAGCGTGGCTGGCGAACCAAGTCTTGGATAACCAAGGGGGGAAAGCCCATGGGCGGCGCTCCATTTGGTAAGAATTCGCTTCACGGCATGCTGACCAATTGCATCTATATCGGGAAGGTCGCGTACCGCGATGAACTCTACGAGGGGCAGCACGAAGCGATTGTTAAACAAGACTTGTTTGATTCGGTGCAGAGTCGACTCCGCAGGAATCGGATCAACGTTGGCGATCAGAAAAAAGGTCGATCAGCGGCTGTGCTGGCAGGACTAATCCACTGCACCGCTTGCAATTCGCGAATGACCCATGCGACCAGCGGAGGTAGTGGCTATGGCAAACGCTATCGCTATTACGTATGCAACCGAGCCTCGAAACGTGGGCGAAAGACTTGCCCGAAATCATCGTTGCCAGCAGAAGAGATTGAGCGATTTGTTATCGCCCAATTGCAATCACTGACAATTGATGAGTCGCTGCTTAACGAGACTTGTAACCGTGTCCACCGTTCGATCGATGAGCGGAGGAACGATCTCCGTGGCGAACATACCGCATTGCTGGAGAACATCCGGCGAACCGAAACCGCGATCAATACTCTTTCAAGGCCAGCCGCCGATCCGGCCGGCGAGTCACTTCGGCTTGATTCACTCGCTTCGTTGAGTGACCAACTGCGGCGAGATCAAAAGCGAAGTCTCGATATCGCTAATGAAATCGAGAGGATCGAGAACGGTACGCCAAACCGGATGGCAATCTTGAAGGCGATTACTGATCTGCAGACCTTGTGGGATCACCTGACGATCGGTGAACGCAGTCGTCTTCTCCGCACCCTGGTTGAACGTATCGACCACGACCCAACCGAGAGCACCATCTCAATCACGCTGAGCCCAACGGGACTTCAGTCATTCAACACCACCAACGAGGAAAGCGAATCATGAATCACATCCAAGCCAAGTTCGAGATTACTGGCCGTAAACATGGGCAGCAGAAGATACGAGAGCCGAAGCCGGTCAAGCCTCCAAGCCCACCGAGTCTGCCGCACGTTACCAAGCTGATGGCGTTGGCCATCCGGTTGGAACATCTCCTCGAAACCAAGCAGGTTTCCGATCAGGCGGAGATCGCACGCACGGCTGGCATCACACGAGCCCGAGTGACTCAAATTTTGAATCTCAACGGTCTCGCTCCGGATATTCAAGAGGCAATATTGTGCCTTGAGCCAACGACGGATCCCAATCCACCAATTCGAGAAGGCCTCGTTCGCGAGCTGGCCACGACGCTCAACTGGAAGAAACAACGACAACGTTGGAAGCGTGTCGCGAAAGCGATCGGTTCGGGCTGAAATCTAGCGATCACCAACGACCGGACCTTGGCTACTATGTTCGGCCCTCGCTTTCTGGAACGCAGCTTCTGCTTGTGGCTCAACGAGCTCGTAGGCCAACCCTACTTCCATAGCGATCTGAGAAATCAAGTCGGACCGCTTGTACGCATTGGTTTGCATCCCTCCCATGACACGCTGCAGAAAGACAAAGCTCGAACTGACGTCCGTGTATCCCAACTGAGCAACGGTCTGATAGTCGCCTGAATCCAGACTGTCGCTTACTTTATCCAAAGCTTTTCTGAGTGCGTCCTCAGCCTGCCGGACACCTACGGAATCGTTGAGCAAGTCCCAATCCACCGCCGCGATGTCAGAGCGACGTTTTTCAATAGCTTCATCAATTCGACTCCGGTCCTCATCACTGATCGCTTCCATTTCGTTTTCTCTCTTCATCTCGCCCATCTTAGACGAGTTGCC
>CAYPLE010000094.1:4520-23129 GCA_964411445.1 uncultured Pirellulaceae bacterium
GGTTCTCCGCAGCTCTCCTACTCTGATCAGGGAGCCCGATCCACGATGCGATCATCTGGCCAACGAACCGCCTCCGCGTTAACTGGGGCAGGAGTATTAACTCAGAGAGTCCGAGAGAATTCTCTGTGAGCCAAGGGATTAGCTGCCAGAAAGTACCTCTGGCGCCTCCGCCGGCCCGAAGCAGAGAGCGGCGAGAAAACCCGTTCAACGTAGAAAAGTCGCGAAAACCTTGGCATATAACGCAAAAAGGCCGATGCGTGTGCATCGGCCTTTGGCGTTTACTACGGAAGCATTATTAGAACGCTTTCCGAAAAGGCTCCTCCGGCAGGGCTCGAACCTGCGACAAGGCGGTTAACAGCCGCCTGCTCTACCAACTGAGCTACAGAGGAGGATGAAAAGCCAAAAAGGCTCGTCAAGTCAGGAAATTTACTCGGTGGCTAAGATGGTTGCAAGCCCAGAAGGGGGCACTTAACGAAGAACAAAATTCCTGACTAGCAATCACATAGCCTAAAACAATCATAACGATTTTACGTGCTACTTAGCAATACTAGACAGCAATCTGACAGGCCTGAGCAGCTTCGTAAGTTAAGCCATCTCTTTGTCCAGCCAATGGATCGAGCGGTTTGCTACCTAGTATCAGCGGGAGCACGGGCAACTGGCCATGCTCTTATTAGCAAAAATGGCGGCTGAAAGCCCCACTTCGTAAAGTCAACAACCCGCTGGAGTGTGAAAGACTGGACTGCTGTGGACCATTTGTTCATTGGTTCAAAGTACGCCACCCAGGCTTTCGGGCTCCATCAGCGCGAATCTCCTAATGGGTTCCATCCAAATTCCGCCTCACCAAGCAACGGACCGTGACAGCGAGTTCAGTCGATTGGCTGGTGGTTGAAAGCGCGATTGTGCTTCGAGACGCGAAACTCGGAGAAGCCAAACTGGAAGGGACGCAGCCAGGAAGCGAGCGATCCTGGCGGGCAAAAACGGGGGGGGGAGTCTAGACTGGTCGCCAGAGGTTGCGGTTGAGCTTGCTCTTCGGCAGTCGGCGACCATTCGGCTGAGCCGGTTGAACGATGTAGTGCGGCGAATGGCTCAAGTCAACCGCCTCCTGTGACGAATGCATTCGGACAATTGGACGAAGGTAGTCACCTTTCTTACTGCGCATCACGGTGCCGGTTTGTTGATTGCTTAGCATCACTTCGCTTCCAACAGGATAAGCAGCCGCGGAGCGTACCAACGCTTGAACACAAGCCCGATCGAACGTACCGTAGAGAGAGTGATTCACAAGATACGCTAATGCATCGGAGGCCACATAGCCTCCCAGAGGGTCAGAACTGTCCGTTAACGTCAGGAACGCATCGACGACGTTGATCAATCGGCCAAGCGGATGAAGCAGATGTCCCTTGATGCCGCGAGGGTAACCGCTACCATCGGATTGCTCATGCACTTGCACCACAAGGGATAATTCCAACTCAGAGATGGAAGGAAAACCTCCCTTGAGCAAGTCTGCGCTGTGAAACGGATGCTGCAGGAACTCCTGCATACTTTGCGACTCGGTTGCACCTCGCAGTTCAGAAAGCAGTCGCGGCCAATCGCTGGGCAGGCAGATGTCGTGGAGCAGAGCGGCTCGTGCGGCAGACCGCCGATCCCGCTCCGAGAACCCCAGTTGATAAGCGGCCACGACTGTAGCCGCGGACATCTTTAGACTGCGAACGTGGCTGTGAAGAGAATTACTGACCAGCGTGTGAAAATGCGCGAGCACGATGTCGGCGTCGTCGCGGACAATCTTCTCGTAGCCTTCGATGATGCCATCGATGCTATCTTTGTCGACACGATCGCCATCGAAAAGTCGTGTTCGGAGGTCTTCTAGTACTGCCGGAGCATCTTCGGCGAGCGAGTCCAACGCCCGCTGATGCGATCCGTTGTATTCTTTGACCGTTTCGACCGGAGCAGATTGATCGGCAGCAGCTTCGGCTTCTGCGGCGAACAGCTTGCTGCACCCGATTTGCTTAAGGTGGTCCAGCAGTTCGTGAGAGACGTAGGTGCCAGCGGGCAAGACAACTGCGCCGAAGCCGTCCAATAAGTCGAAGTCAAAGACTTCACCAATTGCGAGTGCAGAACTGTATTTTCGCTCCATTGAAGCGGTTCTCTCCTGAAGCGGCTATCTCCGGGAAGTCCCGCGAGCCGCTTCCTGCAAGTGATTCAGCATGGCGGTCCGAGAATTCCGAAGGCTGGCCAAGTGAACTAGCCATTGATTCAATTCGCTCTGCGTCGGCGGCTTACCAACGATGTCGTTAAAGACAGCTTGGACCCAGACCTGGCTATTGTTGCCAGTACGATCGAAGAACTCTTGCGATGCCATTAGTTCCGTCGGCATGGAATCAAGTTGGTCGGCATGTTGACGCCAAGCAAGCTGCTCCATGATGTTTGGCGGTCGGCCGTAGTATTTTTGATACGTCTGCGCGATGACTCGGTCGACATCGATTTCGTTTTGAAACGATGCAGTGACTGCTCCGGGATCGCGGGCCGTCACGTAACGTTCAAGTGGAACAAGTTCAAGCCGAACCGAACTTGGGCTATTGCGGGTAATGACACGTTGTGGAGTGATCGTTTCAAGGACGGTTCGCCCTTGGCTGGTCACAGTGGCTCGCACGGCATAGATGTCGTCCGCATAGATATACTGCCGGTCGTACGGTAGCTGAATGGTACGATTGGCGACGCTAGTTGCAGGAAACGTGTTGTTCTGTGTGTGGGGACGGAAGTGCGGGCGAGAGAGGTTTTCTAAGTTGACCGTTAGGACAGCATCCGCAGGCAAGCGTGCGGTTCGATCAAAGACTGTCTCGACCGTGATGAAATCATCGCGAGCCACCAACTGCACTTGCAGCGAGGCTAGCCGACCTGTGCGACCGTCCTGAACAAGCATTGAGACGCGACCATCGTAGCTTGCCAAACGGTTGATTTCATCGTCGACTGCGTAAACTTGCGGGCCAACCATGCCTACTTGATAGCCACCCACGTTTACAATCACATCACCACGTTGCAACTGGGCACGCTCGGCAGCGGATCTTGGTTCAACACTGGTGATGCTAAAACCAGTGGTTGTAGCTTGGCCTTCGATACCAAGATGCCATTGCGACGGCGTTCGAGAACTTTGCGCGAGCCAATCGCTGGCCTGTGCGGCATTGTTTTGGAACAGATTGCCGCTTCTGCTGCGTGCGACGCGCGAGGTCGCATCCTGCGCGTGACTTGGCACAGCCCAGATGGTCAAGGCAGAAGCAACAATCAACAGTGTCCGTGCTGTATATCGAGTGGTCAAAACATTGCACCTCAGTAAAGACAAGACGAGGGGTGTAGAATCATCGGTGATCAGGCGGAGGAGGACTGTTAGACAGCAACGCTATCTCAAGACGGCAGAATCGAGTTTGGCAATTCCGGCTTCCATGAGCGGCAATTCAACAGGGAAGAATCCATCCATCACCGTTTGCGTCTGGCCAGCGTGCCCGAGTGCGTATCTGACAAATTCGCGGCTAGCGATTGCCTGAGCGTCGCCTTGCGCAATATCGATAACCAATGTTAGCGGGCGAGTGAGCGGGTAATGGCCTGACAAGACGGCATGATCGTCGCTCGGGATTGCTTTGCCTCCCGCGACGAGCTGCAGCATCTTCACATTCGAACCGACCGATCGCATTCCGCAAATTGCGATCGCATCTGTCTTCTTGCCAACTTCTCCCAATACCATCGAATTTGAGACATGCGTGGTCTCACCTGCCCTCAGTTCAGCGGAGCCGAAAACAAACTCCTTTAGAAACTTCTGGGTGCCGCATTTCGTTGTTCGCGATACCAGGCGAATCGGTTTGTCTTTCCAGGCAGCGTTTGCCCCCATCAATCCCCAGGTAAGTTGGTCGGCTGGAGTTGCTTGCGTGAAGACGTTTTTCAATTGAGAGCCAGTTACGGTCTCGATTGGATTCGCCTTGTTGACGAAGACAGCCAAAGCTTCTCGGGCGACTACAAACGCAACAGGTTGTTTCAGGCCTTTGGATTTCAGGTTCTCCAACTCCTCCGCCTTGACGGGACGTGACAACATCGCAATCGACGATGGTGATTGAACGAGCTGCGCAAAAGCCTCTTCGCTGTTCGTTCCGTGGATCAATAGCTCGACATCAGGCTGGAACTTGGCGAAGCCCTTCTTCCAACCATTTGCCAACGCGTCCATACTCGACGAACCGAACACCTTAACCGTCGCCTTCGGCGTTGCCTTGGGGCTGTACGGAGGAATCGCATTGAACAATTTCATGATCTGCTGCTCCGAGCTCAGGTCCTCCGCACGGGCGGGGTTAGTGGCTTGGATTGTCAGCAGAATTGCCGCAGTCAGCAGGAAGATTCGCCGAGCGAGCGTTGGCATGATCGCACTCCGTTGCGCGTTAACTGAAAGATCGAGAACTTGGCGTTGCAGGGAGCAGTTGCCGAAACACATCGCAGCTTCCCATCGGAGACACGCTAGCACAAACTCGCTAGGAGCGTCTACGGCAATCCGTTTGCTTGCTATGCTGCACCAGCAAGTGTGAACTGTCGCACACAAGCCATATCCTGCGGACGGGTTTCGCTCGATTTTCGAATGAGTGGTAAGGTCTAATTGATTCGCGGCGTCTAAAACTGTCTTCACACGCCGCGTGCGGAGCAGGGCCACTCACTTATTCAAAATACGGTATGGTACGATGTCCAAGGCCGTCGATTGACGCAAGTCGTTCAGCGACGGCCTTGGAAGGCCATCGTACGACGTCTCCAAGGCACCGCAAATTGTACTTTTGAGTTACCCTGGCGTGCGGAGCCGTTCGGTTGCCCCTTGGAAACAACGAAGTTATGAGTCAAGCATATTGGCATGTCCGGAATTGCTCGCTTTTCCAGCGTCTGGATGAGGAGCAGATGCATGATTTGGAGCAGGGTTGTCGAATTAAGAAGTACGCAAAGGGGATGAGTGTCTACTTGCCGACGGACGCATCCGAGGGAGCTTTCTTGCTGTGTGAGGGGCGCGTTCGCATCTGCTCGACGACTCCCGAAGGCAAGCAGAGCATTCTTGCGTTTGTCGAACCAGGAGAAGTCTTTGGTGAGCTCGCACTGGTCGAAAAGGGGCTGCGAGAAGAACGAGCCGAAACTACATCAGCGTCAACCATCGTTTTCCTTCCCGCCGAACGATTGCAAACGCTGATGGCTAAAAGTGCCGAGTTGACGATTGGCGTTACAAAGCTCATCGGAATGCGGCGCAAACGCATCGAACGCCGGCTGCGTAGTTTGCTTTTCCGAAGCAACCGAGACCGCCTGACCCACTTGCTCGTCGAGCTGGCTGACCAGTACGGGATGGCTACCAGCGAGGGCATCGAACTGAAAATCCGCTTGTCCCACCAAGATCTCGCTGCAATTATCGGAGCAACTCGCGAAACGGTCACCACGCTACTCGGCGACATGCAAAGCGAAGGCCTGTTGATCATCAAACGCCAGAAATTGGTTTTACTCAACCTCCCTCGACTCGCGAGCGCCGATGACATCCGGGTGCAAGATAGCTTTAAGCAAGCTCACGATGAACCGTCACAGACTGAGCCAAGCCAAAGAAGGGCTCAAAGCGCGGCGCTGCCATTCGGGCAGCTCCGCAAAGCGGGGTTGTGAATTCAAGCGGCCGGAACGAACCAGTGCCGGAGAAGCTGAGGACTAATTGAGATTTTAGCAGGCGTGTGAAGTGGTTCACTTACCTTTTGTTCCGACGGTTCGACAATGCAGCAGTCCAGTGTAAAGCGTTTTGAGTCCTGCCTCGCACGAGCGTCGTGGAGCATTTTGCCGCAATGCGTTCACCGGACTACGCAGACCAGGAGAAATTGCCATGGAGCAATCAAGTGAATGACGACAACAAAGAGCATGAGGGCTTGGCGGACGAATGGCCAGAGTGTGAGCCAGGAACGCTACCCACATTTCGCCGAGAGCACCACGCTGCGCTGAAACGCCGTACCTTGGTGAAGGCGTTGGGTGGCACCGCAGCGGTAGCCTGCCTATTTGTCGCCGGTTTGGCGGCTTCGCAATTGAGTTGGTCTACTCCAACGCTGATGGCGAAGTCGAAAGTGAGTGCCGAATCGCAGGAGAAAAACAGCGCAGCGGCGCAGATTGATGGCAAAGCAATCCAGCTTGTCGCGCTGAGCTGCAAGGATGTATTGAAACTTGGGCCTGACTATTTTGACGACAAGGTTTCGCCTGAGCAGAAGCGACTCACCAATGAGCATCTTCGCAAGTGTCCTAAATGCCGCAAAAAGTATGAACAAGAGGCCAAACGTCGCGGCCAGCTTCTCGAATTAGCGCTAGTCATTCCACTGCCCCAGCCGTCGTGGGTGCTCTTCGCTTTCCGTGCTTGGTAGATCAGGTGGGGGCTTTGGTAGTCTGCCTACTTGTTGACGAGGAAGGTTGCCATCTTGTCGAAAAAGAAGAGAAGCGTGTTGGCTGCGTCCTCGGCAATTGCGGCTGCGTGAATGGACTCGGTCATCAGCTTCATCCAACGATCGCGCGCATCGATATCGATAGCAAACGGCATGTGCCTCGCTCGAAGCCGCGGGTGGCCGCGCTGAGAAATGTAACGTTGAGGACCGCCAAAGCGATAAATGAGAAAATCGGCCAGTCGCTGCTCCGCGCCCACCATGTCTTCGGCTGGATACATTGGGCCAAGGATCTCGTCGTCAGGGACACGCCGATAGAACTCACGGCAAATAAGCCGAAATCCCTCTTCGCCCAATACGTCAAAGACTTGATTCTCGGGTAGCATGCGTTGGTTCATTTCCCTTGGTATCCCTGATGCGACTGCAAGCGAGTTCGGAGCGACTGAAGCGTTTCGAGATGCTCTGGGAGTTTGGCAAGATTTACGTACTGCTTTGGGTCCGCCTGCATGTCGTAAAGCTCTTCTGTACCGTCGGTATAACGCATATAGGCCCATTTTTCGCCACGTAGTGAGGCACCGTTGTGGAACGAGATCGCGTACTCCCGCACCTGCTGACTTCCATCGCTCAGCACAGGCAGCAAAGACTTTCCATCGAGACCTGTGGGGATATCTTGACCTAGGGCGTTTACAAGCGTCGGATAGATGTCAACCAGTTCGGCGAGTGAGTTTGTTCTACCTGTGCCCGCCCCAGGTACTGATATCATGAGAGGGATACGGGTGACTTCTTCGTGCAAGTTGGACTTCTGCCACATCGTGTGCTCGCCCAGGTGATAGCCGTGGTCGCTGGTAAAGACCACCGCAGTGGTCTCGGCTAATCCAGACGCATCTAGGTGCTCAATTATCCGGCCAATCTGCTGGTCCATAAAGCTGACCGACGCGTAGTAAGCTGACCACATGCGTTTCTGATTGTCGGGATACTTGCCAATTGGATTCTTCGTCGACAATGTCGGTCCGAGGCCAAGTTTTGGAATGTCGTCGGTGTCACCGGTAGGAATATGGGGGAGCGAGACTTCTTCAAAGGGATACATTTGAAAGTACTCAGGCGGCGCGACCATCGGATAGTGCGGTCGCACCATGCCAACGGCCAAGAAGAACGGTTTGTCTCCATGTTGGCGAAGTAGCTCAATTGCCTTGTCCGCAGACTTCGAATCAGGTTGATCTGAACCGTCCCCGTCAGTTTCGACACTGACGAACATTCGATGAGGCATCCGAGTCGATTGCCGATTTTCGAGGTTACGCGTGACGACGTTCAAGTTCAGACATGAGTATAGCCCAGGCGAATGCGCTTCTTGCCCCTGCGAATTGAATCGCTCATCCCAGGTACTAGCGACATCGGCGCCGTCTGTGCCATCGATGATGTCGCCGGGGACTCGCATGTGGAAGATCTTGCCGACGCGTGCGGAATACATGCCATGCGCCCTCAGGTACTCTCCCAAGTTCTGGCCGTCGTCGCCGTGGTACTTGCTATACATGAAGGATTTACGTGACGGTGCGCACCAAGTACCTTGGCAGTAAGCGCGTTCGAAGACCATGGAACGACTGGCTAACGCGTCTAAGTTTGGTGTTTTGCAAACATCGTTGCCATAACATCCCAGTGCGCTTGCTTTGAGGTCGTCGGAGATCAAGAGTAGAACATTCTTGATCTTGGCAGCCTGGCATAGGTCAGGCATGTTAGCGAACAACAGTGCCGCAAAAAGTAGGCTAGTGAGGGGTCGACTGAGTAGCACGAGGGAATTCCTTGTATTGACTTTCACAGACCGAGCGACTGTCGTGTCGTAGGTATACGAAATGCGTGCAATTTGCCGCGTCCGTCTCTTTCACCAGCGCCTCAACCCACGGCAAATCAAAGCTGGAAGCTGGGGGATCAGTGACCACACTCTAGGATGGGCTGCTGCCGGAAAACCTCGAGCTAGCGTTCCACGGCTGATCACCTAGGTTCAAATGCGCCCTACGCCGCGGCATGAAGCGAATTACCGCGGCCGAAGTTATGCGTCGCAGCGTTGTCAGTGCGGATAGGTATTGGCAGGTAACGTTAGGATTCGGCCAGCGCTTCTTTGAGTGCTTTGACTGTTTCTGGAGAAGGTTTGACACTGCCGGGGCGTTTGCCACGTCCGATGTCAAACGGCGTCCAGCCACGGTCGTTCTTCTTATTCCAAATCGCCGGATCGGCCCCCAGCTTGGCTAGCACGCGGACGGTATTTGGGAATGTACGCAGGGCTGCTCCATGCATTGCCGTGTTGCCCTTCTTGTCGACCGTGTCGATATCCAAGCCGAGATCGAAAAGCATCCGCACCGCCTCATCGACTTCCTCAGGTGAGCCAGGTTCTTCGCCGACTGCAATCACACCAACCCCAGCGGCCGCCATGAGTGCGTTGGTACCATCTGCATTTGTCAATGTTGGATCAGCACCAAGCTCAAGCAACAGTTTCATAAGGGGGAGGTCGGCCCCGCGACTGGCGAGCAGAAATGGCGTTGCGTCTTCGCGATAGAGTCGTTGCCCTTGCCGGCCGACGCGCTTGGCCCTCAGATTCACATTTGCGCCAAGCCTTGCTAACTCGCGAACAAATTCTAGCGTGTCGACCAAACCGGTGATTCGAGGTGCTGGGTCGCCTTCGGGGTTATCTCCCCTTTCCGTCTTCCGCACCCACGTAATGGCATGCATCGGAGCAAACCCGCTGCGCCGGTCGTTCGGGTCAGCACCACGGCGTATCAACTTGAGCGCAAGTTCTAAATGTCCACTTTCGACGGCAAGCAACAACGGCGACATGCCTTTTCGTGGATTTCGGCCGCCAGTCTTTTGCGGCGTCATCGTGTCGTTGACGTCCAGGCCTGCGTCGAGCAATGCCATGACACACTCCGTGTGGCCATGGCGGGCGGCAAACATGATTGCAGAGAAATCAGAGCGTGGCAGTCGGTAGTCCAATTCTGCTCCGGCTTCGACCAGCACTTTGACAACTGCATCGTTCCCCGATGCGGCAGCCCACATGAGCGCGGTTTGTTGTCGCGCCTCCTTGGCATCTACTTTTGCTTCGTGTTTGATCAACAAGCGGGCAAGTTCTGCATTGCCAGAGAGGGCGGCGAACATGAGCGGAGTCTCTTTGCCCAGCCTCGCAGCGTTGGCATCGGCGCCGCTTGTCAGCAAAATCTTTGCTACGTCGACTGAGCCATACTCACACGCCAAACTGAGCGGCGAAACCGAATACTCGTTCAGGCAATTGACTTCAGCGCCGGCCCGTACGAGCTCCGCTGCGGCTTTTGCATTACCATGCACCGCAGCCCAGTGGAGGGCTGTTGCACCGTCTGCTTGGACAGTCTGAGCTGATTTGGAATCGAGGTCAAGCTGCTTGGATAGTTCCACCCACTCGCCGCGTTCGGCCAAATCGGCAGGCGATGCAGCGTCATGTGCATCACTTGCGTTAGCCTGGGGGCCTAAGCAGAGAATACAGAAGTAGAATACGAACAGGCGCGTCATCGAAGACATTGCAGTACTCAATTGTGTCCTCTCGAGGCTGAAGGCTAGTTGTCGGGATCTAGAGCGTAACCGGGTCAAACAGTTCGTCGACAGTACCAGTGCTGTCGCTAAACGTCTCCAGCGGAACACCAACTTTGTTGAGAAGCGTGAGGTGCAAGTTGGACAACGGCGTAGTTTCGTTGAAGCGAATGTGACGGCCACCTTGCATTCCACTTGCCGCACCACCGGCCACAATTACGGGCAAATTCGTATGGTCGTGCTTGTCTGGATCGCCCATGCCACTGCCATACATGTACAACGAATGGTCCAGCATCGTACCGTCGCCTTCGGGGATCTCTGACATGCGTTTGAGGAAATCTGCAAAGAGCGAGACATGAAACTGGTTGATTTTGGCGACCTTCTCGAGCTTGGCGGGATCGTTCCCGTGGTGCGTCACCGGGTGGTGCGGATCAGGTACGCCTATTTCAGGATATGTCCTTGTGCTTGCTTCCCGCGCGAGTTGGAAAGACACCACTCGCGTAATGTCTCCCTGGAATGCAAGAAGTTGCAAATCAAACATCAACTTGGCGTGATCGGTGTACGAGGCAGGCACGCCGACGGGACGATCAAGATCCGGCAGTGGATTCTCGCCGGCGTTCTGTTCGGCTAGTTGGATTCGGCGTTCGACTTCTCGAATGCTGTCCAAGTATCCGTCGATCTTGTTGCGGTCGCCAGCGCCAACGCGATTCTTGATGCGTTTGATCTCAAGAGTGACCAAGTCCAGCAAACTTGCTCGCTTGCGTCGGGCTTTGGACATTTGCTCCGGCGAGCCCCCTTCGCCAAACAGGCTCTCGAAAACGAGTCGCGGATGCGCCTCCGACGGAAGCGGCTGTGTTGGCGAAGCCCAGGAAAGGCTGTTTTGGTACACGCACGCGTATCCGTTGTCACACTGGCCAACGGTTGAAAGCAAATCCATCGACAACTCAAGCGAGGGGAGTTGCGTGTCTCGCCCAATCCGCTTGGCGGCGATTTGGTCAACCGTCGTACCGCTCCGATAGTCGCTGCTTTCGGTTCTCTTTGCTCGGGCCGCGCTGAGAAAGGTCGAATTCGATGTTGCGTGCGAACCCGGATAGGCGTTCTTCAAATCGGTGTTGCTAATCACCGTCACCTGATCCTTCACCGGCGCAAGGGGCTGCAAACTTGACGGCAGCTCGTCCAGCGATTCTCCTTTGGGCGTCCATTTGGCCGGGTTATACCCCATCGGTATATAGATGTATCCGATTCGCTTGAGATTATCTGAGGCAGCGGCTGTAGCTGCCGTCGCAGTCATCGCTGGAATCATTGCGTCCAGTAGCGGTAGTGAAATGGCCGCTCCGGTGCCACGCAACAAAGTACGTCGTGAAATGGAGATGCGCTTCATGTTATTCGCTCCGTTTTCGAAATGGATCGCTTAGTGCAATTCCAGTAATGATTGAAGAGAGTCGGTATCCATCCTGCTTCGCTCGTTTTACGATGCGGCGCACCGCCGGACCATCGTCAGCCGTCAATGCACGACCAAGTGCATAAGTCATCAGCTTCTCAGTCAGCGTCGTTGCAAAGACGCTTGGTCGCTGCATGATACCGTTCTCGAGGTCTGTGACCGACATCAATTCCATACCACTGGGCAGGCTACCCGCCGAATCGATATTCAAAGTTCCCTCAAACTCCCGCCACCGTCCTACTGCGTCGAAATTTTCGAGCGCAAACCCGACTGGATCCATCAAATCATGGCAACTGGCACAAGCTGGATTGGCTCGGTGAGCGGCAAGGCGCTGCCGCAGTGACGTTGTTTTCAAAGGCGTATTCTCGGTCAGATTGGGCACGTTTGGCGGCGGTGGAGGTGCTGGGGTTCCGAAAATGTTCTCCAGAATCCAGTTCCCGCGTATCGTTGGGGAGGTTCGCGTTGCATAAGACGTGACCATCAGGATGGATCCATGTCGCAACAGCCCACCGCGATGCGTCTCAGGAGCAACATTGACAGCGCGAAAATGGCTGCCACGGACGCCCGGGATACCGTAGTGCTTGGCAAGTCGTTCGTTCAAGAAGGTGACATTGGTGCGTAACAAGTCCATGACACTTCGATCATGGCGCAGCACGTCACCGAACAGATGCTTTGTTTCTCCCGCAAATGCTTGTCGCAAATTGTCATCAAAGTCAGGAAACAGTCTTAGGTCAGGTGTTATGGATTCCAAGTTTCGCAGGTACAACCACTGCGCGGCAAAATTGTCCACCAGCGCAGAGGACCGTTCGTCCGATAGCATTCGCTGCACTTCAGCAGCAATCACCTTGGGAGCATGCAGTTTTTGCTCCGCAGCCAGTTTGAGTAGCCGATCATCTGGCAAGCTGCTCCAAATAAAGTACGACAGACGCGTAGCCAGGTGGTAATCATCGATTGGGCGGATGCCGCGGTCTGTTTCCTCATTTGCGGACGCATCCAGGTAAGGCGTGCCCTCGACGCGAAACAGAAAGTTTGGGTTGACCAGGATTGCCGCCAATGCCGATTCAATGCCCTGCTCGAAACCGTCCAATTCAAACCCCTGATCAAAAAATTGCATCAGCAACTCCAAGTCTTGATCATCAACCGGACGTCGATAGGCCCGTTGGGCCAGATTGCGTAGTACCTCGACCGCATCACTGCGTGTTGCCGTAGCGGTTTCTAAGCCACCGAATACGAGCTGTCGGCTTTTCGTTTGTCCTGGACCTTCGGCGTTGAAGGGGCCAACCAAGGAAACTTGAAAGATCGCCGGGGTGCGACGAGGGTGCCGGTGTCGATTGAAATTTGCATCAAAAGGCTGCCGCTTTTCTTCGGTCAGCGAGGAAAACGTCTTTGGGAATGTCACGCCAACCCTGCGCGTGCCTGCTTCGACATAAATTCTTGTGCGAAGGTGTGCGTCTGCGTTGGTGTAATCGTTACCGCCCCAATCCCCCTTGGCCTTGATGGGCTGGACTACAAAACGGTGCACCTTTTCTCGATCGATCAGGACATCGATTTCGTGCTTGCGGTCAAGCCCCTCAATCTTTTCGTCGCGATCACGCGTCAGCTTCAGTTCGATTTCATAGTCGCCCGTGCGGTGAAAATGGTGCTCGAAGACCAATCCTCCTCGGGTGCCAAACGGCAGTCCAGCTACATGCTTCTCTTGCGATCGATCGGCTGGTTCGCGAATGGTGACACCGACCGGACCATTGCCTTCGCCACCAATCGCAGCACGCGCTATATTTTGTGCTGCAGATAAATAGCGGTTCAGGTGCGTCGGCGACAATTCTTCGACGGTGATGTTGTCAAAGCCGTGACTCGACTCATCCTTGGGCAAATAATTTTTGGCATCAATCTTCACGCCCAAAAGATCGCGTACCGAGTATTGATACTCCAGCCGTGTGAGTCGCCGCATCACTGCAACTCGCCCGGGATTCGGGAACTGCTTCGAACGGCGGTCGAGAACATGCGTCAGCGCCTGTGACGTTGCGACGAATTGCTGTTCGCTAGGCCGCTCAGCAGTTGGCGGCGGCATTTGACGAGTATCGATTCTGCGAAGAATTCGCTCCAGGGGAGTCGTATCGAGCCCGGGAGTCTCAAACTCGAGAGCATTCAAATTCACGCCGTCGAGCTGAAATTGCCCTTCGGGTTCATCCCCCATGTGACAGTCGACGCAGAATTCATTGACGAATGCCTGCACAGTACGCAAGTCGTTCCTGTTGTCAGTCTTCGATTCCTGTGCCCGGGCAATGGAATCTCCGGCCGTCAATAGAACGCACAGGACAACGAACAACGCCCCGCCGCGTAGTGCTACGGTGCTGTTGCGTCTCGTTAAATGTGTCATTCGAAACCGTATCCTGCAAATTTGACCATTCCTTGTGTGGTTCGCGGCTCGCACTACGGGCACTTGAAACGACGCAAACTAGGCCATACTGACGCTTGCCGCCGCCAAGTCCTGATTCTAACCGAAAATCCCTCACAAGCATGGACGGTTTCTTGGCTGCCGATGAGTTTTCAGATGCTTCGAACTCAATGAGCCGCCGCAACACCTTCCCCAGCAGTGCAATTCAAGCGAATCACCACCAGCGCATCAATACCAGCGGTACGCGAACTCAAAGAAGTCATTGATGGCCGCGTTGCGAAGTTCGGCGGATTGGACAAAGGGCTCAAGTTTCTCTGTCTCGCTTGCAAGCCTCCGCCTCAGGGCATCCTCTGCTCCTTGCCGATCGAGTGCGGCATAAAGCGGCTCTAGCGGCGAGGGTTCGTCGCTACTTATGCCGAGCACCTCCCAACGAGCGAGCAAACGATCTGAAACGCGGCGTCCAGCCCGGCGACCGTCCGGGCGATTAGGGCTATCTTTGCCAGTCCAAGGAGTGCGGTGCCCAAGTGGACTTGTCCAAGCATCGGCGGAAACACTCAACGGCCCCTTAGTGACTTGGAGTCGCAACGCCCACTGCGCCAACAACGCACGAACCCCATCACGGACTTCCAATTGCGGATGATCGATCAGGGCGACTAACGGCAACGCACCACCCGCTTCGTACGGCTGCGCAACAAGCTGCACCACAGGCGGCAAGCTACCAGTTTCGACACGTGCAACATTATAGCGACTCACGATCCAATCAACTGGGAGAATCGCAAAGGCAACAATGGCTGCCGCCGGAGCCCATAACTGCCGGTGGATCAGCCAACGGAACCCATGGTCGAACTGCACTTTCAAAACCACCAGGACGAAGCCAATCGCAACCGCCGAGATACCTAATATTCCTATGACTCTCATTTCTGTGAGTCCGTTGTAATCGATGTAGATCCACATGCGGTTGAATACGGCCAGTGTGAGGAGCAAATTTAGTGCGCTCCACGCCAGCACAAAATTCTTCAATCGCCCAATTCGCGGATCCCGCAGCGTGGCGCTCCGGAAGAAATACGACAATAGAAGCGTGGAGAACGCGAGTGCAACCGTTAGCCAAGCCGCCCCCTGGTGTGCGTAACCGGCGTAGTAGAAATCACGAGGCAGCTCTCGAAACCAAAGCGTTGCGAACTCAAATATCAAGTAGACGACAAAGACTACGATGACACTCACCAAAGTGTTCTGATACGAACGAAACCATGATACCGGCTGCCGCTCCTCCGCCGAAAAGACAATTGGCTCCTCAGCCATCATTCGAAACAGAATCGGATGCAAGCCACCTAAGACAATTGCACTTGCAACGAACCAAAACAAAACCTGCGGGATGCTCAGCGTCATCATCTGTCGAAAGACTGTCGCAAACATCGTCGAAAACACCTCAGACAGTCGCAACAGGACGTCAGGGTTTGCCATGACGAAACAGCCGATGAAGATACTGCAGACCAACAACGGCAGGAGCAATGCAGCCAAACCGCCCAACGGTCGACTGGCTACATGTGCGACGTTTCTCCCGCTGGTGAGGTACGAGAACATTCGCTTGCTTGCGCCCACAAGCATCACCGGAAAAAACGCGAATGCCTCCGGAAGCAAGGGCTTCAAGCCACTGGTAGCCATCACTAAACAGCCGCTGACGAACACACCTACGCAAATACGAAGTACATCACCACTCCACCATAACTGCGCTGCAATTCCCAGCAGCAAGGCGCTGAAAAGAAACGTTGCAGACTTGTTGGCTCTGCGAAACTTTGCAATCACCAACAGGGCAGCATTCGCGATGAACGCGGCTGCCCAAGCGGTTGCTCCGCCATGCTGAAAAATGAGCAAATCAAACACGACGACCAGAAGGGTTGTAGTCGCTAGTTCGCTCAGAATCGTTGCCCCACTCTCGTTGAGCGCCACTGAATCCCGCTGCGCACCCGCCATGCTTTGGCTAGCATTCGCAGTGTGTAGTTGCTCGTTCTGAATAGGTGGATCAAATTGGGTCATCTTGTTCGCTCCTACACTAGCGGTTGAGGCGTGGATGGGAAATCTTCAAGCTGCCGAAAAGCCCGCTTGGCAAAACCGGGCTATGCGCCGATGGCGACGCGCGACCCGACGTCGCAAGCTGCTTAGCCGCGAACATGCCGTGCCGAATAGGCGAACAACCGATCATCCGAACCACACCGCAAACGCGGCTATGCTGGTATTGTGCACAGTGTGCATTCGAGCGATTTTGAATCGAGCTGCGAAGCACCTGCGTGACATGAGTGCGTCAACCGCCAGCAATTTTCGTTTGTAGAGAACGAAATTGAGAAGGATCTGATCGATCCGAATTGAATGGTCGACATACTCTTGTACGCCCTTCGCATCAGGCGGGTTCGCGAAGCAGCCAATAACTATAGGGATTCCGGAACCACCCAGTCCCAGACACGCCAGCCATGGTTTGCTCCCGCGGCTGCGCGACTGTGACGCGGCGACCCTGCGTGGGTGAAAGCGCCAGCACTAAAGCTGCCTGAGATGAAGACTGCGAGACCCATGACGATGACCACTCTACCGGTTCATACCACTCTACCGGTTCATATAGCCAGCTTCGACGTTCTCTCGGCCGCAATGACTCGCGTGAAAGGCGGATCGTGGCAATGCAATGTTCAGATCTTGGCACAGGCTAACGAAACGTTCGCCTTCGAGGGATCGAGTGAGTCCGAAACGCTTCTCAAATTGGTTCAATCGCTTTCGGCCTCTGCCAGGCCTGTTTCGCTAGAACTGGCTGTATCATCTGAGGCCCCAGGCAGGTTCGTGTCGGCTGCTGTTGCCATATTTGATCGCAGCGAAAAATCCGGCGCAGCAGAGCCACTTGGCGTTGGTCGCTATCGCTGTGAGGGCCGTGGGGAAGCGATCGTCTTAGCCACGTTGCGAGCTGCGAGCCACGCGGGGATCCTGCGCAGCCCTTACCGCGCCAACAATCAAAAAGCATTCCGCGACTGGGCGAAGGTGCTGCACAACGACCTTGAAGAGCTGATGGCTGCGTCTGAGCTTCCGCCACTTTGGAAAAGGAAAGAACAGGAGTCGCTCGTCTTGGAGCACTTCAATCGCATCGCATCCGCCGCAGTCATCACGGCAACCAATCATCCTCGGCAGGACAAGCTGCTGCAACTGTACGACGCCAGCGCATGGCTTTACGACTCCACGGGCCACAAGCGACCTTGCTTTACCGACACGGAATCCTGGCTGGCTTGGTTTCCGGGCGTTGATGCCCAAGGACGGACGGTCCGTGAAGTCGTCGATTCAATGCCGAGTTCACCTGACACAGCCATCCCATGGATTGTACGGCTCTTCGAGAACCCGAAAGGATGGCTCCGGCTTCGCGGTTCGCAGACCCTCGAGAACCACGATTGCCTTCATGTTCTATTGGGACGAGGTCTTCAGGATCAAGATGAAGCGTTCGTGATCGGCTTTGCGATGGGAACTGCCAAACGCATTCCCTTCGGCCAACAAGCTCTTCTAGAGTTTGCGATGTCGCGTCTTTACCCCGAGCCGTATCGGGTTCCTCGCAATTTGGTTCCAGCATTTCGGCTAGGCGTCGAATGTGGCAAGCAAACTGGAGCCAAAGGGCTTTACCAACAGTCGCTCACCGACCACGCAGACTTAGAAATCCAAGCAGCACGGGAGCATTTCGGAATCGACATCACGATTCTCCGTGACTTCTACGCACGAGAACGCACTCAAATTCCCGGCACCGTCGCCAGCGCCCGACTGTAGCCACTAGTCCAGACAAACTCGAATCTACAATCCCGAACGCCGGTGCAGTATTCAACGACCCGTTAGTGAATAGTCTGTTAAACTTTGCAATCGCTCGCGGACGCTGTCTCGATTTCGTTGAGCCGTTGCGTCTGGCGGTGCATCTTTTTGTCGATCAAGAATCCGTTTTGGCTCGAACTGCGGCAATCCTACGGTTCTACGGGCGACTTCCCCCGCGGGCTGTTTGCGGTGTACAGTAGTAGCGCTTGATCGATGACCAGTTTGAAGGAGGCCGAGGGGTTCCTGTTTAGGTCCCAGTAATGTCAGCTGAAATCGTGCCCGCGCAACCAAGCCATATTGAGCTACGGGTGCTCAAAAATTGGGCTCGGCGAACCAACCGGGCTCGGACGAACACTCTAAATATTCAGAGCCGTCGAGACGCCAAGAGCCCATGGGCATACCCAATGGTGGATTTCGTGCCCTGCGTCAGAGTTCACCACTGCATTTCGACTCAAGGTTGTCAAGGCAACGATCCGCACGACGTTCGGCGGCAACGAGGCGCTGGACGATGCGACCGTGACGGCGTTCTGGCAGCAGCCCAGGCCAATTCGGAGCGTCGTTTAACATCTGCTGCCAAAGCGGCGTAGACTCAATTGCGCTGTCGCCGAGAGTCAAGCAACGCCTCATTCGTATCAAAAACCGGTATAGATCGTCATGGCTAACGATCTTCCAATCTGGTGAGCCGAGAGGTGGGAATTCGTCACTCCAATAGAAGCCTCCAGACAGATGATCGAACGAGTAGTTCGCATCAGGATTGACACGCAGTGCGTTGAGTATTGCAATGGCCTCATCGGTGAATATTTTGACACGATCACTCATATTTTCGACCAACGGAAGGTATTGACATCTATTTGACGTTAAACAACTCGCGCCTTTCTTAACCCACGCGTTGGCAAGGGGTAAGCAAACAGCTGAGACAGCTATTCTACGTAGAACGGTTGTCCTCAACCGTTTGCGGCTGTTCTTCGTAAAACGGTTGCCCTCAACCGTTT
>CAYPLE010000095.1:0-22845 GCA_964411445.1 uncultured Pirellulaceae bacterium
ATCGCACCTGAGTGATTGGTTGCGAGCGATGCGATTGATTGCTCTGGCGTGTGGAGCCCGTTCCGAGTGTGTTGGGATTGGCCATACAGACCTTTCGACGAGATCGAAAGCTAGAGCAAGCACGCAAGCGACGAGCCCTTGCGCGGCAGTCGCAGACACAAGTTGCGTAACGCGCTGTCGCCGATTAGAACTTCAGATAGTTGTGCGGAGGATAGGGCTCTGCTGCGGAGCAACCCGAGCGCCGCTCAATCGCGGAATTGAAGCAGCGTGACGTAGGCCGCAAACCTACGTCACTCTCACCGTTTCAATTTTGCCCCAATGCGAAAAACCTTCGCCGCACGATGCGGCGATTCTTTAAGCAAGGATGCATCCACTTAACTTCGCTAACTCACCACCGACGAAATTCCATTTTTCGGTGAACCAAGACACTGTTACGGTTGGGGCTAGGTTGGCGTCATGGGCAGACCATGATGACGCGTCAATCTGAACCTATCCTACCAAACGCATTCAAATGCAATTGCCCTGGGGATTAGCGCGGACGCGTTCTCAAGCATCCAATGAGCTCTTATTGAGATGAGTTTTAAGTGTAGTTTTTGAATTTTGGTTTTAAATTGTTAGGCGGTCGAAGAAATTATGCCTTCAAGCAGCAGATGGTTCACTTTGATTACCTCTAGTTTTGTTCTCATCGCCATCTTTCTCGCATATCGGAGAATTAGTGTTCGCAAACCGATGAGCAGGGATACAAGCGGCGGTGCCGTCGTCCAGCGTGAACGAATTGATAGGGCTATCGATACGGCTTCCAGGCTTAACGCTGAATCGGCAATTGCTGAATTGCATGAGTATAGTGAATCGTATGAATTGGCTCAACTTGCATCGTTGTCACCTTCGAGTCTAGGAATTTGCTACATTAAACAAGTGTTGGCAGATCGCCGCGTGAGCAAAGTTTTTGAAAAATTGCAATCGCTGAACAGTGAGGATTCTTCCGAACAGGCCAGCAAAGTGTTCGATTCTAAATTGGCTTTGCTTGAACGTGAGTGGAATACGCAAGCCAATGGCCAGCATGAAGGTGTTGGAAACTTAGGTGCATTGCATCATGCTACATCGGTGGCTGCTTTCTTATGCAGCTATTTCTGCCCTCCCGCCGTGTTGAAAGAAAAGCTAAATAGTTGGGACGCGTCCGTTAGCGCGGATGCGATTGAACGAATCGAAGGGGTTGAGTTGATGGCAGTCAACCGATTTGCCGATCCCCTTTTTCGGCTAAACTTACTTGTCATATCTGGGGTTCGAAACGGTGCCTCTGTTGAAGACCTCAATAAGGAATTGGATTCGATAACTCGGCAGATCACCGGTGATTCGAAACCATTCCTGCAGGTGGAATCAGTCAATCTCTTCAAATGGGACGCTGAAACTCTTGATACGGATTTCACACACATTACTCGCGGTGTGCCAGCGTCCGGGAACTTTATCCTTTTAGAATTGCCAGGCTTCCCTGACCCCAACTCGAGCCTATTCTTGCAGGATAAGCAGGTATTCACTGCGGTGGAACACACGATTGATACGTGGCGCACAAGCGACGGTAGCAATTGAATGCCTTATCCAGGAGGCAAGTATTTTCGGCAGCTAGCAATTCTACTCTGCAAGCAATGGTTGCCGATTGCGTTTCTAGGCATTCAGAGTACGCTCGTCGTCGGCATTGCGGTGAAACAGAGTGTTGCCGTTGATGAGACTGGACACTTGCTGGCTGGAATTGCTAACTGGAGGTACGGAGATTTCTCGCTGTACGGGGTGAATCCACGTTTATCCCGGTTAGTTGCGGCGCTGCCAGCGTTGCCTGTCGCAGGCGGCTTCGACTTTCCGCCTTACAATGACCTTCCGGAACGTCGAGAAGAACTTAGGCTCGGTGTTCTGCTTTCAACGCAAGTTGACAAATATCATTGTATGAGTGTTATCGCTCGGTTGGCGCTTCTCCCATTTTGTTGGCTGGGCGGATTCGTTTGCGATGCGTGGGCAAAAGAACTGTACGGTTTCAAAGCGGGCTTCTTTGCTTTGCTTCTGTGGTGTTTCTCACCGAACATTTAGGCAAATGCGTCTCAAGTCCTTCCCGACTTGGCTGTGTCATCACTGTTTGTGACTACCTGCTTTCTATTTCGGAAACGATCACGGGGAGACGTAAAAGATTCTCCAGTCATTGCAGGGCTCGTATTGTGCGTCGCGCTGCTGTGCAAGTTCACGGCAGTGCTACTCGTCCCAGTAGTGCTCGCTATGTGCTAGCTTGCTTCAGCCCTGTGCGGCTACTTCAGGCCACCGCGAGAGCCGGTGATGGCATCTCGAAGGATGCCGCCAGGATTGCGAGCGATCTTGTCACTGGCTACGCGTGCGTCTTCGACGATTGGTTGGAGCCGTCGTGTGATCGTCTCGACATTCTGCAGCGTGTACAGGATGGAATAATACAGCTCGTCGTCATCGACCAGTTTGGCTAGTGTGCCTTGGCCGCTGTTCACCCGTTGAGCAAAACGGTTGACGGTGGCGGAAACACCTCGAAGGTCGACCAGCAAAGCGTCCAGGTTGCGAACGGTGCTGCGAACTTCCGAAACCATGGCATCGCCTTGTTCTCCAAACGGTTCGGTGAATTCCGTGATGTTCTGCACGGCTGCTTCTGCCGCCTGACCAACTCCCTGGAACGAGGCAATCGTAGCGTCCGTTTGCCGAAGGACTTTGTCAGCATTCTCAATCAACTGGGGAAGCCGTTGTGACAACGTGGCAATCGTTTCCCGCAGAGCGGGATCGCCAACGGTTTGTTCAACGGCAATCAGCGTGCGATTCAAGTTGGCAATCGTCTGCTCCGCCTGAGCAGCAATCCGCTTCAGTTCGCCATCTCCACCCCCAACCAGCGTTCGGACATCATTGGCGAGGGCTGTAAATTGATCACTAGCGCCACGAATCGACTGCAGCGTTGACGTCATCTCAGCTTGCATGTCACCAAAACCATTGAATGGATCAGGCGCAACGCGTCCACCGGAGAGATAGTCGCCGTCTTTGATGGGCACCATCGACGCCAGTCGCTCGTTTTCGTCGATCATGCGGTCTTGGGGGGAACCCGCCACACCGTCAAAGCGCGTCAGAAGGCTATCTGGCGTGGGCGAAACAAATTCAATGACCGCTTCGTTTGTAATCAACGATCCAATGCCCACTTGTGGGAGATCTCGTGTCAGGATCTTGTATTGTCCGTCGAGCTCGAGAGTCAGGTCCACGCCGCCTTGCGTTGACTCCGTTTCGTCGATCAGTTTAATAGACTTGACGCGTCCGATTCGCACGCCATTTTTTCGCACAGGTGTGTCAGTCGCAACTCCCGGCGCAGCATCGAAACGTATCGTGACTTCATACTGTTGTTTGAACAGATTGGGCGCCGCTCCGAAGAACAGGATCAGGATGACGGCGATGGTAACGCTGGCAACTACCAGCACACCGACGCCGAAGCGATAGCCTTGTTCGTCCATGACAGTCAAACTCCATTGTGGGCAAATGCTGCAAGTGGGCGGGTGCCCGGGGCAACAATTACCGTGTGATCGCTTCCTGCGATTTCTTTAGCTTGGATACTGATCGACGAGATCAGGTGTTTCGTCGAATCCGTCGTAACTGGTCTTTCGCAATTCCATCAATCGTTCGCCTGCTTGGCCTTCCACGAATTGCCGCACTCGCTGATCCTGCGTATCTTCGAGTTCCTTGGGCGTACCATCGAAGATGACTTGCTTCTCGCCCTTTTTGAGGCGAGCAAACGGGTAGAGCATGATGACTCGGTCAGCAACCTTGTAGGCCGTACGCATATCGTGCGTGATAATCAGGCTCGTCACGTTGGATTTGTCACGAGTGCGCATCATCAATTCGTTGATGACGTCGCTCATGATGGGGTCCAGGCCGGTGGTCGGTTCATCGTAGAGTAATAGTTCCGGGTTCAAGACAAGTGCGCGGGCGAGGCCGACGCGTTTACGCATGCCGCCAGAGAGCTCCGAGGGGCGCTTCCGTACGACGGATTCGGGCAAACCGACTTCAGCCAGTGCTTCAGCCACAATTCGATCAGCCTTTCGACCGCTGGCGATGTTGTGTTGAATGAGCGGGAAGGCCACGTTTTGGCCAATCGTCATGCTGTCGAACAGGGCAGCGTTTTGAAACACGAAGCCAAACTTTCGACGCAAGGCCGTCATCTCTACGTCGCCCAAGCGATTGATGTCTTGATCGTTGTATCGCACACTGCCATCGGTTGGTTTAATGAGTGCAACAACGCTCTTCAGGAGCATCGTCTTGCCACAGCCGCTTTCTCCAATGATGACCACCGTTTGGCCACGTGGAATCGCGATGCTGATTCGGTCGAGGATGGTTTGACCGCCAAACCGAAGTGTCATTTCACGCAGTTCTACCTGCGGCTGAGCAGACGAGGCGCGCGACGACGCTGTGTTTGATGTCGCGGTTGACGAATCGACTAGCCCGCCGGAAACTTCAAACGCTTCATCCACGCTCTGCGCACGAGTCGCGTCGGAAGGCGTGTCGATTTGTTTACGAAGTTTGGACATGGTATTTCTTATTAACGGTGGCAGCGGGCGATTGCTAAAACAGTTTGTTGGTTCCTGCAGGCCAGATGCGAACGTGAATGGACTCGAGCAGAATGTTCAACAGCAGGTCTTCAACCAGCAGCAGAACGAAGCTAAACACGAAAGCAGCAGTGGCTGCTCGCCCGACCCCTTCTGCTCCAGCGGTGCAATTGAAACCGCGATAGCAACTGACGATGGCAATGGTGCCACCGAAGAAAAAGCTCTTGAAGATTCCAACAAAAAGATCCCAGCCGCCGACGAAGGCTCGGCTGTTGGATAAATACTGAAAGTGGTCTACTTCCAGCATGACGACGGCGTAAAAGTAACCGCCAACGATTCCCATAAAATCAGCCATGATCGTCAGGGCCGGAATCAAGAGAATGCAGGCTAGAAAACGAGGCACAACCAAGTAATGAATGGGATTTGCCCCCATGCTGGTCAGTGCGTCAATTTGTTCCGTGACGCGCATCGTGCCAAGCACGGCTGCCATGGCGCTTCCGACGCGGCCCGCCAGCATGGTGGCAGCAAGAACGGGGCCCAGTTCACGGACTAGCGAGAAGTTGATCACCGCTCCCATTCTGCTTTCGAGCCCCAGGTCACGGAACTGCGTGTAGCTCATGTTGGCCAGAACCATTCCGATGAATGTTCCAGTTAGTGCAACCACGGGTAGGCTTAATACGCCGACATGATAAAAATTGGGCAGTAGAGTTCCGCGTCGTGGCAGCGCTGTGAAGAGCCAGACGAACATGCGACCTGCGAAGATGGCCATGTCGCCCAAGCTCAGAATGGCATCGACGACTAGTTTTCCCCAGTCGCTGACCCATCGATGCAGCGCATCGCCGAGGCTATCGCCATTGCGATCGTACCCGCTATGGCTACGCTCGTCGTAGCTTCGCGCGTTGTCGGGACGCGATTTCGATCGTGATTTTGAAGAATTTGGGACGCTGGACACGGACCTTGCAATTCTGCGGTAGTGACTGTTTTGATAACAAGACGACGACACACTCAGCAGCCAAGACACTCAGCAGCCAAGCGAAACCGTTCGAACGGCGCACGACGATGCCCTGCTGTTAAAGTGTATCGGTTGTGTAAGATTTGCGGCTTGAGCCCTTGCCTCGTTTTTGCCCTTTCAATTTCGCTAATGGCTAGCAAACCGTGCGATTCGACATCATAACTTTGTTCCCTGACATTTTTCCTGGCTACCTGGCTGAGAGTCTGCTTGCGAAGGCCATTGATCGCGAATTGATTGAGGTGCATGTGCATAACATGCGCGATTGGTCAACTTCTAAACATGCAAAGGTGGACGACACACCCTACGGTGGTGGGCCCGGGATGCTGATTCAGGTCGAGCCAGTGGTGAAGTGCGTCGAAGCTGTCCAGGCAATGGCCGACGAGCCAGGCCAGCTCATCATGCTGACTCCACAGGGAAAGGTGCTCAAGCAGCCAGTGGTCGAGCAGTTGGCCGAAGTTCCGCGGCTGTTGCTCTTGTGCGGTCGCTACGAGGGCTTCGACCAACGGGTGATCGATATTCTGCAGCCCTTCGAGCTGAGCCTCGGCGATTTCATTCTCAATGGTGGCGAAGTTGCTTCGATGGCCATCATTGAGGCAGTGATTCGGTTGTTGCCTGGCGTCTTGGGAGACGAACGGAGCAGCCAAGATGACTCCTTTTCGAATGACAACTTACTGGAATTCCCGCAATACACTCGGCCACGGGAGTTTCGAGGATTGGAAGTTCCAGAGGTGCTGCTCAGTGGCAATCATCCCGAGATTGCTCGCTGGAGAAGGGAGCAGAGCCTCAAACGCACCGCTCAGCGACGAGAAGATCTGCTGTAACGCGACCCAAAATCGCTCTCGTACTCCCCTGGCAATTCTGCTATCCACGAATTGCGAACTGCCGAAATGGACGGTTTCGCGGGATGAACACAGGTTCGTTCGTTGGACACAATAGCCAGCTAGTACGAGTTGCAAAATCATGGACGGCAATTCCGCATTTGACCCCACCAGCGGGAGTGAATCACTTTCCTCGCAAGCTGGTGATCGCAGTGAATTTGAGCACACGGACCGCCTGTTTGCTTTGATCGAACGACGGCTGCAGACCGCCGAACAGCTTGGGACGCTCAGTACTGCGACTACAGACGCAGCGCAGGCCGACGCCCCAGAAGCACTGATGAGTGTGCTCGGGAAAAAGCAGCATCTGATTGAATGCCTGCTGGCTATCCAAGAGGAACTGAAGGCGTTTCAAGCGGATGATCCTGAGCGTCGAATCTGGGAATCCCAGGCCAAGCGGCAGCAATGCAAGGATATGGTCGATCGCAGCGGTGCAATCCTTGCCGAAGTCATGCGGCAAGACGAAGCGCACTTGCAGCAAGCAACTACCCAGCGGGAAGCCATCGCCGCACAATTGCAGCTTGGCATGAACGAAAAGGCTGCTCGTCAGGCGTATTCGTCGACACAAAACACTCCAGGAAGACTGTTGGATATCGGTGGTGTTTAGGCTGCGATGCAACGGTCAAAATCTGACGTCGCAAGACGTCCGCTGTGCACGGTCATGCGATTGTTGCCCCGCAAGGGGCGCAGTTCGTTGTTAGGTCGAATTCTCAAGAGGCAAATGGTATCGTGAATCCAACTTTAAAATTCGATCCGCATCGTTTTCGCGGCGGCTTGCTGGGTGCGCATATCGCGGACGTGATTGAGAGAGCCAAGGCTCAGATCCATGCAAAACGGCTGAACGTGCGGCTAAACCTAGAAACTGGGACCGGCGGTCTCGCGTGTCCCGAATCGGTAGGACGAGCTGTGGACGAAGCGATTCATGATGCGATCGAAAGGTCGCCAGATCGCGGCGAAGTCACTGTGGTTGGTGTGCTGACCAGCGACGGGCTACAAATCGAGATAGACGACGAAGGCCCGTGGGACGATCAACAGCGCAACTGTGCTTTTGCGAGTTGCAGCACCGAAACAGAAGGTCTGCGGAAGGCGGTTGCTCGAGTTCCTCAAGGGGGAAGGGCGGTCAGTCTGTTGTGGCAGAAGCCGCTTCGAAGGGCAATGGTAGCTTAAGATCGATGGCAGGTATTTCGACCGGTCGATTCAAAAGGTGGTAAGAGCATGTGGCAATCCTGGTTGAGTGGTTCGACCATTCCAGCATTGGAGCAGACAGCGGCATTCGCTCAGAAGCGGCACGTTGTTTTGGCTGGCAATATTGCCAACCGTGACACGCCTGGCTACAAAACCCGGGACGTGTCGGTCGACAAGTTTCAGGATGCATTGAAAGACGCGGTTCAATCAACCAACACTGTCGAGCGGGATCGCTATGGAAACATGGTGGCGGTACCTGAAGCGATGGAAAAAGTCCGTGATGTTTCCAATCAAATCGAATATCACACAGGCAACGACGTGAGTCTGGAAATGCAAGTGACTCAGATTTCGAAAAACCAATCCATGCACAACATGGCGATCACGCTAATGAGGTCGCAGTTCCGATCGCTGCAAGTTGCAATTCAAGAGTCTGCGGCCGTTTAGAGTATGAAAGCGTTGGCTGGCATTGCCCTTGCCCCCGCAACCCCAGTTTTCCTAGCATTAAAGGATGGCCCTACTGCGATCGGGGTTTGGTCGGCCACCCGAAATGACCGTTGATGCTGGGGTTTGGGTAAACTTTTACGATTAACTGGATTCCGCCAGTGTGGTCATCCGAAACTTAGAGGTAACTGGTGCAAGGACTGCATCTGTGCTTTTGAAGGCAAATCGAAGGATCGATGAAATGAAGTTTGACCTGATGAGAGGGAACCGCGTTCTAGCATGCGTATTGGTTTCTCTTGTATCAGTTTCTACTGGCTGCAAGACGACGAATTCGTGGATGCCTAGTGGCAAGATGTTCTCTTGGAATCGTGAACCGGATCCGTCCTTGCTCGCTAGCGAGTCCGAAGGATATCCGCAGAGTCCTGCATCCAAGTATGAGCCCAACTCGGTTGCGGCCATCAATGCGCAGCAGTCTACCGGAACGACCGGTGCACTTGCGACGCAGACATCGCCCTACGGCGCTTCGACAACAATGACACCGCAAGCAGGTTTGGCTGCACAGTCGAATGGCTACCAAACAGGGCCGTATCAGACCGGTGCATCGCCTTATGGATCAAACGCCTATGGCTCAACTGCTGCGGCCGGATCCGCTCCGATGCAGCAAAGCCCCTACGGTGGCGTCTACTCAGGTGCTTCTGCTCCTGGATCAACTGGCTTGGCAGCATCGCAGCCAACCGCTGGGCCTACGAGTGCTGGATCAGCCAATGGTTATCCTGCACCAACAGGCTACTCTTCTCCAGCAGCAGGTTACACAGCTTCGCCAAGCGGTAGCGGGCTTCCGACAGGCACAGGCGGTTTAGCTCAACGCTCCGGTGCGGGACTGCCTGCAATGCCAGTTTCCGGTTCGACGCAACTGCCAACGGCAAGCAATCCAGCGATTGGAAATGGAACACTGCCTGGTGGAGTCGGTGCAGTTGGGTTGCCTAACTCGTCAAACATCGGAGTTAGCCCTGGTGCAGCTTCTGGACTTCCAACTTCTGCAGCCCCTACGTTCGGTGGAGCCGCCACGTTTGGTGGAGCCCCAGCGCTGGGTGCAGGTGCGTCAGCATCACCAACCGCACCAACGGCTTACAAAGGTGCGACTGCTCTGGGAGGCTTCAGCCCTGGCACAACAGGTCGCAGTACTGGATACGACTTTGGTGCCGGACCAGCAGGGGACCAAGCGGGTCGTTCTGCTTCGACGACACTGCCGCCGAACACGGCTAACACCGGAAATCCGCTGCTTCGCTAGAGTTCGTTTGTCAACATGCTAGAGCTGGATCAGTCGAAGATCACAGCTTCGGAATCAAAGACTGGGCCTTCAACGCAAGTGCGTTTGTAGTCCCAGTCTTTTTCGCATCCAATCTTGGCAACGCATGTGAAACAAATGCCGATGCCACATGCCATTGGGGTTTCGAGTGAAACCTGGCACGGAACACGGTTCTCCTTGGCAATGTCGGCTACGGCTTGCATCATTGGTTCTGGGCCACAGCAAACGATTCGGCTACCCTTCGGTGTGCTTTCAAGCAAGCGTTTGAGCGGTAGAGTCACTCTGCCCTGTTCGCCCAGGCTGCCATCCTCAGTTGCAATGTGTAGCTCGGCGCCAGCGTTGCGAAAGTCCTCCAGTCCCGCCAGGTATCCCTTGCTACGCGCGCCGTAGCACAAAGAGACTTTTTCTGCGTAGCCGCTTGGTCGAGTGCCTTCGGGCGAGGAGAAACTCTGCAAGCCCAGCGCCTCGCGAGCTAGAACCACAAAGGGTGTCTGTCCAACGCCACCAGCCACCATGATGAGATGTGGGGTAGGTGAGGTATCGAAGCTGTTTCCCAGCGGACCCCAAAGTGCGATTTGCTCGCCCGGCTTCATGGGAGCCACGGCCGTCGTCATTTTGCCTTTGACGAGATAGACAAGGTCAATGATGTGTTCACCCGAGGCTTCATCGGTGGTGGCGTTATAAAGAGCGAATGCTCGACCAATCAACGGATCGTTGGCGTCTGGAATGCGAGTCATATAGAACTGCCCGGGTACACCGGTGTGTTCCAGCTCGTCTGTCCGCAGTCGAAGCTTCTTGGTGTTCTCGGCGATGAAGTCGTTGGCTGTGATTTCGGCCACAACTGATTTCGCTGTGTCGGCAAAATGAGGCATCCGTTTTCCCCTGATACGCGATTGCGTTCGCTCGGCCTGTGCAACCCAGGTTCGAGAGCGAATGGTTTACTTTGAATTGGGTTGCGCCGTTAGCGTCTGCGACCTTTGGGTGATCGGCCCGGCTTACCCTTCGGCGGTCCACCTTTTCCACCAGCGCGACGTGACGACGCACCTTGTCGGGAGGTTTTCGCTTTCGGGCTGGCCGTCTTGCGACCCCCAGAAGATTTGGGTGCACCACTCTTTGGTTTGCTGGTCGAACGGCCGCCTGCTGCGCCGCTGCGTCCACCACTGGTGCTGCGACCTGCGGAAGTTCCGCGGCCTGCTGAGCTTCCGGAGCGTCCGCTCTGTGGTTTCGCGGTGCCAGAGCGTTTGCCCCCAGAGCGTGTACCAGCAGGTGTGCGACTTGAGGATGAACGACTGGTAGCTTTGCTGCCACTGGCTCGGGCAGGCCTTTTGCTTGATCCGGATTGCCGCGAGCTGCGTCGCTTTGGAGGCGACGGCTCCTCTTCGCCGCCGATAACACTTCCTTGAGCTGAGGCGAAATCAAAGCCAGCAACGAAGTCGTCGTCGTAGGCGAATTCCTCTGCGGGTGTATCTCCCAGTGAAGGGAGGTCGCCTTCAAAGTTCCCGTCGAATTCTTCGGCAAAGTCGCCGTCGATGGTTCCGTCGAAACCGTCACCTTGGATTTCCCAATCGTCCGCACCGTGTTCATCGAAGGATGGTGTAATGAATTCATCGTCCATGCCATCTTCGGCCACATTGGACTTTGGTTTGGCTGATTTCTTCTTTGGCTTCTTCGCCGTCGAGGCGCCAGGTTTGGCGGAAGCCGTCTTAGTCGGTTTGTTGGATGGCGTAGTCAGTGCGAAGAGTGATTTGACTTCATTGCTGTTTAACGCTCGTGCTGCACCGACGGGGATTTGGCCCAGTCGCAGGGTGCCGATGGCAATTCGACGCAGCAAGACAACTTTGTGGCCAGCCCGGGCGAGGATTCGGCGAATCTCTCTGTTCTTTCCTTCTGAAAGTACGATTTCGAGCTCGGTGCACCCTTTCCGCGTGCGGCGGATTCTCGCTCCGTCGATTCGGGCGAATCCCTCCGCCAAGTGGACGCCTTTGCGTAGACCAGCCAATTCATCGTTGGTCATGGTGCCGGCAACGACGACAAAGTAGCTTTTCTGGATGCGGTACTTCGGGTGTGCCAGGCGTTGAGCAAGCGAGCCATCGTTGGTTAGGAGGATAAGCCCCTCGCTACTGCGGTCGAGCCGTCCGACGGAAAACACGCGCTCGCTTGCCGGCACAAAGTCGATGACTCGCAGTCGTCCACTGGGGTCGCGGTTTGTGGACAGAACGCCTGGTGGTTTGTTTAGTGCAAAGTAGACGAGCTTTTGCTTCTTCAGTGGCACTCCATCGACTTTGATTTTCTGTTTGCTGGGATCGACGCGCGTCGATAGTTTGGTGATCGTTTCGCGATCCACTTCAACGCGGCCTTGAACGACCAGTTCTTCAACTTCGCGGCGGCTTCCAAACCCAGCCTGCGCGAGTACTTTGTTGATGCGTTCGCCTTCTTGGTTGGCTGCAACGCTTTTTTGCTTCGACGACCGCGAAGGTCTTGTCGAGCTCTTCTTTTTCGCCACCTGGTGTGGTCCCTTTGGTTGATGGGTGAATTTCGCCATGATTCACCGTTGCTGTTTACCGCAGCCTAGATCTGACGATGCGATGGATCTGACGATGCGAAGGAGCCTTGCCACGGAGCTCGCCACAGTGCGATTAGGCCAGCCGGCGATTCGGTCAACCGTGCGATTCGGTCGCCAATGCACCTCAATTCTGAGGGGGCAAGTCGTTGGTACATTCCTGGAGAACTATAAGCTAATCGAAACGCGTACTTTGGAAACGGCCTTTGTTTCTTAGCTAGGCGAATAAGGGCCGGTAGATGGGGTGATGTCGCAATATTGGGCCCTTCGCTGGGAATTTTGGGCTCCAAAGCACGCTGGGGCGGAGGAATTGGTCGTTGCAAGTCCTGCGATTGAGCCCAGCGGCTGGGGGAAGTGTTGTTGGCGAGCGTCCAGCAATCAAGAACGACTTGAAAAAGCCGGACTTGGCTGGGCGGAAAGCGACAATGCCTGTTATCGCAGACAGCGTGAAGTGTTAAACTTTGCGGATTCCGCATGGTTGTGAACTGGAAGCATCGATGGCTCGATGACTGCGCCGAGGGAACTTGGCTGAACCGTTCTGCAATCTCTGAGTGGAGCGGCAACGGCTTAAGAAAAATTGGTATGGAGATACCGGATGAAGAAGGCACTGATTACGGGTGTTACTGGACAGGATGGATCGTACTTGGCTGAGTTTTTGCTTGACAAGGGCTATGAAGTCCACGGGATCAAGCGCCGTAGTTCGCTCTTCAATACCGAACGCGTTGACCACATTTACCAGACGTTGCAGGATGAAAACGCGCGTTTCCGTCTCCACTATGGAGATTTGACCGATTCATCGAACCTGACACGCATCATCCGAGAGGTTGAGCCGAACGAGATTTATAACCTCGGCGCTCAATCACACGTTGCCGTCTCCTTTGAGGCGCCTGAGTACACCGCAGACGTGGATGCGATTGGCGCATTGCGTTTGCTTGAGGCGATTCGATTCCTTGGGTTGGAAGAATACACCCGCTTCTATCAAGCTTCGACGTCCGAGCTGTTCGGCTTGGTGCAAGAGATTCCGCAAAAGGAAACGACGCCGTTCTACCCACGGTCGCCCTACGCGGTAGCCAAGATGTACGCCTACTGGATCACGGTTAACTACCGAGAATCTTACGGTATGTATGCTTGCAACGGCATTCTTTTCAATCACGAATCGCCTCGTCGAGGTGAAACGTTTGTGACTCGGAAAATCACCCGCGGCCTGGCCAACATCGCTCAAGGCCTGGAGGATTGCTTGTTCCTCGGCAACATGAATGCTCTCCGCGACTGGGGGCATGCCAAAGATTACGTCCGGATGCAGTGGATGATGTTGCAGCAGGATGCACCCGAGGACTTTGTTATTGCGACAGGTCGCCAAGAATCCGTACGTGAGTTCGTGAGAATGAGCGCCAAGCATGCTGGCATGGAAGTCGAATTCAGTGGCGAGGACGAAGCTGAGATCGGCGTGGTTAGCAAAGTCACCGATGCCGAGCTGGCTCCCGGCGTAAAAGAAGGCGACACGATCGTCAAAGTTGACCCTCGTTACTTCCGTCCCGCCGAAGTAGAAACGCTTCTTGGGGATCCTTCAATGGCCAAGGATAAACTTGGTTGGGTACCTGAAATCACTGTTGAAGAAATGTGCCGGGAAATGGTCGAAGTTGACCTGGAGAACGCCCGTCGACACGCCCTCCTGCGGTCGCATGGTCATGATGTCTCGGTCGCGAGAGAATAAATGGGTTTCCCATACCAATCCCTTTTCGTAGCGGGGCACCGTGGGATGGTCGGTTCCGCGGTATGCCGACGGATGGAGCAAGAATCGGGTGTGAGGATCATTACTCGCACGCGAAGTGAGCTCGATCTGGAGGATGACCGCGCGGTCCTCGCCTTCTTCGAAGAGCAAAAGCCAGAGGCTGTTGTTTTTGCAGCCGCGCGGGTTGGTGGAATTCACGCAAATAACACCTACCCGGTCGAATTCATGACCGAGAATTTGCGGGCTCAGTTGGCGACCATCACGGCGGCCTACAAAGTTGGTGTGAAGCGTTTCCTGTTCTTGGGAAGCAGTTGCATTTACCCAAGAATGGCCAATCAGCCGATCGTTGAATCTGAGCTACTGACCAGTCCGCTTGAGCCAACCAATGAAGCGTACGCCCTGGCCAAGATCTGCGGATTGAAGCTCTGCGAATACTATCGCCGCCAGTACGGTGCTGTGTTTCATTCCGCCATGCCAACGAATCTCTACGGCCCCGGCGACAACTATCACCCCGAGAGCAGTCACGTTTTGCCCGCGTTGCTCCGCCGGTTTCACGAAGCCAAACAGGCGAATGCATCTGAAGTTACGATTTGGGGAAGTGGTCGACCGCGGCGTGAGTTCTTGTATGTTGATGATCTGGCAGACGCACTTGTTCACCTTTTGCAAATCGAAGATCCGCCAAGTTGGGTGAACGTAGGCTCAGGAGCGGACGTTGAAATCATTGAGCTTGCTCGGCTGATTGCCAAGGAGGTGGGATACCAGGGCGAAATTTTGACCGATTTATCCAAGCCCGATGGTACGCCTCGCAAGCTTACCGATAGCTCACTTCTGGCATCCCTCGGCTGGGAAGCAACCACCACGCTTGAGGATGGCATTTCCAAAACCTACGGAGCTTTCTTGTCATCCGTTGCCGGCGAGACCGAGGCTCGGTTGTAAGCTACCGCAGCAATGGTCCGTAGTGGGGCTGGTTGCAGATTCCTGCGATCTTTCCAACGCAACTCATTCGGAGCTGGTAGCAAATCCTTGCAGCAGCTCGTTGCGTCGCCGCAGACGAGGCTTTTTACAAACGAAAATCGGCTCCCTGCGAACTGGTCGATGGGAGCCGATCATTGTTTTTGGATGAACCGAAGCAAGCGATTCTAGTTCGCTCGCCGGTTTCTCGCTGAGAAAAAGGCTTAGCCTTCTTCGCCTTCAGCAGCTTCGCCTTCGCCTTCACCTTCGGCAGCTTCATCACCACCTTCAGCGCCATCGTCCGTGCTGGTAGCAGCAGAATCATCGGTCGCAGCAGTGTCAGCACCACAGCCAACGAAAGAAACAGTCATCATGCAAACAAAGCAAAGGGCAACAAATTTTCGCAACATCTGTAGATTTCTCCAATCAAGAATCGATTCTAAAGCACAACGGAGCGGTTCCGGCAAGGAATCAGCAGCGGTGCTGGATTTCCTGTAATTTCTCGGGCACTTATCCGTACGCTATGAAAGAACGCTCTTGAGAGAGCTTTATTCCCTGTGGGTTTCGAAAAACTCAGAATGTTTTTCGGGGCGGTCGGTCGGCCAGGCTGATCAACCGCAGCACTCCCCGCAAAAGCTGGCTAATCGGGCCGCAACCCAGACGGTAAGTCTTGTCACGTCATACGTTTAGATAAGGCGGTGGAGTTTTCGCCAGACGCGGAGTTTGGTTGGATTTATTGGAAGCCGCGACGTGTAGCCAAGTCCACTACGGTTTGGTTGAAGCGGCGGTGTCGGAATATTTTTCTTCGGCACGTTCCAGGCATCGCGAAATCTGCCGTACGGCCTGCCTGAGACGACTTTCGTTCTCGACCAACGCCATCCGCAAATAGCCTTCGCCAGCGGGGCCAAATCCTGTACCAGGGCTGACGGCGACATCCCCCTCCTCGAGCAGCATCATCGCAAAGTCCAGTGTGTTCATTCGGCTCAGCCATTTGTCGGGCACTTTGGCCCATACGAACATTCCTGCTTTCGGTACCTCGGCTTCCCATCCAAGTCGGGTGAGGCCCTCTATTAGCGCGTCGCGGCGCACTTTGTAGATCTCCGATTGCCGTTCCACGGCGGCTTCCGTATCACGCAACGCGACAATGGCAGCGATCTGAACTGCTTGAAACATGCCGTAATCGTAATAGCCCTTGATCGTTGCCAAGCCTCGGACCATGTCTCGGTTGCCAGCGCAGTAACCGACTCGCCAGCCGGCCATGTTGTAACCCTTGCTCATCGTCGTAAACTCAACGCCAACATCCACTGCACCGGGGGAAGCTAGAAAGCTAGGTGGGACATAGCCATCGAAGGACACGTCGGAGTAGGCAAAGTCGCTGATCACCATGAAATTGTACCGCTTTGCCAGTTTGACAATTTCAGTGAAAAACTCCTGCTCGACGGTGACTGTCGACGGATTGTGCGGGTAGTTGATGATCAGTAGTTTGGGTTTGGGATAAAAATGCTGGCAAGTGTAAGCGATGTTGGATAGGAATTTTTCGCTGTCTGCCACTTCCAGTGCAACGACATTCCCTGCCGCCAAGATGACGCCGTACATGTGCACTGGGAAGTATGGCGCTGGAATCATCGCAGTGTCGCCCGGCCCCATCAGAGCCAAGCACATGTGACTGAACCCTTCTTTGCTCCCGAGGCAGACGATTGCTTCTGATTCCGGGTCCAAGCGAACGCCATACTTTCGAAAATACTTGCTTGTCAGCTCACGCCGCAGATTCAGCAGACCATTGGACTTGCTGTAGCCGTGATTGCGTTCGTCGTATGTCGCCTCGACCATTTTTTCCATGACGATCCGCTCAGGAGGATCGGATGGATTGCCCATCCCGAGGTCAATGACGTCATGCCCCTCGCGACGCTTCTGGTAAAGCGTGTTGTTGATTCGCCCAAACATATATGGAGGCAGGCGATGCACGCGGGATGCAAAATTGACTTCAAATGGCGAGTCTTCGAGTGGGTCCGACATGAATTTGCGGTTTCTTTACTTCTGTGAAACGAAGGGGCGACCATGATCGTGCAGCAAATCGCAGGTCCGCCCGATTGCTGCCTCATTTTCTATCGATCGCCCACAGTGCCTAGCAGGCATGACTGAAATTGTATCGGCGAAGTTCGCCCTAAGCTTCACTGGGCGGTCGTTTTGCACCGTTTCGCAACTTCTTCCTGCCTAAGTGCGAGTCCATTTGAATTCGAGCTTGATATCGGGCGACAGCGACTTGCCAACGACACAGTATCGTTCCGCGAGCGAAATCAGCTTCTCGATCGCCGCATCGTCTGCCTCGCTGCTGACATCAAACTGGACTGTGACCGATTCGAAGCCCACTGAGACGTCCTTGGCAATTCCCAGTGTGCCACGAAAGTCTGCAACGCCGATAGCTTTGATGCTGGCGGCCGTGATTGGGATTTCCATGGCCGTTGCGACTGCGGCAAACGTCACACCGCTGCAAGCGACAAGCGCTTCCAAGAGCATGTCGCCAGAGCATACAAATGAACCATTGCCACCGGCGGCGGCATGCAGGCCTGCTCGAGCGCCGTCGGCAGTTCGACCGGCGGACGGCTTCACATGACAGGCGACCGACTCCATATCGATCGTGCCTTCGGCATGCATGGCGATCTTGGCCGATTCTGGCGATTGCCGGTACTGCTCTTTCAAGGGGGCCTGTAAGGATCGTAGTTGTTCAGCTTGCATCTGTGGATGTCCCGGGTAATGAAAAATAGCTCGCGCGAGTTCTTCTCGTGCGAGCTATTGTTATGGATCTACCAGTTGTCGAAATTCTATCGAAGGGCTGCGGAATCCGATTGGGCGGTTTGAATATTGCCTGTCAGATAATTTTCGATTTTCGCCGCTCGGCGAATTTCATCGACCTTCTTGCCCATGGCGATACGGAGCTTCTTTGCGAGAATCTCTCTTCGAAGTTCAGGTTCGACCGCTGAAAAATCTTGAACGATTGGCTTGGTTTCGCCCTGCTTGTACAGGATGGCGTACTGATCACCCCAAGCAATGATGCCGGACATTTCTCCCGGTTGAAGAGAGAAGGCTGCGTTCTCCAATGTAGGTCGTCCGCTGTGGCGTCGCATGGCTGGGATCTTGCCAAAGTTGCTTCGCGAAACGGGCTCGACCGAGTACTTGGCGGCCAGTTCACCGAAGTGTTTTTCGGTGAGTCCCTGCCGTGCTTCAGCGAAGACGTTCTCGGCGGTTCGTTGGTTGCTCAAGACGATCGCTAGGATTTCAGCTCGAGGTCCAAAGTTCGATTCGAAGCCCTTTTTCAAATCTTCCTCTGTAACTACGACATCGTCTTCGACTAGCTTGGCTTGAGCCACGCGTGGCCAAACGGAATCTTCCCGATAAAGTTCGATCGAAACTCCATCTTCCTCGATAACGCTTTTCAACCAACTGCTCACGTCAGCCGTACCATCGGAAAGCAAGTAGCCTGCTTCGTCCGCGTCCCGTGCGATGCGGGCTTCCATGTCGGCTTCGATGATGACTTTTTTGGATGCATCGAGATGTTGCTTGAGGAGTAGGCGGTCAATCTCACCACGCAAGATCTGCCGGCCATGACGCTGAATGCACTCGTAAGCTAGCTGATTCAACGAAATGCCGTCTTGGTTGATAAAACCAGCAATGCCAGGGAACTGCTTCTCAAGCTCGGGATTACCGTAGACGGTAACCACTTTCGAGGCTTTTTGTAGATTCTCAAAGATGCCGTTGGCTGCTTCGCCCAATCGCTGGTCACGCAACGTGTCACGAATCCGCTCTCGAACTGCCGGTAGGATTTGCGGTTGAGGCATGGAGGGCGGCATGCGAACAATGCATTGCAGGAAGATGTGAAGTTCGCCAACTTGGAATACGGGCGAAATTTGATCGGCACGCAGTTGGAATGCGATCTTTTCAAGCAGATCGTCACCGCCGTAGCGACGGATTGGTGGAAGCATACCACCAACACTTGCGCTAACTGCTTCTACGCTCTGCTCCTTGGCGACTCGCTCGAACGTCTCCGGTGCCGCGGTGACTTGGGCGTGCAGTGCGTTTGCCGTCTCGGCGGTCTTGCTGGCGATCATGCGAACTTTGATCTTCTCGCCATACTCGCTTTGCAAAACCCGCTCGATTTCGTCTTCGGATACGTTGATCTGATTCGCAGCAAGTGTGCGAAGAGCCAACATTGGCCAAACAATTTCGCTGGCGTACTGCTCCGGTGTAATGTCGCGTTCGTTTTCCAGGTTCTCAAGAAACATCTTCGTCGAGATGCCAAACTTGGTTGCCGTTTGTTCGATCTCGTTGTTCACGTCCTGCTGCGTGATCGTGATTCCTTTGGCCGCGCAAGCCTGCAGAATCAACTGCTTGTTCAGCAGGTTGTCGAGAACTACGCTACCAAAGCGACGAATGCAGTCTTGCGCAAGCTTGTCGCGCGAGATCGTGCTGCCGTTCACGACTGCCACGACGTTTGGCAGATCCTCCAGCGAAGGACGCTTCTTGGTGTTCTGCGCCGTTTGGGCAATGACAGGTGGGGTTGCGAACGCGAAAGCCGTCAACAGTACGACCGCTCGCAAGGTGCGTTGGGTACTTGGCATAATTGGGTTCCTCCTGAACCAGCTCAGACTAGGCGACGGGTTTCTGGGAGTCGCCAACGGATTTCCTGTTGATCCCGTGCTGGACTGGGGCGCAGAGTACTTGCGGACTGCGCAGACAGCCGGGAACGCGCAGTATCCTAGCGGCATTCGGCAACTACCACCAAGAGCAATCAGTGCAGCCAATCCAGCCGCCTTGCTAGCATTTCGCGATTCTCTAAGTGGTTTGAGCTGCGTAGACAGCCAAACCGCTCCCTGGCCCGGGGAGCGTTTCTGCGCCTATTTGCGTTTGCGGTTGGCGCTAGGCTCGAGTGAGGTGGTGTTGGACGAATAGCTCCATCCAACGAATCGGCTTCCCGACTTCGTCCCGAGCCCAATAGCCCATGTGGCCGCCCTTCCGCGTGAAGACATATTCGACGACGGGATTCTTTGCCGCCTTTTCAAAGAAGCTCTCCTTCGTGACGACCGGGTCGTTCAGATCTACTAAGCAGAGTACGGGCTGAGTGATTGCGCCGATGATTGGCAGGGCTGAGCCGCGAGCGTAATAGTCATCCGTACTTGCAAACCCGCTCAGCGGAACCGTGTACCGCGCGTCGAACTGCCGAATCGTACGCAGTGTAGGTTCTGCGGGAATCTGGCTCCACTGTTCCCAATGCTGCCTTCTCACTTCGACCTGGCGATTCAGGTTTTTTAAATAATAGCGTGTATAGATTCTGCCCGTCAGCGAATTCATTTTGTCGGAGCAGCGCGCTAAATCGACCGGAGGCGCGACCGCAACGATGCGATCGAGCTGGTCCCGGTTGATCTCTTCGTACGAGCCCCCACCCAATTCGCCTAGCATCTTAAGCAGGATATTTCCGCCAAGGGAGAAACCTGCCAGGTTGATGGGACTATTGGGGAATGCTTTGCAAGCATTTGCAACGACAGTCGCCAAATCATCGCTTCGCGCGGCATTGGGCGGACGCCAAGCGTACTCTAGTCCGGCGCCACAGCCACGCATGTCAATTCGCCAAACGTGCTGACCAGAGGCTCGCAATCGAAGGGCCAGCCGTTGCATGTAAGGGCTTGAGTGGTCGCCGCCGAGCCCGTGCAGGAGAATCGTTAGCGGTGCGTCAGCAGGAATGCAGGCGCCCTTTTCCTCGTGTACAACAAGTTGTTCGCCGTCACTTAGGCGGATCATTCTTGTTTGAGCATTGTGTGGAGGTCGCCAGCCGCACGACAGCCCAACCAGAATTGTTTGCAAATGTCCGCTGGTGAGCAGTCGTCGAGGGCGATAGTCGATCAATGTCATAGAAGGCAGCTTGTCAGAGCAGGGCGGGGTAGGGGGCAATGCATCGAGCTATGTTGGAAGCGGCAAGCTGGCAACGACGGCAATGCTGGCAACGACGGCAATGCTGGCAACGACGGCAATGCTGGCAACGACGGCAATGCTGGCAACGATACAGCGCCGTGGCTATGATGCTACCTTGGTGTGGGAATCCGCCCAGCGTCACGGTCAACGCAGACGTGGCTAAAGTATGCAGTTTCCCACCCGCGCGTAAACCTACTCCAATCATCATGGCAGGCAAAATATGCGGCAGCATCATACTCATCGTGAACTTTCGACAAACATGCTCTTTCCAGTTTTCGTGCTGGCCGTTTGTGCGCTGCCTGTGCAGAGTTTCGGGCAAGAGGCAATCGACTGTCAGGTGATAGAACGTAGAATTCCACCGGCAGGCAAGCCGGCAACAGCCGAGCAGCTAGAGAATTGGCAGCCGCGGCTTGACCGCTTGGAGGCAATCTGCCAGCAGCATTCTGACCATTCTACGGTGAATGATATTGCCGTCATTGCCAAGGCGGTGCGATTTGCAATCCTGCATCATGAGTTCTACTCCAAAAAGGATCCGGCCAAGGTTGAGCGATTGCTGAAGGTCGCCGAGGAGCGAGCAAAGCAGCTTGCTTACCGTCAGACTCCTTGGGAAACGGCGTCGGGCAAAGTCATTCGAGGATTTCGGTCTGCAATCGACGATTCCCCTCAACCGATCGGATTGGAGCTACCCGAGGGCTGGTCGACGGCGAACAAAGATTTGCCGTTGATTGTCTGGTTGCACGGGCGTGGTGACAAGGTCACAGATTTGCACTTCTTGCACCAACGGCTGGATTCGGGGTCGTCGGTGTCGACTGATGCTGCGATTGTCTTGCATCCCTTTGGTCGGCAGTGTGTCGGATACAAATCGGCTGGTGAAACCGATGTTATGGAGGCAATTGACTTCGTTTGCGAAAAGTATCCGATTGACCGTGATCGAATCGTGCTGATGGGATTTTCAATGGGCGGCGCCGGAGTATGGCATCTGGCGGCCCATTACACAGACCGCTTCATCGCCGCCAGTCCAGGAGCCGGCTTCGCGGAGACAGCCCAATACAATCGTTTGACTCCCGAGAAGTATCCGCCGAAGTACGAGCAGATTCTGTGGAGCATCTATGATGTTCCAGGATACACTCGCAACTTGTTCAATATTCCTGTTATTGCTTACAGTGGTGAAAACGACAAACAAATACAAGCCGCCCGAGTTATGGAAGCTGCCTTTGCGAAATACGACCGCGAATTGCCGCACTTGATCGGTCCCGGTATGGGGCACAAATACCATCCAGACACGCTGGCCGAACTCAATGGCAAGATTGCCGCCTATATCGATTCAGGTAGGCAAGCGCCCGATGAACTTTATCTTCAGACGAGGCATCTTCGCTACGCAACGCGAAAATGGATCACCATCGATGGCATGATCAAGCCTTTCGAAGACACCAGGGTTCATGCAAAACGAGTCGGGCCGTCCTGGCAACTGACAACCAGCAACGTCAGCCGTTTGGTGCTCGATCTCGCTCAGATCGAAAACTACCGTCTGGGCAAGGTCATTTCTATTGACGGCCATGATTTTGACATTTCGACGCACCGAGGCGAGTTGCAGTTGTCGTTCGATGGACACGCTTGGCAGACCACGTCTCATTGGGGCGTGCGGAAGCATCCTGGAATGAGCGGCCCAATCGACGATGCGTTCCTCGACCGCTTCTTGGTCGTGCTTCCCAGCAAAGCAGGCGATTCGGCCGTCGATCGCTGGGCGCATTGCGAGGCGAAGAATCTTGAGCGGCGATGGCAGGAGCTCTTCCGTGGTTCTGTGCGCATCAAGAAAGACGTTGATGTTACGGAGCAAGATATGCGCGACAATCACCTAGTGGTTTGGGGGACTCCCCGATCCAATGTTGTGTTGGGGCGAGCGATGCAGATGGCCGGCAACGATTGGCCCATCAAATGGAATGACCAGTCGGTTGCGATTGGTCCTCGGTCTGCAGCGGCAGAATCGCACGCCTTGATAGGGATTCATCCCAATCCTGCTCAGCCGGACAAGTACTTGGTGATCAATTCTGGTCCCACATTCCGTCAAGATCACGACCGCACCAACTCGTTGCAAAATCCGAAACTTGGCGACTGGGCCATCATCGGCCTCGACGAGCCTCCCAGTGGTTCAGCACCTGGCCGCATCGCCGCAACCGGCTTCTTCGATGATCGTTGGCGTTACGACGAAAACATGAGCTGGTAGACCAAC
>CAYPLE010000096.1:0-21434 GCA_964411445.1 uncultured Pirellulaceae bacterium
CAGCTTTGTGGTTTAGGCGTGTTATCAAGTGGCTGAGAGTGTCAGCGTCGTCGTCGAGTCCTGTGACGTGGTGGGCTTGGCAAAGCGTTTGGCTAGCAGCGATTTCGGCGTAGATAGTCGCGCCGCGGGCAATTGCGTGAGAGCGTTTCTCAAGGACCATCATCGCGCCGCCTTCGCCGATGACAAATCCATTGCGGTTTTTATCAAAGGGACGGCAGGCCATTGCCGGGTCATCATGACTTCCGATAACGCCCATCCTATTGAAAGCTGCCATTACCAAGTCGGTGACTGCGTCCGTAGCACCACACAGTGCAAAATCTGCTTGGTCGTCTTGGATCAGTCTGGCTCCAGTAATCGCGCTGACTAAGCCACTCGCGCAGGCCGTTGTGTGGCATAGCCGCGGGCCTTCAAGACCGAATTGCCTGCCAATAATGCTGCTGGCACTGCATGGCAAGAATTCTTTGTACCAATCCGCGTGTTCTCCGCTGGGATCAGTGTCTCGTGTTTCTGGGGGCATTCGAGTGTAACCGATGTCACCAAACTGAGCCGAGATGCTGGTTGCGATTCGTCCGCGATCAACGGCGCTGAAGTCGATCTCTGCGTCGTTCAACGCTTCATTGGCTACAATTTGACTCAGTTGCAAGGACTTGAGTGCTTGCCCGGTACGATAGCTGTTGTCCGTCGGGTGTTCTTCGATCCAGTCGACCATGGCAGTTGGTAGTTCGAGACTACCCACGCCGTCTGAAGGCCGCGTCATACGGATGCGTTTGCTTCCGCGTTGGATTTCGCCCCAAACCTGCTGCTTGCCAGCACCGAGGTTGCAAGCAACGCCGATGCCGGTGATCACGATAGGATCAGAATTGTCCGCGGGTTTAGGGAAGTGAAGTGTTTTTGGGGTGGAGCCAGCCATGGGACTCACTTCCGCGCTGCTTGAGTCGTCGTTTGTTGAAGTAACATCGCTGAGGATGTTGGGCCCAAGAATGTCGGGCACCGTGCAGGCGGTCGTTCCACGAACAACGGAACCCACACTACGTTTATTGCAGCTTTACTACTGCGGTGGCAAGTCCAGCTTTGAGGGGGGCGTGGTTAGCTAGCAAGTGCCGTTGAAGGCAATACACTGCACGAGAACAACACCAAACGCCCTGATTGGGTGAACCGCAAGGACTTTTACGCCTTCTTCGTTTCAATGGGCCGACGCTTGGGGAAGAGATGCTGGCAAATGCCGCACTTTGTGCCATCGCACCCACGAGCCGTGCAGTGTTCGCGACCGTAGAAAATGATCTGAAGATGAAGGTCATTCCAGGATTCGCGAGGAAAAAGACGCTTGAGGTCCCGTTCCGTTTTTTGCACGTTTGAGCCGTCGGTCAGACGCCAGCGTTGGGCCAATCGATGTATGTGAGTGTCCACCGGGAACGCCGGGTGCCCAAAGGCTTGCGCCATGACCACCGACGCCGTTTTGTGGCCGACTCCCGGCAGCTCCTCCAGTTCTTCGAAGGACTGAGGCACCTGTCCGCCGTGTTTCTCCGTAATAATTTGTGACAGTTTCTTGATCGCTGCAGACTTTCGCGGAGCCAGGCCGAGCTTTCGGATCGCCTCCAAAATCTTATTCTGAGGCACTTGGCTCATGGCTTCGGGCGTATTTGCCAGCTTCCACAGGCCTGGCGTAACCGTGTTGACCATTTTGTCCGTGCACTGTGCACTGAGCAGCACAGCGACCAAAAGCGTAAAGGGATCGTCGTGATCTAGCGGGATGGGGGGAGAAGGATATAGCCGAGCCAACTCGGTACGAATCCAATCGGCACGCTCTGCCTTACGCATTCTTTGTCTCTGGTTTTGGGCCTGAAAACGCTCAAGATTCACAAACTTGGCGAGCAATACAGTATCATATTTTCCCCGCTTGGCACGGCTGGGTAGCGGATCGTCCGCCAGCATCAGCCGGTCTCGAATTCGCTCACAGAGCCGTGTTAGGACGCAAGTTCGCTGCTGTCGCCAAAGGTAAGCAAGACCTGTACGCCGCGTTGCGTCGGATAACAGTGCTGTGAAGTGCTGTGCAATTTTGCAGTCGCGTTTCAAGCAGACGCCAGAGCGAATTTCGATCTCGCTATTTTCCCACCTCTCAACTTCTCGGAGAATCCATAATGACGAACCTAAATCGACGAAAATTTGTTGCCTCGTCCGCTGCGGCGGCCGCGATGGCAAGTGCCCCAAGTAGATTTGTTCATGCTTCGCAGACGGACCCCGCGCCTACAAAGTCGCCGAACTCATTGATGAATGCGGCGATCATTGGCGTGCGAGGGCGAGGCGGTTCGCATATCGGCGGGATGATCGGGTTGGACGGTGTGCAGGTGAGCCACATCTGCGACATCGATGCAGCGCAGCTCGAACGACGAGGAGCAGAGATCGAAGCCAAACAGGGGAAAGCACCTAAGTTCGAGGCGGATATGCGACGCATGTTCGATGACAAATCGATCGATGTCGTGACAATTGCAACACCCAACCACTGGCACGCGCTTGCTGGCGTTTGGGCTATGCAGGCTGGTAAGGATACCTACATCGAGAAACCAGTTTGTCACAATATCGTAGAAGGTTCCGCGCTGATTGCTGCGGCACGCCGTTACAAAAGGATGTGTCAGGTCGGAACGCAATGCCGCAGTAGCGCTGCTGTTCGAGGAGCCGTCGAGTTCATTCGCAGTGGTGGCATCGGCGAAGTGAAATTTGCGCGTGGGCTTTGCTACAAACGTCGCAAGTCTATTGGCGGGCTTGGTGATTATGCACTTCCATCCCAGGTGGATTTCAATCTGTGGAGTGGACCTGCTGAAATCACAGATCCCAAATTAACGCGCAAGCAGTTTCACTATGATTGGCACTGGCAACGACTCTACGGAAACGGCGACTTGGGCAATCAAGGGCCGCACCAAACCGATATCGCTCGTTGGGGACTGGGAATCGACTCGCATCCCAACTCCATCGTCAGCTACGGTGGACGCCTCGGCTATCAAGCGGAGCAGAAAGATCCAGATTACGTTGACGCTGGCGATACAGCCAACACCGAGGTTTCGATCTACGACTACGGCGACAAATGCATCGTCTTTGAAACGCGTGGTTTGAGTGTCGACAATTCAGATGACGAAGAATTGAACCGACTTTTCGATTCGAAAAAAGGCAACAAGATAGGTGTCGTCTTCTACGGTAGCGAAGGCTATGTCGTGCAAAAAAGCTACACGAGTTGTGTCGCCTACGATAAGAACTTCAACGTGATCAAGGAATTCAAAGGCGGTGGCGATCATTTTGCGAATTTCATCGACGCTTGCCGCACGCGAGATTACACGTCGTTGAATGCGGACGTCCGCGAGGGCCACTTGTCTGCCGGAATCAGTCACCTGGGGAACATCTCCTACTACGTTGGCGAAGCCGAGCATGCTTCGGCGAAAGAGATTGCTCAAGAGCTAAGCTCCATTACGAGCCTAGATGACAATCAGGCGACGCTGGATCGTACGGTCAAGCACTTGGAACGCAATGGTGTCGACCTTGACAAGTATCCGCTGTCGTTGGGGCCGAAGCTGGAGTTCGACCCAGAGAAAGAGGTCTTCAAGAACTCCGATGCAGCCAATGCAATGCTGACGCGCAAGTACCGCGATGACTTTGTTTGCCCAACCGCTGATAAGGTCTAATCGGCGACGCGATGGCTAGAGTTTTTCGGTAAATGGCGGTGCTTCGTTCTGGAGCTCCGCCATTGCATTGCCGGCCGCCCGTTGTTCAGCATCTTTCTTGGTACGGCCCCAGGCTGGCGTGAATTGCCGATTCTTGATCTCAGCAGAAATTTGAAACAGCTTACTGTGGTCCGGGCCGGTTTCGGCGAGCAGGCGATAAATTGGTGCCGCTCCATGGTCCTTTTGAGCCAACTGCTGAAGCGCCGATTTATGGTTGCCGATCGAATGGCCCTCAACCGCTTGACGCAATTCTTCCTGCATCGTGTCCAAAATGAAGGTGGTCGCGTGGTCGATTCCACCATCCAGGTAGATTGCCGCAATGATGGCCTCGTAAACATCCGACAGCAGGCTCTTGGGAACACCCGCCGGACGCAACATGCCTTTGCCGAGGAATAGGCAGTCTTCAAGCTCAAGTTTGCGACTCACGCGAGCACAAACCCTGCGACTGACGACGGCAGATTTGATCTGTGTGAGCTCGCCCTCGAGATATTCCGAATGCTGCTTGAACAGCCATTGGCATATCGTAAAACCGAGTACCGAGTCGCCGAGAAACTCGAGCCGTTCGTTGGATTCCAAGCGATTTTGGGCACCGGATGCGTGCGTCAACGCAGCTCTCAGGATCGCAATGTCCTTGAACCGATAGCCAATTTGCTCTTGGCAAAATTCGAGCTTTTCTTGCTCGGTTCGCTCTGTCGTCTCATTCGACATGGGTAGGCGTGTTCAACAATTTGGACTGGGTGCCTGGCATCACCAAGTAGGCGTCTTGGGATGTTGGAATCTACCCAAGTTAGGGGTGAAACTAGTCGTCTCGGACACCTTTGTCAACGTAAGGCCCGCCTCTGCGGCGTCTTGTGCGGCAAATTTTGCAACGGCAAATCGATTTCCCGCCCTCGAAATTACCTTCCAGATTCTAAACGTAACCTACAGTTCATTGGCCTGCGCGAGTGGATTGCCAACTCCCCAGGCGATTGCGGTCCTCCGTATTCAGGCCGTTCTATGATTTCTGTAGCTTCCTCGGCACGAGGTTCCTGTGAGTTCTGCGTTTGTTTTGTCGATTGTCGCGGTGTCGCTCATCACCGCCTCGACCTTTCGATTCGCGGTTGCCGGTTTTCAACAACGGCGGCTCGGGGCGAGCATGCGCAGTCGGCGGGCCAGTGACTTAAGCAGCCTCCGTCGAAGTGCTCGGGTTGCCCGACTGAAGTCTGAATTAAGTGCAACCAAGAAGGCTGCGCAGGCGTGGCGAGTCATGGAAGTTGCCGAAGTGGTCCAGGAGTCGACCGACTGCAAGTCCTTCTACCTGACGGATCCATACAAACAGGCATTGCCTGGTTTTCGGCCCGGCCAGTATCTGATGATTCGCCCCGCTCTGGCCGGCGAGTTTCAGACGACACGTTGTTATTCGCTCTCCAGCTCTCCCAATTCGACCTATTGGCGCATCACTGTAAAAGAGCAACTGCCAGAGGACGGTTCTGTCCCAACCCCCAAACGCGGTGGTGGTCTGAGTGCGTGGATTCACAAGGAAATTGAGGCTGGCGATTGCTTGCTGGTCGGCGAACCGTCCGGTAGTTTCTTTTTGGCTGAAGAAAACACACAACCTCTCGTCCTGATGGCTGCCGGCATTGGCATCACGCCGATGATTAGCATGCTGAGATGGTCCCTGGAACACACTCCCGGTCGTCCGGTGCACCTGCATTTTCAAGCGAAAACGCCGGACTATTGGCCGCTTGGACCCGCCGTTCACAATTGGCAGGCGAGCTTTCCGCATATCCATGTGACAACCTACTTCTCCCGTGCCGTCGAAGAAGACGTAGAAGATCTTGGAGCAGCCTTCCCCGGCGACTTCAAGCTTGGCAGGATGCGTTTCGAAGACATTGTTGGCCTTCCAGGATCCAGTTACTTCATGTGTGGACCAGAAAGCTGGATGCAGGCAACGCGCGATTCGCTGATCGAGCGTGGAGTTGATGAAGGCGATGTGCACTGGGAATCATTTGGGGGCACCGGAGCACAGCCAGGTGCCGCCGTCGTTGGCGATGTGGACCCGATCGAAATTTCGTTTGCCGAGAGCGAAACCACAGCCAATTGGTGCAGCTCCGAGCAAAGCATTTGGGAATTGGCCCGCGAGTCGGGAGTCGAAATTCCCAGTGGCTGCTTAAGTGGAGTCTGCGGTAGCTGCCGAGTGCGATACCGAGATGGTGAGATCGAGCACGATCGCAAGGTGGGCTTGGAATTGGCTAAGGATGAATGCCTGAGCTGCATTGCTCGCCCCAAGACTCCAGTCACGATTGAGGCTTAGACGCATACCGACCATAACGCCCACGCACCGTGGACCATCAAAGCATGCATCGGATTGTAACGCATGCGCCGAATTTTCGAATTCGTGAACTGGTTCCGCGACGTGCTTCCCGTTTACAGCATCGCATTGAGCACTCGGCAGACGGTTGTATCCAAGCGTGTTCTACACTTGCGTGTGCAGAAACTATTGCCCCCTACTCCTGAGATCCAACGAGGTCGAAGAAAAATGTTGTGCTTTAGGCGGAACCTCCTGATACTCGTGTGCATGCTGGTGGCATCCCCTGCCCTGCTCTGCGCGCAAAACGGTGATCCACGCAATTCGCAGCTTGATGTCCATCTCGATCCACACAAAGTCCTCGGCTACGAAAGTTGCGCCAAGTGTCACGCTTCTGAGGTCGAAGTATGGAAAAAAACTCCTCACAGCAAAACATTCCGCACTCTGCACCGCAATCCCGCAGCCCGCGAAATCGCAAACAAACTGGGGATCTCGTCATTCAAAACAGATTCGGAATGCATCAAATGCCATTACACCATGAAAGATCATGAGGGGCGGTTGGATGCCATCTCCGGCATCTCTTGTGAGTCATGTCATGGGGCTGCTCAAGATTGGTTGGAAGTGCACAACGACTATGGGCCCGGCACAACAAAAGCTTCCGAATCAACGCAGCATCGTTTTGAGCGTCTACGCAACAGTATCGCTGGCGGTATGCGCAATCCAGTCAACGTTTACATGGTTGCGCAGAGTTGCTTGCGATGTCATACCGTTCCTAGCGAGAAGCTGGTCAACGTTGGCGGGCACACGGCAGGGAGCCTAGATTTCGAAATCGTATCTTGGTCACAAGGTTCACTGCGGCACAACTTTGTTCGTAGCGATGGCACTACCAACGATCCATCGGACCGCAATCGTCTGCGGAAACTTTTCGTTTCTGGTTTCATTGCGGAGGTTGAGTTTAGTTTGCGAGCTGTCGCTGGGGCTACCGAGAAGGCCGACTTTGCAGTCACAAGTGCTAAACGCGCTGCCAAAGCCGCAAAGAAGCTTGCCCAAGTGCAGAAGCTAACCGGCAACGAACTTCTCAAGGAAGTCATCGTTGTTTTTGAAGGAGTCTCGCTCAAGCTCAATAATCACGAAGAACTCACCGATGCTGCAAACAAAATTGCTGCTCTCGGCGTGCGCTTTGCTGCCGTAACCACCGGCCAAGAACTCGCAGCGATCGACAAGTACATCCCGGACGAAAGCAAATGGCGCTAGCCTTCCGGTGCGCATCCGTGATCGCCGTACCGCTAATCGCCCGAAATCTTAAGCTCCAGTGCACGCAACTGAGCTGAATAGGTGTCGTCGCCTTTCTCACCTACGATCCCTGGCAGCAAATCGCCGCAGGCGTTGGCTTCTAGCAGGTGGAATCTCCGCTGGTTTGGATGCACAACGATGTCCAGGCCTGCGTAGAACGTTCCCGGTATCGCTTCGACCGCCTTCGAACAGAGCGATGCCAGAGCATCGTAGTGTGTATTAATTCGTGAGCGGATTGTTGGCCAGTTTCCGCGGCGGTTACCAAGGTGTAGGTTGGTGATCGGAGATGCCGAGACGCGGGGTACAAAATGCGTGGGCTGGCCATTGACAACTACCGCTCGTAAATCGAACGTGCTGCGGTGATCATAGGACGCTTTCGGCAACCATTCTTCGGCGAAAATGTGATAATCAGCCAATGAATCGATCAGCCGGCGAATCTCCTTCAACTCTGTCAAGTGCTGGAGTTTGAGTGAGTTGTAAAGCTGCACACGTCCGTTGGACAAACTTACAACTTCTACGGTCGTTGTCGCGCGCAGTTGTTCGCCTTGTTTGGCAATGGCGACAACTCCAGATGCTGACGAGCTTGTGGCAAACTTTACAAACACGCGTCGTAGCTGCTGGGCTTCTAACAACTCTGCGAACGCGTCAAAGGACGCGATTGCACCGAACTGCCTCGGAATGGGGACTTGATTTGCCTGCATATAGGCCAGCGTTGCAGGCTTGTTGAACATGGTTATCACGGCTTGGGGCGAGTTCATCCAGGTCGCTTCGTTCAGGCTTGCGTCAATCGACTCAAGCAGTGACTTGAAGCCCAGGAAATAGTGCCAAGGCGAGTGGATTCGCCCGAGTTCATAAGTCAGCGGGTTTGCCGATTCCGCTTCGCTCGGGCCGCGATCTTGCGCTGCTCCCAACATCAGCAAACGTTGTTCGACGCTGAAGTCTTCGCCCGGCGATTCAATGCGAACAGCGTCACAATGCCGGTACGCGATTTTCGGATTGGCACGTCCCGACAGGACGTCTTCGTAAGCAAGTATCTGCAGTTTCCATCCCGTCCGCTTTGCTGCTTCACCGAGTAGTTTGGTGCGGCGATTCTGGGGATTGCATAGTACAAGCAGTCGCATCATTCAGAGACAAAGTTGTATCTGTAGACTTCGTCGTCATAAACATCCGGCTCTTGAGTATCACTTACGTTGACGTGGGCGTTGGGCAACTGCTCGACGAGTGCCTTCGCTTGGGCTTCGGAAAAGTAATTGTGCGAGACGTCCAATTGCTTAAGATTTTTGAGTTTGTCATTGGCAAGCAGTTCTTTGGCTCCTTCGTCGCCTATGCATCCCAGCGACAGATCAAGAACAGAGATTTGGTTCAAAATGGCTGCGTCTTTCAGCCAAGTTGCCGTTTTGTCGGCTTCTGAATCATTCCTAAGCCCAAGATAGTTGAGCTTAGGAAATGCTGAACCGTCGAGTATTGGCTGAAGGCTTTCTTGCGTGACTGAATTTCCGTACGAATCACTACCGAGCCAGAGCTCAAGATGTTGCAAATTCGGCAATTCAGCCGAGCCGATCTCGTTGACGATTCCAGCGGGCATTCCGCCCCCTTCGAGAATCAACTTGGTAAGGTTTTCGTGTTTGGGGCGCCCCAGGCTGAGGCCCTCCATTCCCCGGATTCGGAGCGTGGATAAGTTTGGAAATCCCAGAAAGATTGGAGAGATGTCCGACTGGTTAATCCAAGATACTTCACAATCTTCTTGCAGCATTTCTCCGATGAACAAGTGCTTGATTCCAGGCAGCGATTCGCGTGCGGACACAAGTGCCTCGATCACCTGTTCGCTGCTTTCACCTTCCGCACTTCCTTCCCAGCAACCGACAATCAACGCGGGGATTTCGCTTGCCCCCGGGATCGACAACAGTTTTGCAAAATCGTCAGCGAACTTGACGCCCTCTTCGTAGGCGTCCCAGTCGATATTGATACGCCATGCGATTCCACCCGTATCCTCAGGCGGATTTTCGCGATCAAAATCCTGAACTGGAATGCTTTCGAAGTCGCTAATGCGATCAAAACTCATGGCGTGTTCTCCTGGGACTTGAGCACATGGACTTCAGCACAATAGGCTGCTTTGGTATATAACTACAATTCAAGTAAATCGACTCAAGAGCAATATACAGCTTCGGAGCAAGAAAATGTGGCGGCATGGCGACGTTTTTATTGAACAAGTGAGATCCATCCCACCAGGCTTGACGCCTACACGTGTGCCGGTCCTCGCCGAAGGCGAACTTACGGGACACGCGCACAGAATTCAGGAAGCTGGAGCGGCTGAATTTTTCATAGGTCCTGTAGATGGCGAACGGTTCTTTCGAATCAAAACCCCTTCCGCTACGGTAGTACATGAAGAACACGGCCCAATCACGCTAACCAAAGGAGCTTATCGATCTTGGATTCAGCGCGAATATCATCCGGAAGAAATCCGGCGTGTAATCGATTGATGTGGCCCAAGTAAATCGAGCCATGCTCGCTGATGAGGATGAAAATGGTCGAAAGTAAGTGTGATTGGCAAGCGAAGCTCACCGCAAGCGATGGCAAAGTACTCAATCTCTCCAACAGCGAGATTGAACGACTGCCCAGCGACGTTGCCGTTCGGTTCCGACTCGATCTTTCTAACTGTCGCAACCTGCGTCAGCTCCCCAATGGTCTCACGGTCGGCACTCTGGTCTTGGAAGGTTGCACAAGCCTGCGTGCATTGCCCGAAGAATTGGATGTGTCATTCTTGGACATTAGCGGCTGTGCTCAGATAAGCGAATGGCCAAGTTCAGGTAAGATTGAAGCTGGCCGACTTCGAGCGCGTCATTGCACTGGTTTAAAAAGCCTGCCCACGTGGATGACGTCGATTTCGCAGCTTGATGTACAAGGCTGCACGAACATTGGTCAACTGCCGACCTGGCTGAGTGTGTCGTCCTGGATTGACTTGGCCGATACTGGGATTCGTGAACTCCCTCGCAACCTTGCCGATTGTGCGCTCCGGTGGAAAGGCGTGCCTATTGACGAACGAATCGCGTTTCAACCCGAAAGCATACATGGTCGCGAGATTCTCGACGTCGAAAATGCAGAACTTCGTCGCGTGATGTTGGAACGTGTTGGCTTCGAGCGTTTCTTGAAGGAAGTCGATGCGGAAACCTTAGACACCGATAGAGATACGGGTGGAACGCGCCAGCTGCTGCGTGTCGAAATGACTGGCGATGAACCGCTCGTCTGTGTGAGCGTGTTTTGCCCTTCGACATCACGCCAGTATATTATTCGTGTCCCTCCCAAAACCAAAACATGTCATCAAGCAATTGCCTGGACCGCCGGTTTTGACGACCCCAGCCTCTATCGTCCACTCGTTGAAACCTAGCTCAGTGTAATTGGACGATATGATACACCTAGAACCTCTCCTTGGATCGCACGACCTTGTATTCATCACGCTTGATACGCTGCGTTTCGACGTGGCCCAGCAAGCTCAGGTGCAGGGCGTGATACCTGAAATTTCGTCGCGAATTCCCGGTGGTGCTTGGGAGAGGCGGCACACGCCAGCAAGCTTCACCTTTGCTGCGCACCAAGCTTTCTTTGCAGGATTCTTGCCGACCCCAATAGAGCCCGGAAAGCACCCAAGGCTTTTTGCTGCTAGGTTTCAAGGGAGTGAAACGACGACCGATCAGACGTATTGCTTCGAAGAAGCTGATGTTGTTACCGCGCTGCGCAACAGGGGGTACTACTCGATTTGCATTGGTGGAGTTGGTTTTTTTAATAAGCAGACCCAACTGGGCAGCGTCTTGCCTAGCCTATTCGATGAAAGCCACTGGAATGTGAGCCTTTCCGTAACCTCATACAGCTCAACTCAGAACCAAGTCGAGTTGGCAAAGCAACGCATTGAACAACAGAACGGTCCAGTTTTTCTTTTTGTGAATGTGTCTGCTCTTCACCAACCCAATCGGATGTACTTAAGCGGTGCAACGGAGGACACTTCGGATTCGCAACTCGCGGCCCTCGCATACACTGACCGATGGCTAGGAGAATTGTGGCGAATGATGGAAGATCGCTCGCCGGGAGTCTGTGTCCTGTGTTCGGACCACGGTACTGCTTACGGTGAAAACGGATACGTTGGGCATCGCATCGGCCACGCCAGCGTATGGGACGTTCCTTACGCAGAGTTTACGTACTGACCGGTCTGGACGCTGAATGATAAATTCGATTCTCAAGGGCTCACCCTACCAACACTACGTTTACTCCTACCCGCACAAAACTGCATATCGTGAAATTGCACCGGCAATTCCACTCCACCAACTCTGGCAGAAAGAAGACATCAGTTCGCTGTTCTTGTATTTGCACGTGCCTTTTTGCGAGTTTCGTTGTGGTTTCTGCAATTTGTTTACCCGAGCAATTCCTCCCCCTGAAATGCCAGCCCTCTATCTGAAGCAACTCGAGCACGAGGTGGCGACTGTGCGAGCAGAACTTGGGCAAGCTCAATTCGCTCAGATGGCAATTGGCGGCGGCACACCAACGTTTCTCAATGATTCTGAGCTGGAGCAGCTATTTGCAATCGTCGGGAAAATGGGAGTGGATCCTGCCCAATCTGCCTGTGGGATTGAATGCTCGCCAGGGACGGTAACGCCCGCCAAGCTTCGGTTGTTGGCTGATTTAGGTGTGCAACGTATCAGCGTCGGAGTCCAGTCGTTTTCGAAGCGTGTTTCCAAAACGCTTGGACGTCCCCAGGATCTGAAAGCGACCAAGGCTGCTCTCGACTTGCTGCGGCATTCACGCATCGAGCGGCTAAACATCGACCTAATCTATGGTGCTGCTGGCCAAACTGTGGCGGACTTTGTCGACTCAATCGACGAATTGCTGACGTGGAAACCTGAAGAGGTCTTCTTGTATCCGCTCTATATTCGTCCTCTGACCGGCCTGGGGAAAAGTCAGAATCACAAGGCGAATGATATTTGGGACGCGCAGAGATTGGACTGCTACCGAGCAGGACGTGAACGGCTGTTGCATGCTGGCTACCAACAACAATCGATGAGAATGTTCACACGCGAAGTGGAGTCAATTGTCCCGAGTTACTGCTGTCAAAGTGATGGAATGGTTGGGATAGGATGCGGAGCACGGAGTTACACTCGTGACGTGCACTATAGTACGGAGTACGCTGTCGGAAGAAATGCGGTACACGCTATCCTGGACAGCTATATCGCTCGTGACCCATCTCAGTTTGCAAAGGCTCGCTTCGGCTACAAACTAAGCCTTGACGAACAGATGCGCCGATTCACATTGATGTCCTTGCTCCAGGCCAGCGGCCTGCAGCAAGATGGGTTTCAAAGTCGGTTTGGCGTCCGGGCCGTAGACGCATTGCCAGAGCTTCAAAATCTCCTAGAGCAGGAGTTCGCCTTGGCAGATGGCGGCACAATTCGGCTTACTGAATGTGGAATGGAGCGGAGCGATCAAATTGGGCCGATGCTCTTTTCGTCCGAAGTGCATTCGCGGATGGAGGCCTACTCGTGCGTCTAACGATTCTTTACCGAGGCCCACTTGGCAGTTGCAATTACGATTGCCACTACTGCCCATTCGCAAAGCAGGTGGATAGTCGCCAGGAACTTGCCCAGGACCGAGCTTGCCTGGAACGCTTCGTTCAGTGGTGCGAACAAACGACAGCAGTGACTTGCCTGAGTGTTTTCTTTACCCCATGGGGTGAAGCCCTAACACGCAAATGGTATTGGGACGCCTTTCAGCGGTTGACTGCCATCAAGTCAGTGCGAAAGGTAGCCATTCAAACCAATTTGTCAGCCCAATTGGATTGGATTGAACAATGCGATGTTTCTAAAGTTGGCATATGGGCAACCTATCATCCGACACAAATCGAAGCGGCCAAGTTTGTTCGGAAAGTCCAATGGCTGGCCGCGCGGAAAATCTCACACAGTGTCGGTATGGTGGGACTTCGGGAAGACTTCGACAAAATTCAAGTGATGAGAGAGCAAATTCCGCCTGCGACCTACATGTGGATCAACGCTTTCAAGAGTCAGCCCAAATATTATGCATTCGATGACATTGAGCGGCTGACGGAAATTGATCCTCTGTTTCCAATCAATAATACGTACCATGCGAGTCTCGGCGAACAGTGCGCAACAGGCCTGTCCGTCATCTCAGTCGATGGGGCTGGAGACATTCGCCGCTGTCATTTTGTCCAAGAATCGTTCGGAAATTTGTACCAAGACGATTTGGCAGCGCTGCTCAAGCCACGAAACTGCCCCAACAGAACCTGTGGGTGCCATATTGGTTACGTCCACATGCCCAAACTTGGCTTGCGGCAAACTTTCGGTGCTGGGCTGCTGGAACGAGCCAAACAGCAAAGTACATAGCATTGCCTCGTTATCGACTTCAGTTCGAAGCAGTCGATTGACAAGATGTCGGGTCGAACCTGCCAGTTAGTTCACAGGCAACGCTATCAGAGAGCGTTGCCTGTCGTGCTTTTTTACAACTACCGAAGAACTTTGAAGCGGATCTGACTCGGAGTGTCCTTGCCGCGGAGGATTTCGTGCTCGGCACGTACGAAGTCCTTTGCTTCCGCCTCAAAGATGTTTGGCACGTATGTCTGCGGATTTCGGTCAACAAACGGGAACCAACTGCTCTGGACTTGGATCATGATTCGATGCCCACGCTTGAACGTGTGTAATACATCGTGCAATTCCCAAGCAGCGTTCACTGCTTCTCCTGGAATCATCGGTTGAGGTGAATCGAATCCATCGCGGAATCGCAGTCGCATGACTTGTCCACGAACAAGCTGTTGTCGGCCACTTTGAAAGTCATCAGCTTGGCTCCGGCCGCCATTGGCTAGCCGCCCCGGGAATTCGTCGATCAGCTTCACAACGAGATCCGCGTCGGAGCCGGTCGTTCGAAACCACATGTCCGCAGTAAGCGGGCCAGCGATCGTCACGTCTTCTTCTAGGGGGGCACTGCGATACACCAAGACATCTGGACGTCTCGCTGCAAAGCGTTGATCGGCGGCCATGTAGTCACGCGACCAACGAGCGGAAATTTCAGTCGTGTACGGCACCGGCTTGTTTGGGTCGCTGACAAACGAATCGCTCGCAGGTTCTGCTTGCTGCGTAGACTCCCAACTGAGACTTTCGTCGTCGGAAAGGTACAGCTTCTTCTCCACCGTGTTCTTGGGAGGCCAGGCGTCGAAAGTTCGCCAGCGGTTTGCACCTGTTTCAAAAACGGTCGCCTCGGCCAAACGCGGATCCGCTCCATCCTTAAGGTGATGTTCGAAGAAAGGGAATTCAATCTGCTTTCGATACCACTGGGCGGTCGGCCAATCGAACTGAGCATCGCCAAGGTGGTCGCCATCAGCCCGATTCCAGCCGCCGTGGTACCAAGGGCCCATGACAAGGTTGTTTTGAGTTGTTGGGTTTTGGGCTTCGATACTGGCATAAGTGCGGAGCGGACCATAAAGGTCTTCTGTGTCAAAAAGTCCGCCGACCACCAGAACCGCGCAATTTACATTCTTCAGGTGCGGAAGTATGTTGCGGGATTGCCAGAATTCATCGTAGTTTGGGTGTTGGATAATGTCGTTCCAAAACGAAATTCCGCCGTTGAAATGCTGTGCGTTTACATTTTTCAGCGGGCCTAAATCCAAAAAGAATTGGTAGGCGTCATCGGTGCCGATGTCAATCCCGCTTTCTCGGGCGAGTGTCGGCTCGGGGCGAGACTTTCCGAACGACGAGAAAAACGTCACGGCAAGCTGCACGTTGAAAGCGCCATTGCGGTGCATGTCGTCCCAAAACCAATCTGCAATGGGCGCTTGAGGCGATGCACACTTGAGCGCCGGATGCGAATCGATCGTACCCGCCGAAGTGTAGAATCCAGGGTAGGAAATGCCCCACTGCCCTACCCGACCATTATTCTGCGGCAAGTTCTTGACGAGCCAATCGATTGTGTCGTAGGTGTCGCTGCTTTCGTCCGTTTGGCCGTCCTGTTTGTTCGGGATTTGCGGTCGCATGTTGTCGTACTGCCCTTCGGATAAGTAGCGTCCGCGGACATCTTGGAACACAAAGATGTATCCCGACTCCTCAAAGGCCTCATTGGGGCCAAGACTCGTGCGGTACTGGTCGGCACCATATGGCCCAGCGCTGTACGGCGTGCGGACCATGATGATCGGGTACTTCTGATTTGCCGAAGCATCATTGGGGATGTAACAAGCCGTGAATAGCTTTACGCCATCCCGCATCGGAATCATGTGTTCGAATTTGGAGTAGCCGGCGCGGATCTTGTCCGCTCGAGACGGTGCTTCTTGTGCGTAGGCGTCAAACGGAAGCCACGCCAGTGCCATTTGAAGCAATATAAGGGTACTGCGCGCACGTTTTCGATTCATCGATATCTCCAGTTGTGTGCCCATTGATCGTCATCTGAGAAAGCTTGCGTTTCTTAGCGTACTTGAAACGCCATGATTTGCCATCGTATGAGTCGCCGCTTTTGCAATAGCGCAGCGGTGGCTTCCTGTCGCCATTGTAGCGCATGCAAGAATAGCGGAGCGACGCGAGTCGCCCGGGGAGCGAGTACCGGATGGCCCCACGCCATTGGGCTATGCAAATACAAGGCCCCTCTTCAAAAACCGACTTGCCCAGCGTCTGACTGCAGGGTAACTCAGAAGTTCAATGTGCAGCGCCTTGGAAGGCCATCGTACTTTGAATCACCGAGTGGCCCTGCGTCTGACTGCAAGGCAACTGAAGTCCCAACTCTTTTTCGGGTACAATGCGTCGAAAATTGCGGAAGGGCAATTTCGGGAATTGACCGCAGTGGAACACCAAGCTCTCTGACTGGTGAGTTGCAGTTTGTGTTCAATAGCAAAACGTCCGATGGAGCATTGGTGGAATGGGAATTTACGACCGCGACTACATGCGGGAAAGTGGCGGCGGCGATGGCTCCGAGTTCATTGTCAAGCTGCTGAAGTTGCTGCTGCTTGCGATGGTACTGTTTGCTGTCGTGCGTTTTCCGATTCCCGTGTTCGTAAAATTTCCGCTGATGTTCTTGTTCTGTTTTTTGATCTATCGAACAATTGTGCGATAGCTGCGGTTCCACCGCTGCGCCGCACAGTTTCGTCTCATACGTTCGCCGGACACGGCAGTCGAGTTACCTGAAGGTTGAAATGGAAAAGCGAATTTTGGGCCGCACTGGTTTAGAAACGAGTGTCCTCTCGGTTGGCGGGCTATACACATCTTCGTTGGCGGGCGGAGTTGACGAAACGCAGCGTATCCTGCGACGAGCGGTCGAGTTGGGGGTCAATGCAATCGATACGGCTCCAGCCTACGCGGATAGTGAAAAAACGGTTGGTCAAGCAATCAAAGGCGTCGACTCGCCGCTGATCGTAACAACAAAACTCGGCGGCAGACCTCAGCCCTTTGATCCGCAGGACATCGCGGGCCTCAGGAGCTCTGTTGATGAAAGCTTGCGGCTGCTTGGCCGTGACCATATCGATGTGCTGATGATTCATGAGCCCGATCGTCCCCTGCAGTATCCGTGGTGGGGCAGCTACGAACCATTGTCAGGGCCTGCCCTTGAACTAATTGATGAACTGAAATCAGCGGGCAAGGTCCGCTTTTCGGGGCTCGCTGGCACGACGGTTACCGAGCTAACGTCTTTGATTGCGAGTGACCGGTTTGATGTGGTCCTGACGGCCTTCAATTACAACGTGCTCTTCCGCGAAGCAGCCGCGACGGTGTTTCCTGCAGCAGTCGAGCATCGAATGGGGGTTGTGCTCGGTTCAGCGCTTGGACAAGGCTTCTTGACGCGTCGAGCCGATGAGGAAGTACTGTCAAAACCAATCTGGCTTGCTGCATCACGCCGGCTACAACTGCTTGAGTATTACGAACTTTTAGATCAATCGGGGATGCCAGCCCACGAGTTGTGTTTGCGATTCGCGATCGGGAATCCGGCGGTCTCTACCATTCCGATTGGTTGCAAAACGGTCGATCACTTGGAAGCAAGTGTCGCTGCTGTTGAGAAAGGCCCCTTGCCAGAAGACATCCTCAGCCGCTTGGATGAGATCGCAGCCTTGGTGCCCAGTCGGCCGTGGGAAGAGCCGATGATTTTACCTTTCGGAAAGGACTACTTCGGGCCTGGGATCGCAAATATGGGGGCCGCTGTCCAAGTAGGCAAGCTTGAACTATGAAACGATTTTTTGCTAAGGCCCGTTCTCAAACTGGAGCTAGCGAGTGGTTTTCCTGAACCCTACTTTCTTCCAAACCAGATTTGCCCCAAAGCTAGGCTGCGATCGATTAAGATAGTGCACTATCGGTCGAAGCTCTCCAATTCACTGCTCCTGCAAGATCCATCCTCGCGGATCCACTCCGCAAGAACTCCCCGCCCGTCGACCGATCTTGGTATCGGACTCGCGTTTTCTACTCCTGTTGAGACACCCAAATGCAACAACCGCCTCTAGAAGTTTGCCTTTTTCGATTGAGGAAATGCGTCCTGCCGACACTCCTGATCGTTTTCGCAGCCATGGCTTGCTCCCACAGCCCGAGGGCTCGGGCAGATGTACCGTTTGAATTCAAGCAAGATGATGTCGTTGCGGTTTTTGGCAATGGACTAGCCGACCGAATGCAACACGCGCCGTGGGTCGAGACGGTGTTGCAGGCGAAGCTACAAGGCAAAAATGTTCGATTTCGAAACATGAGCTTCTCCGGCGATGTCGTCAATGGGCGCCCTCGAAACAAGGGGTTCACCAACGATACTGAGTATTTGCAGCACGTTGCGCCGAGTGTCGTTTGGATCATGTTCGGCTACAACGAATCGCACGCTGGTCCCAGCGGAGCGGACGCCTACGCTGCAGAACTGGTAAAGCTGGTCGAAAAGTATCGGAGTCTTCGCAAGCAGGCTGGCGTAGAGGCACGTTTCGTATTGTTCAGCCCAATCGCTTACGAGAACACCGGAAATCGGCACTTGCCTGATGGTAAAGAGCTGAACAAGAATCTAAAGGCCTATACGGCAGCTACGAAGTGGGCCGCCGAACAGTCGCAGTCAACCTTCGTCGATCTATTCGCTCCAACTTTGGAGTTGTACCAATCGTCCGACGAGCAATTGACGCTCAATGGCATTCACCTGAACGCAAGTGGTTACCGCCAACTGGCCAACGTCATCTCAGAAGCACTCGTCGGTGGCAGTGCTGCCGCGACCGATGCTCTGACGATGATCTATGAAACCGTCGAGGACAAGAACTGGCACTGGCATAATCGCTACCGAGCAACGGATGGCAACGATATCTGGGGCTCCCGTTCAACGCTTAGCTTTGTCGATGGGCAAACCAATGCCGATGTCCTGAAGCACGAACTGAAGATGCTTGACTTGATGGCTGCCAATCGAGACGAAGTGATTTGGGCTGCCGTCAGTGGAAAGTCGATCAAGCCAGACGACTCCAACGTTCCGCCACCCGTCGAAGTCAAGACCAACGTCGGTGGCGGCAGCAAGAGTTCGAGTGCCGTCAAAGAAGGCAGTACGGACTATCTAAGTCCTGAAGAGAGCCTGAAGAAGATCAAGGTGCCTGACGGATTTGAACTCAACATATTTGCATCTGAAGAGATCTTCCCCGACCTGGCCAACCCGGTTCAACTACAAGTGGACGCGAAGGGGCGTTTGTGGGCAGCCAGTTGGAATTCCTATCCGAAGTGGCAACCTGGCGACGAACTGAAAGACAGTTTGATGATCTTTGAGGACACCGACCGTGACGGTGTCGCCGACAAACGCAAGATCTTCGCCCATGTACACAACCCTCTTGGTTTCGAATTTTGGGGCGGTGGTGTGCTCGTTACCTCCGGACCAGATCTATTGTTCTTGAAAGACACCGACGGCGATGACAAAGCCGATGTCCGCTACCCGATTCTTCAAGGGCTTGGGACGGCCGATACACACCACGCTGCCAACAATTTGATTTACGGCCCTGACGGCGGTATCTACTGGCAGAGCGGGATCTTCCTGGTGCACAATCATGAAACCCCTTGGAAGCAAAACCTAAACACGGGCGGATCGGGCATGTACCGCTTCGACCCTCGAACGTTCGCCATTACGCCCGTTGCCGCAAACAGCCCCAACCCGCACGGAACCGCCTTTGACCGCTGGGGCTATCTCTATGCAAATGATGGCACCGGTGGTAAGTCGTACCAAGTTCGCCCGCAAGGGAACGGATTCCAAATGCATTCACTTTTGGAAAAGGAGTTTCGCCCTGTTCCTGCGAATGAGATTCTGTCCTCAGCTCACTTCCCAGAGGATATGCAACAAGACTTCCTGATCTTGAACGTCATCGGCTTCCTCGGAATCAAGCAATATGATTTGGACCGAGGTGATGGTGGCAAACGCGAGTATGGACACGTTTGGGGCACGCCAGGCAAAGAGTTGCTAAGCGGTGAAGATCGGAATTTTCGACCCAGTGACGCAATCGTCGGCGAAGACGGTGCTCTGTATGTGGCGGATTGGCACAACATGATCATCGGCCACATGCAGCACAATATTCGCGACCCGAGCCGAGACCATAAACACGGTCGAATTCTTAGATTGACGGTTCAAGGGCGACCGTTGCAAGAACCCGTCGCAATTCATGGCCAGCCAATTGCGAAACTGCTGGAAAACCTGAAGCATCCTGTCGATGGTGTGCGTCATCGAACTCGCGTTGAACTGAGTGCTCGGGATTCTGATGAAGTCATTGCCGCCGCGCAAGCGTGGGCACAGGACTTGGATCCCAACGATGAAACCGAAGCCCACCATCTGCTCGAAGTGCTTTGGTTGCACCAACAGCACAATGTGACCAACGAAGAACTGCTTGGTCAGCTACTTGAATCGGACTCGCCGCATGTGTCTGTTGCGGCCAAAACGGTTCAGCATTTTTGGACGAAGTTTGATACCAAGCGGGCCGACAACTTTGTCGCGTCGCCTGAAATGCATGTTGTCAGTTACCGACCGCCCCGTCATCTCGACAAACAATATCATGGTTCCTACAAACGCGGTAGTGAGATCTTCCAGCGTGAATCGCACTGTGCGACTTGCCACCAGACCAGTGGCCTTGGCTCTGGCGCTGTCTACCCGCCACTGGTTGGTAGCCCATGGGTCACTGGCAACGAAGATCGCCTCATCAAACTCGCCTTGCACGGCATGTGGGGCAGAATGCAAGTCCGCGGAAAGGTCTACGACCCGGCTCGTGGTGTTCCCCCAATGACCGCCTTCCGAGATTTACTGAGCGACAAGGACATGGCTGACGTCCTGACCTTTGTCCGCAATACTTGGGGCAACAAAGCCGCTCCGATTGATCCAAAGGCCGTGACTCGCGTGCGGGCGGAGTCCAGCGATCGAACGACTTTTTGGAAGCCAGAAGAACTCGAAGCCCTCCACCCACTGGAACGTGAGTTGATGGCTAAGGAGGATTTGGTCGAGCCTGAGGTGATCAACAACGTGGAGCTCGAGCAGGAGTTGCTTGCTCTGTCGTCTGAGGATCTCGCCGCTGCTGCGATGAAGAACGGCAAAGTGCGGCGCGGAAAGCGTTTGTTCTATACTTCGGCAGCTTCTTGCTTCGCCTGTCATGACCCACCAGGCAACGCACCGAAGCTCGGCCCCGATTTGAACAAGCTCAGCAAAGCAATGAAGCCAGCCGACTGGATCGATTCTGTTCTGTATCCATCAAAGCAGATTGATAAACAGTTTGCACAAGTCAATGTGCTGACCTTGGACGGAGACGTCATTTCCGGTATTCGGATCTCCGAAAACGATAGTGGAATTGTTCTTCGAAACGTTGCCGAGCCGAAACCGATTACGATCCCAGCGGACGATATTGACGAAGTCATCGAGTCGAAGAAGTCAATGATGCCCGATGGACTTGTGCGGTCGCTCAAGAACCGCCAAGAGTTCGACGACTTGATGCGTTATCTCATCAGCATCAAGACTGGTGACGCCGTCCAGTAATCTTGGTGGCTCAATAGTCTTTGAAACCCACGGGCAGGGAAAACAGAATGGTTTCCCTGCCCCATTTTCGTTGTGGCCGTCGCGTTTCTAAACCAATGCAAGCAACACTTCGGCCAGCTTTGAAGTTGCGTATCCCTAATGCCCAGGTACATCGGTTTGCGATTGATAGCCGCCGATTCGAA
>CAYPLE010000096.1:21534-22767 GCA_964411445.1 uncultured Pirellulaceae bacterium
CCGACGCCTCGCACTTGCGACTCGAACAACGTCCAATACCATACAATTGACGCGACTGCCTGAGCTGCACCCGACACCTGCAACTCTGCAAACGTTACCTTGAAACCGCTGCGGCTGACCAGTGAATCGGAGTGAAGTCATGAAATATAGTTTGATCCTTGCTAGCGTTCTTACATTGATCAGCGGAAAACTGCAGGCGGAGGATGTTGCACATAGTTTCCTCGCGTGCGGACAGAAAACGTACATCATGGGGGCCGACGGGAACGCCAGTTGGACTTATCCACACGCAAGTCGCGATGGCTACATACTCGACGATGGAACCATCATCCTTACATTGAACAAATCGAAGTTGCATCGCGGCGGTGCGGTTGTCGGTATCGCGCCCGATGGCAAAGAAACGCACATTTGGAAAGGCACTCAAACCGAAGTCAACAGCGCCCAGCCTACTGAGGATGGCACGTTTGTCATCACCGAAGCCGGAAAGAAACCCAGGCTCATCGAAGTGAACGCTAGTGGCTCGGTCGTTGTCGAATTTCCGCTTGCTTGTCAAAAGCAGAATCATCATATGCAGACGCGGATGGCGCGCAGGTTACCCGATGGCACCTACCTTGCCCCTCATCTACTTGATTTTGCCGTCTTTCATTACGGCCATTCTGGCAAGCTGCTTGGCAAGTTGGATACGACGGTCTCTGGTGACGAGCAACATGATATTCATACCTGGCCCTTCACAGCAATCCGCCATGGCGAGGGGCGGACACTGGTATGCTGCACTCATGGTAATCGCGTCGTCGATTTTGATTCCTCAGGAAAGATTGTCTGGACGCTAACCAATGAAGACTTGCCTGGTCCATGGCTTCAGGATCCGTGTGGCAGTCAAATTCTACCCAATGGCAACATCGTTATTACTAGCTATGCGGCCGGTCGCGCTGACCCATCGGCTCCGAAGATGTTCGAGGTTACACCTGAAAAAGAGGTGGTTTGGAAGTACAGCGACGGAAACAAGGTTGGCATCCACCACTTTCAAATTCTCACCACCAACGGCCAACCCCTCACAGGCCCCGTCCTGAAGTAACTACAATTTTCAAGGTACCACCACCCCGTAGTGGATCTGGTTGCATATCCAACTGGGTGATACAGTTACTTACAACTACGATCTCGCCGGACGTCTTACCTCGCGTGATTACCGAACTGCGGCCAACTCCCCATCGGGCACGATAGCGGATAGCGATACGT